>CAYMZZ010000003.1:353380-399924 GCA_964395095.1 uncultured Citrobacter sp.
CTACATGCAAAAGGTTTTAAGTTTTAAGTTATAAGTTTTAAGTTTATTGGCTACGTATGGCATTGCTATCACAAGCAAGCAAGAAGATTTATTTCGAATTAAAGACCTACATGCAAAAGGTTTTAAGTTTTAAGTTATAAGTTTTAAGTTTATTGGCTACGTATGGCATTGCTATCACAAGCAAGCAAGAAGATTTATTTCGAATTAAAGACCTACATGCAAAAGGTTTTAAGTTTTAAGTTATAAGTTTTAAGTTTATTGGTTACGGATGGCATTGCTATCACAAGCAAGCAAGAAGATTTATTTCGAATTAAAGACCTAAATTCAAAAGACAACTTAAAACTTACAACTTAAAACTTAAAACTTATAACTTATAACTTATAACTTACAACTCACTCCTCCTCCATCTCCTCCCTTATCTTCTCACTAATCTTCACCAGCACTTTATCAATCCTGTGTCCGTCCATATCGATGATCTCAATCTGAAAGCCTTTCCACTCAAGTTTGTCGCCGGTTTGGGGAATTCTTTCCAACTGGTGGAGGATAAATCCCGCCAGGGTATCAAATTCCTGTTCCCCTTCATTCATCCATTCCGTTTGGTCGAAATGGCTCAGGAAGTCGTAAAAGGGAATCTGTGCGTCGATCAGGAAACTGCCATCATCGCGGATTTTGATTTCGTATTCGGGCACGTCGGGTTGGGGCATATCGCCAATGATGGCTTCCAGAATATCGTTCAGGGTGATCATGCCCAGGATGGAACCGTATTCGTCTACTATAAAGCAGGAATGTAGTTGCGATTCCTTGAATTTTTCCAGTACCTGGTAGGCGGTATTGTTTTCCGGAACAAATAGCGCCGGCTTCATCAGTTCTTTGAAGGCAATATTATCGGGGGAGATATAAAGGTCCTTTATAGCCACCACACCCTTGATATCGTCGATACTGTTGTCGCAGATCGGATAGAGGGAATGTGGTTCTTTCATGATCTTCTCCTTGATCATTTCTTCGGTATCGAGGAGGTTGAACCAAACTATATCGCTGCGGTGTGTCATTAGCGATGTGATGTTGCGGTCGCTCAGGTGAAAAACCCTTTCGATGATTTCCTGTTCGGTTTCTTCAATTGTTCCCTGTTCGGTGCCTTCGCTGATGATGGCTTTAATTTCATCTTCCGTCACCATATTGGCGCTGGGCTTCAATCCGAGAATACGCACCACTACATTGCTGCTCTTGCTCAGCAGCCAGATAAAAGGATGGGTAATAAGCCCCAGCAATTTCATGGGTCTTGCCACCCCTTTGGCGATTCCCTCGGGATGCGCCAGCCCCAGGCGCTTGGGTACCAGTTCCCCGAAAATTATGGTGAAATAGGTGACCACGATAACCACAATAGCCGTGGCCAGGCCATAGCTATAAGGCTGCAGGGCAGGCCATTTTTGGAGGAAGACGGCAAAATCATCAGTGATTTGCTCACCCGAATAGATACCGGTCATGATGCCCACGACGGTAATCCCCATTTGGACCGTTGAAAGAAAATTTTCGGGTTTGTTGGCAAGATTCAGCGCTTCCCGTGCATCCTTGTCGCCTTTATTGGCCATTGATTCCAGTCTCGCCTTCCGGGCCGATACCAGCGCGATTTCCGCCATGGAGAAAAGCCCGTTTAGCAGGATGAGTCCTGCCAATATCATTATTTCCATTAAGAAGTGACCGTTGATTGTGGCCCGAAGATAACAAATCCGTGGCGCTTGATATATAATTGGCCGGTCAAAGTTCCCAGCAGCAAGCCCACCAGGGATCCTACCAATACGTCGAAGGGGTAATGTACGCCCACATAGATTTGGGCATAGCCGATCAATGCCGCCCATACAAGGCCCAGCGCCGCCCATTTGCCGAGCCATTTGCGCGTAGTGATAAAGAAAAATGTGGCCATGCCCATGTGATTGGCGGCATGATTGCTGGTGAAGCTGTGGCCGGTGGAGCAGCGGTCAACGAGCAGGCGCACATACATGCCGAAATCGGGATCGCCGCAGGGTCTGATTCGTTCAAAATTATGCTTGAAAAGATAAGTGCCGGTCATATCGGTGAGGGCTACGGTAGCCAGCATAAACAACACCCACCAGCCGCCTCGGGAGCGGAAATTAATCAGGGCGAAGGCGATCAGAAAAATATAAAGAGGAGCCCAATTCAGTGCCGTGCGCATGAAGGGCATCAGTTGGTCGAAGAAGCCATTGGTGAACTGGCTGTTTATTTTGGTAAAAAGCCACTGGTCCATTTGCACCAGCCAGTTCGGAAAATCAATTTGTAAAAACATCTGGCAAAGTTAGGAAATTGCCCCGGGGCAAATCAGGCGGATGACTTTTTTGGCCATATTTTAAATCCCGGGTTTCGCGGGTACTGAGTAGCCTGAATATCCTAATTTTTCAATTCCTTTGCACATGCTTCGTCGCTACAAGATCCCAAAGACCATACTCTGGGTCATCAACCTTTTCCTGCTGTTCCTGCTGCTCTTCACCTTGTTCAGGCTGGCGACATTTTTTGCCTTCAGGCCTCCTGATCTGGGGTTTACCGATACCCTCGATTCATTTTCGCTGGGACTGCAATATGATCTGCGCTGGATTTCGCTCTTGTTGCTGCCAATAATAGTAGCCAGCCTTTCCATGCGGCTGTCTCCATTTTATTCGGCACGGAACAAGAAATGGTGGACCTGGTACCTGGTGCTGGTGACCTTTATCGTGTTTTTCTTTTTCGCTGCGGATTTTGGCAGCTTTTCCTACAATCAAACCCGTCTGGACGCCGGGGCCATGAATTTTGTGGAAGATCCGGGCATATCGCTGGAGATGATGTGGCAAACCTATCCCATGATTTGGATGCTGCTGGGGCTGCTGGTCACCGTGATTATTTTTCGCTGGATGTATCGGAAAAGTCACTGGCGGGTAATTAGCCAGACCGATGGACTGAAGATTCCCTATCGAAGAAAATATTTTGTAATTGCAGCCTTGTTGTTGGCGGCATTGGTATATGGCAAACTTGCGCTAAAGCCGCTTTCCTGGAAGGAATGTTTTGTGTTTCGCGATAATTTCAAGTCCTATCTCGCGCTCAATCCCCTGCAGAATTTTTTCTCCACCCTCAAGCTACGCAAACCTGAGTTTAATGAAAATAAGGCAAGGGAGGTATTCCCCATCATGGCGCGCTGGATGCCCCTGCCTAATCCGGATCGGTTTGGCTACGAAAGGCTGGTTACTCCATACGGGAGCGCCATCGAAAGCCGCCCCAATATTGTACTGGTGATGTGCGAGTCGTTTAGTATGTACAAAAGCAGCATGAGCGGCAATCCGCTCAACACCACGCCTTTTTTTGACTCCATCAGCCGTGAGGGTATATTCTTCGAAAAATGCTTTACCCCTCATTTCAGTACGGCCAGGGGCTTATTTGCGTTAATAACCGGTATTCCCGACGCGCAACTCTTTAAGTTTTCTACCCGCAACCCGCTGGCCATCCGGCAGAAAACCATAATTGATAATTTCCGGCAATACAGCAAGCATTACTTCCTGGGCGGCGACCCGGATTTCAATAATTTCAAAGGCTTGCTCGAAAATATCGATGGCCTGCAAATGCATACGGGCACGCAATTCAACTCACCCAAAGTAAATGTGTGGGGTATTAGCGATAAGGACCTGTTCCTGGAAGCGAATAAGGTATTTCGCCGCGAAGACAGTTCTTTCTTTGCCATCATTCAAACCTCCTTCAATCATCGCCCTTTCATGATACCGGAAGAGGATTCCGATTTTGAAAGAAAGTTCCCGAATCGCGATACGCTTTTGCGCTACGGGTTTGAGTCGGTTGAAGAATACAATAGCTTTCGCTACTCGGATTACTGCTTTCAAACCTTCCTGGAGGCGGCAAAAAAGGAAGCCTATTTCCACAACACCATATTTGTATTTGTGGGCGACCATGGGGTAGCGGGCAATGCCAGCGCCATGTATCCGCCGGCCTGGACGGAACAGCGCCTTACGGATGAACATGTACCGCTACTTTTTTATGCGCCTTATCTGCTGGCCCCGCAACGCCGCCCGGAAGTGGTTTCACAGATCGACGTATTGCCCACCATTGCGGGCATGCTGCATCAGCCCTATACCAACAGTACCCTCGGCCGCGATCTGCTGCATCCCGACAAACAAAAGCATTTTGCCTTTATCACCAATACGGCAGGTCGCATCGGGATGGTGACGGATGAGTATTATTTCAATACCCATCTCAATTTTCCGGATGATCAGTTGGTGCCAATTACCGAACTTGCACCAGGGCATAGTCCGCAGCAGCAGGATTCGATCCGAAGGGAGCTGGCAGCGTTTACGCATGCGTTTTTTGAAACAGCACGTTATTTGCTGATGAATAACAGACCTGAATGAGTTTTAAGTTTTAAGTTGTAAGTTTTAAGTTCTTTCTGTTTGATACTGGTTTCGACAAGCAAATTATTGGGCTCCCGTTCACTAACAACTTAAAACTTATAACTTACCACTTAAAACCTACAACTTAAATGTCATACGAACCCATATCGGTATTTGATATTTTCAAAATTGGTGTTGGTCCTTCCAGCAGTCACACCCTGGGGCCCTGGCGGGCTGCGCAGCAGTTTCTGGCTGAGTTGGAAGAGCGGGGCAGTTTGCAGCAGGTGACCGGCATCCGGGTGTTGTTGTTTGGATCATTGGCCAAGACCGGTGTGGGGCATGGTACGGATATAGCGGTGCAGATGGGATTGCTGGGTGCTGATCCGGTTAGTTTTGCCGTGGAAGCGATACAGCCCCGCATCCGCGATATCGCGGACATGAAAAGACTATTGCTGGCCGGTCGTCATGAAATCAGTTTCGATCCGCGGGAAGATATTGTGTACCTGCTCACCGAGTCGCTTCCTTTTCACAGCAATGCCCTCCAGTTCCAGGCCAGCTTACAGGGGGGAGAGAACCTGGCCGCCACTTTCTACAGTATTGGAGGAGGCTTTGTGGTGAAGGAGGGGAAAGTGGAAAATAAGCAAAGCCAGGCACAGATTCCATTCCCGGTGAATAATGCGCGCGACCTGCTGCACTGGTGCATAAAAACCGGCATGTCTATTCATGAATTGGTGATGGAAAATGAGCTGGGATGGCGACCGGAAGCCGCAACCCGGGAAGGGATTCAAAAGATATGGCTTACCATGCGCGAAAGCATGTACCGGGGATGCCATACGGAGGGTTTTTTACCCGGCGGTTTGCAGGTGAAACGAAGGGCATCGGCGCTCAACAAGCGATTGTTGCGTGGAACAAGTTATACAAATCCTACCGAATGGATGCAGGCCATCCGAAATGGCGGCAAGGATTTTCCCTATATACTGGATTGGGTCAGTTGTTTTGCTTTGGCAGTAAATGAAGAGAATGCCAGTTTTGGCCGGGTGGTAACTGCGCCCACTAATGGTGCGGCCGGGGTAATTCCGGCTGTATTGATGTATAGCCTCATTTTTGTTCATCCGCCCGATACGCAGGAAGCCGAAGCGGAACTGATTCAGCGCTTTCTCTGCACCGCCGCCGAAATTGGCAGCATTTTCAAAAAGGGTGCCACCATTTCTGCCGCCATGGGTGGATGCCAGGCAGAGATTGGCGTATCGAGCGCCATGGCCGCCGCCGCCCTGGCCGAAGCCATGGGAGGAAGCCAGCGCCAGGCCATGATGGCGGCAGAAATTGCGATGGAACACCATCTCGGCATGACCTGCGACCCTATTGCCGGACTGGTGCAGGTGCCCTGTATAGAACGCAATACCATGGGGGCCATCAAAGCCATCACCGCCGCACAGCTTGCCTTACAAAGCACACCCGATTTCGCGAAAGTGTCGCTCGATGCGGTTATCAAAACGATGTGGGATACGGCACAGGATATGAGCCAGAAGTATAAAGAAACCGCCGACGGGGGATTGGCGGTGCATGTGCCGCTGAGTTTGGTAGAATGTTGAGTGGGGTTGGAAGTTGTAAGTTGTAAGTTGTAAGTTTTAAGTTGTAAGTTTAAAATATTAATTCAATTCTTTTGCAGGCTTACTAAAGCTGTGATTACTTTTCTTTCACTGATATTCCACTTACAACTTAAAACTTACAACTTAAAACTCCCCTCACGCTTGTCCGTGAATATAATTTTCCAACTGATTAATCGTTTCTTTTTGCGCCAGAATGGTTTCTTTCACCACATCGCTCATGGAGATGATGCCGGCTAGTACCTCTTTTTCGAATACGGGCAGGTAACGCAGGTTTTGTTGCGACATGATAGTCATGCATTGATCAATACTATCTTCCGGGCGAAGGGAGGGGAGGTCGGTAGACATGATCTCCGACACTTTTGTTTCGCTGGAATGTTTTCCTTTCAGGATCACTTTTCGGGAATAATCGCGTTCAGAAACAATACCCATAAACCGGCCATTGTCGGCTACCACCACCGATCCGATATTTTTCTCGGCCATGATACGAATGGCTTCCAGAACGGTCGTGTCGGGGGTCACCGTTACCACGGCCGCGCCTTTACGTTGAAGAATGGCTGCGATTTTTTTCATGCGCTGAAATTTTGATTACCTGAATTTACAAATTAAAACAGGCCGGTGAAAAATTTTTTTCACCGGCCTGTTTTAAGTATTCGATGGGGAATCAATTGAGTGTGGGAAGGTTTTCGCTACGTTGAATCTCTTCCAGTGGGATATCGGTATAGTCGCGGATTACGCCATAGAGCGTATCTCGCTCAATGGGCTTGCGGCGCGCCTGGCGGATCAGGTTTACCAGTTCGGCCGTGGTCATGGAGGGGTTCTGCTCTTCGGATCCCGCCATGCTGTAGATTTTGGTGGTATCATCGATGGTACCGTCAATATCATTGACGCCAAAGGAGAGGCTCATTTGCGCATTCTGCCTTCCCAGCATGGGCCAGTAGGCTTTCAGGTGCGGGAAATTATCGAGGTAAATGCGGGCGATCGCATACATCCGCATATCTTCCACGAGGCTGGTTTCCGGCACATGGCTCATGTCGTTGTCGCCATTGCGAAACTTCAGCGGAATGAAGGTATTGAATCCCCTGGTGCGATCCTGCAAATCACGGAGCTGTCGCATGTGATCAATACGGTGCGAATAGTTTTCGATATGGCCATAGAGCATGGTGGCATTGCTGTGCATGCCCAGTTGGTGCGCGGTTTCATGTATAGCCAGCCAGCCGGCGCCATCCACCTTATCGGCACTAATTTTTTCCCGCACTTCGGGGGCGAAGATTTCGGCGCCGCCACCGGGCAGCGATTGCAGACCAGCCTCCTTCAGCAGCTTCATGCCCTGCTCCACACTGAGTTTGGCCTTGCGAAACATATAGTCGAGCTCCACCGCAGTAAAGCCTTTGATATGCAGGTCCGGGCGATGGGCTTTGATGGAACGCAGTAATTCCGCAAAAAACTCGAGGTTCATTTTCGGGTGTACTCCCCCTACAATATGCACTTCGGTTACGGGTTTGCCGTCGTAACTTTTCACTATATCGAGCATCTGCTGCTGGCTCAGTTCCCAACCTTCGTCGCGATGGGCGTAGAGCCGGCTATACGAGCAAAAATGACAGGAGAATACACACACATTGGTGGGCTCAATATGGAAATTGCGGTTGAAATAAGTGTTATCGCCATGCATCCGTTCCCGGATGGAATTGGCCAGGGAGCCCACGAAAGAAAGGCTGCCTTTTTCAAAAAGCATTAAAGCCTCCTCGTCGGTAATCCGTTCCTGGTTTTTTACTTTTTGGGCGATGGCTGCCAGGCCGGCTTCCAAAGGAATAGTCTGCAATTGAGTGGTCAACAACTCAGCATTCATATTTCCAATTTTATGCAAAGTTACAACCAGATAGGGGAGCAAAAGGTTTAAAGTTTTCAGCAGGATGGAATCGCGTTTCGTGGCAAACGAAGACTGGATATCAGTTTGTCAATCATTAAAATCCTTAACTTCCTGCCCGGTTTAAATTTACCATCGCATGAATATTAAGCTTCGGTTGACGGTTATGAATTTCCTGCAATTCTTTGTGTGGGGCTCCTGGCTAATTTCGATTGGAGGTTACCTGGGCGGCTCCCTCGGATTTTCAGGCACGCAGATAGGCGCTGTATTTTCTACAATGGGTATTTCTTCATTATTTATGCCCGCACTAATGGGTATTATTGCGGATAAATGGGCCAATGCAGAGCGTGTGCTGGGCTTCTGTCATCTGGTCGCCGCCTTAATACTTTTATGGGCGGCCTCAGTTAATGACCCAACAGTCTTTTTTTGGGTAATGTTGATTAACGCGATGTTTTATATGCCGACCATCGCATTGAACAATACTGTTTCATATATTACTCTTTCAAATAAAGGATATAAGGTTCTGGATGTTTTTCCACCCATTCGCTCCTGGGGAACGATTGGCTTTATTGTGGCTATGTGGACCGTCGACCTGACAGGTTGGAAGGCTTCAAATATGCAACTCTATTTAAGCGCAGCAAGTGGAGTAGTACTGGCCATATATGCTTTCTTGATGCCTGCCTGCCCCCCACCAAATAAAGGGAAAGCAAGTAATTGGGTAACGGCAATGGGCCTGAATGCTTTTGTTTTATTCAAACAGCGGAAAATGCTATTGTTTTTTCTGTTTGCAATGAGTCTTGGCGCCGCTCTTCAAATAACCAATGCTTTTGGCGGGAGTTTTCTGGGCAGCTTTGCGTCCACCCACCCGGATTCTTTTGTGGTGAAGCGCGAAATAATCACTTTAAGTATTTCCCAGATTTCGGAATCATTGTTCATTCTAACAATTCCATTTTTCTTATATAGATATGGAATAAAGGTTGTGATGCTATTGAGTTTTATGGCTTGGGTATTGCGATTTGGCTTTTTTGGAATTGGTAACCCTGACGAGGGTCTTGTTTTCCTGATTCTTTCGATGATTATTTATGGTATGGCCTTTGACTTCTTTAATGTGTCAGGATCATTATTTGTTGAAAGAGAAGCACCTACCGAGATACGCGCCAGTGCTCAGGGTTTGTTCATGTTTATGACCAATGGGGTTGGCGCTATGATTGGTGGATATGGAAGTGGAATGGTGGTAGACTATTTCACACGCACAACCACAATAAATGGAGCCACTGTTCGGGTCACAGACTGGCCAAATACATGGTTTTGCTTTGCGGGATATGCTTTGGTGTTGGGATTTCTTTTTTTGCTGGTATTCCGTTACAAGCATGTCCGGACAAGCAGGTAAGATTTTTTCGGAAGCTGTAAATAAAAGGAAGGGACTGCTACTAAGCAGTCCCTTCCTTTTATTTGAATGTTTGGATATTCTTATACCAAAGGGGAATATTCACCCGATTTTGGGACTTCAAACTTAGATATGCGCCTCAATCTTCTTCACAAAATTGCTCTTCGGCTGTGCGCCAACCAGTTTATCCACTACCTGTCCGCCCTTGATGAAAAGAATGGCAGGAATGGAAGTAATGCCATAGTTCATCGAAACCTGGGGATTATTGTCTACGTTCACTTTGCCGATATTCACTTTGCCATCGTATTCTTTGGAAAGTTCTTCGATTACGGGACCAATAGCGCGGCAGGGACCACACCATTCTGCCCAGAAATCCACTACGGTCAGTTTATCCGAAGCCAGCACATCCGACTGGAAATTGGAATCATTGAATTCTTTTGCCATCGTATTTATTTTAATTTTTAATGTTTACGTAAAGTGGAATGCAAATTTAATTCCGTTCAACATAACAGCCCAGACTGGCAGAAAGTTGTGTAAAACTTGGCAGCCGGTAGGGGCATTCAGGCCAGTTTGTCGGCCATACTAACATTTTGTATGGTTTTCTTTTTCAATGCTTTAACTTATCAAACATCCTTAGTTGAGTTGTACCTGTATCTCACATTCCGGTTTTTGCTCCAGAAACTGAATCAGTTCATCGTTCATTCGGAAACTATTGGTACCGGTTTGCAGGCTGATGCGCAGGTTTTGGGTGGGGTCCTTTAGTACCAGCCGGAAGCTGGTGTCGCCATTACGATGGGTTTTCAGGTTTTTGGCCAGGAAATCAATCCACTCTTCGTTGAGGTAGGCCGGATGCATTTCTATCTGCAACTGCCTTGTCTGGCTCTCCTTGATGTTTTCGGCGAGTGAGATGCTGCCGACCCTGAACTCCCACTCATCGCGGCCAAAGCGGGGTTTGAGCTGGCCGGTGACATACAAAGCCGTGCCGGGCATGAGCAGTGGGGAAAAGCGGAGGTAATCTTCCTTAAATAAAGCGATCTCCATTTTACCCGAAAAATCTTCCAGCGTAAAGCGGCCGAACTTGTTTCCGTTTTGGGCGATGCGGTGATCGGCTCCCGTTACCAGCGCGAGCAGCTTGAATCCACGGCCGGGGTTGGGCTGTGCCTTGATGGTATCGCGAAACTCGTTGAAGTCGGCGATGGAGCTGATGCCATAATGTTTAATCTCGAATTTGTAATGATCCAGGGGATGACCGCTCAGGAACATACCCGTTACATCCTTCTCAAAAGCCAGTTGTTCGGTGAGCGGCCAGGGAGCACAATCCGCTATTCGCGGAGGCGGTATCTCCATATCAATGGCCATATCGCCAAATAGCGTGGCGGAGGACGTAACACTTTGCGCGGCAATTACCTGGCCATACTTGATAATTTTTTCCAGGCCGGTAGCGGTATCTCCTTCCGCCACGGTAAAGTACTGGGCCCTGTGCATGGCGGGGAAGCAATCAAAGGCCCCGGCATAGGCGAGGCTTTCCAGGGTCTTTTTATTCACCGCCCGCTGATTAATGCGCTTGATAAAATCAAAGATGTCGTTAAAAGCACCACTCTTCCCACGCTCCTCGATGATATTTTCCACGGCGGCTTCGCCCACGCCCTTCAAACCACCGAGGCCAAAGCGAATTTCGCCCGCCTTATTCACGGCAAAGCCTTTCAGCGATTCATTGATATCCGGACCCAGCACTTTGATGCCCATTCGCTTACATTCTTCCATGAAGAAGGTGATCTTGTCGATGCTGCCGGCGTTGTTGAGCACGGCCGACATATATTCACCCGGATAATGGGCTTTGAGGTAGGCGGTTTGGTAAGCGACAAAAGCGTAACAGGTGGAATGCGATTTGTTGAAGGCGTATTGGGCAAAAGCTTCCCAGTCGGTCCAGATTTTTTCCAGCTTTTCGGCCGGAAAGTTTTTTTCGGTAGCGCCTTTGATAAACTGCGCCTTCATTTTATCGAGTACCGCCTTTTGCTTTTTACCCATGGCTTTGCGAAGCACGTCGGCATCGCCCTTGCTAAAGCCGGCCAGCTTTTGCGCCAGCAGCATTACCTGTTCCTGGTATACCGTAATACCATAGGTTTCTTCCAGGTATTCCGCCATCTCGGGCAGGTCGTAGCTGATGGCTTCGCGGCCATGCTTGCGGTCGATATAATTGGGTATATAGGCGATAGGACCGGGCCGGTACAGCGCGTTCATCGCGATAAGGTCGCCAAACTTATCGGGCTTTAGTTCGCGCAGGTATTTCTGCATACCCGGGCTTTCGAACTGAAATGTGCCGATGGTAGCGCCGAGCTGGTACAGTTCAAATGTCTTGCCGTCATCAAGCGGAATGCTGTCGATGTCGATATCGACATTATGGTTTTGCCGTATAAGTTGCAACGCGTTCTTGATGATGGTAAGGGTCTTCAATCCAAGGAAGTCCATCTTGATTACCCCGGCGTCTTCAATCACATTGCCTTCAAATTGTGTAACCCAGAGTGGCGAATCTTTGGCCACCGTTACAGGCAGTAGTTCGGTAAGGTCTTTGGGGGCGATGATGATACCCGCGGCATGAATGCCGGTATTGCGTACCGAACCTTCGAGGCGTTCGGCCTCATGCAATACTTTGCTGGCCTGGGTATCGGTTTGGTCATAGATCTCCCGGAGGCGCCGCACCATGTCAAGATCATCGGTGCTGAGGCCATCTTTTTCTTCGAGCGACTTTTCTCCGTCCCTGCTGCGCATGGGCGCATGCAGCACCCTGCGCAGTTCTATACCGGGCTTTTCGGGTACCAGTTTGGCCAGGGCATTCGATTCAGGCAGGGGCAGGTCCATCACGCGCGCCACGTCCTTGATGCTCATTTTTGCGGCCATGGTACCATAGGTAATAATCTGGGCTACCTGGTTATTGCCATATTTCTCCACCACATAATCGATCACTTTCTGCCTTCCTTCATCATCAAAATCGGTATCGATATCGGGCATCGATTTCCGGTCGGGATTCAGAAAACGTTCGAAAAGCAACTTGTACTTGATGGGGTCGATATTGGTGATACCGGTGCAGTAGGCGACAACAGAACCCGCGGCCGATCCGCGACCCGGACCAATGAATACACCTATATCCCGGCCGGCCCGGATAAAATCGCTCACGATCAGAAAATAACCCGCAAAGCCCATGGTCTTGATGGTATAGAGCTCAAAGCGGATACGTTCGTCGATCTCAGGGGTTATTTCGCTGTAGCGCTGGCGTGCGCCTTCCCAGGTAAGGTGTTCCAGGTATTCATCCTGGCTGCTGAATTCTTTGGGTACCTGGAAGAAGGGGAGCAGGATATCCCTTTTCAAATTGAGCAGGTCAACCTTGTCAACAATCTCGTTGGTATTGTCGAGCGCTTCCGGCAGATCCGAAAATACCTGGCTCATTTCCGCCGTGGTCTTAAAATAAAACTGGTCGTTGGGGAAAGCAAACCGCTTTCCCTTCATGTTCACGTCATCATCCGCAAAATCGCGCATGGCCGGTGTGGTAATCTTTTCGCCGGTATTAATGCACAAAAGAATATCGTGGGCATTGAAATCGCTTTGCTCCACATAGTGTGAATCGTTGCTGGCGATAATCTTCACCTGGTATTTGCGCGCCAGTTTTACCAGCACTTCGTTTACCTTGTCCTGCTCGGCCATACCATGCCTTTGCAGTTCCACATAAAAATCATCCTGGAAAATATTGAGCCACCATTTGAATTCGTTCTCCCCTTCGGCTTCGCCATGCCGCAGAATGGCCTGTGGCACCGAAGCACCCAGGCAACAGGTGGTGGCGATAAGCCCCTCATGGTGCTTCAGGATGAGTTCCTTATCGATCCGGGGATATTTGCTGTACAGCCCTTCGATATAACCCAGCGAGGTGAGCTTTACCAGGTTGCGGTAGCCCTGATCGTTTTTGGCGAGTAATATCTGATGGTGACGAATATCTTTCTGGTCCTTGGTGAAGGTTTTCTGATGCCGGTTGGCAGTTACATAGAATTCACAACCCACAACCGGTTTCACCTTCAGCTTGCCATTTTCATCCGTATGCTTATAGGCTTCCGCCACAAAGGCGAATGCGCCAAACATATTGCCATGGTCGCTGATGGCCAGCGCGGGTTGGCCATCGGCTATGGCTTTTTTGTACAGATTAGGTATGGCGGCCGCGCCATCGAGCAGGGAAAACTGGGTATGTACGTGTAAATGTGAAAATTTCATGGGTTGCACTGATTTCAAATTCTCGCAGCGTAGAGACGAATCCTTCCTTACAAAAGTGCCGAATTCGCAAAGTTCAGCCATCTTTAGTTACCCACAAAGTGGGGCCCTATTTGCATAAACTCCTTAGCCTTTTAATCAATGCTTTGGTTATCAGCGTCTTGACCGACGCAATAACAGAGCGTCAGCTCCGTTATGGTAATTGATTTTTATGAGGAATTATCCTCTATTTTTGCACATCCGGCCGCGGGGTCGCCGGCAACTGTTTTTCCGTTGAAAATTCCCCGCACAATGGAACACTCATGGCAAGAAATCTAATGGCAAAAAATTGGATCGCTGCATTGGGAATCATTGTATGGTTGTCAAGCTGTTCAAGTATGCGTCCCGTCAACAACAAGCTGTCTTCGCCTCTTCGGCAAAGCGGGTCGACGCAAACCAGTAATTCTCCGGAAGCAACTAAAGACATCAAATTCCTCGACGATATCAGCCTGGAGCAGGACGCTTCGGTGGTAAAGGTGAAGAAGGAAAATACGCCGGCGCGTAAACCTTCCGGCGCGCAGTCGGCCACCGGCAACACGGCCGGCAATCGTTTCCTCAATCGCACGGCCAGTGTGGAAAAGGCAAGTGCGGTACAATTGAAATACGCGGTGCTTCTGAATACGGAAGTGGAACATATTTCGGACCTGAAGCTGCTGGATCATGTGGATGAATGGTATGGCACGCCATATCGCCTGGGTGGCAGCAGCAAGAAAGGAATTGATTGTTCCGCCTTTGTGCAGGCAGTGTATCTTTCGGCCTATGCCATGTCGGTGCCACGTACAGCAAGGGAGCAGTATAAATATTCCCGCATAGTTTCCGCCACCGAATTGCAGGAAGGCGATTTGGTATTCTTCAACACCCGTGGGGGTGTATCTCATGTTGGCATCTATCTCCAGAATAATAAATTCATACATGCATCCTCATCCCAGGGCGTAACCGTAAGCGATCTTTTTGAGCCCTATTATCTGAAAAGATATATTGGAGCGGGAAGGATAGAGAAGCCGCAGGCGTCCAGTAAGTAGTTAGTAGGGAGTAGGAAGTTGTGAGTAGTAAGTAGTAAGTAGTAAGTAGTAAGTGTCACGTCCAAAAAAAGTTGGCACTATTTACAGTATTCATTTATCTGCGCTCATCTGCGGAATAATCTGCGAAAATTTGCGGGAAAACTCACCTGAACTTTGAAGCGGTTTAAACTGCTGAAGCGTTTCTCGCAGATGGACGCAGATTGCCACGCAAATTTGCGCAGATTTTTTTCATCAAATCAAATTCTAACTCCAAGCCTTCTCATTGCCTCTTTTCCCACTTTCCACCCCCCACTTCCTACTCCCTACTCACTACTTACAACATTCTCTTCCTTATCGCTTCCAGCACCGGCTTCGCATCGGGTGTAATTTTAAACAGAATGGTAGCGCTGATATAGAGAATGCAGAACAAGCTGCTGCGAAGCACCATGCCCCAGATGCCTTCCATATCGCGAAAGAGAAAATAGGCGATGGCGCCGGAAGCGGCGGCCAGCAACAGGGCATAAAGGGAAGCTGCGGTAAAGGGCATTAACCTGAACTTCTTCCATAAAAAAGCAAAGCGTACAAAATTGTACAGCCCAATCGCGATGAGGTTGGCTACCGCAGGACCCATTATGTCCATTTTGCGGGCCAGGATAATCGATAGGGGCAACATCAGCGCCAGCAGGCATACTCCGCTGATCAGTTCCACGCGCCAGTAATTGGAAGTGCCAATGATTTCCGCATTGAGGCCGGTTCCCATTTCAATAACGCGGGTCAGTCCCATGATCAGGAAGGCAGGAAAACCCAGCAGAAATGCTTCTTTCAATCCAAAGGTATGGATGGCGGCTTCATAGTTCAGGGCGATCAGCAGGAAGAGGCCACAGGAAAAGATGAGCTGGTTTAAGGAAGAACGCTGGTAAATCCGTTGCAGCTTATCGCGGTCCTTATCCTTCCAGGCTCGTGCAAGTGCGGGGATGGCGGCGGCAACAATACCCCTTTTTGGTGCGAGTATTACACCGGCCAGCAGTTGCGCCAACCCGAAAATACCGGTCTTGGCCATACCATCATCGAGCACCGCGGCAATCACCAGTTGATCAAATACCTGCGCGATGGTGAAGATCAGGAATCCGGAATACAGAAATAGCGAGAATGTCAGGATCTTCTTATATAACCTGCGGGTAACTTTACTGATCTGTAGCGTAAAATGAATCTTCCCTTTCGCCGCCAGGTATAGCAGCAGCGTGAGCGCAATGGCGGGATAAGTAAACGCATAGAGCTTGATAAACAAATCGAAATCCGGAATCAGTTTCCAGATAAAAAGCACAATCAGTACTGTAATGATCAAACGCCACTGTATCTCCTTGAGGAAATTGGTGAGAATGGGCTTACCCACATTCCAGGCATACACTTCCAGAATGCTGAATAAGGTGAGACCCAGCCCCAGCGGAAAAATCCAGAAATAATAATTGACCAGCTCGGGTGAGTTCTCCGAATATTTCCGGATCACCAGATCCTTGAACACCCAGCCTCCCACACAAACCAGCGCAAAGCCTATGAGACCGGCGATCAGCGCGAGGCTCAGCATATCGTTGCGGCGCTCGGGAAGATGGTCTTTATAATAGGGATAAAATTTAGCGATATAGGAAGGCATCGCGAAATTGGCGAAGGCCGCCATCATCTGCGCGATGGCAATAAATATCGTGGTTAATCCATACTGCGCCGTAGTGAAATATTTTTCCGCGCCAAAAAAATAGGTATTCAATAAACCCACGGCAAAGCCCAGGTAAATGACCAGGGAGGCGATGATACTTTGCCGGCGGATGGTGCTCATGGGGAGTGGTAAGTGGTAAGTGGTAAGTAGTAAGTAGTAAGTTGGGGTTGGGTTATAATTTTTTGGTGCTTATGTAGAAATTGGGGTTTACTTTCAATTCACCGGGCATTTTGCCGGTGAGTTTGAGGGTTTTGAAACCGGTGCCGGGCTGGATCCATTGCTCTTTGTTGTTGACAACAATCTTCAGCGGCATGTCGAATCCTTCCACCGTTTCGGCCCAGCGGTACTTCAGGGTATAGGCTGCCGCGCCCGCCGGTATCAGTTCGTATTCCAGCACGGGGATAGTGGATTGCCGAAGATACTGATCAAAAATCCTGTCGAGCTTCTTGCCTGATTGTTTGGCCATATAAGCTTCCACTTCGCGGCTGCTGGTGAGTTTATGATAAAATTCTTTATTCAGTCCCCGTAATATCTCCTTAAACCTGGCATCGTTATTTATCACCTGGCGGATAGTATGCAACAGGTTGGCGCCCTTAAAATACATATCGCCACTGCCTTCCTGGTTTACCCCATAGGGTCCGATAATGGGCGCGTCGTTCCCGATATTATTGCGCAGCCCCCGGCAATACTCGTCGGCGGCTTTCTTACCATACTGGCATTCTACAAATAATACTTCGCTGTAAGTGGTAAAGCCTTCGTGCACCCACATATCCGCAATGTCGCGGGTGGTGACATTGTTGGCAAACCATTCATGCCCTGTTTCATGGATAATAATATAATCCCATTGGGTACCCCAGCCACTTCCGGAGAGGTCTGAACCCAGGTAGCCATCCCTGTATTGGTTGCCATAAGCCACCGCGCTCTGGTGTTCCATACCCAGGTGTGGCGTTTCAATCATCTTGTAGCTGTCTTCATAAAAAGGGTAGGGGCCAAACCAGTCTTCGAAACAGGTCATCATGCGTTGTACATCGCGGCCAAAATGCGCCTTGCTGCGCTCGAGGTTATAGTCGAGTACCCAATAGCTGGCATCCAGTTCTCCCCTGGTTCCCCTGATCTTTTCTTCCCAGTTTACATAGTGACCGATATAGGGAATGATATTATAATTATTGATCGGGCTTTTCACTTCCCATTTCCAGGTAGTATTGCCATTGGCACCCGGAGTTTTTTTCACGAGTCGGCCATTGCCCACCGCAACCAGTGAGTCGGGTACAGTGATGGAAAGGCTGGCACCCTGGTCGGGCTCATCGGCCTGGAAATCTTTACAGGGGTACCACACACTGGCGCCCAATCCCTGGCAGGCCACGGTGATCCAGTCACGCTTCAGGGAGTCTTTGGCCCATACCCAGCCACCATCCCAGGGCGCCCTCACGGCTTCACGGGGTGTGCCGCTGAAATGAAGGACCAGGGTATGCTCCGTTCCTTCCTTTAGTTCACGTTCATTGAAGTTGATCCAAACAACATTACCTTCCCGGCTAAAGGGAAGTGCGCCATATTTCATTTGCACATATTCTACCCGATCAAGCTGCATGGGCATCTGCAAATCAATTTGCATCAGACCCGGCTGGCCTCCCTTGATTACTTTAAAATGAAGCTGATTACTTCCTTTAATGGATTTATTCGGAATGTCAACCGCTACTTTCAGGTCGTAACGCAGCACATCCCACCAGGCGCGGGCTTCACCATTGCTGCCACGCAATGTATCGGCCTTTGTGAATGATCCGGCTTCCTGCGCGCTGGCAAAGGATAGGAAGAATGTCCAAACTGTCAGGTAAACAAAGTATTTCACAGCCATATAGGTTTGAATTGTAAATTTAAACGTTCAATGGCTAAATGACGGTGAAAATGCGAAAATGGATGGAAGCCCTTGCGATTTTATGGCTGACCGGCTTATGGCTGGGATGTGGACATACGCAGCGGCGGGATCAAAATATCTTTCAATACAACGAGCATACCGGTATTGCCTCACTCGATCCGGCTTTCGCCAAGAATCAGTCGGTGATGTGGCCGGTACACCAGCTTTTCAATACCCTGGTCGAAATAGATCAGAACCTGGATCTGGCTCCCTCGCTGGCAAGGCGCTGGGAATTGTCGGACGATAAAAAACTGTACCGCTTCTTTCTTCGCGACGATGTTTATTTTCATGACGATCCCTGTTTTGCTGAGGGGAAGGGCCGTAAACTCAGAGCAGCCGATGTGGTCTTCAGCCTGCAGCGCATCATGGATCCGGTTACGGCCAGCCCCGGCGCCTGGATATTCAACAACAAGCTCGACAGCCTGCAGCCATTTGTTGCTGTGAACGACACCATATTCGAACTTCGGCTATTGCGGCCCTATCAGCCCATCCTCGGTATTCTGTCAATGCAGTATTGCAGCATTGTTCCGCGGGAGGCGGTGCAGGCTTACGGTCGCGATTTTCGGCGGCATCCGGTGGGCACGGGCCCTTTCCGGCTGCTCGCCTGGGAGGAAGGCCAGGCCCTGGTGATGCAGCGCAACCCGCGTTATTTTGAGAAAGACAGCCTGGGGCAATCCCTGCCTTACCTCGAAGGTATCAAGATCAGCTTTTATGATAGTAAGGCCACGGAATTTCTGTTGTTTCGCCAGGGGCAGCTCGACTTTATCAACGACATTGAGTCCTCCTTCAAAGATGAAGTACTTACCAAGCAGGGAAAGCTGAGGCCCAAATGGGAGGGAAAGATTGCCCTGCAGGTGCATCCTTACCTGAATATTGAATACCTCGGAATTCTTGTTGATAACGACAATGAGTTACTGAAGGGTTCGCCCCTGCGTATGCAAAAAGTGCGGCAGGCGATCAATTATGGGTTCGATCGTAGAAAGATGATTCTATATTTACGAAACTCCCTGGGTACGCCCGCGGAAGCGGGTTTTGTGCCTGTTGGCTTGCCCTCATTTAACGATTCCCTGGTAAGGGGTTATTATTATGACCCGCAACGGAGCCGTGAATTATTGAAGGAGGCGGGTTATCCGGGAGGGGAGGGCATGCCAGCCATCCGATTACAGACGATTGCCCTGTATGCGGACATGGCCGATTTTATCGCCAGGCAATTGAGTGATGTGGGCATCAAGGTGCAGGTAGAAACGGTACAGAAAGCCTATTTGCTGGAATTGACATCGGGATCGCAGTCGCCATTTTTCCGGGGCAGTTGGATAGCGGATTATCCCGATGCGGAGAACTATTTATCGGTATTTTATTCCCGTAATCCGGCACCACCCAATTATACCCGTTTCCAAAACGCTGAATTCGACCGGCTCTTTGAGCAGGCGATTCGGGAAGAAAATGATTCCATTCGCTATCGGCTTTATCAGCAGGCAGATCAGTTGGTGATGGACCAGGCACCCGTAGTACCGCTTTGGTACGATAAGGCCGTAAGGCTGGTGCAGCCCGGAGTAACGGGCTTTGCGCCCAATGGGCTGAATTTACTGGAGCTAAGGCGGGTTAGGATCAGGCCATAAATCAAATACAACCGTCTTCCGGCAGGTCCGGCGCCAGTAATTGCCGGCATCTAAATCCGGGCAGGCGGCGCCGGACACCGGGTTTTTCCGTAGGGTTTACCGTATTTTCCGAAGTTTTTTTTCATCTCAAATCGATTGATCTGCACAGGATTAGAATTTTGCCGATCGCCTGAAACCCTTGCCGGGCTTGCATTATCCAAAAACCCATTCTACTTTCACATCGTCAAAGCTGGTGAAAATACGACGTTAAGATTCGATAGAACGTCTGAAAATTTTCGAAAGATTGGCAGTAATTACCAGCGAATCCATCCTATCAAGAGCCGACCCTTAATCTTAATACCGTACTTATGAAAGCGAAACTTATCCGTGAGATGCTGTATGCATGCGTGAGCCTTTTTCTTCTTTCGCTCATGGGGTTGCAAACGCTCAGTGCCCAGGCCCCCATTTACCGATTTCAAAGTCCCACTTTAATTGAAGGTACCGACCGGCAGGTAGGCGCCAAATACCGTTTTTCCAATGTGGTAACGGGCGTTGACGCGCACGTGCGTATCGACTCCATGACCAGTGGTATTACCCTTCAAAATATTGACCGGACCGCGGATGGTTATCCCGAAGCCTTTCAACCTGAATACCGGATTTCCTCAGGAAGAAATGCCTTTATTCTATTCACCATTCAATTTATGCAAGGCGGAACCAGCACCCCGGCAAGCCAGGCCAATGTGGACCTTAGCGGACTCGACATTGATGGTAGCACCAGCAGTGGCAGGAGCCTTTACGAAATGAACGGGGTGGATATGGGTGGAGGTGTTTGTACTTTCAACGCGACCAATAGCCATATTGTGCTGGCACAGCATGGTACCGAATACCGTGGTTGGAATATTACTGGATTTTTATTTGGGGCATTGGTAGATACTTCGGCCAACGAAGTAATGTTTACCGTAACGCATGTGAACGTGAGCTCATTCAAATATCGGGTGGGTGCCAATAATGAGACTACTAACAACAGCACCCGCTACGCCAGCCTTTACTTCAAGCGGTTTGAGTTTCCGGACGGCGCCGTCCTTAGCGCGCCATACCTCCGCAACTTCCAGGGAGTATCAGCCGATGGTAAAACCCGCCTGCAATGGCAACTCAACGAAGC
Organism: uncultured Citrobacter sp.; assembly: GCA_964395095.1. GTDB lineage: Bacteria > Bacteroidota > Bacteroidia > Chitinophagales > Chitinophagaceae > CAYMZZ01. The sequence goes on from CAYMZZ010000003.1 coordinate 374,298, forward strand.
CAGCCCGGCGGCTACGGTGGCCATAGAGCGGAGCTCCACATCGGATGGCGACTATCAGACGATCGCTGAATACTGGGTGAATATGGAAGGCAATACAGCCACCGATTTCCAATATACGGATGCTGCTTACGACAACAAGTCGGTCGCCAACTGGTATCGTCTGCGCATAACGGGTGTGGATGGTAAAGTGCAATACAGCCATGTGCTGCAATTCCGTAATCAGTCGGCAAGCGATAAAAAGCAACTGGTATTGTATCCCACCGAAGTACAATCGGGGGTAAATCTCCAGTTTTATGCACAGCGATCGGAGCAGGCCAGTTTTGAAATTTATAACCTTAGTGGCAAATTAATCTACCGTCAGGCATTAAATCTGCAGGCGGGACAGAATACTATTCGAATTAATACCCTGGACGGTATCCCACGTGGACAGTTTGTTTCCACCTTGCGAACCTCAGAAGGAATGTATCCGGCTCGTTTTTCGAAGTTTTAGGTACAGCCACCATCCTTGCTGAGTTAGCCGAGCCCCGGCGGCCAAACCGGGGCCTATTTTGATCACCAATAGCGATTTTTATAAATGGTCCGTTTTGATCCTCAACCCTTGAAAAGAAATCCTGCCCGTGTACCCGGTGTCGTCCCACTGGCCGGCAGGTCTGTCCGCCCGGATAGTTCAATTCGATCACCTAAACGTCAACCCTCATGAATTGAATGGTACACTTAAAGCCCCGCCTAAGCGGGGCTTGTTTTTTGTGAACGGGTTGAAGTTGTGAATCTGTTGCGGATATAAAAAGTTATTGAGTTTTCAGTTTGTCTTTAAACACTTTTCTGAACTTATCCAGTTTGGGACGGATCACAATGCGGCAATAAGGGTTGTTGTTCTCATTATTGGCAAAATATTCCTGGTGATAATCTTCGGCCGGGTAGAAGGTTTCAAATTTGGTTATTTCCGTAACGATGGGCTTGTCGAAAGCGCCACTTTTGTTCAGGGCTTCCTTGTATTGCTCCGCCTTTTTTCTTTGTTCCTCATTCTGATAAAAAACGCCGCTCCGGTATTGAGGTCCCACATCATTGCCCTGACGGTTGAGCGTGGTGGGGTCATGGGTTTCCCAAAATACTTCAAGTAATTCATCAAAGCTGATCTGTGCAGGGTCGTACACAATCTCCAAACATTCAGCATGCCCGGTGGTACCGGTACAAACTTCTTTATAAGTAGGGTTCACCACATGCCCACCCGTGTAACCGGAAGTGGCGCTGACAACACCTTTCAATTCTTCAAAAATGGCTTCGGTACACCAGAAGCATCCATTGGCTAAATAAGCGGTATCGTAGTTGGCCGCTGTTGCGTTTTCCAAATTCATCTTTTTAGTAGTGATGGTCTTTTGATTGTCTGCCTGCGCACAGGCCGGCAGGGCAGCGAGGGCAAGGCATAGCCAACCAAAGGCACCGTATAAATGATTTTTATTCATTTTGACAAAGGTATCCGTTAATAATGCTTTTAACCGCCGATTGTTCAGCACTCTTTCCTTCGGAAAGAGGTGGAATGTGGATAGCAGGTACGGTTCCAGGCAGGATTTGGATGCGGCAGTTGGCAGGCCAGGCGGGTTTTTAGCAAGCTTTTAAGAACTAAGTATATCTACTTAAATGCGTGAATCTCATTGGGATATTTACGAAGTTCCTATTTGTTTATAAAAAAATTAATAAGTTTTTTGTGATTTTTAGAAAGTTTTATACTTTGGGTTAAATTTTTAATAAGATTTTCATTACAGCCACCGCAAAACTGACACATGGGAAAGAAGGCATTCTATAAGGGGTTGGTGCTAAGGGAATTTTATTTCTCCGATACCCTGTCCTGCGCCGATTTGAGTGAGCGAATTGGGAAGAGCCTTCCCCTGACGATGAAGATCCTGAATGAATTGATTGCGGATGGTTTTGTGAAGGAGTCAGGATTTGCCCCATCGAGTGGCGGGCGCAGACCGGTGATGTATTCCATTATGCCCGACACCATGTATATACTGTCGGTAGCGATGGACCAGTTGGTGACGCGGATTTCGATGATGGATATTCATAACCGGCACGTAACGGAGATTGAGAAGTTTGAATTGCCGCTGAATAATAATCCGGCCGCTATGTCGGTACTGGCGGAGAAGATGGAGCGGGTGATTGACAAATCGGGGATTCCACGAAAAAAGATCATTGGCATAGGGATTGGCATGCCGGGCTTTATTGATGTGAAGAAAGGGATTAATTATTCCTTCAGCTTCGCCACCGGCGGCCAAAGTATTAAAGATTACCTGACGGGAAAAATGGAGTTGCCGGTATATATCGACAACGATTCCAGTTTGATTGCCCTGGCTGAATTCAGGTTTGGGGCTGCACGCCATAAGCAGAATGCGATGGTGATCAATATTGGCTGGGGTATTGGCCTGGGAATGATCCTGAATGGGGAGCTCTTCAGAGGACATAATGGTTTCGCGGGTGAGTTTAGCCATATGCCTATGTTCAACAACAATAAGCTTTGTGCCTGCGGCAAGACGGGTTGCCTCGAAACAGAAGCTTCTTTGCTGGTAGTGGTAGAAAAGGCGGCCGAAGGCGTGAAGAAAGGAAGGCTTTCGAACCTGGGACCTGATTTTCCCAGCGGACATTTTGAGCAGGATAGCGAAGCCGTGATAAGAGCAGCGACGCTTGGCGACAAATTCGCGATTGAACTGCTCTCGGAAGCGGGTTATAGTATTGGAAGGGGCGTGGCCATCCTGATTCACCTGGTAAACCCGGAACTCGTGATACTAAGTGGCAGAGGCGCGTTGGCCGGAAAAGTATGGCAGGCACCGATACAGCAGGCGCTCAACGAACATTGTATTCCACGGCTCGCAGCGAATACCAGCATGGAAGTGTCAACCTTAGGATACGAAGCTGAACTGATCGGATCTGCTGCATTGGTAATGGACAATATGATTCGCGAAAACAGAAAGCTCGCTCATCGCGACAGTGAAAGAGTGCCCGCTTAGCCCCATCCCCCCCTGAAAACAACAGTACAGAACCATATGAAAAACAAATAAGGCTTTTTTATCTAAACATTAAAAATCAACTGCAATGAAGAGAAACGAACGATTCTTACTTGTACTGTTGATCCTGCTGCTGGGCAATACCATGCTCTTTGCGCAGGAGAGACGTACGATTACCGGCGTTGTCACGGACAACAATGGTAGTCCGGTACCATCGGCTACTGTGTCGGTACAAGGTAGCACGCAAAGTACCATTACAGACGATGCAGGCCGTTATAGCATCGTTATTGACAAGGCAAATGCTGTGCTTGTTTTTAGTTCAATTAGTTTTGGAACCAAAACGGTTACGGTCGGCAGCTCCAACACCCTGGATGTAACCATGGACGTTGCTGCAGGTGAACTCGGCGAGGTAGTGATCACTACTGCCCTTGGTATTAAGCGCCAGCAGAAATCGTTGGGTTATGCCGTACAGGAACTCAAAGGTGGTACCCTGGCCGATGCCAAGGAAACCAACCTGGCCAACGCGCTTTCCGGTAAAGTGGCCGGTTTGCAGGTGGTTCGCTCCAGCAATGGCGCGGGTGGTTCTTCGAAAATCGTTTTGCGTGGACTTAATTCCCTCACGGGTGATAACCAACCCCTGATTGTGGTGGATGGTATTCCCATCGACAACTTCACCGGTACTACGGAAAACGGATACTGGAGCGCAGGTTTCGACCGGGGTAATGGCCTCGGCGATATCAGCGCCGACGATATCGAAAGCATGACCGTGCTGAAAGGACCTTCTGCCGCCGCCCTCTATGGCTCCCGTGCGGGTAATGGGGTTATCCTGATTACCACTAAATCTGGTCGCAAGTCGCAGGGCCTCGGTATTACTTTCTCTACAACGCAAGGTGTGGAAAGCATTTTCATCAAGCCTGAGTTGCAGAATTCTTTTGGTCAGGGTACCGATGATATATTCGATCCCATGAGCACCCAGAGCTGGGGACCCAAAGCCGAAGGTCAAACCGTAACCAAATGGGATGGTACGCAGGGCCCTCTGAATATTCAGAATAATGTGGACAATTTCCTGCGTAATGGTACAACTCAGTCGTACAACCTTTCCTTCCAACAGCAATTCGGTTCTACCGCGGTTTATTCTTCCATCAGTCGCTGGAATGATCGCAGCATTATCCCCGGCAACAAACTGGAAAGAACAAACCTTACCTCACGCGCTACAACCCGCTTTGGCAAGAACAATCGCTGGACAACCGATGTGAAGTTTTCTTACAACAACACTTCCGGTTATAATCGTCCCATCAATGGTCGCGATGTAAGTAATGTGTATGTATTGTACACACTGCCCCGTAGCCTTGATATCCGCGATTTCAGCGAAGCCACCAATGAGTTTGGTAATATGATCTGGTATCCTGGTTCACCAGGCTGGCAAAACAACCCTTACTGGAATACATTGTATAACCTGAACAGGGATAGCCGTGATCGCTTTATCATGAATGGATCAGTAAAGTATAATTTCACTGATTGGCTGGATGCAGAGGTAAAGGCAGGTGCCGATCTCTATACCACCAATACACAGCGTAAGGTATACGCAGGTAGCGCACGTGCCAACGAATATTCTGAAGGCAAGCAAACCTTCCGCGAAACCAACTATACTGGTTTACTCACAGCCCGCAAGGATAATGTGATTGGCAAGTTTGGCGGCGTTATCACCGCAGGTGGTAACCTGATGGAGCAGAAAGCGAGCTATATCGGTATCGCCACTGGTCCGCTGGAAGTACCCAATGTATTCTCACTTACAAATGGTCAGGGTGCGCCCATCATCGGACAATCCTACATGAATAAGAAAATTAATTCAGTATTCGGTAGTGTAGGTATCAATTACGATGGTTATGTGTACCTGGATGCCACTTTCCGGAATGACTGGTCTTCTGCTTTGATCGAAGAGAACCGTTCTTATTTCTATCCATCCGTGAGCCTGGCTGTGGTGGTGACAGATATGTTGGAAAAGAATGGTGTGAACGTTCCCGGTTGGATGAATTACTTCAAACTCCGTGGTTCGCACGCTGCCGTGGGTAATGACCTGGCGCCTTACCAGTTGTACAATGGCTATGAAATTCGTAAGGACCCCCTCAACAATACCATTGCCATCCGCAATTCGCTGTTGAAAGATCCCACGGTTCGTAGTGAGCTCATCAAGTCGCTGGAGTTTGGTGCCGAAACGCGTTTCCTCCAGAATCGCATTGGTATCGACTTCACCTGGTACAAAACAAATGCTACACGTCAGTTGATTGCCATCCCCATGGACCCCATGAGTGGTTATACCAGCCAGATGATCAATGCTGGTAATATCCAGAACAAGGGTATCGAATTGATGGTGGACGTGCGGGTATTGAACAAGCCCAATTCCCTGAACTGGAATATCACTGCCAACTATTCGAAGAACGAGAACAAGATCATTGATATCGCGTCCGACAAGGAGGTAAACGAGTACACACTCGGTGGCTTTGATGATTTGTTTATTCGTGCGGCTACCGGTGATTTGTATGGCGATATATATGGTACCCGTTTCCTGCGTGTAGAAGATGCCAGCAGCCCCTTCTTTGGCCAGTTGCTGCTTTCTTCCCAGGGTCTGCCTCAGCGCGACTCACGCATTGTAAGGCTGGGTAACCAGCAGGCTCGTGGTTTGCTGGGTGTTACCAATACCTTTACGTACAAAGGACTGGCACTTAGCTTCCTGATCGATGCCCGTTTTGGTGGAGAAATATTCTCTGCTTCTCATGTAGGCTTGCAGGCTGCCGGTACTGCTGCAGTAACAGCACCCGGTGGCGAGCGCAACGATTTTGTAGTGGATGGTGTGGTTCTCGATGGTGGTGGCAACCCCGTTAAGAACACGATGGCCGTAACGCAGCAGCAATACTGGCGCACCGTATCTACCCTCAACAACCTGGGTGTGGGCGAAGCTTACCTGTACGATGCCACCAATATTCGTCTGCGCAATGTGCAGTTGAGTTATAACCTGCCCCGCAGCCTGTTTGGCAAAACGCCCATTCAGAACGCACGCGTGGCGCTGTCCTGTAATAATGTTTGGATGCTCAAGAGCCATTTGATGGGTATTGATCCGGAATCGGTATTTGCTACCGGCAGCAACGCGGTAGGCTTCGAAAACGGTGCCTTCCCCACGATGCGTTCATTCCTGTTTAGCTTATCACTCGGATTCTGATTTAACCATTATTCAAAACATTATATATGAAACGATTTTTGAAATATGCCTGCTTACCCCTCGCGGTTTCCGCCATTATGAGTGGGTGCAGCAAATTTGACGAGGTCAATGAAGACCCCTTCCTGGTGACGGAAGACCAGGTGCAGGTGGAGTATTTTATCAACAATGCCATTATCGGCTCACAGATGGATCCGCATATCGCGGAAAGGATCTTTGTGCTGTACTGGAAAACGGCGGGTCGCCAGCAATTCGGTGGCGGTATATCCTCCGGTGGGTATAACGACGGCTGGAGCAGCGATTACTATGGTGGTGGATATGGTGGCGGTTGGCTGAATGCCATCACAACCGGTATCCAGGTAGCTGAAAGGCAGATTGCTGCCGGCAACATTAAGGCCTATACCAACAACCTGCTTCAAATCGCCCGGATCTGGCGCGTGTACCTGATGAGCGAACTGGCCGATACCTTTGGCCCTATTCCCATCAACGCCTTCCAGGGCAAGAACCCTGAGTTTGTGGACCTGAAGACGGTATATTACCATTTGCTGTCAGAACTGGCCGACGCTTCGCCGAAGCTGGACCTGGCTGCACCCAAACCAGAAGCTAAATTTGACCAGGCTTATGGCTTTGATTATACCAAGTGGCAAAAGTTTGCGAATTCGCTTCGTCTTCGCCTGGCCATGCGTCTCTCTGAAGTAGATGCGCCCAAAGCCAAGGCTGAGTTTGAAGCCGCAGCCGCATTGCCTTTGCTCACCAATATGTCGGAAACCTTCCAGATCCAGGAGAAACCAGGCTGGGATGCTTTGACAGGTGTGATGACAAGGGAATGGAACTATTTCCAGATGTCGGCCACTTACAATAACCTCGTAAAAGGTTTGGGTGGTGTACTTTCTGAAGATCAGTTGGCCGCCGACAAGCATCCTTTCATCAAAGATGCCGACTATATCGGTCTTCGCCTCACCGATCATTTCACCCAAATGACCAATGATCCCGTTGCAGGATACTGGCTGGATGGTCTTCCTTATTCCATCGATCCCCGTGCTTATAAGACCTATGTAATTCCCGGTGATTACAACAACCCGGATTTCAACTCTTATCCTTCCTGGGATCAAACAGCCAAGACTACACAACGCAACCTGCTTGATGCGAGCAACAACGTGGTGAAGACACTGGATGCGCACTATACCTGGAATGCACCCGTGAATGGCGACTGGGGTCAGAAGGGTGCGCGTAACCAGATTCGTGCTTTCAATGGCGCAATTCCCCGTCACCCCCATAAGTTCCGCAACAGCAGCAGCAAGCGTATCTTCTTTGCGCCCTGGGAAACACATTTCCTGCTGGCCGAAGCGGCTGTACGCAACTGGGCTACACCCATGACCGGTAAAGCGGCTTATGAAGCCGGAATCGATCAAAGCTTTGAATACTTTGGTGTATCCAGCTTTGCGTCGGCTTACAAAGCTTCTACCGACTACAACAACTGCGGCACTTCCGTTAGCTGGGATCATACAACAGAACCCCCTGCCAACCGCACGGTGGATTACATTAATGGTTATACCAATGCACCGGGAACAACAACGGTTGCTTATCCCAGCAATACGCTGTATCAGAACGGTACGGTGAAGAACGATCGCCTCACCAAGATCATTACCCAGAAATTCATCGCCCAGAATCCCTGGTTGCCGTTGGAAACATGGAATGATCATCGTCGCCTGGGTCTTCCTTTCTTCGAAAACCCGGCTATCGAAAATCCACTGGTAAATATGCCCGCCCTCAACAGTGGCAACTATATGACCAGTAATGTGCGCTTCTTCCCGCAGCGTGTACGCTATCCCTCCAGCCTGGCCGCCAGCAACCCTGACGGTTACCAACAGGCAGTTGGATTCCTGGGTGGCGAAGATGCCGTACTGACCCCGCTTTGGTGGGCCAAGAAACCTTAATAATTCAACTCTTCCCTATTCTCTTTATTAAGCAGTCAGGTTAGGGTTTAAGCCGGTTGTGTAAACAGCCGGCTTTTCTTTTGCCTTTACCCTAACTCTTTTTCAGTCCTTACCTTTGCACTCCGAAAAGAGCTGAGCGTATATGAAACTATTCCCCGAATCGGCGGCATTGCAACTGGAAATGGATAAGGTGAAGCAACTGCTGGTGAATTATTGTCAGACAGAATGGGCGCGCGAAACCGCCGCGGACCTGCGTGTGCATACCCGGCGCGATTATATAGAAACCGCATTGAGGCAAAGCCATGAATACCATCAGTTGCTGCTGAACGGTATCTATTTTCCCAACGACTATATCCTGAACCTGGCCCGCGAAATCAAGTTGCTGGGTATTCCCGGCGCAGTGCTCACGGGTGAGGATTTCTTACAGTTTCGCAAGCTGGCGGAAAGTTTAGAAAAGTTGTTTCGCTGGTTCGACCCCGAAAGGCGAACCGCTTACGGCGCACTTTACAAAGTGCTGGAACCAACGCATTATGAAAAAAAGATCATCGCCCTGATTGATGAAGTAGTGGATGAAAGCGGTCAGGTCAAAGACGGCGCCAGCGAAGAGTTGAAGCAGATAAGAATGAGCCTTTACCGCAAGCGCAATGAATTGCGGCGGCTCTTTGAAAAGATTGTGGCAAAGCTGAACAAGCAGGGTTACCTGGCCGAAATTGAAGAGAGCTTCATGAATGGCAGAAGGGTAGTGGCGGTATATGCGGAACAGAAGCGCACAGTAAAGGGAATTCTGCATGGCGAAAGCGACAGCCGCAAAACGGCCTTTGTGGAACCCGAAGAAACCATTGATCTCAACAATGAAGTGCAGGAACTGGAGAACGAGGAGCGAAGGGAAGTGTATCGCATCTTGCGTGAACTAACCGCGCGCCTGGCCAGCTATGCACCTTTGCTGAATCAATGGCACTCCATTCTGGGTGAATACGATTTTATACGCGCCAAAGCCAAACTGGCCGTGGAGATACGCGGCGAGTTTCCTTCCATCACTGATAAGGCGCATATACACCTGGTGCAGGCTTATCATCCTTTATTGTACCTCTATAATCAACGAAATCAGAAGCCCACTATACCTGTCAATCTCACCCTTGATGAGAAGAACAGGGTGCTGGTGATCAGCGGACCCAACGCGGGTGGTAAAACCGTAACCATGAAAACGGTGGGCCTGTTGCAACTGATGGTACAAAGTGGTTTGCTGGTGCCGGTGCATCCTTCCTCGCAGTTTGGATTATTCAAGCAACTGATGATCCATATCGGTGATACGCAAAGCATCGAGTTTGAACTGAGTACCTATAGCAGCCATCTCCTGCACATGAAGCATTTCATGGAATTTGCCAATGGCCGCACGCTTTTCTTTATCGATGAATTGGGGAGTGGTAGTGACCCCAGCCTGGGCGGCGCCTTCGCCGAAGTGATATTGCAGGAGCTGGCCCGTAAGCATGCCTATGGTATTGTAACCACGCATTACCTGAACCTGAAAGTAATGGCGGGCAAAAGAGCCGGCATCATCAATGGCGCCATGGCCTTTGATGAGAAGAACCTGATGCCGCAATACAAATTACTAATAGGCAAACCTGGAAGCTCCTATACCTTTTCCATCGCTGAAAGAATTGGCCTTGATAAGGAACTGATTCGTCGTGCACGCGAGCTGGTGGATAAGGACCAATACCGGCTTGATAAGCTTTTAAACCGCACCGAACAGGACCTGCGCGACCTGGAGAAAAAGGAGAAAGAGCTCCATGCCTTGATGCGCGAAAATGAAAAGCGAAAAAAGGAAATGGAACAGCTCATGGATCGGGAGAAACACCGCCAGCAGGTGGAGCTGCAAAAAGAACAGAACCGCATCGCATCGGAGAAATTGGTGTACCTGAAAGATATGGAACGCAAACTTCGCCAGATGCTGATTGAGTGGCGCAAAGAGAAGGATAAGAATAAAGTGATCAAACAGATGGAAGCGCTCTTGTTTAAAAAGAATGAAACAAAAGCCGCAAGCAAGATGCAGAAAAAAATTGACTCCAAATACCAGGAAGTGGGCGGCGATATAAAAGTGGGCGACCGTGTAAAAATGAAACGCAATCACCAGGTAGGGGAAGTGATGGAAATAAGGGGCAAAAGGGCAGTGGTGAAAATTGGACTATTGCCGATGCAGGTGGAGTTGGGGGATTTGGTGGTGGTGAGGGAGAAGGAGTTGTAAGTTTTAAGTTTTAAGTTGTAAGTTTTAAGTTGGAAGGGTTTCAGGTATGAGGTTTATGATTAATGAATACCAATTGCATAAACAAAGGAAGCAAAGGTTCTTTTACACTGATCCCAAAACACTTAAAACTTACAACTTAAAACTTATAACTTCCCTATTTCACAAACAATGCTTTCAATTCTATCGCATCATCCGGTTTCATTTTTCCTCCTAAAATCAGTCTCAACTGCCGGCGACGCAGGGCTCCGTCGAATAATTTTTGTTCATCTTCGGTTTCAGCAATCAAAGGAGGAACCTGCCGGGGGCGACGGTTGGGATCGAGCGCTACAAATGTATAATAGGCTTCGTTGCTCTTGTATTTGTATTGATGCGTGAGGTCTTCGCCCCACACTTTCATGTGCACTTCCATACTGGAGTTGAAGCTGCGCGTTACCTTGGCTTCAATATGCACCACATTCCCCAGCTTGATCGGATTTTCGAAGGAGATATTATCTACCGAAGCGGTCACCACCGGCGCATTGCAGTGTTTTTGTGCCGAAAGGGCGGCCGCAATATCCATCCAGTACATCAGACGCCCGCCCATCAGATTGCCAAAAACATTGGTATCGTTGGGAAGGACCAACTCTGTCATGATCGTCAGGCTGTCACTCGCTTTGCGTGGGTTCATGTGCTTGTTTGAATTTGCGCAAAGATAAGCACTGGGGGCCTTTACTTAATGCTGCTGTTGCAGTACCGTTTTTTGCTGAAAATACTGTTGGAGCAGCGGCTGACATTTTTTCCAGTAAGCAAAAAAGGAAGGATAAAAGCCTTTTACTTCCGGAAATAACCAGTCGCGTTCTTCTTTTATCCCCGGATAATGTTTGAAAGCGGGATGCTGGCGCGAAATAACCTGGGGTACCTCCCTGAGCCGGGGCAGCTCATTCAACTCTCCCACAAAAACCTGCAGGCCTTCTATATTTTTCGCGAGACCCAAAATAAAATTCATCACTTTTTCGCTGACGGGAAACTCCCTGAAATGCGAGGGCTCCAGCAGCAATATTCGGTTGCCGGGTTTGTCGGCATGCCAGATAGGATCCAGGTTATAGGAATTGTACAGATAGAGAGGGAGGGATGGATCCAGTTCCCGCACGGCCGCCATGGGTAATACGCTGCTGCCGTTAAATTCACCCAAATCTGCCAGTGCCTCGGGCACAGCCAGCAGAGGCAGGGCTTCGTAAGGTAAATCAAGAAAAGTGTCTTTTTGTTTACTGCCCGTGTATTTGTTGATGTTTTCCTGGTTGCAGTAGTAGGGTTTGGAGGAAAAGCTGCCCGCTACCCATTGCCAGCTACAGATATTGCTGGCGATATCGCCGTCGAGCAGGTGGTAGTATAGCCATTGCGCGGGCATTTGCCAGTAGCTGCGCGCGATATTGCAGGCAACACTGGCCAGGTACATGCGTACATGATTGTGCATATAACCCGTTTCCTTCAGCTCCTCTATCGACTGATCGATGGCTTCAATGCCCGTGCTTGCATGCAGTATGGCCAATGGAATTTTGCGGTTCTTTACGCCGGTATAGCGGCGCCGGATATCGTGGTACAAATCATCTTCCAATGATTCCCATACCCGCTGAAAATATTCCCGCCAGGCGAGTTCCTGCACCAGTTTCTCCGTTTCGCTATAGCTATACCCCTTTTCAATAAGAGCATGCAGCACCCTTCTGGAGCTAATGGCACCTCTCGACAGGTAAGGCGAAAGATAGGTAACCGCGCCATCGGTATAGTTGCGTGTACGCTCATAGGCAATGGGGTCTACCTGATCAATCCGGTCAAGTATGGAGGCAAAATCAGTGGGAAAATGCATGCTTAAATCGTTTACGAATAAATCATACAACAGTATTTACACTGCTAAGTTGACTCCTGGTTTATCTTATTCTTATTGTTGATAGAGTTGTTGGATTATGCCAGGAATGCTTAAACAGAATCTGTCTTTTTCTTTTGCGCTCTCCGGCAACGCTCGCTGCAAAATTTCACCTGGTCCCAGTCGCGCGCCCATTTCTTTCGCCAGCGAAAGGGGCGCTGGCAAACAACACAGATTTTTTCGGGCAGAAATTCTTTCCGGATCGCTTTCATAAAGTATCCAAAAACCGTTCAGCGTTATGTAAATGCTTGTTCCGTTTATCGGCCGGCATCTGATCAAACTGTCGCAACAGCATCCCCAACCTCGGATTTTGCAAAAAGAAATCGCGATGCACATGCATAAAACGCCAGAACAGCCCATCCCATGCTTGCTGCCATTCTCCCTTTTCCCAATCGCCCATTTTCAGTAGATAGTTGCTTCCGCTGATATAGGGTTTGGTGGTCATGAGTCCTCCATCAGCAAACTGGCTCATACCATATACGTTGGGAACCATCACCCAGTCGTAGGCGTCAATAAAAAAAGCCATAAACCAACGGTACACTTCATCGGGATCAAATTCGCAAAGCAGCATCAGGTTGCCCAGCACCATCAACCGTTCAATATGATGGCAGTAGGCAGATTGCTTTACACGCCCCGTTACGGTATCGAAGGGAACCATTCCCGTATGGCCCTGCCAAAACGATTCGGGAATTTTGCGGGTGAAGCCCCAATAGTTTTGAGTACGCTGCTTCCTTCCTTCGCGGGTGTACAATTGCCGGATGAATTCGCGCCAGCCCAATACCTGTCTTACAAATCCTTCCAGGGAATTCAGGGGAACTTTGAATTCCTTTGCAGCGTCAAGCGTTTTATTGAGTACATCGCCGGGCAACAACAGGCCTGCGTTCAGGAGGGGCGAAAGCAGGGAATGGTGCAATACCGTTTCCCCTTTGAGCATCGCGTCTTCGTAGTCGCCGAATTCACGAAAGCGGTGCGCTAAAAAATCATCCAGCCATCGGCGGGCATCAGCAGGCGTAACGGGATAGAAGAAGTCGCCGGCGGGTCCATAATTCCAGGAAAAATTATCGGAAGCATAGGTTGTTGCGGCCGATATCAACCTGCCTCTCCCGGGTAGTGGAAGGGCGGGTAGTTTTCCGCCACGCGGAAACCGCTTTCTGTTTTCGGCATCAAAGCTCCATTTTCCGCCTACAGGTTTGCCGTCGGGCAATAGCAGGATACCCGTTTTTTTTCGTTGCCAGGTATAGAAGTCAGTTTGAAAATATCGTTTCTGCCGGGCGAAGAATTCATCTGCATCCTTCACCGTCATGAGAAAGGATGGGTTCTCATGGCAAATGAGCTGAATGCCCGATTCGGCGGCCGATTTTTGTAGGCGTCGCTCCAGCCAGTCGTCATCGGGATTGATGTAGTGGATGGTTTTGATTTCAGCTTTTGCCAGCGAGGGCATCAACAAACGGATATCACTCAGGCTTTCGGTAGCGGCAATATGCGTAACAACCAATCCTTCCTTTTGCCGGCATTCCGCGAAATGCTGCATGGAGGCCCTGTGAAAAATGAGCTTATGCGGATGAAAAGAGAATTGCCGAAAGTAGAGTTGTTCTTCCACGAGGTAAAGCCTGTTACTCTTTTTCCAAAGTGGATGATCGTCAAAAAGCTGATGCGGGAACACAAGGATCGCTGTCGTGGACATAGATTGCTCAAACAATTTTTTCAGGTCATTGTTTGACAGAAAAAACTTCATGGAATCACTGAAAGGTAAACAGGTATTGCTGGCCGGGGCCACAGGAGGAATTGGATCGCAAACGGCGAAATTGTTGGCGCAGGGAGGTGCGAGGCTATTCCTGGCCGGACGTAACCAGGAGAAGCTGGCATCACTCGCCGCATCCTTGCCCGGGGAAGGACATCAGTATTTTGTTTGGGATGCCTGCGATGAGGAGTCCTGCAAAAGCATGGCGTATTCTGTTGAAGAAACGGTACCGCAAATCGACATTTTGATAAACGCCAGTGGTATCGGTATTATCAAATCCATGGATAATCTGAGTTTGGAAGAATTCAGGCGTAGCCTTGATGTGAACCTGACCGGTGCATTTCTGCTGCTAAAGTATTTTCTTCCGGCAATGAAGGAAGCGAAAAAAGGATTGATCATCAATATTCCCGGGGTATTGGGCAAAACACCCATGGCAGGCGCCGCAGCATATAGCGCATCAAAGTACGGGTTGATGGGGATGATGCAAAGTGTGCGGGAAGAAATAAAAAGAACAGAAATAAGAATAACGAATATTTTCCTGGGTGGAGTTGACTCCAACTTTTGGGATTCAATTGACCTGAGAGTACAACGCGAGAAAATGATAAGGGCCGAAGAAGCGGCCAGAGCTATCTGGTTTCTTTGTCAGCAACCCGCATCGGGTGTAGTGAGTGAGATGGTGTTGCAGCCGTTTAATCATCAGGCAATTTGAGTTGTAAGTGATAAGTAGTAAGTTTTAGGTTTAGTTTAGAAGATATTTGTTGTGAATGGCGAAGACCTTATATACTAGGGTTTTGAATATTCCCTTTAGCCCTGCAACTTTTCTCCAACAGTCCCTATAAAACCAAATACTTAAAACTTATAACTTAAAACTTATAACTTAGAACTTATAACTTTTCTTCCACTATCCAAATCCGGCAAGGCTGCCGCTACTTTTTTCACAGCTATGGCCAATTGATTACGGATGGTAAGTGGCGACACCTGCATTATTTCCGCGGCCTCTTTATAGGCCAGGCCTTCTTCTTTTACCAGTTGGAAAACGAGGCGGCATTGGGGAGGGAGTTCTTGTATGACCTGCTGAATTCTTTTTTTCAATTCTTCCGTTATAAATATATCCTCGGGGTTGCCAAACTCCACTTGCGGCTCTATATTAATGTCATCGAGCCGGGTCGGGGGATTTTTGAGAATGCGCTGGAGGTAGTTGAGACTTAAGTTCCGGGCTATTGTATAGAGATAAACGCGCAGGTTTTCGATTTCGGTGAGTCGGCTCCTGATCTGCCAGATCTTAATGAATACATCCGAAACAATTTCTTCGGCCGCCTCTGATGATTTTACAATCGAGGAGGAAAAGCGATGCAGCTCATCGAAGAAATGGTAATACAATACCTTATAGGCATCCATATCTTCGAACAGTGCAATCCGTCTTTGCAGTTCAGTTATCGTAGCAGTAGTAGGCAATCGTCGAATGAATTCCCTAACAATGTTAGGAAGAATTTCCTGATTGAAAAAACCTTATTGATGCCGGCGCTTCAATTCCTTATTGATCAGCAACAACTCCCGGCCGGTTTGTCCACCCACCGATGTATTTTCCTGCGCGCGTCGCATCAGGTAGGGAATCACATCATCGATGGGGCCAAAGGGGAGATACTTGCTTACGCTGCAGCCCGCATGTGCCAGGTTGAAGGTGATATTGTCGCTCATGCCATAGAGCTGGCTGAAGTGGACATGGGGATGGTGGAAGGGGAGGTTTTTTTCCTGCAATAATTGCACGGCGAGCATATTGCTCTGTTCGTTGTGCGATGCTACTATCAGCGCGATGCGATCGAGGTGATCCATACAAAAGCGGAGGCCTTCGTTATAGTCGCGGTCACTGGCTTCCTTGTCGGGTTGTATGGGGCTGGGGTAGTTCATTTCTTCGGCACGCTTTCTCTCTTTTTCCATATAAGCGCCCCGTACCAGTTTGGCCCCCAGGATGAAATTCCTTTCTTTTGCCGCTTCATAGGAATCGATCAGAAATTTTAACCGATCGTGCCGGTAATGCTGAATGGTGTTGTACACAACACAGCGTTCCTTATTAAAGGTATCCATCATCAGGATGGTGAGCGCATCCACCGGATCCTGGATCCAGCTTTCTTCTGCGTCAATTAATACCCCCACTTTTTTGGCGGCGGCTGTTTCGCAAATACCCATCATGCGATGGCGGACCCGGTGCCATTCTTCTTTTTCTTCCGGATTTAATTCATCAACCGACGATAGAAAGCGCTTCATCAGGCTTCCCTGCTTTTGGTGCATGGCGCTATCCAGCTTTTCCAGCAATGCGAATCGCGCAAAGCCGGTTACTTTCACGCTCATGAAAGGAATATTCGGCTGGGTGGCCGCGTATTCGATCACGCGGATAAATTCTTCTTTCGCATGGTCAAAACCCGATTCACCATCATCGCCACCTTCCACGCCATAGTCAAGGATTACCTGCACACCATATTCGCCCAGCCGGCTGGCAACAGCCGCGGTTTGCTGCAGGGTTTCGCCGCCTACAAACTGAGTAAAGATGGTTTTGCGGATAATGCCTTTCACGGGTAATCCCGATTTTACCGCCCAGGGGGTGAGCCGGGTGCCCAGTTTCACCAGCCAGGGATACCCCATCAGGGAAAAAAGGAAGCGGGCTTTTTTTAGTTGTTGATCCGATTTGTATTCAAAGGCAAACTCTGTATTCTCAAATGAAACGGGCATCGTTGCTGGCATACGGGCGTTTGATTGTGCGGCAAAGGTAGGCAGAAAGCTGAGTTGTAGGTTCTAAGTTTTAAGTTATAAGTTTAAAGTTGGATTTACGAGTTGATGGGTTAAAGGGTTTAGAATTATTGCTTTACCAGCGTTTAGGACAAATGCTATACCTAACGCAGCTATCATGGATTATTTCCCTAAACGGAAGCGAGATGTCAAATCCAAAAGAAAGTTGACGGCAGTTTCCAAACCAATTTCCAACTATCACAAACCAAAACCCTACCCCAAAACTTAAAACTTACAACTTAAAACTTACAACTTAAAACTTACAACTCCCTTGGTACATACTCCCGCCGCCCTGTGTCTATACCCATAATTATGACCGAAGAAAGATTTTGGTTACTGGTTAGCCTGAAAATGAGTGGAGAGGCTACGGATGCGGAGCTGCAGGAGCTGGAAGCTCAATTGCAGCGTGAGCCCGCCCTCCGGTTGAAAGTTTCCATTATGGAGCAAAACTGGCGCGCCAAAAAGGGTGGCCGGGTGTCGAAGGACGAGGCTTATAACCGGCATCTCCAGCGTCTGAGCCAGCAGCTCAACCAGGATCAGCAAAAACTACCCCTGCAATCTGCTGCGGAAGAAATGGCGCGGCCCGTTCGCCGCACCCTTTACCGTCGGCTCGCATGGGTATCGGGTATTGCCGCTTCTTTATTGCTTGCCTGGACTTTGCTGGGCAATCCCCTCGATCTTTTTCAGCAGCAAAAGGACCAGGCGCAAAATTCCATCAGCACCCGCCGTGGTTCCAAAACGAAAGTGGAATTGCCCGATGGCACCCAGGTATGGCTCAATGCCGATAGCCGTATCACTTATAATGAAGAGTTCCAGGGCAAAATACGGGAGGTAAATCTTACCGGCGAAGCCTATTTTGATGTGGTAAGAGATGAGGAGCGTCCCTTTGTGATACATACGGATGTGATCGATATCCGGGTTTTAGGCACTGCCTTTAATGTGCGCTCTTATGCCGATGAGGAAAATACCGAGACCTCCCTCATACGCGGTTCCGTAGAAGTAACCCTGCGCAACCATCCGGAAAAGAAATTTACCCTCAAGCCCAACGACAAACTCATCGTCAATAATGCGGAAGCGGCACCCATCGCCAGGGAAGAGGTGCAGGAAAAAACCAGCAGCAAGGAGATTGTACTTACCTGGGGAAAGGTAAACTATCCCAGCGAGGCCGATACCGTGGCTACAGAAGCCATGTGGACGCGTAACAAGCTGGCCTTCGACAAAAAGACCCTGGAAGAGATCGCCCTTACCCTCGAGCGCTGGTACGATATAACGGTGGAGATTGAAAACGACGTCATAAAGACAACCGAATTTTCCCTTAGCATAGAAGACGAAAGCCTGCAACAGGTGATGGAAGCCCTGCGCGAAGCAGGCAAATTCCGCTATAAAATCGATAGGAAAAAACTGACTATTTGGTAAAGAACGATTGCATAACTACTTAAAATAACTGCCATTATGGAGAATACTTCCTGAAAGGTTCCAAAAAAAGAACGGGAAATGTTTGCGGCATTCCCCGTTGCTGAACGACAAACATTGCTCAGGCCTGAGCAATATTTCATCATTAAATCAAAACTAAGGTATGAAAAAAAATGTACCGGGCGTATGCTGCTATACGTCCCGATCACTCCTCAAATGCTTGCTTATGATGAAGATCACGGTGCTCCTGGTACTGGCGCTTTCCTTCCAGTCCTTCGCCAGGGGCTATGGTCAGGAGCAGATCAGCCTCAACCTTGAAAAGGCAACCCTCAAACAGGCCCTGAAAGCCATTGAACAGCAGGGTGTTTTCCGGTTTGTTTACAAAGACGAAATACTCCCCCGGGGCCAACGCGTGAGCCTCACGGTGAAGGATGCTTCCCTCGATGATGTGCTCCAGCGGGTTTTTCGCGATACCGAATTGCGCTTCCGAAAAATGGAAGGAAACCTCGTGGTGATTACCGCCGCCGGTAATGCCATACCGGCTTTCACCGTTCGCGGTAAGATCACCAATACCGAAGGCCTGCCCATGCAGGGGGTAAACGTGCTCGAAAAAGGAACCAGCAATGGTACAACCACGGATGCGAATGGCGAATTCACGCTAAATGTGGCCAGTGGGTCAGCTACGCTTGTTGTTTCCAACATAGGGTATGCCATGATGGAGATAGCGGTGGCTGAGCGTAGCCAGATCAGTGTGATGATGACGGCTGAAAACAAAGCTATCGAAGAGGTAGTGGTGGTGGGCTATGGTACCCAGAAAAGAAGAAATGTTACCGGCGCCATTTCCAGCGTACGCGCCAAGGACCTGGAGAATATGCCTGTATTCAGGGTGGAGCAAGCCCTGCAGGGACGCGTGTCGGGTTTAACCATAACAGCCGCTTCGGGTCAACCGGGTGAGGGATCCACTGTGAGGGTGCGTGGTACAACCACCATCGGCAACAGCGATCCGCTTTATGTGGTGGATGGCGTACCGATAAATGGGGGCATCGATTACCTGAGCCAGGCCGATATCGCCAGCATTGAAGTGCTGAAAGATGCAGCTTCCGCGGCTATCTATGGTACACAGGGCGCCAATGGCGTTATCCTGATTACCACCAAGCGCGGCAACTCGGGTGCCATCAAAGTAAACTATAATGGCTTTGTAGGAACCCAGGCACCCTGGCGGAAACTGGACCTGCTGAATGCTACCGAATATGCCACCCTGCTCAACGAAGCCTATATGGCGGCAGGACAACCCATTCGTTTTCCTAATCCATCCTCGTATGGCGAGGGTACCGACTGGCAGGAAGCTGTTTTTAACGACAATGCTCTCATTCAGAACCATGAGCTGAATATTTCAGGAGGCAACGAACGCAGCACCTATTATGGTTCATTTGGTTACCTGAACCAGGATGGTATTGTGGCCACTTCCAATTCCAATTACAAACGCTTTACCGCGCGCTTTAACAGTACGCATAAAATAGGGAACCGGGTAACATTCGGTACCAATATCGGATACACACGCACCAAGGCACAGGGAGTGGGCACCAATGGTGAATACGGTACGCCGCTCAACAGGGCTATCAACCTGGATCCGATTACTCCTTTGGTGGTTACTGACCCCAATGTGGCCAGCCAGGCACCTTATACCAATAGTCCCCATATCGTGCGCGATGCCAATGGTAACCCTTATGGCATCAGTACCCTGGTGACTTCCGAGATATTGAATCCCATCGCCGCACTAAAAGTGGCACAGGGTAATGGCTGGAGTGATAAGCTGGTGGCCAATGCCTTCTTGGAAATTGAGCCCATCAAAGGATTGAAATACCGTTCGAATATTGGAACTGACCTTGCTTTCTGGGGTGATGAAGGTTTTCAACCACTCTATTATCTCAACGCGATTAACCAGAATGTAGATCTGAATGGCTATACCCGCAACAGCAACCGGGGGATGTACTGGATCTGGGAAAATACCCTTTCCTATACCCGTAGCTTTGGCGACCACAATCTGACCGTACTGGGCGGTACTTCCGCACAAAAGAATTATGGTGAAACGCAGGGAGGTACCAAGCGAGGTATTCCTGTCGATAATCTGAAAGACGCCTCATTGAATTTTCCTGTGCCTCAAACTAACCAGTTTTTCTGGGGTGGTGAATACAAATCGGCCCTTTCGTCCCTGTTTGGCAGAATCACTTATGACTATGATGGAAAATACCTGTTGAATGCGGTGATTCGTCGCGATGGCTCATCGCGATTTGGCTCCAACAACAAATATGGTGTGTTCCCTTCGGTATCGGCAGGCTGGGTACTCAGTCGCGAAAAATTCTTCCCGGTCACCGACAAGATCAGCTTCCTGAAAATTCGCGGTTCCTATGGTCTTAACGGCAACGATCGTATTGGCGATTTTCTATTTGTTTCCACCATTGGTGGAGGTCGCAACTACACACTCAATGGACAGTTGATTCCTGGCTTCAGCCCCAATGCGATTGCCAACCCCGACCTGCAATGGGAGTCTACCTCGCAGTTGAATTTTGGACTGGATGCGGTCATCTTCAAGAAGTTTAACCTTACCCTCGACTGGTATAATAAGAAGACCTTCGACATGTTGCTTCCCATTGATGTCCCTGGTTATGTAGGTAACAGCGGTCCGATAGGCAATATTGCTGATATGGAAAACCGTGGGGTGGAACTGGAACTGGGCTTTAGCGACAAGATAGGTGAGCTCAGCTTTAATGTATCGGCCAACGTATCGCACTTGCGCAATCGTGTAACTTTCCTGGGCGATGACAAGGAGTTTTTGCCCGGTCAGCGTTTTGGTCCCCAGGGTGTGGAGATTACGCGTATCGCGATCGGTCATCCCATAGGAGCGTTTTATGGTCATACTACCAACGGTCTTTTCCAGACCTGGGCGGATGTAAATAACCACAAAGCACATAATGGGGATCTTTTGCAACCCAATGCGGCGCCTGGCGATATCCGCTACCTGGATATCAATGGGGATGGCATTATCAACAACGACGACCGTAGTATAATTGGCGATCCCACACCGGATTGGAGTTTTGGATTTACCTTGAATGCGGCCTGGCGAGGTTTTGATCTTACTTTGTTTGGGCAGGGTGTGGCCGGCAATGATGTTTTCCAGGCCATCCGTCGTTTTGACCTGCCTACGGCCAATTATACCCGCGAAGCCCTGGGTCGCTGGGTAGGACCGGGAAGTTCCACTTATTTCCCCCGCCTGGTGATCGATGATCCCAACCAGAATTTCAGCAGAAGTTCTGATTTCTTCCTGAAGCCCGGGGATTATTTCCGCCTCAAGACCCTCCAAATTGGCTACACCTTCAATAACCGCCTGCTCAGCAGGGCCGGTGTCACCAAACTTCGCGTGTATGCCATGAGTAATAACCTGGCCACTTTTACCCGCTATAGTGGCTTTGATCCGGAGATCGGTGGAGGCAGCTATGGCGTTGACCGCGGTATTTATCCGCAGGCAAGGTCCTTTATGTTGGGAGTGAATATTGGTTTTTAATCTAAAAACGAAAGCACAATGAAACAAACAATTAATCGATATAGCCTGTTGGCCCTGCTTTCCGCTTCATTGCTGGGTGGATGCAGCAAAGACTTCTTGGAAATTGAACCGCGAGGTACACAGCTCGAGGCCAATTTTTATCGTAATCAAACAGAAATTTACCAGGGACTTGTTGCCGTGTACGACGTAATGCAATGGGGGAATAGCGGTGGTTATACCATGAAAATGCCCCTGTTGACGGTGGCATCGGATGAGGCGCATGCAGGTGGAAGTGATGCGTCGGACCAACCCTCCTGGGTCGCTTTTGATGATTTCACGATGGATGCATTCCGTGGTCCTCAATTGGGATTGTGGCAAAAGAATTATACGGGGATCTACCGTGCCAATCTTTTCCTCGAAAAGATTGAAGGAGTACCCAGCCTGGATCCTAATTTTAAGTCGAGAACCATTGCAGAAGCCAAGGCCCTGCGCGCCTATTTTTATTTCGACCTGGTGCGTTTCTTCCGCAATATCCCTTTAATCACGGCATCAATTCCTACAGCCGAATTGTATAGCCAGGTACAGGTACCGCCGGCAGAAGTGTTTGCGCAGATAGAAAAAGACCTGACGGAAGCTATTGCTGATTTGCCATTGACAATTCCCGTAGCGGAGAATGGCCGGATTTCGAGAGGTGGCGCCAAAGCTTTGCTGGGCAAAGTGATCATGTTTCAGAATGAGGATAGCCGGATGGCGCAGGCGGCACAGCTCCTGAATGAAGTAAATAGTTCCGGAGTGTACAATCTCCTTTCCAATTTTGGCGACATTTTTAACCCATCCAATCGCTTCAGTGCTGAGTCTATCTGGGAGATACCGCATAGCAATATTGCTGCCTGGGGCGACTGGGGTTGGATCAATGGTGGGGAAGGAAATGTGGCGCCGCAGTTTGTGGGTATGGCCGACTTTAGTGGCAGCACTTATTCAGCCGGCTGGGGATTTGCTCCCATTTCGCTGGAACTGGTTGCGGCCATGAACGGAGATCCACGCTTTGAGCATACCATCATCGATGGGCAGGCACTCAGAGCGGGAGGAGCCAATTATACAGCCCGTTATCAGAACACCGATTATTTCCTGAAGAAATATGCGCCCATGCAAAGTTTCCGTTCGCCTATCGGTACCGCGGAACTGAACTGGCCCTACAATGAAATTGAGATCCGCCTGGCCGATACTTATCTGCTCGAAGCGGAAGCCATCCTTCGCAGTGGTGGCGATGTGGCAAGAGCGGGACTCCTGCTGAATGGAGGACCGGGTTTTGTGGGCGTTCGTAGCAGGGTGGGTTTACCTCCGGTGGCTGTAACCCTTGCGAATGTGTACAACGAGCGCCGCCTCGAACTGGCTACGGAGGGTCATCGCTTTTTTGACCTCGTACGTACCGGACAGGCTGCGTCAGTACTGGCAGGTAAAGGTTTTGTGGCCGGCAAGAATGAAATACTGCCCATACCGCAACAGGAGCTGGACATCACCAAAGGGGTATTGAAGCAAAACCCGAATTATCAGTAAACCCTATTCGTAAACTTCAATCGTCAAAATATGACACGCTATAAAATAGTTAATATACCAGGTTTGTTGCTGATAACAGCATTGCTGTTCGCGGCATGTACGCCCGACTTTAAAGGGGAGGACCTTGGCTCGCTTCCACAGCCCGATTTTGAAGCCATACCCGGGCCGGATGCCAACACACTGATTCTGGTGAATAAGTCGGATCAAATCTCCATTCCTTATTGGTCGGTCAGTACAGGTCAAAAGCTGTCGGGTGATTCAGCCCAGCTTCGGATTGCTTTTGCGGGCACTTACCAGGTAACCATGACGGCGGCAGGCAGGGGTGGTATGGATTCGGTAACCAAAGCTGTAGTTATAACCCAGAATGATCCCACCGCTTGCGATCCCAGCAAGGCACTGGGTTTCATCGCAGGTTGTACTTCCAAAACCTGGAAGCTGAACCCGGATGGCGGCGCCTACAAAGTGGGACCGGGTCCTGATAACGGAAGCTGGTGGAGCAGCGGAGTGGGGGACGTTACCGGTCGCAGTTGTGAGTTTAATGATGAATATATTTTCACCTTCGATCCTGAAGGCACATTTGTCTTTGACAACAAGGGCGATTATTATGCCGATGGCTATATGGGTGCCGGCACCTGGGGATGTGAACCAAATAGTAATCTCAGTGGAGCGCAAGCCGCCTGGGCTTCCGGCAATTTCAACTTTTCCGTAATTGAAAACGCCGGCGTACGCGGACTCGGTCAGTTACGTGTTATTGGCACGGGAGCGCATATCGGCCTGCAAAAAGTGCACAATGGCGGCGAAACCACCAGCGGCCCCGTGGGTAATTCCATCACCTACGATATCCTGGAGATGAATCTGAATGTGGGCGGACTGGGCTATGATATTATCAAACTGGGCGTAAATATTGGCGGAGACGCGTGGTGGACGTTTACGTTGAGATCGAATTAAGTTGTACGTTTCACGTAGTACGTTTTACGTTTATTGGTTTAAAGTTTAGGGTTTAGAGTTTAAACATTAAGTAAAACGTACTACGTATAACGTATTGCGTAAAACTAAAAACAGTGAAATACAAATTACAATATCTCCCAGTCCTAATCCTTCTCGCCTGTTCAAAAGGCAGTGGCGGCGGCGACAACCCACCACCTCCGGCAGCTTTGCCGGCTATTACCATCGAAGACCTTTCGCTTTTTGAAGGGAATGGAGGCCGTACCAACTTTAATGTGCAGGTACGCCTGAGCTCGGTTTCACAGGAAGAGGTTTCGGTCAATTATAGTCTGCAGGCCGGAACGGCTAAGGCCGGTGAAGATTTTGCATCGGCATCGAACCAGATTCTCCGGTTTGCGCCCGGCGAAACCCAAAAAAACATCACGGTGGCCGTGGTGGCCGACGATATCCGCGAAGGGGAAGATGAGTTCTCGGTACTATTGAGCAATCCTTCGAAAGCTACATTGAGCCGCAATGCTGCTCTGCTTACCATTCGCAACGATGATAGCAAAGTGGCTTTCACGAACGATGGCTATGATGCGCCCACCTCTTATCCGGGTTATGCCCTGGTATGGGCCGATGAATTCAATGCGGGAACACTCGATGCCAGCTCCTGGTCGCACCAGAATGGCGATGGTTGCGATATTAATCTATGTGGCTGGGGCAATAACGAGTTGGAGTATTATACCAACCGGCCCGAAAACCTATTTTTCCAGGACGGTAAACTGATCATCGAAGCGCGCAAGGAAAACTTTGCCTCGCGGAACTATACATCCTCCAAGATCATCAGCTCCGGTAAACGCAAGTTTAAGTATGGCCGGGTAGATGTGCGTGCCAAATTGCCCACTGGCAAAGGCATCTGGCCGGCATTCTGGATGCTGCCACAGGACAATAAATTCGGTGGCTGGCCCACCAGCGGAGAAATCGATATTATGGAAATGGTGGGGCATGATCCCATTCGTACCCATGGTACCGTTCATTACGGTCCCGGGCCGGGCAGCACCAGCGTGAGCAGAAGCGCGACTGCCGCCACTGGCACGCTGCACGACAAATTTCATGTGTACAGTATCGAATGGGAAGAAGATGAAATTCGCTGGTACCTCGATGGAAACCTGTTTTCCACCTTCCGCAAAAGCGATATGCAGGCCGGTATGATCTATCCCTTCAACGAAGATTTCTTTTTCATCATCAACCTGGCCGTGGGCGGCAACTGGCCGGGTAGTCCCGATGCTACAACTTATTTCCCCCAATGGTTGATAGTGGATTATATCCGGGTCTACCAGTAACCTACTTTGTATGGAAGGGCAAAGCCCTT
>CAYMZZ010000004.1:0-299652 GCA_964395095.1 uncultured Citrobacter sp.
ATTGGGCCCCTTATCTTTTACTTTTTTGATATTTTTACCGGACAACAGTGATTTGGGAATTTGAAAATTTGAGTATTCCAGAGCGTGTCTCTACAAATCCCCAAATTTCCAAATCCCCAAATTTTCAAATTGCACTATTTCTTCCCAAAACCTACCCCTTCTTCTCCATCTCCTTCAGCACCTTATTCACTTCCTCCTCGGTGCTGCTGAGTTTGGCGCGGCAGAGGCGGATTAGCTCGCTGGCGCGCTTTACTTTTTCGGCCAACTGGTCCACACTGATATCGCCGGATTCAATTTCGCGGGTGATGCGTTGCAATTCTTCAAATGCTTCGGTATAGGAGGGTGTTTTACTCATTTGGTTCCGGTTTGTGCAGCGAAGTTACAACGCTATGCACCGAGCCCTTCCAGAGATCGGTACTAATTTCATCGCCGGGTTGCAGGTCGCGCACCTGCTTCACGGCTACCCCATTGAGCCGGGTAATGCTATAACCCCGCTTCATCACCTGGGCGGGACTCATCAGTTCCACCTGTTTATCCAGGTGTTCAATCTGCTGTACCCGGTCGCGTAAAAACTGACGACTCTGCTGTTGCAGATCCTCAGTCTGCCTGGTTACAACCAGAGACATTTCTTTTAGCTGCGCCAGGCTATCCTTTCGCAACAACAATACTTCCTCCTTCAAATGCTGCCGGTATTGCTGGAGCGTGGTTTCCGTTACGGAACGAAAAAGGCGGGTTTCGGTGCTAAACTGGCTGGCGGCATCGAGCAGGAGCTGCCTTGCCCTTTCTCGTATGGTTTTTTCCGCCTCCTGCACAGGTACGGAAAAATTATGAAATTGCTGTATCAGGTATTCTGCCAGCTTGGTGGGTGTAATCGCATTCACATGCGCTACCATTTCGGCAATGGTTTCATTGGTGCTGTGGCCGATACCGGTGAGTACGGGTATGGGAAAGCGACAAATTGCGGCCGCGAGTGCAAAGTCGTTGTAACAACTCAGCCCCACATCACCGCCGCCTCCGCGGATGATGGCGACCACATCAAACTCTTCCGCACGCTTACTAATCTGCTCCAATTGCCGTTGTATATCAGCCGCGGCCTTATCGCCCTGCAATAGTGCCGGGAAAAGCTCATGCACAAAGCGATAGCCCCAGGGGTTGTTGCCCACAACACTCATGAAATCGGCATAGCCCTTACTGCTTTCCACCGAAACGATGGCGATCCGCTGCGGCAGCAGGGGCATTTCGAGCAATTTGTTCAGGTTAAACAAACCCTCGGAACGCAGCTTCTGCAGGTTTTCCTGCTTTTCTCTTTCGAGATCGCCCAGGGTGAAAGAGGGATCGATGTCGAGAATATGCAGGGAAAGCCCGTATACGGGATCAAAACTCAGGCGGGTCAACATCAGCACTTTTATACCATCTTTCAATGGCTCACGTAAGAGCTCCATGAATTGCAGGTTTACGCGGCGATAATCGTCGCGCCAGAGATGTGCCCTGAGCTGCGCTATCACTTTTCCATCTTTTTTCTCCACCAGCTCCGGATAAGCATGACCCGACTGCTTATAAAAATTCAGCTTATTGATTTCGGCCTTTACCCAAAAACTACTGCTATAGCGCTCCGCCAGGGTTTTTTGCACACTGCGGCTCACTTCGAGCAGGGAGAATATTTTCCGATCGTTGATCTGTTCGGGCATGGTATCAAATTCGTTGAAGCTGCTCACGGGTGAGTTCCGACGCCTCCGCATCACCCGTGTTCAGGGTGTTGGCTGGTTCAAAGAGAAGGATATGCGCTTCCTCTGCCGCCACCGGGCGATGCTCCACGCCACGGGGAATGATGATGGAATCACCTTCGTTCAATTCAATAGTGCCGTCGCGCAACTCCATCACAAAGCTACCCTTTATCACCAGGAATAATTCATCTTCCTGGTCGTGCTTATGCCAGACAAACTCTCCTTTGATCTTTGCCAACTTTACGTATTGACCATTCAACTCCCCTACCACCCGGGGATTCCAGTGATCCGAAAACTGCGAAAGCTTCTCTTTCAGATTTATTTTCTGTATACTCATAAAAAGCAAATTAATTCAAATACCATGATTAACCCTGATTACCTTAATTGCCTTGATTACCATGATTATCATAGCGATTAAGGCGATTAAGGTAATCATGGCCATCAGGGGTATCATGGCCATCAAGGGTAATCATGGCAATCATGGGCATCATGGCAATCATGGTCATCAGGGTCATTTGCGGGTTGAGGTGGCTGCCGGATCTAATTGTCCCTCCAGCACCTGCATCACGGCCGTTTTGAGTGAAGGATAATCCACCTCCTCTTTAAAGCCAACTCCGAAAGTGGAATGGGTATTTCCTTTATTCATACCCAACAGATATGTGGCCGTTCCCAATTCTACAGCATAGGGAGAATATTCCGTTTGTATCGAAAACAGCACTTCGCCTTCCTTATCCAGCACATAAAAAATATGTTTATAATAGATGTTCTTGCTTTTTCCTTCCTGGAAGCGTTCAAACACCTGTACATCGTTCTCCTTCCACTTAAACTGGTCGAAGCAGAACGCATCCTTCATGTGCTCCGGAAGCTCATCTTTGGCATGTGCTTCAAATAATTTCTTTCGCCAGGGTAGGGCTTTTTCATATTGTTGCGCGCGATAATAGGTTTGTATCAGTTTGGCATAGGCATGATAATCGTCGGGATACATCTCCACAAAATCTTCAAAAGCTTCCATCGCCTTTTCATTGCTACCCACCAGGTATTCGATCAATCCTATATTGAAAAGTACCCTTCGTCCGGTTTCAGGATCCTGTGCCAGGTGGGGCCGGCCCCGGTAATACCATTCCAGCGCTTTGGCCTGTTCTCCCTCTTCGAGGTAAGTGCTGGCAATTTGGGCATAGGGCCTGAGTGAGAGACTGTCGAGTTCCACCGCTCGCATATAAGATTGCCTTGCATTCGCAAAACTTCCATCATAAAAAAAGGCATCGCCCATGCCCGTATGCACGCGTGGCTTATCGGGCTGAAGGGCGATGGATTTTTCAAACACAGGAATCGCTTCCTTATAGCGTTCAAGGTAAATGAGCGAATAGGCTTTGCCTGCATAAGCCTCCGCATCCTGAGGGTCTTTGGCCAGCGATTGATCATAAAGGATCAGCGCCATCGAATCCTGGTCGGTCATATAGTAAGCCCGAGCCAGGTAATAGAGACTGCGGGCACCAAGCTGATCTCGCTGGTTACTGTAGTTTTTGATGATACTTTCGAAATCCTGGCTATCATTCCAAAGCATCATCCTTAAAAGGATGGAGTCCTGGCTCCGTACGGCAAGACCCACCAGGATCAACATCAGCAGGGAAATGATTTTTCGCATAGTTATCAAGATACGAACGATCCCGGAAAATGCAGGCAATACCCAACCAACGGTATTGTTTAGGAACAGCATCTGCGTACATTTAACAAA
The DNA here is from genome assembly GCA_964395095.1 of uncultured Citrobacter sp. Lineage (GTDB taxonomy): Bacteria > Bacteroidota > Bacteroidia > Chitinophagales > Chitinophagaceae > CAYMZZ01. The sequence continues at coordinate 3,460 of CAYMZZ010000004.1, forward strand.
ATTTATTATATGAAATACGGGATATCGCTATTGATATGGAGCTTGCTCAGCCTCACCGCCCTGTCGCAAGGTGCTGGCAACATTGTGAAAACGAATGTTTGCCTGATCGAAAATGGGGAGCTCAAAGTGAAAAAAGGCGAATACAGTCTTGAAACGGGAATCAAGACCGTGGAAGTGAATGGCAAAATACAGCGGGTAGACAGCCTTCATATCAACAACCCGGAATATGCCAAAACCTTTTCCTGGTATATTAATAATGAAGGCATAACCGTTAATAATATCTATTACGAAAAATATGGCCTGCCCCGGGTATTGGGTGCGGATGAAATTGAAAGGTTTGCAAAGTTCCAGTCGGTAGGCATCTACCGCGAAAAAGGGAGCATGGGCGAGGCCGAAGTTATTTATGTACCCATCCAGGGCGAATGTGAATTTCAACCCTATCAAAAATCACTACCTCCCTGCAATGTGAAACTCGAGATCACGCATAGCATCGACCAGCTGAAACTTCCGCTAAAAGTTCAATTCAAAGCACCGGTAAATGCAGCCATCAAAGAACCCAGCTACAACTGGCAGGTGTATGGCGGCGAACAAGAAAATACAGGGGATCCTCGTGTAATCAACGTATTGCCCCGCGAAAACGGCAAAAGCGTCAGTGTGTATTTGTACATTATGGGGAAGAATTGTAAGCAAAAGCTGGAAAAGCTGGTGAAGCTTAATTAAGTTGTAAGTTTTAAGTTGTAAGTTTTAGGTTATTAGTTAAGAGTTATAACTTAGAACTTACAACTTAAAACTTACAACTTCATGCCCTCCAAAGGCACGCTGAGAATCTGTCCACGCGGTCATCGCTATTTTAAAAGCAGTGACTGCCCCACATGCCCTAAATGCGAATCAGGAAAGCAGCCTGCCTCCGCATTCCTCGACAGGCTCTCTGCTCCGGCGAGGAGGGCGCTGGAAAATGCGGGCATTACCAGCTTAAAAAAACTTGCCCGGTATTCGGAGAAGGAGCTGCTCGCCCTTCATGGTTTCGGCAAAAGCAGCCTTCCCAATCTGCTTGACGCGTTAAAGAAAGCCGGTCTGTCATTCAAGGAATCAAAACCGGTTGCCTCCAATTCGAAGGATATCGAATGGCTTCGGCAGCATTGTTTGGCCCTGCCAGGAACAATGGAACTTCCTCATTTTGAAAAAACTTCCTTTCGGATAAATAAAAAGATCTACCTCACCATCGATCTGGCCAATAACCGCGCCTGTGTGAAATTATCACCTGCACAACAGGATATCTTCGTCCTGGCCCACAAAAAGACCATTATGCCCGTGCCCAATAAATGGGGAAAACAGGGCTGGACCTTTGCCGATCCTGGTAAAACCCCAAAGAAGTTGTTGGCTGCAATGGTGGAGGAAGCGCATGAGAACGTTGTACGTTTTACGTAGTACGTTTTTTGGTTTAGAGTTTAGGGTTTAAAGTTTAAGGGTTCCAGTAAAGAAATCAGGCAAGTTCCCCCTTTTGAAGTCAAAATACGATGACTTGTGTGCAATCAAGCTCCAACCATTAAACCCTAAACTTTAAACCCTAAACAAAAAAACGTACTACGTAAAACGTACAACGTATAACGTACTACCATCCTTTCTTCACTCTAAACTTCCCACTCACCGTTGTCGTATTTCGCAGTTCCGGTCCCCAACCGGCGGGGTTTATTTCGAAAGTGCCTTTTACAAAACCATCATCCTCCCCCATGCTGGTAATGGTAACGCCACCACCGCTCTTTTTCAACCCTTCCACATCATCCACATAGTAACAACTATACTCATTGCCGCCAGTAATATGATAGTGCGTATGCGTACCCCATTGAACCGTGGGCTGTTTAAACGCATGGGTGCCGATACCACCTTCAAACATCACATACACATAGCTTCCTTCCTCATCTCCATCGCTGTCGCCAAAAGCATAGAGATTATCCTGCAACTTCACCACCGGGGAAGCAAATTTTTTCTTGAACGGTCCGCCTGCTACCGAAACCTCAATCTCTCCATCATCATTCACGATAAGAATATGGGTTACTACCAGGAGCCGCTTTCCGTTCTTGAAATCCAGGTCCACACTAATGGCAACCGGATTGGGTGCGTTGGGCACCGTGCCGGGTGCTTTGTAGGTTGCTTTGGAACCATTCGATTGCAGGTTACCGGCTCCGGCCAGATTCCACTTCCTTATAAATTCCGCTGTCATATCTTCCTCTTCGCCTATGGGCGCTTCTTCTCCTGGCACCAACGGCACTATGAGGTCCATTGCCGACCAAAGCTCCAGTTGCACCGTACCACCCACGGCCACAGTAGTAGCTGAAGGCACCAATTTGAAGCTTTCAAAAAAACTCCAGTCGCTGAAATGTGTGGTAGTAATGCTTACGCTTTGCTCTGCTTTGTTGAGAACGGCACCACCTACTGCCTGCCATATACGGTCCTCGTCCTGGTAGGCGACGGCCAGCGCTTCGGGCATGGATTGTGCATGGTCTTCGCTCTCATAGTAAAAACTAATCGTTACCGGTTGCTGAAATTCCACATCGTGTGGTTCGAGCCGATAGGCTTTTTCTTTGCCCAGCGGATTCTCATCGGTGATGGCCTGGATCTTCACCTCCTGATCCTCGGTAAAGGCGCCTGCCGGAATCTGTATACTCAGCCGTCCATCGGTACTGGTGAGCACGCCGCCTCCGGCACCAATGGTAGCAGAGCTGGCCGCTTCAGGCAAAACGGTGCCGATATTGGTTGGAATACCTACGGGGTTGGGTTCATAGTCGCTACCCGGATTATCGGATTTGGAACAGGACAGAAGGCCGAACAACATGGCCATAGTGCCAAGAGCCATCGAAAATTTCTTCATGATAAGGTCGGTTTGCATGGATCTGATAAAACTAAATTTCAATGCAAAATGCCGATGGAATCGAGAAGCTGAAATGCGATGAGGTATGAATTGTGTAATTCACGACATGGAATGTCGTGCGTATTCTGCAGCCGGCTTTTGAAAATATCGGTTTACTGGCAAACACATTGAATACTGCGGCAACAGTTTTTTTGAATAGAACTCGCCAAAAGCAGGAGTGCGATGCTAAGATTATAGTTCATTGGTAGTGGTTTAGAAGAAAGGCCGGAATGAATGGAAAATTTACCATTCAGCCCGGCCAGAAATTTATGCACAACTGCCGTTACAGCCACAGGTACAGGCTGCACCTGCACATTGATCGCCACAGTTGCAGATGCCTTCGTTTTTTGAATGATGTTTGATGTTTGATTTCATGATGAATGTTTTATTAGATGATTGTATGATGCAAAGCTAGCGGCAGATAGAGCCGGGCTGTTTACAAAATGATGGGAATAGTTTATATAATTCCAGCGTGAGACGTGAGGCGTGAGGCGTGAATCATGAGGCTTCTCATCCCCCTTCGGCGATACAAGCGACTCGCGCCTCACGCCTCACGATTCACGCCTCACGTTTTCCATGAACGGAATTCCGGCAAACCAAATTCCCCTTAGCTTTATGCAAAAAATATGTCGGGGAAAACACATAACTACAAGGCAAAGATTGAATGGACGGGCAATAGAGGCACTGGCACATCGGGTTATCGCGATTACGACCGGAACCATACAATTGCCATAGAAGGTAAGCCGGTGATTGCCGGCTCTTCAGATCCCTCCTTTCGTGGCGATGCCAGCCGGCATAATCCGGAAGAACTACTGGTGGCTTCTTTATCTACCTGCCACATGCTCACTTACCTGCATTTATGTGCAGTAAACAAAGTGGTGGTAACAAGGTATGAAGATGATGCTACCGGGCAAATGGAAGAAACCGCCAATGGCGGTGGACGGTTTACCGAAGTGGTACTACATCCAAGAGTATGGGTAAGCGATGCCTCCATGATGGAGAAAGCCAATGAACTGCACCACCAGGCGCATGATCTCTGCTTTATTGCGGCATCTGTGAATTTTCCGGTGAAGCACCAACCGGAGTCATTGGTGGATTAATGGAATGAGCGGCTAATGCTTTTCCGCCGCGCCCAGGGCGAAGAGGGCAAAATCGTATTTGACGGGATCATCCTGATCCATTTCGCGCAACCGATTGGTGAGCTCCAGAGCAGCCTGCCAATCCGTTGACGGCCTTTTGAGCAGCCCCAGCTTACGGGCTACCCTGGCTACATGCAGGTCGATAGGGCAAATCAATTGCGAAGGGCTGATGTTTTTCCAGATACCAAAGTCAACACCCCTGTTGTCGTTGCGTACCATCCAGCGCATAAACATATTCAGCCGCTTGCAGGTAGAGCCTTTGTGTGGGCTGGCAATATGCTTGCGTGTACGGGCTGGCGCATCTTCGAGCGAAAAAAAATAATGATGAAACCCAGTGAGCATCGATTCCATATCGGCGCCAAACCGAGTAAATGCCGTTTCGAGGCTTTCCTGCTGCCGGTAATGGAAGCGGAGAAATTCTACAAAATACAATAAGTCGGTATCGTTGAAAGTACGATGACGGAAGCCGAGCAATTGCTTTAGCAGGGTTGGATCATCGGCCCTCAAACAAAATTCATAGGGTACATGATCCATTCTCGACATCAGTTCGGCACTTTTCCGAATGATGCTGGTACGATTCCCCCACGCAAAGACGGCTGCAAAAAAAGCCGCAATCTCAATATCCTGCTTACGCGTGAAGCGATGGGGGATGCTGATGGGGTCTTCGCTGATAAAAAATGGCTGGTTATAAGTTTCCAGCTTCTGATCCAGCAATGCTTTAATGGTGGCCGGCTTCATACCTCAAAGGTACGAAGCCCGCTATAGTACCCGGTCGCCACGGATGACGCGCAACAAAACAGCGATTAAAGCAATCACCAGCAATATATGGATCAGCGCGCCTGCCGAATAAACAAAGAATCCCAGCAGCCAGCCAATAATCAGAATAACGGCAATAAGGTAAAGCATAACGAATTGATTTTGGATGAGGAAATCGGGTTATGCTAATACTTATGCGAATAGGATGCCAAAAGAATTTCCGCCGTAGCCGGAGATAAAAATTCCCCAATTTGGGGAAGAGTGGGGAAACGTTATACGTTGTACGTTTTGGGGAGTTTAAAGTTTAGGGTTTAAAGTTTAAGGTTTAAAGTTTAAGGTTTAAGTGGGTATATTGATAACCAAACTTAAACCTTAAACTTTAAACCCTAAACTCCCAAAAACGTATAACGTTAAACTTAATGCTTCACCATCGTCAACACTTCCTTCCCTCCATTATCTTCTACCAGTATCTTATAGATTCCGGCCGGCCAGGATTGGCTGGGGAGGGTTATCTGGTTTTCGGAATGCCAGGATTGATACATCCTTTGCCCCTGGCTGTTGACTACTGAAATGTAAACGCGGTTGGTATTGGTTCTTTGTATTTGCACATTACCCGTAGCAGGGTTGGGGTACAGGCGCAAGGCGTTGGCTCCAATCACCTGAATCATTCGTACATCGCTGTAATGCTGGCGGCCATCAATATCTACCTGGAGCAGGCGATAATAATGCGCCCCGGCTTTGGGAGCACTATGCGTAAACGAATAATGCTGATCCCGGTCGCTATTGCCGGCAGCAGCAACACGTCCCAACTCTTCCCAATTGCTGCCATCGAGGCTATGCTGCACACGGAACTCCCAACTGTTCTGCTCCGATGCGGTTGTCCATTCAAGCCTTGCATCTCCCTGGATCAACTTCGCATCGAAAGAACGAAAACTCACAGGCAGGGTAGAACCGAAATTAACCATGAATTTGGCATCATTGGTTCCCACCATACGAAACTGGTCGCCACTGGCCACAATATCATTCACACGGCTTTCTATGCCTGTTGCGGCACCTGTCCAGTTTACGCCATCAGAAGAATAAAGCATAAATGTTTCAAGCGTGTTCAGGTCAAATGCGGCACCGGCAAAACGTCCATTGCTGTAAGCGATAACCGTTTCACCAAAATCAGAACCCAGGGTAGTGGCACCGGGAGCGCTCGTTACCCTTCCCACATTTCCATAACTTGCCGAGTTAGCCGGAGTGGTCGTTGACACTGTAAAGAATTCATAGTTGTCGTAATCGGAGCCTGAAAAATGGTAACGTGTGCCATCATAAGCTACATCGGTATAGTTAGCCACATCAAAGCCAATAGAAGGCGTCACATCATTCCAGGTTAGTCCATCGGTAGAATGCATGATCACGCCCATCCAGGAAGCATTAACATAGCCGATCGCAAAATATTGCCCATTAACCCGGCGGATCTTGAAATAATAATTATCAGCCGTGTTGGCTTCAGTCCAACTGGTACCATTGGCTGAGTACTGAATCTTTCCCTGCCAGGTAGTGGGATCATAGGTTGTAGCAACATAGCGGGTACCATCATGAATAATGCTGCTGACACCAAAAGAGGGTGTGGATACGCTGCTCCAGCTACTGCCATCGGCTGATTCGGCCACAATATTCCTGCCTGCAGCCACAAAACGGCTGCCATCCCAGGTTACGGCATAGAGTTCATTATAATAACTCCCGGTCTGGCCGGTCCAGGTAGTAAAGTCGGGCGAAGAGAATAGAACCCCCATCGAACCCATCGGGCCTGCCGCCGCCCAGGTACCGGATCCATTGGTGGCAAGGCTATAAAAACTTCCACCATAATACCGATAGTTGACGCCATCATCGGATCCCACCAGTCCCTCATTACCAAACATGAAATATTTCCCATTGAGATAAGCTGCTCCCTGCGCTACAATATAAATTGTACGCGGCTCCAGCGTGAAATTGATACCATCGTTGGAGGAATAAACCGATCCATACCCGCCATGATACTGGCTGGAGCCAAACAGGTACCATTTGGTTCCATCATAAATACCATGAAAAGTTTGATTGGGTGAACCCACTGTTTGCACATTCAGATTCGGCAGGGTTACCGGCATGGATGCCGTGCTATTGGTCCAGCTACTGGCATCGGTAGATGTGTACACATGGGTATTGCTCATGAAAATATAAAAACGGTTTCCCAGGTATTGAACCCGGTTCAAGCTTCCGGCAACAATATTTTGAAAGCTCCATGAGTTGGAGGTGGCGGTAGTAGAGCGATAAATCAGTACACCGGAATGTCCCGAAGTACGGGCGCCAAAAGCATACACCCCGTTACCATAACTTACACTGTTAAAATAATCGGTGGATGTGCCAATACCGGCATTCACTGTAATGCTATTCCAGGTAATACCATCAGCCGACTGACGAATAGTACGATTGTAGCCGGCAGCATAAAAAGAACCATTCAGAAACTCCAGCGCAATCAGGTGATTGGTAGTGGAAGAAGTACGCTGTGTCCAGCTAATACCATCCGTTGATGAAGCGATAAGCCCATCGTAACCCACCAGTACAAATACCCCGGCTCCAAAGCTAATACCCCGAAAATCACCGGCAGGCAGGCTGGCATCCGTTACTTTGGTCCAGTTATTCGCATCGGTGGAACGATACATATTCCCATCCTGAAAAATGGCTACATAGGCTCCATTGCCATAGGCAATCCCCCTGCCGGCAAAATTGCCGGTGGGCAGGCCCTGCATCACGGAGATTGTGGGCGCCTGCGAAAAAACAGAAGAGATAGAAAATGCGAAGCAGAGAATAAGGGTAGCAAAACGCGTAATGATTTTGTGCATAGGTTTGGATTTTTTTGCAAATAGCAGGCAAGCTCGGGGAAAAAGCCCGGGAAATCAATAAGGGAAACACTTAGTTAGTAGAAAGTTGTAAGTAGTAAGTTGTAAGTAGGAAGTAGGAAGTCTTTAATAGATAATATCTGCGTTCATCTGCGAAAAAATCTGCGAAAATCTGCGGGAAACTAAACCTGCGCTTTGTAGATGCTTAGAGGGCCGAAGCTTTTCCCGCAGATACGCAGATACTATCCCTTAAGTTCCCAACTCCCAACTCCCTACTCCCAACTCCCTACTCCCTACTCCCTACTTCCTACTCCCTACTCCCTACTCCCTACTTTCTACTCCCCACTTTCTACTCCCCACTTATCACTTAAAACTAATTTATTTAGCAGTATAATACTAAAATTTATAGTAATTTGCCCCTCCTCAACCGGGGCATATGTATATCAATTGCAAAACAAATTATAGCTTTCGCTATGGCACTTTTGGGACCGAGGAGTTGGTTAAAGCGGCTGTAAACCATGGCATTACTTCATTGGCCCTGACCAATATCAACAATACCTGCGATGCCTGGGACTTTGTGCAGTTTTGCCGTCGCGAGAAAATCAAACCCATACTGGGGACGGAAATCCGGAAGGATAACCGTCTCCTCTACATTCTGCTGGCCTGCAACAACCAGGGCTTTGCCTGGATCAATCGCTTTCTCTCCCGGCACCTGCTCAGCCATACCGATTTTCCCCTCCGTGCGGAGGACCATATCTTTTTCGACAACAGTTGGGATGGGTTTGTGATTTACCCCTGGCAGGGGAAGAAGCCGGAAGACCTGTTTCCCAACGAATTCATCGGCCTTCTCCCCACCGAAACCACGCGCTTATTTGGTTTGGATAACCGCTGGCAGGAAAAATTTGTGATCCGCCAGCCGGTAACGGTGCAAAACAAGGGCTATCATAATCTGCACCGCCTGCTGCGTGCTATTGATCAGAACCTGTTGTTGTCGAAACTACCAGCCGAGAGCATCTGCTCACCCCTGGAATATTTTCGATCGCCTTCGGAACTGCTACAGGCATTTCAGCAATACCCCTTTGTTGTTACCAACACCTATCGCCTGATGGATGCCTGCCAGATTGAAATGGATTTTGGAAAGGACAAGAATAAAAAAACGTATAGCGCTTCCATGGAAGATGATCGTGTGCTGCTGGGCAAGCTGGCGCGCGATGGATTGATGATGCGCTATGGCGCCCGCTACCGGCAGGCGCTGACCCGGCTTGAAAAAGAACTTGACATCATACACCAACTTGGATTCAATGCCTACTTTCTTATTACATGGGATATTATCCGCTACGCACAAAACAAGGGATATTATCATGTGGGCCGGGGCAGTGGTGCTAACTCCCTGGTTGCATATTGCCTGCAGATCACTGATGTGGATCCGATTGAGCTGGACCTGTACTTCGAGCGGTTTCTGAATCCGCACCGAACCAGTCCGCCCGATTTTGATATCGACTTCAGTTGGACCGACCGCGACGATGTGATTGATTATGTTTTCAAACGCTATGGCCGCGAGCAGGTGGCCCTGCTTGGCATGTATGCTACCTTTCAGTACAATGCCATTGTGCGGGAACTGGGTAAGGTATTTGGGTTACCTAAATCCGAAATCGACGGTTTGGCCGAACATGGACATTATAATGGCGAATCAAGGGGCGCCAATTTTGAGAAACGAAACAGCGAAGACCCCATTCGCAAAGCCATTCTGCAATATGGGCGGCTCATGCAGCATTTTCCCGATCACCTCAGCATCCATCCCGGAGGCATGCTCATCAGCGAAAAGCCCATTACCGATTATACGGCCGTACACATGCCCCCCAAGGGTTTTCCCACCACGCAGATCGATATGTTTGTTGCCGACGACATTGGTCTTTACAAGCTCGATATCCTTAGCCAGCGTGGACTGGGTCATATCCGCGACAGTCTGCGACTGATCCGGGAGAATAAGAAAACGGATATAGATATTCACGACGTGGCCCATTTTAAAAAGGACGAAAAAGTGCGAACGCATATCCGGGATGCCAATACCATCGGTTGCTTTTATATTGAGTCGCCCGCCATGCGCCATGTGTTGAAAAAACTGCATTGCGAAGATTACCTGACCCTGGTAGCTGCCAGCTCCATCATTCGCCCGGGTGTGGGGCGGAGTGGGATGATGACGGAATATATCCGTCGTTTTCACGACCGCTCACGCATTAAATACCCACATGAAGGGCTGGAGCCACTACTACGCGAAACCTATGGGGTAATGGTGTACCAGGAAGATGTGATTAAAGTAGCCCACCACTGGGCGGGGCTCGATATGGCTGAAGCGGATATGCTGCGCAGGGCTACCAGTTTTAAATACCGATCCAAAAGCAATATGCCGCAGTTGAAAGAGAAGTTTTTTGCCAACTGCCGGGGCTTTGGTTATCCCGATAGCGCGGCCGAAGAGGTTTGGCGACAGATTGAGAGCTTCGCCGAATTCAGTTTCTGTAAAGCCCATTCCGCCTCCTTTGCCGTGGAAAGCTATCAAAGCCTTTTTCTCAAAGCCTATTACCCCATGGAGTTTATGGTGGCGGTGATCAACAATTTTGGTGGCTTCTACAGCCATCGTAATCGCGAACTCTATTACTACGAATTGATGCGAACCGGCGCCAGGGTGCATCCCCCCTGCGTAAACCAAAGTTTGCAACTCACCCATATACGGGGCAGCGATGTGCATATTGGTTTTATTCAGATAAAAGGTCTCGAAGAAAATCTTGTGCTTCGTATTGTGGAAAGCCGCCAGCAACAGGGTGTATATACCGACCTTGAAGACCTGATCAATCGAACTGGCGTTGGCCATAGCCAGCTCAACCTGCTCATACGCAGCGGGGCCCTGCGCTTTACGGGAAAAACCAAAAAGCAATTGCTTTGGGAGGGCGATCTGCTCCTGAAAAATGCGGCGAAGCCTGTTGTTGGCAGCAATACTCTCTTTCATACAACGGGAAAAAATTTTACGCTCCCGCAACTGCCCGAATACCCGCTCGATGATGTGTATGACCAGGTAGAGCTCCTGGGCTTCCCGGTTTGTAATCCCTTTGTGCTGGTAGACCAGGATCCAAAAAACTATATGCCCGCCCGGGAACTGCCCGCGCATAAGGGCAAAACCGTGACCGTACTCGCCTATCATATCACCCAAAAGCCCGTGCGAACCATAAGGGGCGATGTAATGAGCTTTGGCACCTTCATCGACTCGGAATTGAACTGGATAGATACCGTGCATTTTCCCGAAGCACATAAGCTGATGCAACCACAGGCCGGCTTCTACCAGATCAGCGGAAAAGTGGTGGAGGAGTTTGGCGTATACAGCATTGAAGTAAACCATATAGAAAAAGCCGGTATCAAAAACCGGCGCAACAGCGTACCCCTATGATACTGGACCCTAATCGACATATTGCCCACCTCGATATGGATAGCTTTTTTGTATCGGTAGAGCGGCTGCACCATAGCGCCCTGCGCGATAAACCCCTGATAGTGGGTGGTGGCGAGCGCGGTGTGGTGATGGCCTGCAGCTACGAAACCCGTAAATTTCAGGTACACAGCGGCATGCCTATGAAGATGGCACGACGCCTCTGCCCCGAAGCGATTGTGATTAGGGGAGATTATGAAAATTATTCCCGACATTCAAGGTTGATAACCGATATTGTACACGACAATGTTCCTCTTTTTGAAAAAGCCTCGATTGATGAGTTCTATGTGGACCTGACGGGTATGGATAAGTTTTTTGGTTGCACCCGCTTTGTTCGTGAGCTGAAACAGAAAATCATTCGTGAAAGCGGCCTGCCCTTGTCCTTTGGCATGGCCAGCAATAAACTGGTGAGCAAAGTGGCTACCGGCGAGGGCAAACCCAACGGACAGTTGGAAATTCCCTTTGGCGAGGAGAAAAACTTTCTGGCTCCCCTGCCGGTACACAAAATGCCGGGTATAGGCCAGGAAACCGCACGCCTGTTGATGCAACGCGGTGTGGAAAGCATCAGCTACCTGGCCCATATACCCGTTGAGATGCTGGAAAGTCTGTTTGGAAAAACCGGCACCGCCCTCTGGCGCAAAGCCAATGGTATAGATGAAACCCCGGTGATTCCCTACCGGGAACAAAAATCCATTTCCACCGAGCAAACCTTTGATAGCGATACCACCAATATCACGGCCCTGCATGCACGGCTGAGCCGGATGACCGAGGAAATTGCTTTTGAACTGCGCAAGCAGCAAAAGCTTACCGGCTGTATATCCGTAAAAATTAAATACGCCAATTTCGATACCGCCAGTAAGCAAAAGCGCATAGCTTATACCAATGCGGATCATCTGTTGTTGCAAACAGCAAGGGACCTGCTCGATAAACTGTACGACCGTCGCCTGCTGGTGAGGCTGATAGGCGTTCGCCTTACCGACCTGATAGCCGGCAGCCATCAGATCACTCTTTTTGAAGATACCCAGGAGCAAATCCGCCTTTACCAGGCCATTGACAGCATTAAAAACAGGTTTGGGGAAAAGCTGTTGTTGCGGGGAGGGGGCGTGAGGCGTGAATCGTGAGACGTGAGGCGTGAGGCGTGAGTCCGCTCCATAGGAGCGGGTTATAGGTAGCCCGCCGCGGCGGACGGGCTTGTATATTTCGCCCCTTCGGGGCTGGTCCGCCTTCGGCTAAGCCTCACGTCTCACGATTCACGTCTCACGCCTCACGCCTCACGATTTTGCTTAATTTCGTTCCTACTTCCCTTCCTCAAAACCACTCACCCATGTGCCTCGATATCGCTCTTTATTCCGCGCTGGACCTGATTGATGATTATTTCCCCGGCATCAGTCATGAAGAAGAAATAGAATGGGATGATGCCCTGGCCACACATATTATGGCGCTGGGTCATAAACGCTACCCGGTTATTGTGCAGGATGAACGTGGCTACTCGCGCCGGCTCTTTGAATGGGGCATTATCGCCGACTACATGAACACACCGGAAAAAATAAAACAGTATCGCAAGAATATGGTAAACGCCCGCAGCGAAAAGATACTGGATGACCCCAAATCATTCTGGCACCGCATCCGCCGGCAACGTTGCCTGGTACCGGTTACGGGTTTTTATGAACATCGGGAAATTGCAGGTTGGAAGAATAAAGTACCTTACCATATCCGTCAAAAGGACCGGCCCCTATTTTGCCTGCCCGCGCTTTATTATTATAACCCCCATATACCTTCTGACCCCGAATCGGGCGAAGTGAGGGGCATGTTTGCGCTGGTCACCCGCGCTGCCAATCCTTTGCTTCGACAGATCCACAACAGTGGCGACAATGCTTACCGCATGCCGCTGCTGCTGCCCGCTTCGATGGAAAAAGAATGGCTGAAGCCCGACCTGGATGATGAGGGACTCTGGCACTTGCTGAATTATGAAATGCCTTCGGCAGAATTGGATTACTGGCCCGTGTTCAGCATCCGCGCCCGCAAGGAAAGACCGGATGGTAAAATGAAAAACGAAAAATTTGCCTGGGAGGCTTTGCCGGAGATTACTGTGTAGCTGATTACGATTAGTCCTTTTTAGTGACAGCTTATTTCTAAAACTTCAATTTCTTAAGGTGTCGCTGTACTTCTCTTTCCACCTTATCAAAGTCGGGCAGGTTCTTAATCTGTTCGCTTAGCGAACTATTCCATCTTCCTCTATACTGCGGCAATCGTTCATCCAACTTCTTATTGAAATCTGTGTGCCGTATATCCTTGCACTTACATTTCGTTTCAAACTCGCTCACATAAAAATTGACATCCATTTCATACTCTTCCAACAAATACCAGATGTCGTAAAAATCTCTTGCCTGCATGCGTTGCATAACGGTTCGCATTTTTTCTATCAACACTTCCTCTAGTGGATAACACAATAACTGGTGTTCTTCTAAATCAGAATAGCCAATAATAACATCATTCATTGCAGGTGGAAATACCAATTGTTCACTACGAGAAATGTCAACTTTAACTTTTTTGTTATTCCCTTGTCCACCAAGCGGCCCGATATAGCTGATGTAGAAGTTAATCCCTCCGTCCTCGTGTTCATTGTTGTCAATAATGCCAAGAGGGATGTTGGCTTCATCTTTTATGAACTCAAATATTTCATTGTACCATGAAAAAATTTGCTCGTTGGATATTTCTGCATTCAGTATTGTAAAATCTAAATCCTCAGAAAAACGATAGTCTTCAAAATAAACTTTCTTTAATACTGTTCCACCCTTAAATACTATTACCCTTGAAAGTTGCTCATGCTTTGAAATGCCAAATAGTACCCACGAAAGGATGTAATCCTTTTCAATCTGCTGGTCACGCACTCCAACCGCGTTTGCCTTTTGTTGTATTTCTCCCGGTTTAATCATGAGTAAATGGCAGATTTAATGGTCTCAGTATCCAGATTCTGCTGAATACTCCAACGGCTATTTCGCTTTCCTGTCTTAGGCAATTCGGTATCAAGTACTACATATGAAGCGGTCTTCATTTGTTGTAATTCCCCAACAACAGGGGTATTAATCGCTAAAGTTTCCAAAATAAACCCCAGGCGTTTTATTACCGCTTGCGAACCGAACTTCTTTGCGTAATCAAGCAATGTTGCGTATTTTATTTTGTCTTTAGAAGTGTGAATTGCTCTTGCTACTTCTACAATTCCACCGGCATAATCAGGTTTGAATAAGCAATCAATAAAAGTTTTCTCTAAATCGGAACACATGACTTTATTATAGCTGTCAATCCAGATTTTCTTTGAACCAAAAAAATGTTTCTCGTTGTGGTAGATGAATTGGAATGGGACGTCCTTAATTTTTATTTCCGATGGTCGTATTTGTTTTGATACTACAATTTGTTCTTTCATTGAAGGTTGGGTAATCAGGTTGTGAATCTGTAAAGCGGAATAGTAACCGATATAATGCCTGGCATCATTCACTAAATGTTCTGCAAGCAAATGCCAGTTGGGCATGAAGGTTTCCGCATTTTGATCATATGGAATGATATAATAAACACCATCTTTCACGCGCATCAACAAACCTCTCTTTGTCATGGCGCTGAGTAGCTCTCTTATTGCACCTGCTTTAGCGCCTGGCAAAGCTTTGTGAACCAAAGAATAATCAAAGCAATTCCTATTCTGTTCGTAGAAATAGGACAGAAGCGCGTTTGATTGCGTTGAAATAAACTTATTTTTCATAGTAGCAGCATCAGGAAAAACCTGACCTCAATGATACGAAAGATAACAAAACCAGTCCATACAATACTTAAAATTATTTTTCACATTCAATTTGTCAGGTTTGAGCTGACATAAACACTATGAATAATAATTCTTGTTAGATTGGCTAAACGCAGCTTATTCCCGATTTCGCCCTGAAACCACATGGCGGATTAACGGCGACCATTATCTACTGGAAGAAATTATAGTTCTTTTCGCAAGCGGGCCACGGGTATATTTAGTTGTTCCCGGTATTTGGCCACGGTGCGTCGGGCAATATTATAGCCCTTTTCCTGGAGAAGTTCCGTCAGGCGCTCGTCGGAAAGCGGGCGCTTCTTGTTTTCCGCTTCTATCAAATCGCTGAGGATTTTTTTCACTTCGCGGGTGGATACTTCCTCACCACTTTCGGTGCTGAGCGATTCGCTGAAGAAGAATTTGAGCCGATAGGTTCCAAATTCGGTTTGTACGAATTTACTGTTGGCCACACGGCTCACGGTGGATATATCCAGGCCCGTTACTTCGGCGATATCTTTCAGAATCATCGGCTTCAGGTTGGTTTCATCGCCGGTGAGGAAGAAATCATATTGATGATTCATGATGGCCGTCATGGTGCCGAACAGGGTGTGCTGCCTTTGCTTGATGGCATCAATGAACCATTTGGCCGCGTCAATTTTTTGTTTGATGAAAAGAACCGCCTCCTTTTGGCGTTTATCTTTCTTCGATCCCCGCTCATAGTCCTTCATCATATCGCGATAGCCTTCGCTGATGCGCAGCTCCGGCGCGTTGCGGCTATTGAGGGTAAGCTCCAGCTTGCCGCCATTGTTGAGAATAAAGAAATCGGGCACCACATAACTTTCTGCCTTGTTGATGCCGCCGACATTACCACCAGGCTTGGGGTTGAGGCGTATGATCTGCTGCATCACTTCCTTCAGCTCTTCTTCGTCAATACCCAATCCCCGCTGAATTTTTTCGTAATGCTTCTTGGTAAACTCATCAAAATAGCGGCTTAGTGCGAGTATGGCTGTGTCCACCTGCTTGCCTTCTTCTTTTTGTCGATTCAGTTGCAACAGCAGGCATTCCTGCAGGTCGCGGGCGGCCACTCCCGGAGGGTCGAAACGCTGAATCATACGCAACATTTCATCCACTTCCGCCTCGGTTACATTCAGGTTTTGGCGAAATGCCAGGTCATCTACAATTGAAGCAGTATCACGACGCAGATAACCATCCTCATCAATACTACCCACAATTTGTTCGGCAATCTTTCTTTGCTTATCGTCGAGTTTGAGCAAACCCAACTGGTTCAGGAGAAGTTCGTAAAAGCTGGTTTCTGTTTTAAAGGGCAATTGCCTTTCCGTTTCCTCGCCATAATTCTCATCGCGGGTGCGATAATCCGCCACATCATCATCGCCATCCTGCACGTATTCGCTCACATCAACATTATCATAGTCTTCCTCGCTCCCCGTCTGTTCTTCGTACTCATCTTCCCCGCTAAATTCATCCACCAGCTCGTCAGCGCCATTCTCATGTTGTTCATCCAGTTCCAGTGCGGGATTTTCCTCCATCTCTTCCTTTATCCGCTCCTCAAGATTGGCCGTAGGCACCTGTAGCAGCTTCATCAGTTGAATCTGCTGTGGCGACAGTTTTTGTAACAGTTTTTGTTGTAGCGACTGGCTTAAGGCCATAATTTAGTAGTGGATTTGCGGCGACTGGTGGCTCAGCGAGACAAAAGCCGGCCTATCATCAAAAATCAGGCCGTAAATTTACAAAACAATAAAATACAAATGGCCCAACGCATTTTATCTCTTCTTGTTGTGTGCCTGACTGTCGCAATCGGGAAAATTTCCGGTCAATCGGGCCGGGCGCCTCATTTCTTTGAAATTTCCTCAGAATCAAAGACTTGGAACTCATTCGCCCCAGCCCGTTTCTCCGAAAACGGTCTCCCGGAATTCTTACATAAAAAAATGGTAAAAAAAATATTGAGTCCTTTCTCTTTGCACCTGGCGGCGCAAAGAGAAAAGACTCAATATTTCCAGCCGCAGAAAGCGTTTTATTTGGGTACTCTTAAGCGAATGAATGCCCCCTCAAAACTACCATCCATCCATCTTGGCTTTTCGCCTGATTTTGTTGCTCGTAATTTTTCATTCTTCTGCAGAAACGAATACCGTTTTGAGCAGGCAACCGGCATTCCCCTCAGGTTTCGATTGGGTTCGCTGGACTATGTGAATAGGTTGGAATACCCGGGAGAGAAATAATTTGGGGATTTGTTGATTCGGTTATTTGTTTACCTGCCGGTGTCAGGTTCGCAACGATATATTTTGAAACAAATCACCGAATAATCAAATAAACAAATAGTCCCTCATGTCGCTACTCCGCCCAACATTCCTTCTCTTATTTTTTGCAGTCGCTACATCGGGCTTTGCACAAATAAAGCAGTCGCTGGTGGACTCTATTTGTCGCTCGGGTAATTTTCCAGGATTGAGTGTGGCCATTGTAACGGATACGCAAGTGCAGACTTTTGTGTCGGGCTATAGTGATGTTGAAAAAAAGGAGCCCCTCCTCCTTTCGCACCGTTTTCTGCAGGGCAGCGTGGGCAAGACCTATGTTTCCGCCATCGCCCTGCAGTTGATAAAGGAAGGAATGCTGGATCCGGAAGTGAAAGTCGCCAAATGGCTGGGACATCATGGCTGGTTTCTTCGCCTGCCCAATGCCAGGGATATCACGCTGCGCATGCTGCTCAATCATAGCAGCGGCATTATGCGGTACGAGTTCAAGGAACAATTCACCACCGATCTTACTGCCAATCCCGGCAAGTACTGGAAGCCGGAAGAGCTCCTTCAGTATGTGCTTGATGAAAAAGCGCCCTTCGCCGCCGGCGAGGGCTGGGATTATTCCGACACCAATTTTATACTGCTGGGAATGATCATTGAAGCGGTTACCGGTAAAACCTACTATCGCAACCTCGAAGAAAGAATCCTGGCGCCACTCCGGCTTACCGAAACATTCCCATCCAACAGTCCATTATTACCAGGGTTGGCCCAGGGTTATGCCGGCGCCGACAATCCCTTTGGCGGTCGCGACAAAGTGCTGGACAGTACCGGCCGCTTTATCATCAATCCGCAATTTGAATGGACGGGCGGTGGCATCTACTCTACTACCGCCGACCTCGCGCGTTGGGCTCATTTATTATACTCCGGAAAATTTATCGATACTGCTCTCCTGTTGCAGGGCGCGGTTCCCGCCAAACTCGGTCGCGACAGCCGCTATGGTTTGGGGGTTATCATCCGTTCCAGCAACTGGGGACCCGCCTATGGCCATAGTGGCTTTTTCCCGGGCTATTTAACAGAAGTGTATTATTTCCCGCAACTCAAAAAGACGATTGCCGTACAAATCAACAGCTCCGATTTTAAGAACATAAAGATGGGGGGATGGCAGGTGGTGGTGAGTATAGTAAGTAGAAAGTAGGGAGTAGTAAGTAGGGCGTTGGAAGCGGGGCACTAATTCATTTTTCAGAAGGGTATAAAGCCATTTCCGTAACTTTTATGACCGCCATGACGATTCCGCAAAATTTTCAATACCGTCTCCCTGCACCCTACTTTCAACTCCCCACTTTCTACTTACTACTCACTTCTTCCCCAGCCAGGGCATGGGTGGAATGGCGGCCGGCGTTTTATAATAATTGTTACGCAGGCTATCATTCCAGCCATTGGGGTTATTGTCGAACGATTTACTGCTGAAATAGATGCTGCCATGCACGTTGGGATATTGCCTGAGCAGCTTAATCTGATTGGGTAGTTCTTTCGGATTTTTCCAGGCTGCGGAACGCTCATTTACGCGATAGATGCCGTGCCCGATATATACATGTTTGCCATAGCTGTTCTTGCTCCACCAATCGAGTATGGTTTTATAATCAATTTTGTCGTGGCCGATTTCGAGATAAAGCTGCGGGGCCACGTAATCGATCCAATCTTTTTCCAGCCAAAGCAGGATATCGGCGTAGAGATCATCGTAATTGGTTTGCCCCGCTTTGGTATCGCTGCCACGGGGGTCTTTGTCCTTATTGCGCCAAACGCTAAAGGGCGATATGCCAAACTGCACATGTGGTTTCACCTGCTTGATGGCTACGCTGATTTTTTTGATGATGGTGTCCACATTGCTGCGGCGCCAGTCGTCTTTGCTCAGTTTGGAACCGGAGCGTACATAGGCCGCCTGGTCGGGAAACTCTTTGCCGGCAATCCGGTAGGGATAGAAATAATCGTCCATGTGGATGGCATCCACTTCATAACGGCTCACAATATCCTGCACTACTTTAACCACAAATGCCTGGGCCTGCTTATTCGAAGGTTCAAAATATTTCTTATCGCCATAGGTTACAAACCAACCGGGGTATTGCTTCGTAACATGATTGGGTGCTATGGAGGCCGACTTCACATTAAAATTGGCACGATAAGGATTGAGCCAGGCATGAAATTCCATCCCACGCTTATGCGCTTCATCAATCATGAATTTGAGCGGATCGTAAAAAGGGCTGGGGGCTTTGCCCTGCTTACCGGTCAGCCACTGGCTCCAGGGTTCGAGTGAGGAAGGATATAAGGCATCGGCGGCAGGACGCACCTGCACGATCACGGCATTCATGCCGTTATTCTTATGCAATTCCAGTTGCCGGATATAATCCGCCCTCTGCGTTGAGGGCTCATAATCGCCTCTTTTGGGCCAGTCGATATTGTCAACAGTGGCAATCCATACACCCCTGAACTCATGCGTGGGTTGCGCAAAAATTTGAGAACTAAAAACAGATAACAGGAGCGCAGTAATCAGGGGCAGATTTTTCCTCAACATAATTTCATCAATTGGAAAAGTGAAGGTAGGATTTTATGGAGGAAGGAGTGTTAAAGATTCGTTGATTTGTGAATTTGGGGATTTGGCTAGCGGTCGGCAGAAATATCGTTGCGTCCTTTGCGGATTCTTTGTCCCGCCTTGGCGGGATTGTGGTAAGAGTCCTTTAGTATTTAAAGAGGCTGGCAATCATGAAGATTTTAATGCGACGAAGGCAAAGAATCCGCAAAGGACGCAACGACATCTCTTTCCCATGAATTCCCCTAAGATGCAATCTGTAATACATTTTGACGCCAAACAAATTCACAAATAATCAAATAAAGCTCCCTTCAGCTTCCTCTCACCTTATCCAGCAATTCACTCAGCAGCAATGCTTCTTTTTTGCTCAGGTTGCCGAGAATATTGTCCATTTCATCCTGTCGTTTATCAAGGCGTTCGAGGAGTTTTTTTCCTTTATCGGTAATCATCACATCCACCAGGCGGCGGTCGGTTTTGTTTATGGCTTTTTTCACGAGCCCTTTCACGATGAGGCGATCCACTATGCGGCTGGTATCGCTCATCTTGTCGAGCATGCGGTCGCGGATTTGCAGGGTGGAGAGCGGATTCGGGTGGCTACCGCGCAGGATTCGCAGGATATTGAACTGCTGAGGTGTAATATCCTCCGTGGCAAAGAACGCACGCGAGCGCTCCGTCAACCAGTTGAAGGTATAGATCAGGTTGATCGAGGCTTTCTGGTAATCGCTACGAAACCTGCTCTGCTGTATGTCCTGTTCAATGCCCATATCCATCCATTTTGGTAAAGAAATTCCCGCAAAGCCTTGCTGGGACTACTTTGCAAATTTAATGGTATAACATCGACTTATTTGTGAAAATTGTCTTAATCGCCCCAAACCCGGGTACCTTCTGAGCAATTCGCGCAGATATCGATCTCCTTGCGCCCTTTCAGGATTCGGGAACGGAACTGGCGATATTCGCCATTGCGCCAGATTTCACGGAAGGATTGTTCCCGAAGGCTTCCCATACGGTATTGCGCGTCTTTATCAAAACAGCAGGGTGCTACCAGTCCATCCCAGGTTATTACCGGATCATGCCAAAGCCGCCAGCACTGGTTTTGCAGCTTGCCTTTAAAGCGCATTCCTTCGGGTGTGCGTTTGTAGCGACTATATTCCTCCCGGGTAGGGATTAACTGGTTCGGGTCGTTTTCGTAATCATAGATCTGTGCGGTTTTAAACCATACATCATCCACGCCAATTTCCTTGCCCAGCCGCTTTACTTCCTCAATCTGGTGTTCATTGGGCCGCACCACCAAAAACTGAAAAACCACAAAGGGCTTCCTGCTCTTGAGCTCTTTCTTCCAGCGAACAATGTTGCGTGCACCATCGATCACCTTTTGCAGTTGACCGCCTACACGGTATTGCTCATACACATCCTGGGTGGTGCCATCGATAGATATGATGAGCCTGTCGAGGCCGCTCTCGATGGTTCGCCGCGCATTCTCATCCGTGAGATAATGCGCGTTGGTGGAAGTGGCGGTATAGATTTTCTTTTGCGATGCGTATTGCACCATGTCCAGAAAATTCGGATTCAGATAGGGTTCACCCTGGAAATAGAAAACCAGGTAGAGCAATTCGCGGTGCAGGTCATCAATCGTTTCCCGGAAAAAATCCCTTTGCAACATACCCGTAGGTCTTGTAAAACTGCGCAGCCCGCTGGGGCATTCCGGGCAGCGCAGATTACAGAAATTGGTGGGCTCAAATGAAATGGAAACCGGGTAGCCCCATTGAATGGGCTTTCGGGTCCACTTGCTCCAATAATAGCTGCCCCATACCTTCATTCCATTCCACACCCGCCTGAATGTGAGTTTCGACAAAAGATTCAACGCATCCTGTGTATGGAATCGGGCCATGGAGCAAATTTAGTTCAATTGCGAGTCACTCACAGCTTTACCTGTTTCCATTTACCCCGTCTGAAAATAATAAAAGCTGTGATGGCTATAGCCGTTTCAGCTACCGGTATGGCAATAAATACGCCCAATTGTCCCCATCCAAAATATAATGCCAGCAACATGGCCAGGGGTATCTGCAATAGCCAGAAGCCAAAGAAATTGATGATGGTGGGTGTGCGTGTATCGCCCGCACCATTCAATGCCTGCACCATCACCATGCCAATGCCATAAAAGATATAGCCCGTGCCTATGATCATGAGCGCCTGGGAGCCAATGTCGACAACGACAGCTTCATCGGAGAAAATACTGATGATGGGCCTGGAAAAGAAAACAAACAATATGGTCACCAGGGCCATAAAGACGGCATTGTACCTGGCGGTTAACATCACACTGGTAGCGGCCCGCTCCGGCTTACCTGCACCCAGGTTTTGCCCCACCAGGGTAGCGGCCGCATTGCTGAGGCCCCATGCGGGTAATATAAAAAATACCACATTGCGTATGGCCACCTGGTAGCCTGCCGATGCTTCTGTGCCGCCGGTATGTGCCACCAGCCAGGCCAGTACCACCCAACTACCCGATGCCAGTACAAACTGAAAAGTGGCGGGCCAGGCCAGTTGGGAAATGGAACGGAGTAGTTTGAAATCGGGAATAAAGTGCTTGCGACTGATGCGCAGGTTATCCTGTCCCCTCCACAAATGCCAGCATTGATACAACACGCCCACACCGCGACTGAGGGTAGTGGCAATGGCCGCCCCTTCGAGCCCCAGCTTTGGAAAGGGTCCGATGCCTTTTATGAGCAATGGACAAAGGATGATATTGAGTATGCTCGCGATCCACAGGCTTTGCATAGCCATGGCCGCATTACCGGCACCGCGAAAAATACCATTGATCAGAAAGAGCATGACGATTACCACGCTTCCGCCCAGCATTATCCTTGTGAAGCCCTTGCCTTCGGCCACCACTTCGGGTGTGGCTCCCATGAGACGCAACACATCGGCGGCAAACACAATTCCCAACAAGCTGATGACGAGCGTAGCAATGCCGGAAACAATAATGGCCTGCGCGCCCGCCCTGGAAGCCGCTTCCCGGTTTTTTTCCCCCACCCGCCGGGCCACCATAGCAGTGGCGGCTGTACTGAGTCCAATTGCTACGGCATATACCAGCGAAATAACCGATTCGGTTAATCCCACCGTTTGAATGGCGTTCTTGCCCAGTTCTCCCACAAAGTACATATCCACTACCGCAAACACACTTTCGAGACTCAACTCAAGAATCATGGGAATGGCGAGCAAAACAATCGCTTCGCGGATGCTTCCTTCCGTATAATCCCTTTCTTCACCGCGCAGGGATTGGCGCAAAATCGCCCCAACTCGGGCGAACTTATTTCGGTTCGTCACAACTTGCGACATAAAAATTACTGACTTAGGTAAAATGAATAAGGTTAATGTCTCCTTTGCGCAAGGAGATTCTTCCACCAGAGTGGGTACCGCTTAGCGGCGTTTACATGCAGAGAGGGCCATGCCCTTGATGACTATCATAGTCGTTGAATTGAGGCGGAACGAAGATAAGGGGAAAACGTGAATCGTGAGGCGTGAGGGGAAATTGGAGAATTTGAGGATTTGGGAATTTGGGGATTCGGGAATTTGATGTGTTGGAAATGGATTTGAATTTTAAATCGCGAGCCCCGAAGGGGCGACATATGTTAGGCCCGTCCGATAGGGCGGGTGGGCCATTCAATTCCAAGAGTTTACCCCTAATTTTTGAGAAAATGAATTGATTTTTGATAAGAATCCTCGCACAATACGCAGAGAATTGCTTTTTTAAGTATTTTAAGTGCATTAAATGTTGCTGCCTGCATTATCATCTTTCCCTATGAAATGGGTTAGTCTCTGGCTTTTAGCAAACGCCAAAAACCAACAGATAGGCGTTAACTTGTGACTCCTTATCAGAAAATTCATTGGCCGTGTATTAATCATACACGGAACCTAACTGATCTGCCATGACCCTACCCCCTGATTTAAGCGTTCAGCGTAGATATATACGCTGGTCGAAAATTCTACATTTGATATTATTCCTCCTGCCTTTGCTGGTGTTGCTGGGCTGGATGCTGGATATTGATATGCTCCGCCGAATGGGTTCACCCCTCGTAGGCATGAACCCGCTCACGGCTGTCTGCCTACTCATTGGAG
Source organism: uncultured Citrobacter sp. (assembly GCA_964395095.1). Classification (GTDB taxonomy): domain Bacteria; phylum Bacteroidota; class Bacteroidia; order Chitinophagales; family Chitinophagaceae; genus CAYMZZ01. The sequence continues at coordinate 27,341 of CAYMZZ010000004.1, forward strand.
CGAGTTCCTTTCTTTTGCTGAGAGCTTCGGGAAGAAATACAGTCAGGGAGTCGTTGGGCATGGCTCTCGCTGTCCTACTTCTGCTATTAGCCGCCAACCGGATCCTTGGTTTTGTGGCCAATATTGACCTGCCGATAGATACCTGGCTTTATACGGAAAAGCTCAGGGCACTCGAATTGCCCAACCGTAGCGGACGGATGTCGTTCAATAATGCGTTTTGTTTTTTGCTTTGGTCGCTCACCCTGCTGCTGATTCGTTCCGAAACCAAAAAGGGGCATCGCATATCGCAATACTTCGCTTTGCTGATTGGCTTGATGAGCCTGCTTTCTCTATTGAGTTATTTATACCAGACCGGCAGCTTTTTTGGATTCATTTCCTATATCCCAATGGCTTTGAATACTGCCGGGGCATTTTTCCTTTACGCACTTTCCTTTCTCTATGCTTTTCCCGACAAGGGCTTTATGGCACAGATCAGCAGCAAGCTTAGCGGCAGCATTGCAGCCCGCGTACTGGTGCCTGTGGCCATACTCTTGCCCAGCTTGTTTGGCCTGCTACGCCTCTGGGGGTACTGGCGTGGATTTTATGATACAGAATTTGGGGTAACCCTCTTTTCAATTGTCACCATCATAACCCTTCTCACACTGGCTATCTATACGGCATTTTCGCTCAATAAGCGTGATATGGAACAGGCCGAAGTGCAGCAGTCGCTCCGTCACCGGCAAAAGGAAGTGAGCGCAGTCATCGATAATGCTCCGGACGCCATCATTGTGCTGAACCGGGCTGGTGAAATAGTGCGGTGGAATCCGGAATCTGCACGACTTTTTGGCTGGAAAGAAGAGGAAGTGCTGGGCAAAATGCTGACCGACACCATTATACCGGAGGAGTTGCGCGAAGCCCATCGCATGGGCATGGCCCGCTACATTGGACCCGAGCAAAGCACCATGGTGGGTAAGACAATAGAAATATGGGCTCAACACAGAAATGGGCAAAGCATTGATGTAGCCATTCGCATATCGCCCTACGAGCTGGATGGGAAAACATTCTTTATTGGCTTTATCCGGGATATTACAGAAAAGAAAAGACTGGAAACACGCTTGCAGCAATTCAATCGTGAGCTAAGCCTGCAGGTGAAGGAAAAAACAGAAGAGCTTACCGATATCCTTGACCGCATTACCGACGGATTTATTGCCGTAGACAATAACTATGTGTACACGTATGCCAATAAGAAAATAGGTGAAATGACCGGCAAGAAGCCGGAAGAACTGATCGGTAAGAAAGTTTGGGAAGTTTTCCCTGATGCCGTTGGCAGCAAGACCTATCATGCTTTTTTACGGGCCATGGAGCAACAGGAATACATTACCATTACTGATCATTTTGAGCCCCTGCAGCTCTGGCAGGAAAACCATATATATCCCTCCCGAAAGGGCCTCTCGGTTTTCATCCGCGACATTTCGGCCCGTATGCGCGCAGAAAAGGAAATCGATAAAGTGCGATCCCTGGCCGATAAACTGATCGACAGTTTGCCGGGCGTATTCTATTTCTATGACGAAAATGGAAAGTTTATCCGCTGGAACCAGCAGTTTGAGGAAGTAACCGGATACAGCGGCGAAGAAATCGCGGAAATGCATCCTTCTGAATTTTTCGCCAAAGACCAGAAGGAATACATTGTCGAAAGAATTACCAATGTATTTGAGCATGGAGAGAACGATGCGGAAGCGGACCTCCTGCATAAAAATGGTACCCGCACGCCACATTATTTCAAAGCCATCCGGTTGGAATATGATGGCAGACCCTGCCTGCTGGGAACCGGTATCAGCATTACCGAAAAGAAAAAGGCGGAGGAGGAACTCAAGCTTTCCGAACAAAAGTATCGCCTGCTTTTTCACAGCAATCCCCTCGCTATGTGGATGCTGAGCCTACCCGATTACCAGATTATTGAAACCAACGAATCGGCCTTAATTCAATATGGCTATACAAGGGAGGAGTTTTTGGCGATGGATGTGTATCGTTTAAGGCCGGCAGAGGATTTGGATCGGTTCAAGCAATACGTAGATACCGGCTTCCGGGGTATTCATTATGCCGGAATCTGGCGACACCAGAAAAAAGATGGCACTATTATTTATGTCAACATTGTAACCCACGATACCTGGTACGAAGGAAAATCCGTGAGACTGGTGCTGGCGAATGAAGTAACGGAACGATACCTGGCGGAGGAAAGACTCAAGGAATCCTACGAAAGCATCAAGCGACTGACCGAGCACCTCAACAGTGTACGCGAGCAGGAGCGTTTGCATATTGCCCGGGAAATTCATGATGAACTTGGGCAGTTATTAACTGTATTAAAGATGGACGTGTCGTGGCTCAATAAAAAGCTGCAGGCCGCTCCCGAACCCGTGAAGGAAAAATTAGCGGATCTGATCAGCCTGCTCGACACTACGGTGAAGACGGTGCGGCGGATTAGTTCGGAATTAAGGCCCAGCCTGATTGATGACCTGGGACTGGTAGCCGCCATGGAATGGCATATGGAAGAGTTTCAAAAACGCTCGGGCATAGATTGCCAGGCCCGGTTGCCGGAAAATGAGTTAAACCTGTCGGATAATGTAAAAATCGGGCTCTACCGGATCCTACAGGAGTCGCTGACCAATGTGGCCCGCCATTCGCAAGCAAAAAAAGTGGTAGTAAAGTTGCAAAAAACAGATAATCAATTAATTTTAACGGTAGAGGATGATGGAATCGGCTTTGATGAGGCAAATCGAAACAAGAAAACCCTGGGGCTTGTAGGGGCACGAGAGCGGGCTGAGGGTTTGGGTGGCAGCTATAGCATTCAGGGTTTTCCCGGCCAGGGCACCCGGGTGCAGGTAGCCATCCCTTATTCGGAATAAAACTGAACCAACCTAACCACAGATAAGGTTTATGCTTAAAATTCTAATCGCTGATGATCACGCCATTGTGCGGCGAGGTCTCAAACAAATCCTATTGGAAGAATACCCCTCTGCCCAGGTAGGGGAAGTAGCCGATGCGGAAAGCCTGGTAACGGAAGTAGTGAATAACGAATGGGATATTATCATCTGCGATATGAATATGCCCGGTCGTAGTGGCCTGGACGCGCTCAGCCAGATCAAGCAAATTGCCCCGCAGATACCCGTGCTCATCATGAGCATGTATCCCGAGGATCAATATGCGTTGCGGGTACTAAAAGCCGGTGCCTCCGGCTACCTGGGTAAGGAAACCATTCACGAACACATCATCAAAGCCATTCAAACGGTGCAGTTGGGCAAGAAATTCATTACCCCTGCCGTTGCCGAAAAGCTGGCCGATGCCGTAAGGGAGGATAGTGAGAAGGAATCACATGAGTTGCTCTCCGACAGGGAGTTCGACGTATTCAAACTGCTGGCGGCCGGTAGCTCCGTATCGGAAATCGCCCAGCAATTGTCGTTGAGTACCACCACCGTGAGTACCTACCGTACCCGTATCCTCAGTAAAATGAATATCCGCAGCAATGCCGAGCTTACCCGCTATGCCCTGGAACGGAAACTCATTTAATTGATCCAAATCATGTAGTATTAATACTACACAACTCTAAAAGACAGGGCTACAAGCAGCTTTAATCTGCCCCAGTATCTTGTAGTCGGTATCGTAGTGCCTTATCCTTTTGAATGCGATACCACCAGCTATATGCTTAAACTGATTGTTGCCGACGACCACGATGTGGTCAGGCAGAGCTTAGTGCAGTGCCTGGTAGAAGAATTTTCGCCTGTGCAGGTGGAAGAGGCGGCAGATGCCGATGCCCTGATTGCACTGGAGGAAAATGGCGACTGGGACCTGATCATTTCCGACCTTGCTATGCCGGGCGGCGGAGGCATGGAAGCATTGCGCGTAATACGCGAAAAATCATCTGAGGTACCCTTCATTGTAATCAGCACTTATCCGGCCGAACAATACGAAAGCCGAATACTAAAAGCCGGCGCACAAGCATACATTAGTAAGGATCAACTCCCCCACGCACTTATTAATGCCGTTAAAAAAGTTGTGAGGCAACAATAATTAACAGGATTACCCTTAAATTTAAGGATGTCGCTAAGTGCTTACCTGTAGTTTTAATACTACAGGCGAATAATATGTATTCATACGGCATATTCTTTCAATTTACTATTGTAAATGAAGCACTATAAGCTTTTCTTTGTTGTTAGGAATAAGGCACAAATCCAATTTCAATCCCATGAGGAATAACAAGGTTTCTGTTCTGATTGTAGATGATCATCCCTACTTCGTCGACCGTATGCGCGGCTTATTAGGTGAGGTTGACAATATTGATCATATCGACAGCGCGCACAATTTCTCCGACGCTATGCAGTTGCTGGAGGCAGCAAAGCACCAGGTTGTTTTACTTGACATCAGTATGCCCGGTAGAAACGGCATCGATTTGCTGGAGCAAATCCGCCTGAAAGAGATGGGCTGCACGGTCATCATGATCTCCAACCTTTCGGCCACTTATTACCGGCAGGAATGCAAAAGGTTGGGCGCCCATTACTTTCTCGACAAATCATCCGACTTCGACTTAGTTCCCGGCATTATCAGTAATGTGCAACTAAACTGATGCGAAAAATCCTAAACAACCTAAGCGAAAACCACGGAGAATGAAGAAAAGCTGGAGCACATTGAAACAAATTATCCGCGACTCGCGCGCGGGCAAGGAGCTTTTCCTTTCACTCATCGACAATAGCGGCCATATACGTTCGGCCAATCAGCAAATGCTTCGCGGCCTTGAGTTGACCGATCCACGCCAGGATCCCGTGAACTTTATGGACCTGGTACATCCGGTAAACCTGGGTGAACTACAAAAATTGCTCTCGCAGGCCAAACAAAGGGGCAACAGCTTTGAGATTGAACTCTATATCCGCAACGGTCATTACCACCCCATGAAATGGCAGTTCAATCCGCTGGTTGATAGCCAGGGAGAGATCTCCACCTATTTTTGCCTGGGATACCGTTTACTCGACGAGCAAAGACTGCATCGCTTCAATTCGCTGGTAAAGAATCATTGCCAGTTAATCATTGAAGGGTTGAGTGGCGTGTTGTTCCAGGATGTGCACGGCGAAATCATTGCCGCCAATCAGAAACTGGCTTCGATGTTTGATACCACGCTGGAACGGCTTTACCAGGTGCAAAACGTGGCCCAACTTTGGGATAGTCAATGGATGATTGAAGATGAAGAAGGACATGCCATTCCTTACCAGGAATCGCCGTTCAGGCTGGCGCAAAAATCCGGTGTGGCACAACGGAAGATACTGGTGGTTTCGCTGCCCAATGGACGCAAGCACTGGTTGCTTTTCAATAGCCAGATATTGGCCGAAGAAGAACATAACGGACAGTTTGCTGTTGTTTCCAGCATCGTTGACCTTACCAAGGAACGCGAACTCCTGAGTGAATTAAAAGACAGGGAGCACCTGATGAAGGCCTTCCTGCAAAACACACCTAACCTGGCCTGGATCGTAGATGACGACGAGACCCTGCTCTTTGCCAGCCAGGCTTTTCTTGATTATTTTCACCTGAACGAAAAAGAATCGATTGGGAAAAAAATAAGCCGGCTCCTCCCCTCCAATATCGTATTATCTCTATACAGTCACCACCTGGAAGTGCTGGATACCGGTAAACCGATAAAAACTACACAACAGCTGGAGCTGGCGAGTGGTGAAAATATTGTTAGTCATATCAACATATTCCCGATCGATATGCCTTCAGGCAAGCGGCTGATGGGTGGCCAGGCCGTTAGTATTCCCGACAAATCGAAGCTGGAAAAGGAATTGCACAAAGTGCAGCAGCGACTATGGACACTAAGCCGCGCTACTTCCGATGCCATTTGGGAATGGGATATGCAAACCGGTCAGATCTTCCGCAACGAAACCCTGATGGAGATGATCGGCTACCAGGTCGACAACAGCCGTGGCCTTTCCTGGTGGTTGCGCCGTGTGCATCCCGAAGATCGTAACCGCGTGGCCGATAAAGTGAAGGAAGCGACTGATAATTTGCAACAATCCTGGCAGGACTCCTATCGGTTTAAATGTTCCGACGGACATTATAAGTATATCCAGGATCGCGGCTTTGTAGTGTATGAAAATGGGCTGCCTGTAAAAATGATCGGTTCCCTGCAGGATATTTCCGCGGTAAAGGAATTGGAGACCCGACTGAATGACGAGCGCCTGCAATTGCAGAAATCCATTTCGGAAACCGTGATTGAGGTAGCCGAAAATGAGCGCACGCGTATTGGCCATGAACTCCACGACAATGTGAACCAGATTCTGAGTACGGCCAAGCTCTTTGTGGATATGATCGCGACATCTTCGCCCGATCAGCAGGTATTGAAAGATAAGAGCAACGATTACCTGGCGATGGCCATTGAAGAGATCCGCAAACTTTCGCGCGATTTGGTAGCCCCGCAATTGAAGGAAGAAAAGCTGGTGGATAGTATCCGCCTGCTGGTAGAGGATATTGAAATGGCCCAGGAAATGGAGATCCGTTTCAGTCCCAGCCCCGACGCGGAAAAGCTGAGCCAGGGTAAAAAAGTAACCCTGTTTCGCATAGTGCAGGAGCAACTGAAAAATATCATCAAACACAGCCAGGCCAGTCGAACGGATATTAACCTTGATTATACCGGTGATTCCATTCGTTTGCGCATAGTGGACAATGGCCAGGGCTTTGATCCCCGTCAAACCCACCGCGGTATTGGTCTTTCCAATATTTACGAACGTACCAAGTTTTACAACGGCACGGTTGATGTGGATGCCGCACCCGGCAGGGGTTGCAGTATCACGGTTACCATTCCGCTGGGTGATTGAGTGTTCCGTTCAATGCTTAATGATTTTCTTAATGATTGTGGCCAGCCATAGGGTCATTGCCTTTTTTGAAAACAAATTCGCTATGCAGCAGGTAGGCCCCGGCAATCACCACCACATCACCTTCCTTTAAGCCTGATTTTATCTCAATTTGCCCGGCCGCCTCTGTACCGGTTTCCACCATCACGGGTTTAAAAACGTTATTGCCTGTTCGCAGCCAGGCTGTGGCGCCGCGACTATCGCGAATCACGGCATCTGAAGGCAATACCAGCGAATTCCGTTTCGGACTGATCAGCTTTACATAGGCTGGCATTCCGGGCTTCAACCGGTTAGATGAATTAGGTACCGATACCCGGAAAAGATTAATGCGCGTATCGGGATTGATTTCAGGATTAATGAACTCAATTTTCCCTCTTATTTCTGCTCCGCCCAAATCAGGTATTTGCACTATAGCAGTGCTTCCGGGGCTAATCAACCCCATTTGCGAACTGTAAGCCTGCGCTTCTGCCCACAATGTTGAAAGGTCTGCCAGGGTCAATAATCTACCTCCTTCCATTATGTAGCCCCCTTCTGTGATGTCAATACTGGTGATATAGCCGCTTTCGGGACTATAAAAAGTGGTGAGCGGATTAGCGATTCCCTTCTTTGCGATTTCCTCTATTGCCGTTTCCGACATGCCCCATAGCAGCAGTTTATTTTTCGCACTTTGTATTAAGCGACCAAAATCAATGATGGTTTCGCTGGCAAAGCTTTTCTTTCTTTCAAGGGCCAGTAAATACTCCTGTTTGGCATTGTTCAGTTCCTCACTATAGAGCGCATAAAGAGGGGCGCCCTTTTTTACGAAATCGCCGACTGTCTTATAGTAAAGCCTGTCAACCCGGCCCATTACTCGTGCGCTTATCGAGCGTGTGCTCATCTGGTCGAAATTGAGGGTGGCTGTTAATACGAGCTGATGGCCGATACTACCCTGCCGAATGGTGTCGGAATGTATATTGCCCAGCCCTATCTGCTGATCGCTAAGCTGTAGCTCGTCCTGCTTCTCACCTGATTTCTTTCTCACCGGAGTCAGGTCCATTTTACAAATGGGACATTTACCGGGCTTATGTTCTACCACCTGTGGATCCATTGAGCAGGTATAATAAACGTCGGGGTCATGCGCTGCTTCAGGCTTATTGCCGCAGGCTCCCAAAGCGAACCAAAGCATGCCGATGACTATAATCCACCGGCTAAGGCCGATAGTAAGCACGGAGTTTACACTATACCCGACTGGTAATACTATCATTTTCATTTCACTGATTTTACTTTGATAAAACTTTCGCTATCCGTAAGGAACTGTGCGTTTACCGCCACTTCGTCTCCCGCCTTTAATCCTTCCATTACCTGCACATAATCGCCGTAAGTAATTCCCGTAGAAAGCCTGGCAGCCCTGAACCCATTTCCTACCTTAATAAATACCACTTTGTCCATCCCCAGCGATAGCACGGCTGTGCGTGGAAGCCATCCGGCTTCTTTTGCATCCGCAAATACAGTAGCTCTTACCTGGCTACCAATGGGAATCTTAAGTTGACTATTGTCGAAGTAAACCCGCGCGGCCAAGGTTTTATCTGTTTCCCGGAAAAAAGGTTCGATCAAATCAATCTGTGCCCGAAAATCCCTGCCGGGTGCTGTTTCCGGCACAATCCGCACTTTGTCGCCCTTTTTGATCAGCGACTGATCTTCCGCATAAATATTGAGCAATGCCCATGCACGCTGCGGATAGTAAACGGTAAATACGGTTTGTCCACGCTGCACATACATGCCTTCCTTAATTGTGAGCTCGCCTGTAATGAGCGAAATGTCGTTCATAACATTGGGCCCGGCCTGCATGCCCGCATCATTTCCCGCCTCATGAATATGTCCGCTATAGGCGCTGTAAACGGTAACCCGGTAGGCGGGTTCTCCGGAAGCTATTACCTCCTGCATCTGTTGGGGGTTCATGCCCAGCAACAGTAATCGGTCTTTTGCGGCCTCTATCATGGTTTTGTTGTCGGGGTCGCTACGCAACAGAAAAAGCAGGTTTTGCTGGGCCGTCAATAACTCCGGGCTGTAGATCTCCATGATTCTTTGCCCCTTCTTTACTGCCTGAAAGCGATAGCGCACATATAATTTTTCTATCCGACCTGAAATATTGGCGACAATACTACCTGTGTAGCGGGGATCATAAGTTATTTTGCCCAGGGCCTGCAATTCCATCTCCATCTCTTTTTGTTGCAGTCGGGTTACAGGCACCGATGAAAGTACAAATTCGTCGGTGGGCTGAAGAAGTACTTCGAGTGCGTTAGTGGCTGAAGTATCCTTAGCTGTTTCCATTTTTACCAGGTCCATGCCACATTTGGGACACTGGCCCGGCTCTTTACTAAATATGGAATCCTGTGGCATGGGACAGGTATAGAGGACGCCCTGCGACATATCTGCCTGGTCCCCGGGTGGGTCCCCCTTGCCGTTGCGGCAGGCAACTAATCCCAGAAGAATGAGTACCGGTACTACTATGAAGGCTAATTTTTTCATCGCTTGGGTTTTATGAGACTGAATGATTTTCCTCATTTCGCTTCAATTAATCTTTCAATGGCCACCTGCAAATTCAATGCTTCGCCCAACAGGCCGATGTATTCCAGTTGCTTATTGTTGAGGATTTCCCAGGCATCGTAAAGCATAAATAACTCTTCGGTATTCTGTTCATAGGCGAGTTGCATGCTTTGGTAGTTCTTGCGGAGCGCAGGAATGATCTCCGTCTCATAGAGGCTCAACTGGCTTTTTTTAAGCCGCAGTTCGCTGCGCATGCCATAGGCCATGCCGCTATATTCATTCAGCAACATCGCTTTTCGCGATTGCAGGGCGGCGGCTTTCCATTGCAGACTTTGCATATTGGCCTTATTCATCTTCGACGACCAGCCGGCCATGGGAATACGAACCATCGCCATCAGGTTGTACTGCAGGGGCTGTCCGCCAAAGCCGATCATGTTTTCGTACCGAAGACCAAACTGTGGCTTTAATGCCGCCCGCTCCGATTCTTTCCTGAGCAGTGTAAGGTCTATTTCACGGTCAATGGAACGCATATCACTGCGCTGGGTGTAAAACAGGGTACTGTCAAACACCAGCTCATCAAAGTTTTTGAGTTGAAAGCTGGTATCGATGTCAAACTCCATCATCGCATCGCGCCCCATCAGGCTGTTGAGCCTGATCATTCGTTGCCGGATTTCATTGGCATACATCATTTGCCTGTTTTTCACCTCTCCCCTGGCCGCCTTTGCTTTGTAATAAGCACTGATTTTTTCCAATCCGTTGCGATACCTGATTTCGGCATTACGGATCATGAAGTCGAGGATCCGGTCATTTTCTTCCAGTACTGCCAAATTTTTCCTGAGCAGTATCCACTCATAATAAAGCTGGCGGGCTTCGGCAATCAGCTCGTTGAGGCTGGCATTCTTATTTTCCTTTTCTACCGACGACATGGCAAGCATATACTCTTCGTCCGCATCCAGCTTTTTCCGGTTGGGAAACATTTGTTCGGCCGAAATCATCACCGAACCCATCCCCGGCATATCGCCTTCTTTACGCCAGCGACTAACATCATAAGGCGTCATAAACTGGCCTATGCCCAACTGTGGCGGCATCCAGCTACGGGCTCCCTTCGCGGCTTCGTCCATACTGCGGATTTCATTTTCATACATTCCCAGCAGGGGATTTCGCGACCGAATGCTATCGATCACCTCACTCAGCCGCAATGTTTGCGCGGAAGATGTTGTTGTTAACAGCAGCAATGATAGTGCTGCAAGAAATAGTTGCTTCATCGTGGTTGTTTTAATGCGGTGCTTCCAGCACTTCTATCTTTCCAAATTTTTTCAATTCATATTCTTTGGTCATCAGGAAAATGATGGGAGTTACCAGCAGGATATGAACCGCTGAGGTAAACACACCGCCGATCATGGGCAGCACAATCGGCTTCATCACATCACTGCCTACCCCGCTACTCCAAAGAATGGGCACCAGGCCAAAAAGGGAAACCGCTACGGTCATCAGTTTGGGTCGCAGTCGTTTGGCGGCACCGGCTATTACGAACTCCCGCAAATCGGCACGGGTAATACTTTCGCGTGAGTTGCCCTTTTTGGCTACCAGTTGCTGCATGGCGTCGTTTAGATATATTACCATCACAATACCCGTTTCCACCGCCAGGCCAAACAAGGCGATAAAGCCCACCGCCACGGCTACCGATAAGTTTACGTCCCAGATATAGATCATGTAAGCGCCCCCAATGAGGGCAAATGGAATACTGATAAGGCTAAAAAAGGCTTCGCGTATGGAGCGAAATGCAAAGTACATCGACAGGAAAATGATGAGCAGTACCACCGGCAAAATCATCATCAGGGTTTTTTCACCCCGTATCAGGTTTTCATATTGCCCACTCCACTCGAGAAAATAACCCCTCGGCATTTTCTCGATCATCTGATCCAGCTTTTCACGCGCTTCCTTTACGGTACTGGCCAAATCCCTTTCCCGCACATTAAAGAGTACCGTACCACGAAGCATGGCGTTTTCCGAATTGATCATGGGCGGGCCTTCTGCCAGTTGAATATCCGCTACCGCATCCAGGGGCACGGGTCCAAAAGCCATCGTTTGCACCTGCAGTCGCTTCAGCGCGTCCAGATTATCGCGAAAATCCTGGCCATAGCGTGCGTTAACGGAAAATCGTTCTCGTCCTTCGATGGTGGTGGTCAACTTCATACCACCCAGCGCACTCTCAATAACCGTATTCACATCATCCACACTTAAGCCATAGCGCCCAATTTCATCGCGACGGATTGCAATATCAATGTACTTTCCACCGGTTATTGGTTCCACATACAGATCCTTCACCCCATCAATACCTTCCAGTTGCTTTTTGATGGTTTGCGCAAAAGCATAAATACTATCCAGGTTTTGCCCATATACCTTTACGCCCACATCGGTGCGGATGCCTGTTGAAAGCATATTGATCCGGTTGATGATGGGCTGTGTCCAGCCATTGGTAACACCGGGAATCTGCAATTTTGCGTTCAGCTCATTGATGATCCCGTCTTTTGTCAAGCCCTCCCGCCATTCGGATTTTGGCTTTAGCAGAATGATGGTTTCAATCATACTGATAGGCGAATTGTCGGTGGCCGTATTGGCCCGGCCGGCTTTGCCCAGCACATGATCCACTTCAGGAACCGTTTTAATGATTTTATCCTGCACCTGCAACAGGCGTTTGGCTTCCGAGTTCGACACATCGGGCAGCGTAACGGGCATAAAGAGCAGGGAGCCTTCGTCAAGCGGTGGCATAAACTCCCTTCCCAATCGCATCAGGAGGGGAATGCTGATCAGCAAGGCCAGAAGGTTTAACCCTATTATTGTTTTTTTCCACTTTATACAGAAACGAATCACGGGCTCATAAATCCGTTCGAGCCCTCTGTTCACCGGGTTGGCCTGCTCAGGGCGAAACCTTCCTTTCATAAAAATGGATATCAATACCGGCGCCAGGGTCAGCACCAGCAGGGCATCCACTATCATGATAAAGGTTTTGGTATAGGCGAGCGGATGAAAAAGCTTTCCCTCCTGCCCCGTTAGCAGGAAAACCGGCAGAAAAGAAGTGATGATGATTACCGTGGAAAAGAATACACCTCTCGATACCTGCTTGCAGGCCCGCTCAATAATCGACATCCTTTCATTTTCCGGAATCCGGTAATAGGAAGGCTCTCCGGAAGCTTTTCGTTTCGTAAAGATTTTGTTCAGCCATTTCATGGTATTACGATTTTACCGGTTTATGTTGTTCCTGCCATTCCGCCAGGTTTCGATAGGCGTTTTCCGACATAATAATGCCGTTATCGACAATTACCCCAATTGCGAGGGCGATTCCCGTGAGCGACATGATATTGGATGAGAGGCCAAAAGCATTGAGCAGAATAAAGCTGATGGCGATAGTGATGGGTATCTGAATTACGATGCTCAGCGCGCTCCTCCAGTGAAACAGAAAGAGAATCACTATAAGCGTTACTGCAATCATCTCTTCAATCAGCTTTCCTTTGATATTATCGATGGCGGCTTCAATCAGCGTGCTGCGGTCGTAGGAAGTTTTAAAGGTTACACCTTCGGGCAATCCCTTCTCCACATCTTTCATCTTCTCCTTTAATGCCTCAATTACTTCGCTTGCATTCTCTCCGTAGCGCATCACCACAATGCCACCCACCACTTCGCCTTCGCCATCCGCATCAAAGATGCCCAATCGCAGATCGCCACCCATTTGCACGGAACCGATATCTTTTACCCGAACAGGAATACCGTTGTATTGGGTGATGGTGATATTCTCCACATCCTCGAGGCTTTTGATATAACCCAGCCCGCGGATGATATAAGCCATGCCCGACATCTCAAACTTGCGCCCACCCACATCGTTGTTATTGGCTTTTACTTTGTTCATCACCTCCATGAGCGACAGGTTGTAAAACTGCAGCTTTACGGGATCTACTACCAGTTGGTATTGCTTTTCAAAACCACCAAATGAAGCCACTTCTGCAACTCCGGGAACGGTTTGCAGGGCCAACTTGATATACCAGTCCTGCAGGGCGCGTTGCTCCCCGAGGTCCAACTGCGGCGCATGGAGGTGATACCAGAAAATATGGCCCACACCGGTACCATCCGGACCCAGGCTGGGTGTTGCTCCGGCCGGCAACAAGCGCTGGGCAAAATTCAATCGTTCCAAAACCCGGGTTCGGGCCCAGTATATGTCCACATCATCTTCAAAAATCACGTACACAAAACTCATCCCAAACATGGAAGATCCCCGGATATTGCTCACTTTCGGAATGCCCTGCAGGTTGCTGACCAGCGGATAGGTTACCTGGTCTTCTATCACCTGGGGACTGCGACCCATCCACTCGGTAAATACGATCACCTGGTTTTCGCTCAGGTCGGGTATGGCATCTATGGGATTCTTCTTCACAGCTATCACCCCAAACACAAAAGCGGCGGTAGCAATGATTAAAACGATGAATCGGTTACGCAGCGATAACGCTATTAGTTTCTGAACCATTTGACAGATTTTGACAAGGGCCTATTGTACCTGAAGGCCCCGTGCATTATTGAATAAGCTCTTCCACCGTGCCACAATTCAACATTTCCAGACCATAGTAAGGATTCTTTACTTCCCTGGTTTCGCTGAGCCACATACCACCTTTGTTCTCATTATACATAGGGCAATGATCATGATAGATGGGTTTGCCGGCGCCAAATGCTTTTACCAGGGCATAAGCTGCCTGGCTCATCCGGGAAAAATGCTGCCGCTGCGCACTGATGTCGCCACTCTGACCGATAATATTTTCGGTGGATTGCTTTAGTAGGCCGATGTGCTGATCAAATATTACTTTCTGCTCAGCCGTGAGCAACGACTTATCTATTTCGCCGATGGCACCCAACAGGGCTTTTCCTGCTTCAACGGCTTTTGCAGGGTTGTCGGCGACCAGCGCATTTTTTATGCCCAGGTAATTGTCTGTTATCGAACGCATAGTGGCGGCCACAGTGGCATCCAGGCTGGCAAATTGCGGCTCAATGGTTTTGATACTGGTGGCGGTACCGGGAGCCGCATGGTTTTCGTGATCGGCATCCGGGGTATGACCTGCATGATCGTCGTTTGGCGAATTGTTGTTGCAGGCGACAATAGTCATGCTGGCAATAGCCAGAACGGCATAAAAAATCCTTTTCATGTTTACAGTTTATGGAGTGAAAAAATGAATTGCCTTGTATAACTGGAGGTTTCAGGTTGGAAGTATAGCTATAGCTAATAGCTGCGCTCACGGAACGCGAGCACATGCCTGCCTGACAGAGAGGGGGGATACAATCAGATCCTGATGCTGTGGAAAAGAATAAAACTGGCTACCAGCCCGGATCGGGGAGGCGCATGGCTTAAGGGCAACTCACCGGAAACGGCCACAATTGCCGGGAAAGAATAGAAAGGCGGCACCACCCAAGGTGCTTCCACCTAGCATTTCAGAAAAGAAAAGCTGAGGTCAATGGCTTTTTGGTCGGAACTGATTTTAAGGAGCCGTTGTTCATCGCTACAGCAGCCATTGTCTGTTTCCTGCGATTTTTCCATGCCGCATCCACCACAAATTTTTGATTCCTGGCTACCTACACTCCAATCAGCCAATTCGCCCATGCAATAGTGCATGGTAAGGGTGGCACCGGCGGAAGAAACCAGGTAAAGCAATGCGAATGATATGGCCAGTAGCTTTTTCATGAATGCGCGATACAAAAGTAGAGCTATTTCCCAGCTCGGCGTTTACAAAATTTGGAAAAGCTTTTACAAAATTTGACGGAATGTGAACCGGCAACTGATAGAAATGGCGAAAATTAGCCAGTAAATAATTGAGGGTATGGGATTTAGCCATTGGGAAAAACAACTAAACCGGGATATGGCCCGGTTTAGTGGAGAAGCCGAAATTTTCATTGTTCAATTTTTTCTGCTTTAAACCCTGTGTTGCTTACGGCTTCGATGATCTCGCTGGCGGTAACGGGAGAAACCGGATCCACTGTGAGAATCTTGTCGGGATTCTGTATATCCACATTCCAGTTATGCTCACCCAGCAACTTATTTAGCGCAGGGGTTACCTGTGCCACGCAGCCTGAACATTTGATGGTGGTTTTAAATTGTTGTGTTTCCATTTTATGTTGATTAAAGATTAAAGGATATATCCATTTCTGCGAGCAGGTTAAATGCGCATAGCGGATCAATTCAATAACTGAATCCTGGTCCATTTCAGCCGCAGGCTGTTGCCCACCACACTCACGCTGCTCAGGGCCATGGCGGCACCCGCGATCATGGGATTGAGCAGGAAACCATTGATGGGATAAAGCAAACCGGCGGCTATCGGAATACCAATCAGGTTATAAATAAATGCCCAGAAAAGATTCTGCCGGATGGCCGACACCGTCTTTCTGCTAAGCCGGATAGCGGCGGGTATCTTTTGAAGGTCATTGCTGATCAGCGTCATCTTGGCCACATCCATGGCAATATCACTGCCCTTGCCCATCGCGATGCTCACCTGGGCCTGCGCCAGTGCCTGGCTATCGTTGATGCCATCACCTACCATACCCACCACTTTCCCCCGGCTCTGCAATTCTTTTACAAAGTCATACTTATCCTGCGGCATTACTTCCGCTTTATAGGTTTTGATACCTGTGGCTTGGGCTACCGCTGCAGCCGTTTCGGCATTATCTCCTGTAAGCATATACACTTCCACTCCCATTTCTTTCAGTTCGTCGATCGCTTTTACCGAGCCTGGCTTTATTTTATCGGCGATCGCAATGACGGCCAACAGCTCCTTCTCCTTTCCAAAGAACACGAGGGTTTTCGCCTCAGCAGCCCAGGCTTGCGCTCGGGCTGCTTCCTTTTCGGGGAGCTGCACCGAATGATCAGTCATCAACTTATGATTACCCACCCAATATCGCTCACCATGGTGGAGCGCAACTATCCCTTTACCAGTAATGCTCTCTACCTGTTGCAAGGTCAGTAGCGATGCGTCACTTTCCAGGTGAGCGGTTACTGCAGCAGCAAGGGGATGCTCGCTTGCCCGCTCAATACTATAGAGAATTTGCTTCAGTATCCCTGATTTTTCTCTTACCCAATGAATATTGGTCAGCGATGGTTTGCCTTCCGTGATAGTACCTGTCTTGTCGAGAACAACAGCATCAATCCGATGAGCCTGTTCCAGGCTTTCCGCGTCTTTGATCAGAATACCGTTTTCGGCCCCCTTACCTACACCCACCATAATGGCGGTGGGAGTAGCCAGTCCTAGCGCACAGGGGCAGGCAATCACCAGAACGGTTACCATGGCCAGCAAACCGTGGGTAATGCCATTTTCGCCACCCAGTATCCACCAGGCTACCATAGTGAGCAGGGCAATCAACAACACAATGGGCACAAAGATTCCTGCGATCTTATCTACCAGTTTTTGCACGGGAGCTTTGCTTCCCTGGGCGTCCTGTACCAGTTTTATTATGCTGGCCAGGAGCGTGTCGCCGCCTACTTTAGCAGCCAACATTTGAAAACTGCCTTTTTGATTAATGGTGCCGGCAAATACTTCATCATTCAGTTGCTTCAATACCGGCACAGGCTCCCCGCTAATCATACTTTCATCTACATAACTGCTACCATCCGCCAGCCTGCCATCGACCGGAATCTTTTCACCGGGTTTTACCAGGATGGTATCTCCCACTTTCACATCAGCCAGTGGAATTTGCATGGTATGTCCACCCTGATGTACGATGGTAACGGTGCTGGGCTGCAGGCCCATCAGTTTGCGAATTGCGGATGAAGTGCCGGCTTTGGCTTTCTCCTCCAGCAGCTTTCCCAGCAGTATAAAGCTGATAACTACCGCTGCGGCTTCAAAGTATACATGCGCATGCAAGCCCCTGCTATGCCAAAAATCCGGAAAGAGTGTATTGAACACGCTAAAAGCATAAGCTATACCTGTACTTAGGGCTACGAGGGTATCCATATTGGCGCTTTTGTGTTTGGCCTGCTTCCAGGCATTCACAAAAAAGCTGCGGCCCAGCCATAGCACCACCGGTGTGCTGAGCGCCCACATAAGGTAATTGGCATAAGGAATATCCATAAAGACCATTCCGATCAGTACTACCGGTGTACTTAGCAGCAGGGCCCAAATAGTTCGGGATTTCAATTTTTTATACTGATGGCGATGTACTTCTTCCAGCGCTTCTTTGGCCTGTTCCGAATCCTCCACCATCATATCATAACCAATTCCCTGTACGGCTTTCTTCATGTCGGCAGGGCTTGCAATGCCGGGAATATATTCCACCTGCACCTGTCCGGTTGAGAAATTTACACTGGCTTTGGTGACACCGGGCAGGCTATTCAGGATGGATTCCACACTTACGGCGCAGGAAGCACAGGTCATGCCTGTTACCGGGAAATTCTGTTTAATTGCAGCCACATCATACCCCAAATCCTTTACGGCCTTTGCGGCCGCCTGTATAATTTCCGCATCGGCTGGGGCTTCAATCAGCGCTTTGCGATTGTTGAGATCTACGCGGTGCGACTGAAGACCTTGCACTTTGGAAAGTCCCTTGTCCACAATAAGGGCACAATGTTCGCTTTCCACGCCCAGCAGCGGCAGTTCATATTGTTTATTATCCTGTTTCATAATTATTAATTGGCAATACAAAGGTCCGCCAGGATGCCAGGACAATGTTTACAGAATTTTGGGTTTGATTTACATAATCATGATCATGGCCCCTTTTAAAAGCTGCCAATGCTGTTAACGGTGCTGTTTCGTCGAATTTGCCCTATTCTTGCAGGGTGAATGCAGTGAATAGTCAACATAAACTGCGGGAAATTGCACTGGTTTTCCTGCGCATCGGGTTTTTAGGATTTGGCGGTCCCGCCGTGCATATCGCGATGATGGAGGAGGAGTTGGTGCGGCGGCGCAAATGGATTTCCTCCGAGCATTTCCTTGACCTGATTGGTGCTACCAATCTGATACCCGGTCCTAATTCCACAGAAATGACTATGCACTGTGGCTACGAAAGAGCCGGCTGGAAAGGGCTTTGGGTAGCCGGACTTTGCTTTATTGGCCCGGCCATTCTTCTTACGTCAATAGTAGCCTGGGCTTATCAACGCTATGGGCATTTACCCGATGTGCTTCCCTTTATTTATGGCATAAAGCCTGGTATTTTAGCCGTACTTTTTATCCTGATATTTCGGCTGGCGCAAAAGGCCGTGAAATCAATCTGGCTGGGTTTCCTGGGTCTTGCAGCCATCTTTCTGGCCTGGCTGGGTGCTCACGAAATAGCGCTGCTTTTTGGTATGGGCGCCCTGGGTATGCTTGTGCAGGTTGTGCGAAAAAACCAGCAGGATAAACTGATGGGCCTGGCGCCAATGATCTTTTTACAGGCAGGTAGCCTTGCTGCCGACGACAAGCTGGTCAAGCTTTTCTGGATTTTTTTAAAAATAGGCGCTACTCTTTATGGCAGCGGCTATGTGCTTTTCGCCTTTATGGAGGCGGAACTGGTGTCGCGTCATTGGATGACCACCGCTCAACTTACAGATGCCATAGCGGTAGGACAGTTCACACCCGGACCTGTATTTTCGTCCGCCACTTTTGTTGGATGGCAAATGGCTGGCTGGTCGGGCGCACTGATTGCGAGCATAGCGATTTTTCTCCCTTCGTTTTTGTTGGTGGGTTTATTGCGTCCGCTTATTCCGGTGCTTCGAAAGTCAAAATGGTTATCCGCCTTCCTCGATGCTGTAAATGTAGTGGCCGTTGCCTTGATTTTGCATGTATGCATGCAAATGGGGACTGAATCTATCCGGGACTGGCGTACGATTGTGATCGCCGTACTGGCAATTGCCGTTACCTATAAATATCCCCGCCTCAATACGGCCTGGACCATCCTGGGTGCTGCATTGATGGGCTACTTATTATGGCAGTTTTGATCCTGCTCATCGAGCTTGAATCGTAATGTCTTTATTCCAGCTCCGGTCCTTCGCAATCCATTTCTACCGTGATCTCGCAGCCCTTGCCCGGCGCTGAATATATATGCAACTCCCCATTGAAGAGGGAGGCCCGGGTCTTAATATTCATCAGTCCCACGCCTTTGCTTTTTTGCGTTACGTCGAAGCCCACGCCATCGTCGGTGATGCGAAGCTGAATTCTTTCTTCTATTCTTTGCAGATGCACGGTTACGTTGCGGGCTTCGGCGTACTTGAGAATGTTGTTGAACTGCTCCTGCACAATTCGATAAATCGTGAGCTTCAGTTTATCCGACAGCAGTGATTCGTCTAACTGATGATAGGAACGCGAAATGTCGATACCACTCGTATTGCGCGTGGTGGTAATGATATGATCCAGTGCTTCGAGCAGGGCCGATTCACTGAGGGAGGGAGGTATCAGTGAGTGGGAAAGATTCCGGATCTCATTGATGGCGCTATTGATCAGCTTGTCCGTTTCGTCAATAAAATTGCTATTCTCCTTCACCACACTTTTTACCAGGCCCAGGTAAAGTCGGGCGCTGGCCAGTATCTGGTTGATATTGTCGTGCAGTTCAATCCCTATTTCACGACGCTCATGTTCCTGTGCCGATATCACCGCGTCGGTCACTACCTGCTGGCGTGCCAGTCGCTCGGCTTCGAGGGTGGCTTCCAGTTCCAGTTTCTCGGTTACATTTTGCTCCAGCAACAGCACGGCCTGGCTGCCGTTGAAGGATACGAGGTGGGCCGCATGCTCCATCACAATTACTTCTCCATCGCGACGTATTCGTCTTGAAATTCCTTTGTTGTTTCCAACAATACCCTTCCGCATATCCTGCACCATATCGCAGAGCTGTTGCATAAAGGATGGGTCGGCCAGGATGGAACTGATGGATAAATTGCAGAACTCGTCGCGGCCATAACCATACTCTCTTTCCGCGGTCATATTTACCTGCAATATTTGATTGCTGTCGGGATCCCACAAGATGATGGAGGCCGGCGACAGTTCGAACAGGCTGCGATAGCGCTCCTCGGACTGCTTGAGCAGGTATTGACTGTTTTTGCTTTCTGTAATATCGGTTTCAATAGCAAAAAACTGTTCCAGCTCCCTGTTTTTATTGAAGATGGGCTGACACTGGATCCGCAACCAATACTCCTTGCCTTCTTTGGTATAATTGATCACTTCTGCTTCGAACGGCTGGCGGTTTTGGATCCTTTCCCGCATAAAGGCGATGGTTTGCGGATCGCTGTTGGGACCTTGCAGCATTTCTCCCGGCTTTTTGCCAACGGCTTCGCGAAATCCATAACCCGTAATATTGGTAAAGCCACTATTTACCCAGGTGATCTTTCCATCCCGATCGGTAATGATTACAGCATTGTTGGTTTCCCGCGCAATTAACGAGAGACGGCGGAGTTCATTTTCAGCCTTGAGTTTTTCCGTGATATCGCGCGAATTGAATACCAGTCCATTTACAGCAGGATCATCTACCAGGTTCAGCATTTCGGTTTCAATCCAACGCCATTCCCCATTGGCATTTCGAAAACGGAAGGGAATGGCCGTTATTTCGCTTCCGTTTATTAGCTGCCGAAACGATTGCTGCAGGTTGGGTATATCCTCTTCGTGTACAAATTCGAGATAGTCCTTGTTCAACAAAAAAGCGGGTTCAAAACCCAGCACAGGTTTACTGGTTGGGCTTACGTACTGGTATTTCCCGGTGGCGTCCAATATCCAGATCAGGTCGGAACCGCTGCGTACCAGGGCGCTCAATCTTCGCTCACTGCTCGCAATGCGTTCGTTGGCAATTCTTCTATCGGTTATATCCCAGAAGGTGCACACCAGGGCATTCACCAACTCATCGTGGAGCATATTGGCCAGGCCTTTCTGGCACCAGCGGTATTTTCCTTCTGCATTTTTGATGCGCAACTCCAATTGTGGCTGCTGATCAGGATTGGCCAGCACCTGCTTTAGCGCCATTTGGAAGGCATGCATATCTTCCGGATGAATCAGGTCCGATTCGTTCTTTCCCACCACTTCCGCCGCCTCAAATCCCAAAATAGCCCTCACCGAGTTGGTGCAGAAAATAACGGTGCCATCAGGTTTTATCAGGGCTTTGGCGGTTGGGCTGTTCTCGGTAATTACCCGGAAAAGCCGGTCCTGCTTCGACATGGCTTGTCGTACACGACTACGCTCCAGGCTGTATCGGACACTCTTTACCAGCAGGGGACCATTGATCTGGTCTTTCACCAGGTAGTCCTGCGCTCCCAGCTTCAGACTGTCCATCCCAAACTGCTCATCCCCCATGCCGGTAAGTACGATCAGGGGAATATAGGTAATGTAAGGACGCATCACTTTCACTGATTCCATGCCACTGCTATCGGGCAGGGTCAGGTCGAGCAATATCAGGTCATACTCATGCGTCTTGGCCAGTTTCATGGCTTCCGACAAGCGCAGGGCATGTGTGATAGACAATTGCCAGGGGCCTTCCCTCAGGTATTCTCCCACCAGGAAGAAATCGCCCGGGTTATCTTCCACAATCAATATGCGTAGGGATCCTGAGCTTTCCATACTATTTTCTGGGGGGTAGTTGTACAATACTGATCCAGAAATCTTCAATGGAACGGATTACCTGGATGAATTTTTCGAAATCAACCGGCTTGGTAATATAGCAGTTCGCAAATCCGGAATAAGCGTCTTTAATATCTTTTTCCGACGAAGAGGTGGTGAGCATTACTACGGGAATAGCTTTGAAGCGATTATGGTGCTTTATATAAGCCAGCACTTCCTTCCCATCCATCTTGGGCAGATTTATATCGAGCAGAATAAAATCCGGAGGTATGGCGTCCTGAAAACTCCCCTCCTGGTTCAGGTATTGTACGGCCTCCTCACCGTCCCGCACCACGCTAACGGTATTTTTTAACTTCACATCATTAAATGCTTCGAGGGTGAGAATAATGTCCCCCTCATTGTCTTCGACCAATAAAATATGTACCGGGTCCATATTGATTTTCGGTTAAATGGCAGTTATCAGGAGGGTAAGGGTGGTAATGGTTATAGTATTCTGGTTGCGATTTAGGTGTTTTTCTCAGGCAGGTATTACAAGGTAACGGAATTTTCGCCAGATTTAGTCCGGTTCTGTCGGAATAGTGAAAGAAAATACAGACCCTTCCCCTTCAACCGAACTCACGGAAATGCGGCCTCCCCATTTCTCTACGAGCCGCTTGCAGGTGGCCAGGCCAATGCCCGACCCCTCGTACTCTCCCTTCCCATGCAGCCGTTTGAAAATGATGAATATTTTATCGAAAAATTCTGACTTAATACCGATGCCGTTGTCAACAACACTTACCCGCCAACACCCGGGTATCCTGTCTGCTTTTACCATTATTTGTGGACGGTTGCCAGCCGCCTGGTACTTGATGGCGTTCGATACCAGATTATTCAAAACCGTTCGAATAGCAGCGCGAGGCAGGCGAACCACTGGCAGGTCCTGCCAGTGCAGGTCAATTCTTCCCTGATCCATCAGTGGCTGATAGGTTTTTGCTATTTCCTCCATCAGGGTGCCCAGTGGAATATTTTCGGATTCCCCGCTTTGGCGGGTTGCTCTTGAATACTGGAGCAGATCGTCAACCAGTTGATTCATACGCTTCGCCCCGTCGGCGGCAAAATGCACATATTTGCGAGCCGTTTGGTCAAGCCGGTCGCCATAGTTTTTTTCGAGCAGTTTCATAAAGCCATCAATCATGCGGATGGGCTCTTTCAGATCGTGCGATGCCATATAGGCAAACTGTTCCAGTTCCACATTCGACTCTTCCAGTTTTCGCCGGCTTTCTTTTTCGAGTGTAATATCTTTTAGCTGAATGATGAGTTGCTGAGGGCTTCCGTCTTCCTGGCTTACAAACGCCATTGACTGCCGCACCCAGATGGATTGGCCGCTGGCCGTCAGCATTTCTTTATCCCTTTCATTGGTTTTCTCCTGCCTGTGCATCAACTGTGCTATCACCCTTAAGTCTTCTTCATACTCATGAGCCGGCGAAATATCTGCGAGCCTTTTGCTTTCCAGTGTAGCCGCGTCATAGCCCAGCATTTCGCATATCTGCCTGTTCACCCTTGCGCAAAAGCCTTTTTGATCCACAATAATTTTTCCGATAGGCGCCTGCATAAATGCTACTTCAAATTCCCGGTCCTTTTGCCGCAATTGCAGTTGAAAGGCCATCCGCATACGGGTACTGTTGACCCTCCAGGTCCAGATGAGCAGCACCACCGCCATAGCCATTACGGCAATAAAGCCAATCAAACTCCATTTGGTGAGTATGCTCAGGTTGCGTATACGCCGTTCCCGGCTTTCTACCACCCTTTTTTCCAGTTCCGTGAGTTGGTCAAAAATCTGCTCTCTTTGTTGCACATAGGGTGTTGATCGCATATAGCTGCGCAGAATGGTGGAGTCGCTGTAAAAGGGGCGCTCCATCACCGTATCAAGCCGCTGCATCCAGTTTTGAAAACTATTTACACTTGATTTTTGCAGCGCTGCCCTTTTATAACACAAATCAATGCTGCCCAGCTTCTCCAGTATCCCCACTACTTTTTTTCGCTCTTTATAATAAGCTTCCTTGTTGTGATTTCTTCCCGTGGCCGCAAAATGATACGCTTCACTGGCCATTTTGGATTCGGCCAGTTGCGCCTGGTACATATAATCAAGCCCTTTTTCGAGGTCAAAGATGAACTCTCTTTCCTCTATCTGCCGATTAAAGCTGTACAGGTTAGCGGCTCCCGCCAGCAAAAGCAACACAACCGAAGCAGTAAGCCATGTCTTCAAAATCGGCGCTTTCATATTATTGATCACGTTTTGGAACGGTGAAATAGAAACTGCTGCCGTTATCGGGTACCGATTTCACCCAAATTATTCCTCCCATACGTTCTATGATTTTTTTACAAACAGCCAGGCCAATACCGGTACCTGAGTATTGGCTGCGATTATGCAATCGTTGAAAGATCACAAAGATCTTGTCGAAATATTTGGGATCAATGCCGATGCCATTATCTCTCACTTCAAACAACCAGTGGTCGGCCTGTTCCAGGGCATGCACCCTTACGGTAGGCTGTTCCGTCTTGTTATATTTCAAGCCATTGCTGATCAGGTTTTGCATCAGTTGGAAGAGCTGGGTACGATGGGTTTTGGGTAAGATGGGCATCGGCCCCGTTTCTACTATCGCGTTCTGTTTGCTGATACGGTCGCCCAGCGTATAGATCACTTCCTGCAGCACCTGGTTCATATCGGTATCGTCGAGGTCTTCTTCTTTCGACTCAAGTCGGCTGTAATCGAGCAGGTCTTTGATCAAACGCTTCATCCGCTCAGCTCCATCCACGGCAAAATCGATATAGCCCTGGCCGGTTTCATCGAGCTGCGCATTGTATTTTTTCTTGAGCAATTGTAAAAAGCTGCTCACCATCCGAAGGGGTTCCTGCAAATCGTGCGAGGCTACATAGGCAAAACGCTCCAGCTCTACGTTCGATGCTGCCAGCTCCTCGGTTTTGCGCAAGAGCTGCCTGTTTAGCTCCTCCAACTGCTCCGCACTCTGCTTGATGGCGGTTACGTCTTTGGCAAAGCAAGCTACCCCGCGCACCTTGCCTTCTTTACCAAATATAGGCGTGAAAGTGATGATGGCATATTGCTTCTCTTCCCTTCCCGGATAAATGAAAGCATCTTCCACACTGAACCCTTCGCCCGACAGGGCTTTCTGATAACGCTGATGCCAGAAATCGCGTACCTCCTGGGGGAAACTGTCGTCGTATAATAGCGTTCCCTCTACCACCTGCTTGCCGGTCAATTGCGCGATGGAATCGCAAAATGCCCGATTGGCGGAGATGATGCGCATATCGCCATCTACCGACCAGATGAGATCCGAGGTACTGTTGATCAGCGTATCCAGGTTTTGTTGAATACGGATGATTTCGTTTACCTGTTCCCTTTGCTGGGTTACATCCTGCGTGGCGCCAATCATACGGATGGCCACACCCTGCTCATTACGGATTATGGTTCCCTTATCGTACACCCAGGCATACATGCCGTTTGATTTGAGAAAACGGTATTCGTCTTCCCAGAAAAAGGCTTCGGGGTCGCTGAATACCTGCTCATGCGAGGCATGCACACGCGAAAGGTCGTCGGGATGTACCCGTTTATTCCAAAACTCAGGATCCTTGTTGGCTTCCTCCTTTTGGTAGCCAAAAAGGGCTGTAAAACCATCTCCCGTCCTTACTGTTTTACCTGTTACCAGATCCCAGTCCCAAATGGCATCGCTGGTGGCGCGGGCTACCAGGTCATATCTTTCGTTGCTGAGTCGTATGGCCTCTTCCGACTTCTTCCGTTCGGTAATGTCTTTGAAGTAAACCGAAAGACCATCCTGCGAAGGATAGGCACTCACTTCCACCCATACATCCAATGGCGGAAAAAATTCTTCGAAATGAACGGATGTCTTCTCCGACACCGCCCGATGATATTCAGCAAAGAACTGCAGACTCATGGCATCCGCAAACCGGGTCCAGAGATTTTGGCCCAGCATATCCGCGCGTTTACGTTGCAACACCCGCTCGGCCTCCCTGTTCCAGTAGGTAACCCTCCATTCATGATCCACTGAAAAGAATCCATCTGTGATACTTTCCAGGATATTTGTAATCCTTGTGTTATAGTCGACCAGTCGCCTTTCCAGTTTTTTCCGCTCGCGGATATCCGTATGCACACCAAATAACGCTATCTGATTTCCATTTTCATCTATCACCGGACCGGCACTGAGATAAAAATCAATCAACTCCCCATTCCGGCTGCGCAACTGCACATCACCATTCCAGTATTTCCCCGAGCCGAGGGTTTGAAACATAGACCTCGCCAGTTCTTGGTCTTCGTACAAGCTGATAGCATCCTCCATCCCCTTGAGCTCGCCCTCCTTCAGGTGCATCAATTCGCGGAACGATTTGTTGATATAGGCCGCTCCATCCACGATATTGATAATGCCAATGCCATCGCGCGACATCTCGATCACTTTCTTATACAGGAGCAAACTGGTTTCCGCCTTTTTGAGTTCGGTGATATCTTTACCATAACCGAATACCAGTCCATCGGCGGTGATGGGGGTAGAACTACTCCAGGATATCCATTTCCAGTTGCCGTCTTTGGTCAGATAGCGGTTTACAAAGGAATACGAAACCCTGGTGGAAGTGGCGTCTTTGAGCTCATCGATAGTGCTTGTAAGGTCATCGGGATGTACAAATTCCGTAAACGGCCGGGCCATCATTTCTTCTTCGGTATAACCGAGTAGTCGGGTAAAAGCCGGGTTCACTTTTTTGAAATATCCATCTGGTCCGGCTATGCAAAGCAATTCAGGTGCATAAGTAAAGAACCGGTTCAGTTCCGATTCTGATTTTTTTCGTTGAATATCGCCGGCAATTTGCGCGAGCAGGCGGGTACCCATCACAATGGGCGCGTAGGGCGCTTTGGCCGAAGCCGACTCATAAAACACCAAAATGGCAATCACCTGGCGGTTGAAGTGCACGGGAATGGCGGTTGCCCGCTGCAACTGATTGGCCTCTGCAAATTTTTTACGCTGATACACATGATCCTGCTGCAACTCGCTAATGCAAAGCGACTGTTCATTTTCCCATACCCATCCAGGCAGCCCTTCGCCCTTCACGAAGGCTGTGCCTTCATCATTGGCCTTTACATTATGGGTGATGGAGTAAATGGCGCTCAGGCGTATCAGGTTTCTGTCGTTATTCACCACCCATACTTCAGCCATATCCTGCCGGAAATGCTGGCAACACTCCTCGAGCATACTCAGCAAACTACTCTCCAGCGTTTCATTTTCGGCGAATGCCTGGTTAATCCGAAGGGCCAGTTCACGCTCGTGTTGCACTTCGCGGGTTTCGGTAATATCACGGCTAATGCCCACGATGGCGCTTACCTTTCCGTCGAAGTCAAAAACCGGAATCTTGGAGGTGGACAACCATCTTCTTTCGCCAGTAGGCAATATCAATGGCTCCAGTTTATTGTAAATGGGTTCACGCGTTTGCAGCACTTCCCAATCATCTTCCAGGTAAATATGCGACAATTCCGCCGGCAACAGCTCATCCATCCGCTTGCCCAGCGTTTCCTCCTCCGATGTTGCTCCCAACAACTGGATCATTCTGTTATTATTCAGAATATGCCTGGCCTCAGCATCTTTTACATATACATAATCAGGCAAAGTATCCACAAGAATCCGCAAGAGGTTTCTTTCGCTGGCGAGCCGCAGTTCAATTTCCTTCAATCTCGACACATCCGTCAAAGCACCAATCATACGTTGGCCCCGGCCCAATTCATCCCTTATCACCAGTCCTTTGTCAATTACGTATGCATAAGTTCCATTGGCACGCCGGAATCGGTACTCCAGGGTCCAAAGCGATTCATTCGTTTCCTCGATAAAGCGGGTAACATCGGCAAGAACCATCTCCCGGTCATCAGGATGAATATAGTCTGACCAGGATTGAACATTTACTTGATTATTTTCCAGGGTATAACCAAATAGGGACTGGAATCCATCTCCCCAGTACAAATCATTTGTAAGCAGGTTCCAATCCCAAATGGCATCAAAAGTGGCTTTGGCAACATACTCAAATCGCTCATTGCTCTTCGCCAATTGCTCGGCCGCTTTTACTCTATCGGTTACATCCATGGAAACCACCATCATTACCTCTTTTCCCTGGTGAGTAGTCATGTGTCCCGACACTTCCACATGTAATATTTCTCCACTTGCCTTTCGATGTCGCCACTGTCCAAAATAAATGGTGGTACCCGGTTTCACTTCAGTGTTTACGGCTAACATCCTCTCCACATCTTCCGGTGGCTTGATGTCCTTTATGGTCATCGACAAAAACTGCTCGCGCGAATAACCATATTTCTTTACGGCTGCTTCATTTACTTCGAGAATCTTCAGGCCATCCAGTTCATATATCCATTTAGGCATGGGGCTTTTCAAGAACAGGTAACGGTATTGTTCTTCCGACTCTTCGAGGCGGAGCAGGGCCAGTTTGCGATCCGTTATGTCCTGTACGGTGCCCTCCAGCCGAATGGGATCGCCCTTAGCATTGCGTACGATCTCACCTTTCTCATGCACATACCGTATGCTACCATCGGGCCAAATGATGCGATGCTCAAAATCCAGGCTGCCACCCGGGTTCCAGGCATTCTTCTGCCGCTCATAAAACGCTTCGAGATCGTCGGGATGGATAGATTGTATGAAGAATTCGTAACTCGTATCAGTTGTATCAGGATCCACTCCCCAGATTGAATAAACCTGTCGGGTCCAGAACAAGTTTTGATTGACCAGATCCAGCTCCCAGTAGCCCAGCCGCGCAATCTGTTGGGCCGTTTCCAGCTTCTGATTGATGGAAAGAATACGCTGCTCCGCTCGTTTAGATTGCGTTACATCGCGCGAGAAACAGGCGGCGCCAATTATCCGTTCAGCTCCAAATATGGGGTTGAAGCGGATCTGGGTCCAGGTTTCCGGATAGGTGTCACCTGCGGGGGTATGAATCTCCGACTCAAAAGCTTCACCTGCGAGGCAACGGTCATATTGCGCCTTCCATAAATGAATAAAATCATCCGGGAAATTACCAAAGAGCAAAAGGTTGTCGCCGGGTTTCAACAACATACCTGTGGATTGCTTCAGGCTGTCCACAAAAGCGCTGTTGGCGGCTATCAGCTTGTAGTCCGAATCCACGCTCCACACCAGGTCGTTGGTACTATTGATCAAGGCCTCCTGGTTGGCCTGCAGGCGCCGCAGGGATTGCTCGGCATTTAGCTGATCGGTAATGTCCGAAGCAGAAGCCAGTATCACATTAAGCCCCGAATAGCTTATAATATGCGAGTTCACTTCTGCATAAATGAGTTCGCCAGACTTGGTAATATGGCGCGAAATACCGCTATACACTTTGGCGCCCCGCTCCTGCTGCCAGGGCAGCTTGTCGAGTACGGCATTATCTTCTTCCGGCTTTATATCCCGCAAAGTCATCTTCAAAAATTCGCGGCGGCTATAGCCATACCGACGAATAGCTTCCCTGTTCACTTCCATAAACCGGTAAGTTCCCGGTTCTATCAGCCACATGGGATAGGGGTTCTCCATAAAGAGGTTGCGGTAGTTTTGCTCACTGTCGAGCAACTGCTGCCGGGTCTCCATCTGGTGCGTAATATCGGTGCCGTAAACAATAACACCGATCACCTGGTTATCGGGGCTTCGGTAGGGCTGCGCTACGATATTTACAAACCGAGTCTCCTCGTCTTTGCGAAAAGCCGGCCGCACTTTCAGTTCGCGGATAACAAAGACTTCGCCGGTTTTGGCTACCTGTTGCAAACCTTCGGTTAGCCCCGCTTCCGATTCATGAAAATCCAACAACTCAAACAGGGATTTACCCAATACCTTGCCACGCCGAACCAGCTTATCGAACAGGGGATTGGTGAATTCCACCACCCAATCCTCCAAATGAAGAATACAAATAAGGGCCGGCGCATTGCGGAAAAGTTCTATGTACCGAAGCCTTTCATCGGCCATCGCTTTTTCCACCGCCTTGCTGGCACGGCCATCGCGGGCAACCGTGTAATACACCTGGTCCACTTCATCCCAACGGGCGCTCCAGATAATCGGAATCAGGTTTCCATTTTTGTGGATATACTGATTCTCGAAATTGGTCATATCCTGTCCCTGCTTAATAACGGTAGCGGCTTCCCTGGTCTTGTCGCGATCGCCTTTGTAAAGAAAATGCTCATAATGCTTCCCTTCCAATTCGGCGGGTTCATAACCCAATAGTTTCCTGCATGCGCCACTCACTTTTATCCATACTCCATCTGCCCTCATGGTACAAATCATATCGAGCGAGGAGTCCATGATCTTGCGCAACTGCTCCCGGTTTAATTCCATCTGCTCCTGCACCAGTATCTGCTCAATCTTCAGGCGAAGGTGACTTACAATTGCTTCAGCCAATCGCTCTTCTTCAACCAGAAACACCGGTTCGGGCAAAGGCTTATTACTTAAGTACACAATGGTCAGTTCCAGAAGCTTTCCGTCAATCGAACTACTCGCATTAAGCAGGTACTTCGATTTTCGGAAACCCGGCGTGCTGTATTGCCTATCACCAAAATCAATTTTTGAATGGGCCATGCCGGGAAATTGCAGACCTTGCGGAATCAGGCTGACCGCTTCCTGTAATAATACCTCTATACTAATGGGCTGATTACCGAGGCTGGATATTTTATGCAGACAGGCTTGCTCTTTTACGCGTTCATTCAGGGAATGGAGGGTTTCCTTCAGCATGTTATTGGCAATGCTTTCCTTTTCCTCCGCTCGCCTTCTTTTCGTATCGTTGGAAGCGGTAACAAAAACACCGATCAGCTTCCTGTTTTCATCGCGTGCCGGATGGTACTGAAGGGAAAAATATAAACGCCCCTCCTTCGGGTGATCGATCACCACTTCCGAGCGCTGGCTTTTGCCTTTTAAAACCTCTCCATACATTTGCTTCAAATGCTTCTTCCTTGTTGTCTGCGCATAATCGAGAATATCCCGCCCTTTTTCTACTTCGATACCAAAATACTTTTTGTACAGGCTTTCAAAACGCTGGTTATAGGTGATGATTCGCAAAGAAGTGTCAAGAAGGATAAAAGGTTCCTCGGTGTTATTGATCAGCCAGTTTAGCTTACGTTCTACCGAAAACGCCTCTTCCTCCACCCTGATGGTCCACACCGAGAGTTTGTAGCCGTCAACAACAATTTCCTTGCTCACCGTTCGCCTGAAAAAGAAGGTCTTACCGTTCTTTTTCCAGCCGGTCAGCAGGGGTTGTTCCCTTTCAGGCTTTTTCTTGCTTTTGGAACCGGGCCATCCATCCAGGTCCACCAGTTTTTTCAGGGGCTTATCTATTATGGCTTTCCTGCTCCATCCGAATAAGCGGCAGGCCGCTTCATTGGCGAGGTGAATTTTGAATTGCTGATTGATCAGGATAACGGGATCGGGGAGTTGCAGGAAGATCTGTTCATGCAGATGCCGCACCTGGTCGGCGCTTCCGTCAATGGAAGGCTCCTTCCCGGGTGTGGGAGCAGCGGGCTTTTGCTTTTTGGGTATCCCGTTTTTCATTCAGCAATAAGTCATTGGTGAATGCGAACCATTCTAATTTAGTTGATAAAAATTGATTATCATAATTTTAGAATATAAGCTTCGCAAACCCATCCGTTATAGGTGGAAATTTTGGAGAAGTAAGGTAAGGATGGAATAAATGCCTTATTTGTAGCATATTCGGCCATTTTCTTGTAGCGAAATCGCTACATTGCATGCCCGCCTAAACTCTTTGCGTCTATATGAAAAGATTCCTGCTGGTCGATGATCATGAAATTGTTCGAAATGGGCTAAAGTTGGTGCTGAAAGAGTTTTATCCATCCTGCACGGTTGATGAAGCAGGGAGGGAAGCAGACGCGATGCAACTGTTGAAGAATCAGGCTTACGACCTGGCGATTCTCGATATCCATCTGCCCGAATCCGATAGTTTACGACTTACCGAATTCATACGCAAAACAGCCAGCAATAGCCGGGTACTGGTGTATAGCATGGGGCAGGAGTCCATTTATGCCCGCCGTTTCATCAAAGCGGGCGCCTCAGGCTTTGTTTCCAAAAACTCCGGCCTGTCTGATCTGCGCCAGGCTATTGAAACTGTACTCAGGGGCCGCACTTACCTGAGCCAGGAAATCATTGAACAGTTGGCGGAGGACCTGGGTCAGAAAAAAAGTGAAAACCCATTCGAAACCCTGAGCTCCCGCGAATTTGAAGTGGCCACCCTGTTGCTGGCCGAACATTCCATCACTACAATAGCCGAAATCCTGGGCATTGGCGTATCCACCGCCGCCACCCATAAAGCCCGGCTTTTTGAGAAATTACACGTGAAGTCGATTGCGGAATTGATGAAGCTGGCGGAATTGTATGGGGGAAAGAAGTAGGGAGATTATTTGTTGATTTGTTTATTTGTGGATTTGTTGAATCGGTGAGCTTTGGGAATTATCCACGAATGAGTATCAGCCCGTAGCTAACAACCTTAAACTTTCAATGATTCTACAAATCCCCCAAATAAACAAATTCTCAAATTATCCTCCGATTGCTTTCTGCAAATCCGCTATCAAGTCCTCCGCATCTTCAATACCCACACTCAGCCTGATGAGTCCATCGCTCAGGCCATTTTTGATGCGTTCTTCGCGGGGAATGGAAGCATGGGTCATGGAAGCGGGGTGATTGATGAGTGATTCCACTCCACCCAGGCTTTCGGCCAGGGAAAATACTGTTGTTGACGACAATACCCTTTTTACATTTTCGGAGCTATCGTCTTTCAATTCAAAGGAAATCATACCCCCAAATCCGCGCATTTGCCTGCGGGCTACTTCGTAGCCTTTATTGTCGCTGAAGCCAGGCCAGTACACACGCGCTACCGCTTTGTGCTGGCGAAGCCAGTTGGCGATCTTTTCCCCGTTTTCGCAATGCTGCCGCATGCGCAGGTGCAGGGTTTTGATGCCCCGCAACACGAGGAAGCAATCCATGGGACCGGGCACGGCGCCACAGCTTTTTTGAATAAAGTAAAGTTGTTCGCGCAGGCTGCTATCGTTCATCACCAGGGCACCCTGTATTACATCGCTATGCCCGCCCAGGTATTTGGTGCTCGAATGCATCACGATATCAGCGCCAAGATCGAGTGGATTCTGCAGATAAGGCGAGGCAAAGGTATTGTCCACGCATAGCCAGGCCCCGGCTTTTTTGGCGATTGCCGCCACGGCGGTTATATCCGTTATATTCATGAGCGGGTTAGTAGGTGTTTCCAGCCAAATCAGTTTGGTGGCCGCCGTTATCGCCCCTTCAATATTCGAAGGATCCGTGGTATCAACATAGGTAAACTGAATACCGAATTTTTCAAATACTTTGCTGAAGAGCCGGTAAGTACCACCATACATGTCGTTGGCAGCAATTACCTGATCACCTGGCTTCAACAATTTAATTACCGCATCGGTAGCGGCCACTCCACTGCTGAAAGCCAGGCCATATTTTCCATTTTCAATAATTGCCAAAGCCTGCTCCAGGGCAAAACGCGTTGGGTTCTGGCTCCGGGCATACTCAAAACCCTTGTTCACACCGGGCGATTCCTGCACATAGGTAGAGGTTTGGAATATGGGCGTCATAATAGCGCCTGTAGAAGGATCGGGATCCGCTCCGGCATGTATGTACCGGGTAGCGGGTTTGTATTGATTGTTGAACGACATAGTGATTGAATTGAGGGCAAAGATAGGTCGTTGTAAGTAGTAAGTTTTAAGTAGTAAGTTTTGATTTCAAGTATTATGGAATTTCGACAAACCTCCCCTATTTAACCTACTTTCTACTCACTACTCACTACTTTCTACTCCCAACTTAAAACTTACTACTTAAAACCTACAACTCAAATGCCGCTCATCCTGCCTGCGCTTCCTTTAACATTTTATTGCGCGCTTTCTGCTTCGGTATCCGGCTCATGGCTCACGAAGGCTGATAATGGTTTCAGTCAGTGAAATGAATGGTTCGGGAAATTTTAGGTTTTCTTATGAAACAGGTATTTGCTTCCGCTAAAAACCGGTGATGGATAATCGCTTGTGCCGCCTGACAGGAGGTTCTACATTAGTGGCAGAAACAACCGAAAAACCTATTCATCATTTTAAATTTTTTGCCATGAAAAAGTTATTCCTCATCGCAGCCATCGCATTTGGCTTTGCCGCACAGGCCAGCACGCCTCCGGCAGAAGTAACCGAAAGAATTCTGAAAGCCTTTAAAGAAACATTCAAAGCCGCCACCGATATCACCTGGCATGAGTATAGTGATTACTATCAGGCCAATTTCCGTGTAGCAGAAGTGCAGGTACGTGCTCAGTATAGCGACGATGGTACGCTCCTGAAAACGATCCGCTATTATGGAGAAGACCAGTTGCTACCCCATATTGTTGCAAAACTCAAAAGCAAGTACCGTGGCAAAATCATACATGGCGTAACCGAAACAACTTCCGATTCGGAAGTGAGCTTTGTGATCAACCTGAAAGACAAGGAACATTGGTACACGGTGAAAGCAGATGCTTACGGCAACCTGGAGCAGACCGCCAAATTCAACCGTGCTGATAATTAAATAAGGGCCTGCCGGTTAGAGAAACAATTCACCCGCTGCCAGATACCGCCAGTCGAATGCTTTGGCATCATAAGCATTGCTGGCGGTTTCTTTTATTTCGAGTGCGGAAGGAAGGAGAATTTTTCGCTTCACCAGTTCTTCCCGGGCCGCTTCCTGCAATTGGCGCATACCCGGATCCCGCATCCATTCTTTCTGCGGTGGTTCAAAACCTATCTTATCTTTTCGCCAAACAATTTCCTGTGGCAACTTATCCTGCATCGTGCTGCGAAGCAGCCATTTGGTCCACCCATCGCGGATCTTAAAGGATGCCGGGAGCCGGAACACAAACTCCACCAGCTTATGATCGAGGAAGGGCAGGCGCAATTCCCGCCCATGGTGCATGGCATTACGGTCGGCGTAGCGAAGCAATTCCTCCAGTCCGTGCACGCAGGTATTGAAATAGAGTTGCCCGTTCAGATTCCTGATTTCCGGACCGGCATAATAGGCCATCCTGCTTTGCTTTCTTACAAATTCAGGATGCAGGTGCTCCTGTCGCAGGGCATTTACCAGGTATTGCCTTTCCAGGATCACGGCTGCCAGTTCGGGAAAAAGCGCGGCCGCTATATTCCGTACACCAAAAGTTTCCATCACTCCCAGCTCGCGGGCTTTTTTGATTTCGCCGCTTTTCATCAGTTTTCTTTTCTGAAAAAGCTCCTGCCAGTACCATTTATAATACTTGCCATAACCCGCCAGTATTTCATCGGCACCCTGACCGTCGAGTAAAACAGTGGTTCCCTGCAGGGCCGCGGCTTCCATCGTTTTAAACTGTGCAAAAGCGCTGGAAGAGCCCACCGGTTCCTCCTGTGCCCTGGCCATGCGTCGCCATTCATCGGCCAAATGAGCGCCGGAAAGGGTAACCAGGTGATGGTTCAACTGAAAGCGCGATGCCACTTGCGCGGCAACCTGAGATTCGTCTTTGTCAAATCCCGGAAAATGTGCGGTAAAGCTGTGAAAAAGCTGCGGATCTTTTATATACTGATGCGCCATGGCCGCGATGCTGGAACTATCGAGTCCGCCACTGAGGGAAGAACCCAACGCCACATCGCTGCGCAACCTGCGCTTTACGGATGCGGCCAGCAGGGCACCGAATTTTTCCTGCGCGTCTGCTGTACTGATCCGGGTATCCTGTTCATCTGTATCAATATCCCAATAACGTTCTATCTCTACCGATTGCGTGCGATGGCTATAAAAAAGGCGGGAGCCGGCAGGCAGTTTTTCGATGCCATTAAAGAAAGTTTCGCCCGGTCGCGATGGATTATCGGTGTAACCGATGGTGATATAATTGAACAGCATCCGAAGGTTAACATCCCGCTGAATGCCGGCTGCCCAAAGCGCCTTCATTTCGGAAGCAAATAGAAAGCGGTTCTGGTCGTGGCTGAAGTAGAAGGGTTTTTCCCCAAAACGGTCGCGGGCCGCAAACAGCTCTTCCCGTTGATGATCCCAGATGGCGAAGGCAAACATGCCATCAAAATACTCCACGCATTCCTCCTGCCAGTAATCATAAGCCGCCAGTATCACTTCTGTATCCGACCCCGTATGAAAGCGGTAACCTTCATTGCTCAGCTCTTTACGGAGCTCGATATAGTTATAAATCTCCCCATTATGAATAATGCTGTACTGCGGGTGAGATGCTTCAGACGACAATGCCGGAAAGTGCATGGGCTGCGCGGCCTTATCGCTGAGATCGATAACGGCCAGCCTTCTGTGACCCAGCATTACCTGCTGATCCTGCCGGCACCAATGCCCTTCCCCATCGGGACCCCGGTGTGCCAGCGCATCCGTCATGCGCTGCAGATGAACCACACCAAATCGCGGGCTGGTTTGTATAATTCCGGCTATTCCGCACATAATTGTTAAAAGAAAAATGCTGCTCTATTGCCAGGCGATCGGCATTTTGGCTATCACATCGTCCCATGCCATTACCAGGTTTGCGCCAGCATCCCGTTTTTCGAAAGTAATCGTAAAATATTCCAGTCGGGGATTCTCGTGGCTTACCGGTACCACTACCCTTTGCACATCCCTTGCACTATCCTGCTGAAGCCCCCAGGTATCGGTATTGCTGTTAATGGCAATAGTCCATTCATTTTCGCGGGGTATGCAATACAGAATATAGCGACCTTGCGGAAGCAGTTTACCATCAATCCGCACATCGCGGAAGAATTCGATTTCGGTTGATTCATTGGCTCCCAGGCGCCAGGGTCGGTCGTAGCTGAGTATGTCCACAAAGCGGCGACGCGACAGATGTGGCCGGCTATAGATTACCCTGATCAGGGGTTTGGCTACCACTTTGCCATTGGCCATTTTCAACTTGGGGTATTCGAGTGGGTAATAGACCATATCCATTGGGGAGCGGTCGGTTACTTCATAGTAAGGATTATTCTCCACCAGCTTCTGCGTATCCGGCAGCGCCGTATCGATGGAATCGCTAATATCCGGAGCCGTGCTTTCGGTTTGCGTGTTACAGGATAGCATGAGCGCTACCAGGGTAGCCATTCCGGTTAATCTGATTAAGTGCATAAGGTCAATAGGTTAAGATCGTATAGGGCCGGTCATGCGGGTACTTCCCCGGCAATCCTCAGGGCATAGTATGGCTATGGCTGACAATTGACGCCAACAAAAATACCGTATATGTATGGAATAGAAGACAACCTATAGCTTTAATACCCCTATAATGGTGACAAGAGCAATAGGTGGCAGTCAGGTAGACTGAAGCAACTGGTATTGTTCATGGGCGTATTTCCTCGCATCGACCCAGAATTGACGAAAATACTCCCTTAAAGGTTGGTAATGCCGTTCGAGTATCTGCACGGCATCCCGGCTTTGATCCATATAGGCCGATCGGCGCACCAGCCCTTCCAGGCTCTGGTGTGTTCCGGACAGGTGGCGATACCCCGATAGCCAATCCTGCGACTCCATATAGGGAAACATGCGGGCAAAGCGCTCGGGGAGCCATTGCTCATGGGCCCTGAGTACGGCATAGACCTCCCTTGCGAATAACCGTAGCGAGGCTTCATTAAACTCTTCCTCATCCGAAGCCAGGAAATGATCATATACCACATCTACCAGGGCGCCAGCATAGAGCCGGTAAGCGGGGCGAAAGAGTTGTTTGGCTTCCTGGTTTACAGGATGCGTATCCGTAAACTGATCAATGGCCCGATGCAGTCTGATGCCTTTTTGAATACCCGCCGGATAATCGTATTGCCGCCGGCCCTTCACAAAATCACTGATCATATTCCCCACCAGAACCTCGGGATCGGAGAATGATAATCGGGCGTGGGCGAGGAAGTTCATTTTGAGTTGTAAGTTATAAGTTATAAGTTTTAAGTTAAATGAATTAGTAAAAGTGCTTTGAATACGGCAAAAGACTTTCTAAGAATGTTAAAGCAACATTGTTAAGATAAGCGCACATCTTCATTTGATTATATTCTAACTGAAAACTTACAACTTAATACTTAGAACTTACAACTTTCCCGCCGCATAGATCCGGTACGAATAAACCACCGGCACAATCACCGATACAAAAATCATAGCCATCATCACAAATACCAGCCAGGATGCGGGAAGAAGGAAGGCGAGGGCAAGCATCACTATACCGGTAGCAAACCAAAGCTTGCCCGCCAGTCGATGGGTGAGTCGCCAGTTCTCTTCATTATTCAGGGTCCAGGGTAGCCGAAGTCCGGCAAAGTAGTTGGGCTTAATATTATACATATAGTTGCCCAGCACGCACCAAAACACGCCGAGGGCCGCAAAAATCCATTTGTATTGAAACTTCAGGGTGGTTTTGCCGGCGCTGTCAACAATGATGAATGCTATTAACGAAACCAGCAGACTCACAGCCAATGCAATCCCCTTGAGGCGACTCTTATTGTCTGCGGCCGTTTTGCGCGGGTCGATCTTGTAGATCCGCGGGAGGATCAGGTACATAGCCATATTTACAGCGGTCAATATACCGATCGCTATCAACAATTCGGATTTGGCGCCAATACGGTCGGCCTCCCCGTTTACACCATAATGTACCGGAATCCGGTCGGGCAGGCCCGCCCAGCGAAACCATAAATAAACCAGGGGCGCCAGCATAAGGGGCCAGGCCAGGTGAAAAATCCACTTTTTCATATCACTTTTTTTTAGCAGAACCAAATTGCATCAGCCATTTCAATATTTCATCTACCACAGTAGTGTTAAGCGAGTAAAAAATATACTGCCCTTCCTTTTCCGCCGTCACCAGTCTGGCCTGCTTCAGCAGATCGAGATGATGCGAAATACTGGGCCACGACATCTTGAAATGCTGCGCAATCTCGCCCGCTGTCATATCCCGCTCATGAAGCATTTCCAGTATTTCCCTTCGGGTGGGGTCGTTCAGGGCTTTAAAAATGATATTCATTCCACAATTGATCCGTTAAACATTTAGACAAATATCTAAATAAAAATGGAAAAAACAACTGTCCGCCTGTAATATTTCCGGAACGCGGGTGTATGGATGGTCAAAAACAATGGATGTGCGGTTGTTGCCTGAAACCGGCTGTTAAGACTGTTTAACAGCACTTCCCATTAATCCCTTTTGGCTTGTAAAGGGGTGTAACCCGCAATAGTTTTGTGTCGTCATACATACCAAATGACAGTTTTTAAAAAACAATTAGTCACATTAAATAATTAGAATTATGAAAAAGATCATCCTCAGTCTGGCTTTCGCGATCGGTAGTATCGCCGCATTTGCCGGAGAAGAAAATGTAAACGCCGCTGTATTGAAATCCTTCCAACAGGAATTTGCCGGTGCGGAAAATGTAAGCTGGACCACCGGAAAGAACAGCTACAAGGCTTCATTTGTATTGAACAGCCAGTATGTTGTTGCTTACTACAACTTTAATGGCGATTTGATGGGCCTTACCCGCAACATCAGCTCACTCGACCTGCCCCTGAGCCTGCAGTCTGAACTGAAGAAAAATTATAAGGGTTACTGGATTTCTGACCTCTTTGAAGTAAGCAACCAGGAAGGCACCAATTATTATATTACCCTGGAGAAAGCCGACGAAACCCTGATTTTGGAAGCCGGCAGCTTTGGCAAATGGAGTGTGTACAAACGCGCCAGCAAAGCTTAAGAAGCGCAGTTTCCGAAACAAAAAGCATAAGCAGTTAGTTTTGGTGTGTGGTAAACGAGCCCCGTTCTCGATGGAGGCGGGGCTTTCTTTGTCAATTTGTGGATTTGTTGATTCGGAAATTTGTTTAAGCATTTCACTAACAAATTAACAAATCACCGAATTAACACATAGACTCCCTACTTACTACTTACTACTTACCACTTACAACTTATTCAAAACCTAAACATATAGCCATGAAAAGAATCACAATTCTCCTGCCCGTATTGTTGGCAGTAAGCCTGATGAGTTTTGCAGCTCCTCATACTGGTGAAGAAGATCGCGCGAAGCTGAATTTTGCCCGCCAGTTTGCCGGCGTTGAAAATGTAAAATGGTCGCAGGTAGACAGAAACTATCAGAAAGCCAGTTTTCTCTGGGGCGGCCACCGCACCGAGGCCTATTTCGACAAGGATGGTCGTTTCGTGGGAGCTATCCGCGGTTTGTTTTATCAGCAACTTCCCCTTGCCGTAGCAGGTACCGTTGACCGCAAGTACGAAAACCGTGTAATCCTGTCGGTACGTGAAATCAGCAATGCTGAAGGCACTTCCTATTCCGTGTTGATGGATTGGAAAGGCAAGCGTTACAACGTGAAGCTGCAACCCGATGGAGCAGTGTTGTCGGCAGAAGTGGAAAAGTGATGTTGAAGAGTTTAAAGTTTAAGGTTTAAAGTTTATTGTGTATGCGGTTGATGTTTGGGGTATAAGAAATGTCAGAACAAGACTGCCCAGATCCTGTATTACAAACTTTAAACCTTAAACTTTCAACTTTTTCTTCCGCTTGTTCCACCAAATCAGCGTGCCCGTAATTGGCAGGCTGGTAGCTACCAGGCAGGCCAGGAAATAAAGAATTTTCGTAAAGCCGCCGTACACATTACCCACATGAATGGCTTTGATGGATCCGGCGATGCGTTGATTGATGGGCTTCTCCCGAAAAATATCCTTCTTTAAAACTTCTCCACTGTATTGATCCAGGGTTAGCCGGTCGGAAGCCGCCGGCGCAAAGAATCCGGTTTTGGTCTTGCTGATGGCCACCACCCCGTTTGAATCGGCTGGCAAACTAATAGTATAATTCCCTGCATAATTCAGTTCCTTATTGGCCAGGGCCCAATAATCGGAAATCGATAAGCCATTCCGGTACAGGCTGTCGGCCGGAACAACTGATTCCAGGGGTTTTTCCCGGGGCGCGTCTTTCGACTTGTAGGTGCCGAGGGTTTTCTGCAGCCCCTCGCGATACCAGGGAAAGGACCATTGGGGACCCGTGAGGCCCATCAGCAACAGAAAGATCAAAGAATAAAAAGCCAGCGTATTGTGCAGATCATGGTTGATCCTTTTCCAGCCGGCACGCCATTTAATACGGAGCCCCTGCTTCCAGCTTTTCAACCTTTGGGGAAACCAGATTACCAGGCCTGTGATACAGCCGAGGGTAAATAGTATGGTGGCCCAGCCGGTAATACGGCTGCCCAGTTCGCGGTTAGTTATGCCTTCAAAAATGGGTTCCTCCACCCGATCAAGCAATAACCAGCGATGCAAACTGAACATGGTTCGCATAAATTCCTGCGTGCCGCTGCGCTCGTTGCTGTTTCCGACAATAGCGCCCGTGTACGGATTCACCATATATCCCATTCCGCCCCGGTCTCCATTCTTGCTTTGTACATTGAAGCGGTAGGTTCTTTCCGGATCGGCCGGAATAGAAACACTCGCTATTGGCGCGCCTGCTTCCGCCTGCACCATAGCCGCCAGTGAATCCACGGGCAGCGGTTCCTGCCCGCTTTGCACCTGCACCCGGTAAAGATGCGGGCTCGCCATTTCGGTCAATTCAGTATTGTAAACGTAGAGCGTGCCACTCAGGCATACCGCTATCACAATCAGTCCGCTGCTGAGGCCCAGCCAAAGGTGCACATCGTTGATAAATTTTCGGATCCGGGGCCATTTCGCTTTTTTCATCTTCGTATTTTCCATGCCTGCTTAAGTTGAGAGCCGCTTAAAAGCATAAAAAAACAACAGGAAGCCGAATGCCCATTTCCGAATAGGGAAATGATCTTACGAAATCGGGAAAAGCGGAGGGAAAGGCAACAATTCACTGATTCGGAATATTCCATTCAATATAGTTCAGGCGTTTGCTTATAGCTGTAAGTGAGAGGAGTAAGTCGTTTCCATCAGGTAAGTTTCCTGTCACCATATCTTTAAATGTACCAGTGTATTCAGAGCGAATCTTTCGCCATACTTGTTGGGGGTCATTGAAAATAATCGCATCTTTTGGATGTATGCTTAGCCACTTATTATTGTTTCTGAAGCTACTCATGTCTTCTTCTCCAATTTGTCTAATAATTATTTCGAATTGATCTCCCGACAAAAAATCCTTTATTTCTGAGGTTTGCATCAGTTTATGTAAGTCGTAAATATGTCTGATTTTCCGTTTGAGGTCATCTATTGCAGTATTTGAATGTGAAAACCTAACCAAGCTCATTATCTTCTCGCAAAACGTCCTTTCAATACTAACCGCCTTCAATTCAATTGGTTGTAAATCATACTCCTCAACTAGGTCATATTGCTTCATGTTTATCATCATTTGCGCAATATAGCAGTCTACTCTACTTGAAACATAAGGTTCTGACGATGAAAGCCAACTCGACTCAACTGTTATAGTATCATTGGCCTGACCATATACGCCGGATAACCCAAGCTTTGGAAATTGGTGGACGGTTTTACGAATCATGCCAAACTTTCTGGTGATGCCTTCTTTATACACTTCCGGCAACAATTTTTCTATAGAATTCGATATTGCCTTCAATCTATTTCGCTGCTGATTAGCAGTAGCATTTTTGTCTTGAAGAAGCACAATGTCTATATCCTCTGAAAATCGGTCGATCAAAGAAAAGCACTTGGATAGAGATGTTCCTCCTTTGAAAACACAAAATGTCCCAGTTGGCCCTTTAAATATTTGCGACAATGCAACCGTAACCCAATAATCTTTTTCAATGAATACTTCCGGAATAAAAATACCCCGACTACCAAATTGCTGGGCGGTGGCAATTATTGCCTGCTTAAATAATATTTCATTTAGGTGTAGCTTCATTGGATATACCAATTGCGTGCATTCGGAAGTTCGGTTTGCGGGATATTGAGCTTGTAAAC
This sequence comes from uncultured Citrobacter sp., assembly GCA_964395095.1. Classification (GTDB taxonomy): domain Bacteria; phylum Bacteroidota; class Bacteroidia; order Chitinophagales; family Chitinophagaceae; genus CAYMZZ01. Next base: position 70,209 of record CAYMZZ010000004.1, read on the forward strand.
CGATAAAGGGTTCAGGCTCTTGGATAGCTTTTCCGTAATAACTTTCTCTGAAACGATATTCTCAAGAATGGCTCCTAATACCGCCCGAACCCGGGGAGGATAGTTAAGCGAAAGAGTAGCTAAGTCTCTCCTTTCCTTTTTCGTCAGCTTTTCCAGTAAACCGGTCAGGCTAATTAGAAACTGTTCTATACTGCTATCAGGAATCCTTCGAAAATCCTTAATCACATCCAGGATCTCAAGTAATTTGAAATTTTCATCGTTCACATCTGCATAACACTTTACTGATTTTACTTGAAGGTTGCCAACTCTTGCAATAATCCGCTTGTCCCTACTGGCAATCCAGATCGTTCTAGATAGTTGGGTAGTGAAATGAAGCCGATTGAGGAGTGATGGGCCAGTAATGTAAGCTATCCGCTTCCCGTCTTTGAACAAAAAAGCCTTCAACTGTTGATCTTCGCTGGGGCCAATTTCGCCAAACTGCGTATACTCAGGTTTATAATATTTGCCAATACTGAGCTTTTTCAACTCGCCCTTTTGTACCATTCGGCTTATCGCCTTAGCCGCAGCCGGGTATGCGTCATTTGTAATTTGAAGATCCGCCATGGTAAATACAATACCTGGCCGCATTGACTTCACGCAAGTTGATATTTTATCAGTAACTGTCATATTCACTGACAAAAATACAAAACTGATCGAGATTAGTCAACTATTATACACAATTTACTTGACATTTTTCATCATTCTTTTGAATTCTTTCGGCTTCTATTCCGCAATCATCTGTAGATAGCTCACGAATTCATCTCCCCCTTTTCCCTATTTTTGCTGTATGAAAAAAGGACCCGTTTCGCAATTTATTGCGCATCATTACCGCCATTTCAATGCCGCCGCACTGGTAGATGCCGCCAAAGGTTATGAACAACACCTGCTGGAAGGTGGAAAAATGATGATCACCCTGGCCGGTGCCATGAGTACTGGTGAATTGGGTATTTCTCTCGCCGAAATGATCCGGCAGGACAAGGTGCAGATCATCAGTTGCACGGGTGCCAACCTGGAAGAAGATGTGATGAACCTGGTAGCTCATTCGCACTACAAGCGCATCCCCAACTACCGCGACCTTACGCCCCAGGAAGAATGGGATCTCCTGGAAAATCATTATAACCGCGTTACCGATACCTGCATACCGGAGGAGGAAGCCTTCCGTCGATTGCAGAAGCACCTCGTGAAACAATGGAAAGAGGCGGAAGAAAAAGGTGAACGCTATTTCCCGCATGAGTTTCTATACAAAACGGTACTGAGTGGCGACCTGAAGCAATACTATGAAATTGACCCCAAAGACTCCTGGATCGTAGCCGCAGCGGAAAAGAATATTCCGATTGTGGTACCGGGTTGGGAAGACAGTACTACCGGCAACATTTTCGCCAGCTATGTGATCAAAGGCGAACTGAAAGCCAGTACTGTAAAAAGCGGGATTGAATATATGGTTTGGCTGTCAGACTGGTACCGGCAAAACTCAGGCGGAAAGGGCGTGGGCTTTTTCCAGATTGGTGGTGGTATTGCGGGCGATTTCCCCATTTGCGTGGTGCCCATGATGTACCAGGATCTCGAATGGCATGATGTTCCGTTCTGGAGCTATTTCTGCCAGATCAGCGATTCAACCACCTCCTATGGCTCCTACTCGGGCGCCGTTCCCAACGAAAAAATTACCTGGGGCAAACTTGATATCAATACTCCCAAATACATCATTGAAAGTGATGCCACGATTGTAGCGCCATTGGTGTTTGCGTGGATATTGGGATGGTAGGAGAAAGAGAATTTGTTTATTCGGCAATTTGTGGATTTGGATGAGGATGGTGGGTAAGGCAAAAAAGCGTAGTGAAAAAAAATTCACTACGCTTTTTTGTTGGTATATCTGTTGAAATAAATGTTGATCTTGCAAACTGTTTTCCGCTCCTTGAATCAGCAAATGAATCAACTCACCAACACCTCAACAAATAACCGAATAAACAAATCAACAAATTTTCTCTCTAGAATCCTCTCGGCGGCATTTCCAGCTTCCTGTCTCTCTTCAGCATTTCATCCCTATTCGCCATTTCCAGCGCAGTATGGTAAATTAATTGTCCACGCTTGGCCATCAGCGGATAATTGATCTTATCTGGTGTATCGGTAGGACGGTGATAGTCGGCATGTACGCCATTGAAGTAGAAGATTACCGGTACGCCTTTCTCCGCAAAATTGTAATGGTCGCTGCGATAATAGAAGCGGTTCTTATCGTTCGGATCGTTGTACTTCCTGTCGAGCTTCATCTTCATATACTTGCCATTCACCTGATCGGTAATAACGGCCAGGTCGGAGCTGAGCTTGTCGTCGCCGATAATATACACGTAGTTGAGCGAATCCTTGTCTTTCTGATATTCTTCGCCCACGCGGCCCACCATGTCGATGTTCAGGTCCACGGTAGTTTTATCAAGCGGGTACAGGGGGTTATCGGCATAGTAGGCGGAACCCCAGAGTCCTTTTTCTTCCCCGCTCACCGTCATGAAAATAATGGAACGGCGGGGGCCCTTTCCTGCTTTTTTCGCTTCGGCAAAAGCTTCGGCCAGTTCCAGGATGGTGGTGGTGCCGCTTCCGTCGTCGTCAGCACCGTAGTAGATGGTGCCATCGGCGCGTTTACCCACGTGGTCGTAGTGCGACGTAATCATTACATACTCATCCTTTTTATCGGTGCCTTCCAGCACACCCAGCACATTCGATGCATAAGCGGTACTGGTTTCCTTGGTAAAGCCCAACTCAATATTGGCCTTATATGTTTTGGCGGCAAGTGGCGCGTTTTTCATTTTTCCCAGCAGGCCCTTGCCTTCTTCGCCGAGGATGCTGGCAGCAATATCTTCTGAAATAAAGAATGACTGCGGCATCAGGGCGGCGGCATAACCGTTCATGCTATAGTTGGAAGTGGCATTGAAGGTTTTGCGGGGGAAATTGCCATATACCATCACTATAGCTGCAGCGCCCTTGGCTTGCGCATTGCGGATCTTGGCGAACATGTTGGAGGCGGCGTTCCAGCCCGTTTGAGAAGGCTTATAACCCGCGGGAGAACCATCCAGTATCATTACAAGGCGGCCTTTCACATCCAGGTCACGATAGTCGTCCATGGCGCCATCCACGATGCCATATCCGGCAAATACCACTTCGGAGAAGCGCATCGAAGCCGTATGGTTCATGTTGGTGTTGGGCTGAAAATCTTTGGTCAGCTCAAAAGCTTTTCCATTTACCATCAATGAGGTAGAGGTAACGGAATCGCGATAGAGGGGATAAGTTTGGCGATAACTGTCGCCATTGCCGGGAACCAATCCCAGCGATTTGAAATGCGCCTCAATATAGTCAGCGGCTTTTTCCAGGCCGGGCGAAGGGGTATCTCTTCCCTCCATGTCGGGTCCGGCAATAATGTAAAGATGCTTCTTCATGTCCTCTGCCTTAATGGTCTTGGCATACCAGGCAGGCGTGTTCTTTTTTTGCGCGGATGCCACCAGGCATAAACCCAGCGCAACCGGCAGCAAAAATGTTCTCATGGTTGTTTGTGTTTTAATAAAAGAATAGTCTCAAACTTAAGTGAAAAAGCCTGAGGAAACGGGAAGATATGATAAATGGCGGGAATCAGACGCAGGCGATCTTGTTGACCCGGTTGGCATGGCGGCCGCCCTCAAACTCCGTGGTTAAGAAGGTGGAAACCATTTTTTCTGCGTCGCCTTCGCGTACAAAGCGGGCCGGGATGCAGATGATATTCGCATCATTATGTTGCCTTACCAGCTTGGCAATTTCATCGCCCCAGCAAATAGCGGCGCGAATACCCTGGTGCTTATTGGCCGTGATAGCCACGCCATTGGCCGTGCCACAAAGGAGAATGCCAAAAGCATAGTTGCCTCCCTCTACTGCCGATGCCACAGGATGGGCAAAATCGGGATAGTCTACCGAATCCGTACTATGCGTACCAAAATCTTCAAAGGCTAAACCCTTTCCTTCCAAAAAAGAAATAAGGTCTTCCTTATAATCAAATCCGGCATGATCGCTGCCGATGGCAATGGGTTTGCTGAGATCGAATGGCGATTGCATGATGAAAGGTTTGTGAGGACAAAGGTAAGGGAAGTGGGGGGTAATGAGTTTTAAGTCGTAAGTTTTAAGTTGTAAGTTTTAAGTATGGATGCGCCTGTCTCTGTTTAGACTGGAGATTAGTAAATAAAGAGTTGAAACTCTCTCTTTTACAAAGTATTACAAGGTTGACAATCTTTTAAAGTGAGTTGTAAGTTTTGAGTTGTAAGTTTTAAGTATGGATGGGCCTGCCTCCGTATAGACTGGAGATTAGTAAATTAAGAGTTATAAACTCTCTCTTTTACAGAGTATTACAAGGCTGACAGACTATTAATTAAAACTTACAACTTAAAACTTACAACTTAAAACTTATAACTTAAAACTTACAACTTACAACTTACAACTTAAAACTTCAATCAGCTCCATTCCTCCATCTCCTTCTCCTGCCTTCTATTAATGCGTGCGGCCAAAGCAATACTTGCTTCAAAGAGCAGGTAAAGCGGAATGGTGACAATGGTTAGTGAAAACGGGTCGGTTGATGGCGTGATGATGGCGGCGGCAATAATGATCATCACGAAAGCATGACGGCGATACTTGCGCAGGAAACGCGCGCTGATAATGCCTATTCGCGCCAGCACCATCATCAATAAAGGCATTTGGAAAAGAATGCCTATCCCCGCCGTGGTATAAATCAGGTTTTCCAGGTAGTCGGAAAACGTGGGCATGATGGTGATCTGCGCACTAAGTTTATAGTTGAAGTAAAAATTGACCATGAAGGGCGTCAGGATAAAGTAGCCAAATGCTACCCCGCCAAAAAACAGCAGCGATACCCAGAATATAACCCCCCTGGTGGTTTTCCTTTCCTTTTCCGATAGGGCCGGCTTCACGAAGCGCCAGAACTCCCAAAACACATAAGGAAAAGCCACAATAAATCCGCCTATAAAAGCTACGGTAAACGAGGCAATGAATTGCCCTGTCATCTTGGTTTCCAGAAACTGGGCATCTACCTGCTTGAAGCAAAGGGCGTCGCCGATGCCAATCGATTGACCCAGTTGGCACATCCAGCGGGCCGACACAAAATCGGCCTTGGTAGGTCCAAACAAAATGGTGTCCACCACATATTCACTGAAAATAAAGACCACAATGGCGCAAACCAGGATGGCTATAACGGAACGGATCAGGTGCCATCTCAATTCTTCGAGATGGTCGATAAACGACATTTCCTCCGTTCCCTGTTTTTTTCTTCGGTTAATAAAATCCAGTAGCGCCATGGCTTATCTTCAAAATGCGGGCAAAAATACGATTTGTCGGCTTGGTGAATGGAGAAATAATGTTCCCGCTCCATTAAATACGGGCGGGCGGTCTATTTCAGTTTTTTAAGCTTCACGGTTTCAATCCGTGTATCGCTTACATTGACCACGTCAAATTCATAATTATCGATAATGATTCGCTCTTTCTGTCGGGGAATGGTTTCATGGAAGTTGATGATATAGCCCGACAGGGTTTCCGATTCATTTTCGGGGAAATGAAGACCATACTTTTCTTCGAGATAATCCAGCTCCAGCCTGCCTGAAAAGATATATTCATTTTCCGCCAACTGTTTTTCTACAAACTTCTCCGTATCGTATTCATCTTCGATTTCTCCAAACAATTCTTCCAGCACATCTTCCATAGTGATGATGCCTGCCGTGCCGCCAAATTCATCTACCACCCAGGCGATGCTGCGGCGCTCGCGGCTGAATTTGCTCATGAGATCGGCCGCGCTCATACTCTCCGGTACGGCCGGTATGGCCAGCAACACTTCGTTGATGCTGCCGGGTTTCTTGAAAAGGTCGATCTGGTGGATATAGCCAACAATATGATCAATATTTTCTTCATATACCACCAGCTTGCTCAGTTTGGTCGCCACCAGCTTCTGGCGCACTTCTTCAATGGGCATATCGAGGGGAACGCCTACAATTTCTTTGCGGGGTACCAGGCATTGACGGATGCGTACTTTGGGAAATTCCTGCGCATTTTCCAGCAATTGGGTGTTGCGATCCTGTCGTTCATCCGTCTCATCCTGCTGAAAAAGATTCTTCAACTCCGCATGGCTGATGGGTTCCTTATGTTTATCGAGCCGAACATTGAAAACATATTTCAGCAGCCAGGCCGCCAGTTGGGTGAGCTTATCGGCTATGGGACCCGCCACCTGGTAAAACACATCGATCACGCTGGCGAAGCGGCTGAGCTGGCTATTGCTACGGGCCCGGAACCAGGCCCGGGGAAGGAATTCAGCCAGTATCAAAACCAGCAAAGTGGCCAGAATAATCTCTACGATGATATGCACCAGATCGGAGCCTACCCGCCAGCGATGCCATACCGGCTGCATTACGGTACTGATCTGCAAACCCAGAAATACGAGGAAGAAATTGAACCCGATAAGGGTCATCCCGATAAAACGGGTAGGGTTGTCGACAAACTTGCCCAGCAAGAGGCCCGCACGCGTGCCCTGGTTGCGCTTCAGTTCAATACTAAGCCGGTTGGCGCTATAATAAGCCATTTCCACCCCGGCAAAAAAGCCCATCAACGAAATCGTCAGCAAAAACCAGATAATAGTTTTTAACTCCGCACTCATGGCATAAAGATAGAATGCAAAGGGGAGAAAAGGAAAAGCAGAGAGTAGTAAGTAGGAAGTAGGGAGTAGGAGAAAGTAGGTTGGAGTTGAAAATTGAATTTGGCCTCAAAAGAAATGCGCAAATCTGCATAGAAATTGGCGCATTTCACTGAAAAAACAGAACTGCCAACTCTAACCAGGTAGATGCAACTCCAACCTACTTCCTACTTCCTCCTACTCCCTACTCCCTACTCCCCACTTACTACTCACTTCCTTAAGGTCCCTCCCCCGGCGCAGGAGGCTCCTCCGGTGGTGGCGGAATCTGCGCTTCATCTTCCGGCTCCGGCACTGTTTCAGCATCCGGTTCGGGTATCACCGATTCATCCGGTACCGTTGCCTCCGTGAGGTCGGGCTTCTTGGGAATGAAGCGGTGTTCGTCTTTTTTTCCCTTTGAATCGGAGTTCATACTAATCGTTTTTGTTGGCTATCAAATTAAGAAATCCGGGTAATTTTTCCCCGATGCTGCCCACAAAATGGGGCAATTTCTTCACCAGGCCAGTGATCAACATCAATCCTTTCCGTGACCCTTATCAGGCATTGCCCTTTGGCCTTCCTGTAGCTTCGCTACGGATTCTTACCCCTCTACTTTTAACCCAATCAAAAATCATGCTCGGCGAACTCAACAAAGATCAAATCGAAAGCATCCTTTCCAGCCAGGCGCTGGGCAGGCTTGCCTGCTCTGTCAACAATCAGCCCTACATTGTTCCCATCACTTATGCCTACGATGGAAAATATATCTATGGCCAAAGCAATGAAGGCAAGAAGCTGGAAATAATGCGGCAAAATCCGCGGGTTTGCTTTGAGGTGGATATGATGGTGAGCATGACCAACTGGAAATCCGTCGTCGTAAATGGCCATTTCGAAGAATTGAGTGAGGCGGAAGCCGCCAGGGCTCGCGAAATATTGTTCGAAAAAGTGTTCCCCTTACAAACCAGCAGCACGGTGCATCCTCACCAGCATGAAGTAAGCAGCCAGGTTGATGATAGCAACCGCATAAAATACATCATGTACCGGATCCGTATCGATAGCGTGAGCGGCAGGTTTGAGAAACAATAGTTGTTGTTGTATACAATAATACGGTCAGCAACATGAGCTTTACCCTTCAGTTCCCCTATCCTCTTTCGCCGGTTTACAATAAGCGTATTGCCTATTTCTGCATGGAGTATGGCATACATCAGCCATTGAAAACCTATGCCGGAGGGTTGGGCTTCCTCGCGGGCTCGCATATGCGCAGCGCCTTTGAAATGGGGATGTCGATGGTAGGCATTGGGGTATTGTGGAAATATGGCTATTACGATCAAACCCGCAAGCAGGATCAAACCATGGATGTATTGTTTATGGAAAAAATCTATGGTTTTCTCCAGGATACCGGCATCCGCTTTACCATCCAGGTTTCCCAGCAGCCCGTATGGGTAGCCGCCTGGTATCTGCCGCCGGAAACCTTTCAAACCGCGCCCGTTTTTTTTCTGAGTACCGACTTACCTGAAAACGATTATCTATCGCGCACCATCTGCCACCGGCTTTACGATGCCAATCCTGAAACCCGGATAGCATCGGCCATCCTGCTGGGAGAAGGTGGCGCCCGATTGCTGGAAGCGCTCAACTGGTTGCCCGATATTTACCATCTCAACGAATCGCATGCGCTGCCTTTGGGTTTCTATCTATACCGGAAATGGGGCAACCTCGCAGAAGTGAAAAAACATCTCGTTTTTACCAACCACACACCTGAGCCGGGCGGTAATGAGCGAAGTCACTTGTCGCTCCTGCAAAAGCTGGGTTTCTTCGGCACCCTGCCTATGGAAAACCTGCAGCAAATAGCCTGCGTAACCGATGGCCTGCTCGACCATACCCTTACCGCCCTGCGGCTGGCGGGCAAGGCCAACGCCGTTAGCCAAAAACACGCGACCCTGCTTTGCCAAACCAGAAGCCGCGAAGCGGGCACCTGCCCCATCATCGGTATTACCAACGCCCAAAGCTTTTCGTACTGGCACCATGCCGCCATGTACCGGGCCATGCAACAGGATGATGACCTGCAATTGCTGGCCGAAAAAAAGCAATGCAAAAAGCAGCTCTTTGAACTGGTGGCCGACCAGTGTGGGGAAATATACGATGACAAGATTTTTACCCTCATATTTGCCAAGCGCTTTGGTGGTTATAAGCGACCAGAGCTTTTGCTGAATGACCCAAAGCGTCTGCACCGCCTGCTCACCAATCCCCGCTACCCTATCCAGATTATTTGGGCCGGAAAACCCTACCCAATGGACTTTGGCGCTATTGCTGTTTTCGACAATATCGTACACCTCAGTAAAACCTATACCAACTGTGCGGCTTTGGTGGGGTATGAATTGAGCTTGTCGAGACTTTTGAAAGCCGGCGCCGACGGCTGGCTGAATGTACCCCGAATGGGCCACGAAGCTTCTGGCACCAGCGGCATGTCGGCCGCCATGAATGGCGCGGTGAATATTTCCATACCCGATGGCTGGTATCCGGAGTTTGTGCGCGATGCTGAAAATGGTTTTGTGATCCCGGCTTCCGACCCCATATTGCCGCTGCATCAGCAAGACGAACAGGATGCGCAGGCGCTCTATGATCTGTTGGAAAATAAAATACTGCCCCTGTACTACGACGACCCGAAGGGCTGGCTGCAGTTGATGAAGCAGGGAATGCGGGATATAGTACCAAAATTCGACAGCCACCGGATGGCGAGGGAATATTATGAGGAATTGTATTCGTGAGGCGTGAGGCGCGTGAGTCGTGAGGCGTGAATCGTGAATCGTGAGGCGTGACAGCTTAAACCTCCAATAGGAAAATCTTAACCATTTGACCCAATTAATGACCGAAGTACCCTGCTCGATCAACTCACGCCTCACGCCTCACGATTCACGTTTCTTCAACAACTAAACCATTCCACCATTCAACCATTCAACCATTCAACCAGCTTTCTTCCCCGGCACCACGTGCAACTGCTGCGTGCTGGCAAGGAGTTTTTTGGGGAATTGATCCGTTGCATTCATGCGGCAAGGGAGCATATTCATCTGCAGGTTTATATCTATATCGATGATGCTACGGGTCGAATGGTGCTAAATGCTTTGCAGCAGGCGGCTCAGCGTGGGGTGGAAGTGTATTTGCTGGTTGATGGCTATGCTTCGCAGGGTCTTTCACGGAAATTTATCCAGGAGATACGCAGCAAGGGTATTCATTTCCGTTTTTTTGAGCCCCTGGTTCGCAGCCGATATTTTTATTTTGGTCGAAGACTGCATCATAAAGCCCTGGTAGTGGATGCGCGCGTGGCCATGGTGGGCGGTATAAATATCGCAGACCGGTACAACGATATGCCGGGTGTACCGGCCTGGCTTGATTATGCCGTGAAGCTCGAAGGCCCCGTAGCCCAGCAGCTCTGTGTTTTGTGCTGGAAAACCTGGAAGAGCTTTCCGGTAAGAATGGGGCTTACCCCCTGCGAAACAAACCCGCCTGATTTTGATGCCCGCCCGCCGGGAACGGTGGCCGTACGCATGCGACGCAATGATTGGGTTCGCCGGAAAAATGAAATTTCAGCCAGCTATGTGCAAATGATCCGGTACGCAAAAAAAGATATTTACATACTCTGCAGTTATTTCTTACCCGGAAAATTTATTCGCAGAATGCTGACGGAGGCAGTGCAGCGCGGTGTCACCATCCACGTTATCACGGCGGGTCGTTCTGATATTGGCATGGCCAAACATGCCGAACGCTGGCTCTACGATTGGTTGCTGCGCAACAGGATCCGGCTTTATGAATACCAACCCTCCATTCTACATGCCAAGCTTGCCGTTTGCGATGACGAATGGCTGACGGCGGGCTCCTACAATGTGAATAATATCAGCGCCTATGCCAGTATAGAACTGAATATTGATATAGCCGACCCCGGTCTTGCCCGTCAAACCCGGCAAATGCTGGACCAGATCATGCAATCTCAATCGATACCCATCACCATTGAAGCACATCTGCGTCGCAAAAATCCATTCGTGCAGTTGCTTCGCTGGTTTTCCTACCAATTCATTCGCACCATTTTCTATGCCGTTACCTTTTATTACCGCCGGAAACAATAAGCCCGCTTCCTGACCAATCTCAATGCGGTGCCTGATCAAGGTCTTTGTGAAGGGGCCCTCTCGCGATGTAGTTTAGTGTTGCATAAAACGGTGACCTTTTCGGAGTTCCTGTTATGCGATCTATTCATCAATCAAAAAAGGAGGCAGTATGTCAACCAAATCATTATCCCGCATCAACGAAGGAATGCCTTCGGTTTTCGACGACTTCTTCAAACCCTGGAACGAATGGTTTGATAATGGTGGTTTCCTGGGCAGAACCCTGAAGATGCCCGCCGTGAACATCACGGAAAACAAAAATGAGTACCAGGTTTCCCTGGCCGCACCCGGATTGAAAAAAGACGACTTCAAAATAGAAGTGGAGGGCAATATGCTCGGCATCAGTTGCGAGAAAGAAGAAAGCAAGGAAGAAAAAGATAAGAAGTATACCCGTAAGGAATACAGTTATCATTCATTCAGCCGCAGCTTTAATCTGCCTGAGGGAATTGATCAGGACAAGATTGATGCCCGGTATGAAGATGGCGTTTTGCGAATCATTCTCCCTCGCAAAGAAGAGGCAAAAAAAATGAGCGGAAAAAATATTGCCGTAAAATAAGAGCGGCAGCACCCTATGAATTTTTTTGAAAACGGATGATGGGTCATTATTGCGCAGGGCAGGCAGCCGTAGTCGTATCCGACCGGTTGCCCCTGTCCCTGCGACCCTTCAGCCCGCACCGTAACTCACTTAACCATGATCCGACACCTGAACACTATGAATACAATTACCGACATGTCGGCCGCGCGAATCAAGCAATTGCAGCATGAGTCTGACACCTGGAAACGCATGTTGGGATTTATGATGGAAGAAAATATTCTGCTCAAGAATCGGCTTTCAGAAGTGCTGAAAGAATCGGGGGCTAATGGAATGCTGGAAGTCCTTGATCAATTTCAAACCCGCTTCATAGAACAGGACCAGCGGATTGCTTTTTTACGTAGCGATATTGCCGAAATAGACCGGCTTTTGCGCAGGGAAGTTTTCGAGGATCCAAAAATCACCGGCTATGTGGAAGAACGGGTGCTGGAACTGCGTGCACACCTAAAACTGGTGGAAGATGAGTTCTCCCGGATGAAAACTGATTTTCTCAAATACCTCGCCGACCAAATCGCCTGAATACACATGCGTTGATTATTCGGAATGATCGCCTGGTATCTGTTGCATCCCCTCCGGCAACTTTAGCCCGCACCCTACATTCATTCACCAAAAAAAATCATCGCATGAAATCCTTATATGCCGTGCTGGGTCTTACCCTGTTACTTCTGATCAGTGGTTGCCGCAGCTCACAGATAACCTCTTCCTGGAAAGCTCCGGAAACCCGGCCACAATCCTATAGCAAAATCCTGGTGCTGGCGCTTGTTCGCGACAATGACCGGCAGCTACAGGAAAGCATGGAAAAGCACCTGGCGGGCGATCTCCAGAATATGGGCCATACCGCCATTTCCTCCCTGCAGGAATTTGGCCCCAAAGCATTCGATAATACCGAAGAAGAAGAAGCGCTAAAACAGTTGCGCGGATCCGGATTCGACGCAGTAGTCACTATTGTTTTGCTCGACAAGGAGAAAGAACGTCGCTATGTGCCCGGACACCCCTACTACACTCCCTATGGCATCTATTATAACCGTTTCTGGCGCTACCGCACTACCCTGTTCTACCGGATTTATGAGCCCGGCTATTATGTTACCGATACCCGTTATTTCTGGGAAAGCAATTTCTATGAACTGGAAGGACAAAAATTACTCTACAGCGCGCAATCCAAATCATTCGATCCCTCCAGCACTGAAACCATGGGACATGAGTATGGACAGTTGATTGCCAAAAATCTGGTAAAGCAGGGGGTGTTGTTGGAGAAAGCAGGCCCGAGAGGGTTTTGAAAAGTTTTAAGTGGTAAGTTTTAAGTTGTAAGTGTAATGGAGACTGTATTATTGAAATTAGAAATTAATACATTATTGGTCTTGGGCATAGACTTCAAATAAGAATCATTCCATACTCAACATCATTTAAAACTTACTACTTAAAACTTTCAACTTCTCAATTCGGCATCCCTTTCAATCTCTCCATATCTCTTATCCGGATCGCTCCTTCTGAAATTTCAATAATGCTTTCGTTTCTGAAATCGCTGAGTGTTCGAATCAGCGACTCGGTAGCCGTACCGGCTATGCTGGCCAGGCATTCGCGGCCTATTTCAATCCACTCTGCGTCTTTCTCATTTTTCTTCTCCCTGCTCAGCAGGTACAGGAGGGCGTCTGCCACTTTGCGACGAAGAGAGCAATATGCTAATCGCAACATTTGCTCCTGCTTGCGGGTTATTCCCTCCGCCATCCATTGCAGAAATTGCCGGGCGGCCGCATTATCCCGCTCCAGCAACTCCCTGAAATCTTCGCAGGGAATAATGGCCAGTTCAGCGTCTACTATGGCCGTTGCCGTATCGGAATACACGGAACCCTGTAACAACGCTGTATATCCCAGGAACTCACCAGGACCAACAATATCGGTTACCAACTCCTTGCCCTCTTCATTGCTGCGAAAAACTTTCAGCTTTCCGCTGAGTACATAAAAAAGTCTGTTGGGATGATTACCTTCTGAATAAATGATTTGCTTTCTCCGGTAATGATTCTCGTGTCGCCCTTCCACCAGGGCCTGAATTCCACCGGTCCTTATAGGAACCGCTTCCGGTTGATCATGGTACATGCGATCGGATCTTTTGAGCCGGCTCGCGATAGCATTCAGTAGTTCGGTGGGGTTAAATGGTTTGGTAATATAATCATCGGCACCCAGCTCCATCCCCTTGCGCAGATCGGATCGTTCGGCGCGCGCCGAAAGAAAAATAAATGGTACATGCTGCAATTTTTCATGACGGCTCGCTGCATGAAAAACTCCATAGCCATCCATTACCGGCATCATGATATCGCAAAGAATAATATCGGGTGAACAGTCCATGGCCTTTTGGATTCCTTCTTTCCCATTAGCGGCCGTTTCTACCGTGTAGTTGGTGAGCTCCAGGATTTCGGCCGTGCTGTCGCGGATATCATCGTTGTCATCAATCAGCAATACTCTTTTCATAAACCCTGATTTCGGATTGCGGAAATTCGATGCGGAAAATCGTTCCCCTGTCCAGTGTGCTCTCGCAATATATTCGCCCGCGCAAAAGGTCTACATATCGCGCCACGATATGCAGCCCCAGGCCTGTGCCCTGGATATTGGAGGCATTGCAACCACGGTAAAATAATTCAGTAAGATGGCTCATATCTTCCGGGGCTATCCCCATACCCGAGTCGGTAACAATCAACATAAACATTTTTCCATCGCATTTGGTACGCACGTCGATGGGGCGGCTTTCGGCCGAAAATTTGCTGGCATTGCTTACCAGGTTGAGGAGTATATGCCGGAGCAGGGATGGATCAGTAATCACTTCCTCCACCCCCTCATGCTGATAATAGATATGCTGGCCTTTACGCAGCCAGCCCGACATGTCGGCGACAATACCGGGCAACCAATCCGTAATAGCCAGTTCGCTGAGGCGCACCTGTATCTTCCCTTCTTCCAGCTTACCCACGCATAAAAACTCATTCAGAATTTCCGTGAGCGCGTTCACCGCGTTTACAATACGGTCGAGGTGCTTCTTGCGTTTGGGCTGATCCTGAATTTCCTTGTATTGCTCTATAAGATAGGCCGAAGAAAGGATGGTACTGAGAGGACTTCTGAACTCGTGCGAAGCCATAGCCACAAAGCGCGACTTCATGGTACTCAACTGTCTCTCGCGTTCCAGCGATAATTCAAGCTGGCGCATGGCCTCCCTTAGGGCCCTGTTGCCTCCCGGCAGGTGGGAACCTGTTAAGGACTTTCTTTTCCTTACCTGTTTCCTGGGCAGTTGACTGTGCTGCATTGTCCGAAGATTTTGGTGAATGCCACATCTCTTTCAAAGCCTGGTGATACCCGCCTTATAAACTTCAAACCACAAAACGGATACCATACCCATCGCTAAGCAAAAAATAAATTGTGTACCACTTACAGGAGCCAGTTGAAATATGTCCCGCACCGGAGCTACAAAATGCAAAATCAGCAGAACAATGATAGAAATTATCCAAACCAGCGGGGCCAGATTATTGGGATACCGGATAGTACGAACAATAGTCTCGGTGGTAGAACGGTTAGAAAAGGTAAGAAAAAAATTGCTAATCAGCAACATACTGAAAACAAGGGTACGCACTTCTTCCAGGGGTGCGCCTTCCTGCATATAGTAGAAATAGACGAATAAGGCGGCGGCGGCAATCACAAGTCCCTGTATCACACTGAGCCACCACTCTTCGCCAGTAAACAGCCCGCCCGTTCTTTTCCGCGGCAGTTGGCGCATAATGCCTTCTTCGGCCGGCTCCCGCTCAAAGAATATGGAGCAGGTAGGACCCATTATCAATTCAAGAAATATAACGTGGATGGGCGTGAAGATGGTCGGATAGGTCCATCCCAGGATCAGGGGGAGGGAAGCGACGAGAATAATGGGAATATGAATGGAAATGATATAGCGGATGGCTTTTTTCAGGTTGCTGAAAATGCGTCGGCCTTCGCGCACGGCGGTTACCATTTTGCCCAGGTCGTCGTCGGTTATCACCAGGTCGGCAGCCCTGCGGGCTATTTCTGTTCCCTTTTTGCCCATCGCTATGCCGATACCTGCCGCCTTCAATGCGGGCCCATCGTTTACCCCATCGCCGGTCATGGCCACAATCTCTCCATCGCTCTGCAGGCATTCAATTACTTTCTTCTTGGCATCGGGAAACATGCGCGCGAATACGCTGTAGCGTTTCAGCACTTCTCTTAATTGCGTTGGATCCAATTGCATAAGCTCCGATCCATTGATGCTATTGGCAGCACCTCTAATGCCTGCCATTCCGGCTATATAACGAGCGGTTTGCGGATGATCGCCTGTTAGCAGCTTCACATCAATATTGGCCGTATAAAACTGATGTATCACTTCCGGAATATTTTCCTTCGGGGGGTCATAAAGGGCCAGCAAACCCAGGAATTGCCAACTAAAATCGTCCTGGCTGGCAGGAAAATCGCCGGTATGCCGGGCTTCTGCCACACCCAGCACGCGATAGCCTTTGGCAGCCATCTTCTCCAGCTTTTGATTCAGTATTTCGCGGCTGGCCGGCTCCAGACCACATACCTGCATGATACGCTCGGCCGCCCCCTTTCCGGCTACCAGCCAGCCATCCTGCTGCGCATAAATATGTGTCATCATGGGTGGACGACCCTGCAGGGGGTATTCGTGATCGATTGCCGGTCTGCCTGCTGCATTCTTTGCCAGGCTTTCATAAGCCTCCCATATCGCCTGCTCCATCGGATCGAAGGGGCGTGTTTCGCTGGCCAGTGCCGAAAGGTAAAGCAAGTGCTCCAGGCTATCCCCGGCCCTGTTCCCATTCCACTCCACCAATTTGTCGCTTACAGCATCATACAATTCCCGTACGCGCATCCGATTTTGGGTGATGGTGCCTGTTTTATCGAGACAAATAACGGAAACAGCACCCAGGTTTTCGATGATCTGGGGTTGACGGGAAATGATACCGAAACGGCTCATCTTATATGCTCCCAAAGCCATAAAGGATGAAAGCGCCACCGGAATTTCTTCGGGCACGGCCGACATGGCGAGGGTGAGCGCCAGCAGGAGGCTGGTGCTCCATTCCTGCGTCTTGGAATAGTGAATGAGCAGGATGATGAGAAATCCACTGATGCCAAACAGGGCCAGCCTTCGTACCACCCGGCGCATTTGTAGCTGAAGCAGGGTTTTGGGTGAAGCAATGGCACTCACTTCCCGGCCCAGCTTGCCCAATACCGTTCGGCTGCCCGTTTCGGTTACCCGCGCCAGGCAGGTACCGCGGTTGATCAAAGTGCCCTGGTATAATACGGATGCATCGGTACCGGCTTGTTTATCTACCGGCATGGCTTCGCCCGTAATAACCGATTCATTCACCGACAGGTCATTGGCTTCCACTATCCTGGCATCTGCAGGAACCAGCATTCCTTCTTCCAGTACTATAATGTCGCCGGGAACAATATCGGTAGTGGGAACAGACTGCTGCTGGCCTGATCGTATCACCAGCACCCTTTCTGCCGTGTATTGCCGCAAAGCCTGCATGGCATTGCTGCTGCGCAATTCCTGATATAATGAAATAGCCGCTACCAGTAGCATGGCAGCGGCCATTAGCAAACCTTCATCTACCTGCCCCAATACAAAATACAGCGCGCAGGCAATAGAAAGCAGGATGAACATGGGCTCAGCCACCACTTCCTTCACTATCGAAAAAAAATGCCGACGTGGTCCGCGTTCAAAAATATTGGGTCCCCACTTCGCGCGCAGGGTTTCCACCTCCCGGGCACTAAGACCCGGAAATCTCCCTGTTTCGGCTGCGGTCTTATTACTCATATACATCAAAAATTACGCAGTAAAACAGGTTGCAAAAAATAATGTTGCAAAGGGCTACTTAACTAATGTTCGATTTCAAAACTCAGTTTCGCCGTAATGCGGTACTCAACAATTTTGTTGTTTTGAACAACGGCGCTATGGTCCTGTATGTACACAGACCGGATATTCTTTAGTGTTTTAGAGGCTTCGGAAACCGCCTGCTGTGCCGCATCTTCCCAGCTTTTGGAAGAGCTGGCCATGAGCTCCAGTACTTTTACAATTGACATGATTCAGGTATTTAGCGTGAAGAAAATAGGAAGAGGGCAGGCTGAAAAAGTTTTTCGGAGGATCAGGATCTTTTCTTTCTCCACAATTTTCCCGCCAGCTTTTTTACCAGAAAGCCGGCACCGGCAGACAGCAGGGCAGAGCGGAATGTTTTTCCATCAGCCGCAGATTCTTTCAGGCCCGTCCAACCGGCTTTGAAAGAATCTTTCACCCATTGACGCGGACTTAGCGAAAGCTGAATCTCTTCCCAATCGGCGCCCAGCTTTTCTTCAAGTTCGCGCTTTTTTTGAGAAAGTAGCGCTTTTTCATTTCTCAGTTGATGCATGCTTCTGATCTTCTTCATCTTCGGCAAATAATTGATGGATGAGCGAATTCATGACAGGCAATTGAATAAGAGGCCCCCTGGCCAGCCATACGATGATGCCGATCAGCAAATAGAAAGCAGCGACTATAAGAAATCCCAACCACTGGTTATCAAGCCATTTACCAACAACAATAGCGAGGGCAATACTGACCAGGATGAGAAAAAGACCAGCGGTAAATGCCAACACCATTCCGGCCATAAGGCGGCCGGCCAGTATAGACAGCTTTTCAGCCGTCTTCAACCGGCCCAGCGAAAACCGAATGTTTATATACTCGTGCAGGTCTTCGGCAAAAGAGGATAATTTGTCTTTAAGCGATGACATATAAGCTGATTATTTCACCTTCCCGCATGGCAGGAAAATCATTGGCTGAACCTAGCTGATGGCCTCTTCAAATTCGGCTTTGGCTTCTTTCCATTTCCCTTTCACATCATCGGCCATTTTGCGGCCCTTTTCGGCAAACTTTCTACGGGTTTCACTGCCTTTATCGGGCGCAAACAATACACCTGCGATGGCACCGGCCAGCAGACCTGCTGCAAAAGCGAGTGCTATTTTTCCATTGTTGTCCATAACGATGTTTTTTTAAATGACAGCGGAAAGGTAACTACTGTTGTAAGCGTTAACCATGACCATCCTCAAGCAAATGCTTGATAGTGATCACGGCTTCCCTACTTTCTTTTTTTGTTTTTCCAGTTTTCGGAAATAGCCTCGCAGGAGGAAATTGTGCTTTAGTGCTTCCATATTCTGCTCAAAAGCAGCCGTTCCCCGACGGATATTTTCGAGACTGGCCTGCAGGTTGGCACCGGTAGTGCTGTCGGATAGCAAAATACCTGCTGTGCCTTCGCCCTCCTCCAGTTGCTGCTGCAGGCTGCCCAGCATTCCGTTGAGGCGCATCATCAGCGAATCAGCCCGCTGCCCCACATCCTTCACCTTTCGCGTGGCTCCCTGCAGCTCCCGGGCAAAGCTGCTATCTGTGATCAGTTGCCCGATAGATCCCTTCCCCTCTTCCACCGACTCTACTATCTGCGCCAACTCGTTAACCACCTCGCTGGTGCGCTGGGTGGTTTGGCGAATATTCCGGATCGAAGTCCGCAAATCCTTGGGCATATCTTCATCCTGCAACAATTGCCACAAAGCTTCGCTTTCGTTGACCCGGCTAATGGTTTGGCGAAGTCCGGATGCTATCTCCACCAGGTCGTAAGAAGTCTTTTCCAGGTTTTCAAGTATGGCATCTGTATTGGTGGACCTTTTGGATGCGAGCAGGTCTCCCGACACTGCAAAAGCTGCCTCCTGACGCACGGGCGTAATGCTCACCACTTTATTGCCAACAAATCCCTCTGTACCAATCGACACTTCGGCATTTTTCCGAATTATTTTTGCCATGCGCTTCTCTATGATCATGGTTACTTCGATGGTAGTGTCGTCAACAATGCTGATTGATTTCACCGTTCCGGCCTCAATACCGGCATAGCGCACATTATTGCCCGGTACCAGTCCGTGCACATGTTCAAACCTTGCTTTCAATACATAGGTTGGCCGAAAAAGACTTCTGTTGCGGCCAATCATATATAGCAACAGTACCAGGAACAGGAGTCCGGCCATTACAAAAATTCCCAGTCGCAGATGATTGCCTTTTTGCTTTTTCATTTAATCAAAGAATTGACGGACCAAAGGATCCTTATGGTGAGTAAGCTCTTCGTAGGTACCGCTTGCATAGCATTTGCCCTCGAGTAGCACCAGTATACGCTGTCCGGCTGTGCGTACGCAGTTCATGTCGTGCGAAATAATAAGTGAACTGGTTTGGTACTTGGTCTGGATTTCATTCATCAGCGCGATGATTTCGCGGCCCGTAATGGGATCCAGCCCCGTTGTGGGCTCATCGTAGAGGATGATCTCCGGTTTCATAATCAGGGTTCGGGCCAGCGCAATCCGTTTGCGCATACCTCCCGACAACTCTGCCGGCATCATTTGCCGGGTATGGCCCAGCCCCACATCATCCAACGATTTCTGCACCATTTCATCCACGTCCTGCTGGCTTAGTTTGATCCAGTGACGCCGCAGCGGAAACTCCAGATTTTCCTGCACAGTCATGCTGTCGTATAAGGCATTGCTTTGGAAAAGAAAACCTACACGCGCACGAAGTTTGTCCAACTCTTCGGAATCCAATTGATGAATGGGTTGATCCAACATATAAATCTGCCCGGCATCCGGTTGCAGCAGGCCGATAATGCACTTGATCAACACCGATTTGCCGGATCCTGATTTACCCAGCACCACTACTGATTCGCCTTTGTGCAGGTGAAGGCTGAAGTCGATCAACACCTTGTTCGCTCCAAAAGCCTTATATAAATGCGAAACGGTAAGCACAGGACTGGCCGGCTCCGTTGTTTTTATTGATGCCTGATATGTTGATTTCGTGTTCATTTAGTTCAAACCCAATACATCCGTTACCTGCACCGCCAGCAGGTCGATCACAAATATCATAACCGAAGCAATCACTACCGAAGCATTGGCTGAGCGGCCAACACCTTCGGTTCCCTTACTGCTATGGTATCCTTTAAAGCATCCAATAATGCCGACGGCAAATCCAAAGAAGAAGCTTTTGATAAAGGCGGGAATTACATCGCTGAATGACAGGTTATCATATACCTGGCTCCAGAAAAGCTGAAAACTGGTATTTCCATGAATGTTTACGCCGAGATAAGAACCGTAGAGGGAAATGGCATCGCCCAGCATCACCAAAACCGGCAACATAAATGTACTGGCCAGTACCCTGGTCACCACCAGGTACTTGAAAGGGTTGGTGCCACTCACTTCCATGGCATCAATTTGCTCGGTCACGCGCATAGATCCCAGCTCCGCGCCAATACTGCTGCCTATTTTGCCGGCGAAGATCAGGGCGGTAATCACCGGACCTATTTCGCGCACAATGGCAATGCCCACAATGGCGGGGAGTTGATACTCTACTCCATAGTCAACCATCGAAGGTCGTAGCTGCATGGTGAGTACCAGGCCCAGGATAAAGGCTGTAAGCCCCACCAGCGGAAATGATTTATAACCGATAAGGTAACATTGCCGCAACCATTCGGCCCACTCGTAACGTGGTCGAAATCCCTGTCGGAAAAAGCGGCCGGTAAAGGCCGCCATGGCGCCCGCTTCACGCAAAAAGAGCTGAGTGGCCGGAGTTATATTCATAGATCAGGCAGGCGATTTTTCTTTTAGCTCCGCTATGCGGATATTTTCAATGCCCTTCCACAACGCATCCGCATTAAAGGATATGCTGTCAATGCCCTGCTCCACCAGAAACTGTGCATACTCCGGATAATCACTGGGCGCCTGTCCACATAAACCAACCGGTACACCCAGTTTCCGGGCTCTGCGTATCATCGTACCTATCATGTCGCGAGCAGCATCATCCCGTTCATCGAAAAGAGAGCTTACCAGGTCTGAGTCGCGGTCTATGCCCAGGGTAAGCTGGGTGAGGTCATTGCTGCCTATGGAAAATCCGTCGAATACCTCCGCAAAAGCTTCAGCCCGCAATACGTTGGCGGGCAACTCGGCCATCACATAAATCTCCAACTGGTTTACACCCTGTTCTAATCCGGCTTTCTGCATCACTTCCACCACTTTTCGTCCCTCTTCCGGCGTACGGCAAAAGGGGATCATGAGTTTTACATTGGTAAGGCCCATTTGATCGCGTACCACGCGCATGGCTTCACATTCCAGCAAAAATCCATCGCGGTAGAGCTCATGATAATAGCGTGAAGCTCCCCGAAAACCAATCATGGGATTTTCCTCCCTGGGTTCAAACTGCGCGCCACCCAACAGGTTGGCGTATTCATTGGTTTTAAAATCGCTCATGCGAACGATTACTTCTCGTGGATAAAAAGCCGCGGCCATCAGCGCCACCGACTGCGAGAGTTTATCAATGAAATACGTTTTTCTGTTGGGATAATGTCGGGTCATTTCCGCTATCGCCGCCCTGGCTGCCTCATCCTTCAGCTCGTTGAATCGCACGAGAGCCATGGGATGAACTTTGATGGAATGGGTGATCACAAATTCGAGACGCATAAGGCCTATTCCCTGGGTGGGGTAGCGTGAAAGCTGAAAGGCTTTTTCCGGGTCACCGGCAATCAGCATTACTTTAGTATGCCCCGGTAATGGCATTTTCGAAAAATCATGTTCTTTCAGGCTGATCGCTGCGCGACCCTGATACACGTATCCGGTTTTGCCCTCGCAACAACTGATGGTAATCCAGTCTCCATCCCTGATTTGCTCAGTAGCATTTCCGCAGCCAACAATAGCGGGAACGCCCAACTCACGGGCCACTATGGAAGCATGGCTGGTACGGCCACCCTTGTTGGTAACAATACCGCCCGACTTTTTGAGTAATGGATCCCAATCAGGGCTGGTAAGGTTCGTTACCACAATTTCGCCTTCTTCCAGTCGATCAGCTTCAGCGGGTGAAGCTAGTAAGCGGGCTCGGCCAATGGCGACCGTGCTACCTATGGCTTCTCCCTTGCAAAGCAGGGTGCCTTTATTACTCAATGTGTACTCTTTCAGTATATGTGGGTTAGCGCCAGCATGCACGGTTTCGGGTCGCGCCTGTATGATGAATAACTGATTGCTTTCCCCATCGCGCGCCCATTCAATATCCATCGGCTTCTGGTAATGCGCTTCTATCTGCAGGGCCCAGCGGGAAAGCTGTAGCACATCTTCGTTCGACAACACAAATCTTTCCTGCTTTTCAATAGGCGTGGGTTGATTGATCAATGCATTCGCTTCGCCATCGCCATATACCATGGTCAGCGATTTTGAACCCAGCTTTTTTTGAATAATGGGTTGATGGCCGTTAAGTAGGGTGGGTTTGAAAACGAGGTATTCATCTGGTGTAACGGTTCCCTGCACAATATTTTCGCCGAGGCCCCAAACGCTGCTGATATGAATCAGATCCCGAAAACCCGATTCCGGCTCCAACGTGAAAATCACGCCCGATCCCGCCAGGTCCGAACGCACCATTTTTTGCACCCCTACCGACAGCGCAACCTGGGCATGGCTAAAACCATGATCCTCCCGGTATTTGATAGCCCTGTTGGTATAGAGTGAGGCAAAGCATTGGCGTACCGCATTCAGCAGGGCCGACTTTCCCCTAACGTTTAAAAATGAGTCGTGTTGTCCGGCAAAACTTGCTTCGGGCAGGTCTTCGGCCGTGGCACTGCTCCGCACAGCTACCGATATGTCGTTACCGGCATCCAGTCCGGAATAGGCATGCTCGATAGCTTTCGCCAGGTCTTCGGGAAACATGCCCTCATTGATTAAGGCGCGGGCTTTTTCGCCAACAAGGTTGAGATTTTTGTAAGAAGGGCGATCAATTTCCTGCATGAGTTGTTGCAGGGGCTCATTCAGTTGATTGACCAGCAAAAACTCCCGGAAGGCATGGGCCGTTATGGCAAATCCATCGGGTACAGGTATTTGCTGTTCGGCCAGTCGGCTCAGCATTTCGCCCAATGATGCATTCTTGCCACCCACGCGATGCAGGTCCTGCAGGCTCAATTGTTGATAGGAAAGTATATAAGGTTCCATATTGATAGTCCTAACACCTTACAGGTCTTAATAAACACCTTACAGGTCTTAAAGACCTGTAAGGTGTTGCTTTACTTGATAGCCATCACCGGAATATGCGCATGCATCACCAACTTTGGCGACTGCCGGCGATGGAATAGCGATGCGGGAAAACGATGCTTTTTGGGTATTACAATCAACATATCCAACTGGTGCGTGTCGGCCCAGGCCTGGATGCCATGCTCCACTTCTTCGTCATAGATAAAATGAAACTTCGGATGCAAATCACTCAATATATCGCGCAGCCATTCGGTTTCATCAATTGTTTCTTCACTCACCGACTCGCCGGGTTCCACACTCACATGGAGAATATGTAACTGTGCCTTGAAGCGATTCACCAGCTCGCGAATCTCCGGAGCCGGAATTGTTTCCACCACCTTGCGCAAATCACAAGCCAGTCCGATACGCCGGATATTCTCAAATCGTGCATCTGAGGGTACCACCAATAGTGGCCAGTCAAGATGCTTCACGGCCGATACCGTTTTACCCCCTGCCAGCCAACGCTCCACAGGACCCATCGATTCAGCACCCATCACCACTGCATAGGGATGATAGCGACCACAGGCTTCCTCAATCTCCATCACCACATCACCCTGCAACACTTCAGTACTCACCCGCACTTCATCATGCACACGCAACAGGGTCATTTCACGCAATTCACTCATCTGCGAACGGGCGTCCTCCACCAGCCGCTCCAATACTGAAACAGGTGCCGGCACTTCGCTAAATGCCATCGGCACAGGGCACACATGCAGCAGAATCAACTGCACGCCCAACACTCTCGACAGGTCGGCGGCATAGTTTACGGCATTCAACGATGCCGAACTGAAATCGGTGGGTGCGAGAATCGTTTTCATGATTTTCTGTTTTGACGTTATAATGTGTTTTTCCTCACTGTGCCGGCTTCAGCCTGTATCAATCCTGGCGACCGGCCTTGTCGATTTCACTTCATTCTGTTACCAATATTGTACCAGCGCAATCCTATCGTACTGCTTCAGCAGACCACTATCTACAAACTCCACATCGCCGCCATATTCCAGTACTTTTTCTATAATGTCGTCTACTGCATCTCTTATATAAGAATAAGGGTTGTAGTGTCCTTTCAACGGTTCTATTTGAACAGGTTCCGGACTATGTTGGGCGGGATACATAAAATCCTTCTCTACCACGAGCAGGCGGCCGCGTCGGTTACCCGCCTCGCGCCACACGTTTTCAATCCCATAACTCATCTTTTGGCGGCTGGCCGCTTCATCCAACTGATTGAGCAGGGTTTGTTGCATCACTTTTTTCCAATCGGCTATATACGGTACCAGTTTATCTTTCAACTCCGGCGCCGGCACATCATCAAAATTTCCTGGCACATAGTCTATTACTGAATGTACGTGACGGGTAAGCTTTTTGAAATGACCCATAGTGCGATCTGTACCCATCACAAAAAGAGGTAGTGGATAAGCGTGCAGCACGAGGTCGAGCGAATTATCAATATGGCGGAGAAATTTTTCCATCATCACCTGGCGCCTGTCGTCCGGATCGGAAAAATTAGCTACCCGCTCGGGCACTTCATTAATGTAGGCATATACATGTTCGGGTGTATCGGAGATAATCCTGACAAAACTGCTGGTATTGCCCAGAAACATCCGGCTCTCCTTTTGGCTCAGCACCAATACCAGGTATTTGTGTAATTGTTTTTTGCTATAGACCAGGTCCCTGATCTCAAAGGATTCATCCACAATCACGCGCTCCTCCACCGGAATATCGAGGTACAATACTTTTTCAAATACCGGGGAAACATAGATGGCGATGGATTTCTTATGTGTATTAAAATTCAGGCCCTTTATCAGCGAACGCAATTTACCCATCACCATCTCCCGCAAATCAGCGGCATAGTTGTCCTTCAACTCCCGCTCCACCCGGTCTGCAGCCAGGTCGAGCGCATGACTCAATTCTGCCTTCAGGCTCATTTTTGGCTCAAAAGGCATAATAATGGAAACAGCGGGACGATAATGCACGGCACCTATCACTTCCCTCAGTTCGGGGGATACTGCGGAATTCATACACTAAGAATTTAGATACCGAAACTACTACCCGTAATGGCCGTAAACACTGATACCTGTCAGTGTGGCCTGTGATTGTACTCAAGGAGAAACAGATTACGTGCCTGGTTTTTCCCGGCCTTCCAGAATTCGCTCCATCATCTGCAATTGGGTCTTTTGGATTTCGAAGAGGGTTTTCATCTGTTCGGTAATGAGCAGGTCGATCTTACCGTGCAGGTTGCGCACTTCTATCTCCGATTTCAGGTTGATCATATAATCGTTGATGGCGCGTTGCCGATCCTTTTCCTCCTTGCGGTTCTGGCTCATCATGATGATGGGTGCCTGCAGGGCCGCGAGTGTGGAAAGCAAGAGGTTGAGCAGTATAAAGGGGAAAGGATCAAAGGGTTGACTGAAGAGATAGAGGTTTGCCCCCATCCATAAACCCATGAAGATCAGGAATACGATGATAAATCGCCAGCTTCCGCCAAAGGAGGCAACCCGGTCGGCCATCACACTGGTAAAGGGCGGATGCCGGTCTTCAAATTCGGCCAGTTTATCCGACAACAATTTCTCCTCATCCACGGCCTGGTGCACTATGGCTTTCAGCTTTTCCAACTGTGCCGATTCATAAGCAAATAAATCATCGTAGGCTGAGGGCATACCAATCTGATTTTTTATTGTTGCATTTGCAATAGTGGGGCTATTTGCCATGTGCCACAAAAAGCGGCAGTTTGGTGCTTTTCATAAGCCGGTCGGCCATGCTTTCCCGAAAAAGCCGACTCACGGCACCACGGCGATAAGCACCCAGCACTACCAGTGCGTTCATTTTCTCCGCTTCCAGTCTCTTTAAAATCTCTTCCTCGGGCAGGCCTTTCAGCACGGTGTATTTTGCTTTGGGGAAATGCCTTTTCATAAACTCTTTCATGAGCCGGTTATCGGGTAAATGCAGGCTGCTTTGGGTAGGATTCACGGAAATCACTTCGGTTTCCAACTGCTTCAACTGGGGCAGCAGGTAGCTCAGCATTTTAATGGCATATACAGAACCGGGCTCCCCATCGTAGAGGAGTATGAGCTTTTCGATGGGTTTATAGCGCGCGGGTACCAGCAATACGGGCGATTGCGTGTCTACCAGCAAATCGCGGATAAAACGTGTGGGTAGCTTTTCGGTATAGTGCGTAAGCGTTTCGCGCCGGTCGATCACGAGCAGGTCAGTATATATGCTTTCGTGTTTCAACTCATGAATGGCAACATTGCGATCGTGATGCACGGCATAGGAAATGCCCTTTTTCTGGCAGGCCTGCTCAAACTGCTCAGCAGCCGCTTTGCGCTTTTCCTGATCTGCCTGCTGCAATTCTGTAAGTCGCTGTTCCGAAACGCCTTCTTTACCAACGAGGTCATAAATGCGGTAGCTGGTATAGGTGATATCGTCGAGGAATACAGCAACCAGGTGGGCATGCGTCATTTGAGCCAGGTGCATGGCATAATCACAGGTTGCCGTTGAGTATTTCAACCCGTCGAAGGCGGCCAGGATCTTTTTCATTGGTAATTTTTACCAAATCTATTTGGCAGGGCCGGATTCCGCTATGATGCCAATTAGTGCAGGGGTTGATAATGGTCAGTTGTACCCGAAAAGCTCACCCAATTTGTCGCCTATACAATTCAGCAGGCCATCTCCACTTTCCGGCTCCGGTACCTGGGCATCTAACCGGCTAAAACGGTAGATATGATCGGATTGATACACAATGGATCGCCCCAGGACCCGCACCAAAAATCGGGGTGGCCTCCCCGGACCACATAGCAGGGAAGGCAAATACATCACATGCCCTTCGTACTCCAGACGAAGGGTAAAGGTTGCTGTTTTCATAAACGGTGTATCTGTTCGACATGCATTTTACGACAAAAACAACCGGATACCATGGGAAAAAAACAGGTGGAGAGCGAGGATTTTCACGGGAGTTTAGGGTTTAGAGTTTAAGGTTTAAGGGAGGCTGGGAAATCGCTTAAGCGATGAAAACAAAATCTACGCAAATATGCAGGAAAAGCACTCCGAAATTGCAAGCTGTTTTCAA
Organism: uncultured Citrobacter sp.; assembly: GCA_964395095.1. Taxonomy (GTDB): domain Bacteria; phylum Bacteroidota; class Bacteroidia; order Chitinophagales; family Chitinophagaceae; genus CAYMZZ01. The sequence continues at coordinate 97,838 of CAYMZZ010000004.1, forward strand.
TTCAAGAATCTTTTACCGCTACGAACGCCAGGAAGTCGCAACGAACGCGACGACCTGCTTATAAGTCAACTTTCTTGGAAACTGCGTAGTTGTCATATACTTTAATTATTTCGTCGCGCACTTTGCGGATTCGTCGCGTTCGTAGCGGTAAAAAACTCCTGCACTTTCACCACCCTTCGCAATTGTAATAACTATCACTCCTATTTATCACGAACCAGCTTTTTCGCTACCTTCAATCATAATAACCAATTTCTCATCGCCACTATCGCTGATAATATTCTCGATTTCTATTTCCGGCTGCGGCCTCCACGGAACCTGCCTCCGGGCTACGCCTGGCTTCATCCGCAAAAGGATCCTGTGGTACGGGATTTAATGAAGGCATTCTATCAAAAATTCTATACTGATAATCGCCCCCGGCTACTGATGTTGGGCATCAATCCCGGCCGTTTTGGGGCTGGCATCACAGGCATCAATTTTACGGCACCCCGGCAGCTCAAAGAAAATTGCGGAATCGAGCACCCCTGGGAACAAAGTACCGAACTCTCCGCCGCCTTTATTTATGAAATGATTGAAGCCGGGGGCGGCCCATCCGAATTTTTTGGGAAATGCTATATCGGATCCATTTGCCCGCTGGGTCTAACCCGCGACAAGAAAAATCTAAACTACTACGACGACCCCGAACTACTGAAGAAGATCAATCCATTTATTCTTAAATGTCTTCAACAACAACTTGCCTGGCCGCTTATCCCGCGAAAATGTATTGTAATAGGGGGAGAAAAAAACAGGAAATACCTCGAAGCGCTGAACCGGCAGCATAATTGGTTCGATTCAATAACAGCGCTCCCGCATCCACGCTTTATTATGCAGTACCGAAGGAAAGAAAAAGAAGAGTTTGTGAATTTGTACCTGGAGACGGTTAGGCGTGGGTGAGGTTTAGGGTTTACTGTTTAATATAGAAATTTAAACCTTAAACCCTAAACATTAAACTTCAATCAAAACGGCAGATCATCATCATTACTGCTCATCACCTGATTGGTAAAATCTTCTTCGGGGCCACTCTGCTGTGGCGCCTGTCCTCCCTCCGAAGCAGCTTCTATACGCCAGGCTTTCACATCCGTGTACCAGCGGCCATTGTATTCGCGGCTTTCCACATCAAATGAAATATTGAGCATGGCACCGGGCTGCAACTGGGCACTGTTTACCTTATCACCCCAGATGGATACACAGATCTTTTTGGGATATTGCCCATCCGTTTCTACAATAATATCCTGCTTTTTCCATTCACCATTCCGGCCGGTACCCGTTTGCAGGGGCAGTACCTGTATAAGCTTGGCTGTAAGTTGCATACTGATTTAACGATTAACGGCGAAGATAGGACGATTTAATTATTTGAGGATTTGATTATTTGAGGATTTGTTGAATAGTTTAAGGTTTAGAGTTTAAAGTTTAAAGTTCAACCTTAAACTTTAAACCCTAAACCTTAAACCTCACTTACAACTTCAAACTTAGAACTTCAAATAAATCGGCATCACCGGCTCTGCCGATTTGAAATAACCATAGAGAATAACAAATCCGAAGAACACAAGCAGGTAGGCAATCATGGGTACGCGGTGAAACCGGCCGATCATTTTATCGGCCAGGGAATCGGGCAATGCATGCAACAAAAAAGCTATACCCAACATAAGCAACACTGGCCAGTAATTGCCTGCAAAGGCGGGCCACACGGAGAAGTCCATGCTGTAAAAAATCTGGTGAAGCATATCCAACGCTTTCTGCACATCATTGGTAGCAGGATCAAAATCCGCAGACCGGAAAAAAACCCAGCCCACACATACAAAATGAAAAGTGAGGATACTCCCTAAAAAGCGGTACCAGGGCTTGCGATGCCTGGAACCCAAAACCCGACCTGTAGCCAGCAGCCATATTTTATGCAGGGCCAAGCCGAGGCCATGCCAAACACCCCAGATGATAAAGTTCCAGTTGGCGCCATGCCAAAAACCACCCAGGAGCATGGTGGTTAAAAGGTTCATGTTGGCGGAAACAACCTTATTGTCGCGACGAATGATGCCCGGCAAAAGAAACAATAGCAGGAACCCCGCCGAGATACCGACCGCTAACGGGATAGACCAATGCAACAATTGCCAGCCCACCAAAAATATTCCCATGAAAAATGCTCCCGCAAATAACCAGGTGGCCGGGCTGGCCCGGCGGTTCCCTCCCAGGGGGATATAGAGATAATCGCGCAACCAGGAGGATAAGGAGATATGCCAGCGGCGCCAAAATTCCGTGATGCTGGCGCTTTGATAGGGCGAAAGAAAGTTGACAGGTATATGAAAACCCAGCCAGCGCGCGATGCCGATGGCGATATCGCTATAGCCGCTAAAGTCGCAATAGATGACCACCGCATAGGCATAAACAGCAAACAGGTTTTCCAAACCGGTATATCGTGCCGGATCATCAAAAATATAATCAACATAATTGAGACTGATATAGTCCGAAATCACGAGCTTTTTGATCAAACCGGAAATTATCAGGTAAAACCCTTTCGCAAAATCTGTTTCGGTGAGGGAATAGGGTTTATTGATCTGCGGAACAAAATCATGGGCCCGTACAATGGGACCCATCATCAGCTTGGGAAAGAAAGAAAGAAACAGGAGGTAATCGCTGAAGCGGCGGGCGGGTTCAAACTGGCCGCGATAGACATCGATGGTATAACTCAGATTTTCGAATGTATAAAATGAGATGCCTATGGGCAGCAACAGGTTGAGGGGATTAAAATGCGTGTTGAGCATATCATTGCTCATCGCGATGAAAAAATCGGTGTACTTGAAATAGAAAAGCAATCCCAGGTTGAAGACAATACTCAGCAGCAGCAGGGCATTTTTAGCCCACTTTCGCTGCTGTCGCCATATTGCGTTCGACAATAAATAGTCAACGATGGCCGAAAGTATTACCAGGCCTACAAACGCACCACTGGCTTTGTAGAAAAAATAGAGGGAGAAGAATATGAATATATACCGCCTGGTACGATAGCGATGCCGGAACGCATAATAAAGCCCAATAAATGCCGCGAAGAAAAAGACAAAAAAACCACTGTTGAAAAGCAGGGGATCATCTTCCCGGTAAAGAAACTGCTGAAAAAAAGCTTCAAGATCAATTAGGGGCATGCTGGCTGGTCTTTACTGGGGGATGGCTGCTGAATTTTTGGTATTCTTTCAGGATGGCTTCAAAGAAATAATGGGCCAATAGTTCGGAGCCGCGTGCATTGGGATGCACATGATCCTTATTGGCCAGGGCGGGCCTGGCTTTAGCCCATTCCACGATGGAGTTGGTACCTCCCATACTCGCAAACTGGTTATAGAACAAGGCCCCGGCATCGCGAGCCGCCGCTGCCTGAATTTGCACCAAAGAATCAAGTCCGACAGCCGTTTGGAATTTTCCGCCCTGCCGAAAAGCGCGGTCCGCCGTACTTACCAGCACCAGCTCGGCCGGGGCAAAGCTATGCTTCAGCTTTTCCAGTATCGGTACCATAGCCTTACCATACCAGTCAAAATCAGTTTCCTTTGGACGATAAAGCAGGTTTACCCCATATTGCAGCACAATCAGATCATAGGGGTTCTCCTCAGCAATGGCGCGAAGAAAGGCGGAATCAAGACCACCCAGCTCTATACCGGTAATGCCGCGAAAAGAAAAGTTGTCGACAAAAACACCGTTCTCCGACTCAATACTGATGCCATATACCGGAAGCAGTGGTGCCGCTACGCCCAGTGCTATTTCTGGATTGCTGTCGCGGGCCAGTAACAACCGGTTGAACGGCTTTTGCGGAAAAATGGGGTAGCGGCTACCATTCACGTTAATATTAATTTCCTTTCCATATGGTCCGCAAAGCAGGCTTTTTTCCAATACCGGATTCGGTTCGCGAAGAGTGTGGTCCGTCATGGTGACCCAGTCGTTGGCCGTGCGAAACAGGTGGCCCGACAGGTGCAGCCTGGAGCCTCCCCCATTGAGGAAATGCTGATCCTCCCAACCTTTTGAAAAAACCGCCGCCACAGATTTGCGGAAAAAATTCACTTGCGAAGTGATAGGTACAAAACCCACGCCCTGGCCGCCAAAATAATTTTGCAGCAACTCGCGTAGGGTTTGCGTCATCAGGTCTCCTTCAATCATGCTATCTCCCAGGTAGGCGATTCGAACTTTGCCCTTGCCGGTTTGCTTCAACTGCTGAAGTTTGGCAGCCAGGCCGGGCAGGCTGCTCCGTTGGGTATCCGAATAGAAATGCGTGATGAGCCCGGGTCGGTTATAAAGTTCAAATTGTGGTTGTGAAACAGATGCCGGCAAACTGTCGGCGGCTGCGCTGCTATCGGCTTTAGCCATGTCGTTTGCCACATCCTTTGCGGGGTGTATCAATTCGCTCAGCAGGTTTACCCGATCAAAGGGAGCCCATGACCAGTTGAAGGCGATGGCCGATACCGAAAAAACCAGAAACAGCCCCACACTGTACACAACAAAGAGGAGCACGCGCTTATTTGCGTTCATAGCATATTACTCAGGGCTATCGTGAAGTTTGAGTTTACGGATTGCGGCCGAAATGCGGGCCTTCCATTCTGCCGGTGCCTCCGAATAGCCTGCCTTGCTCATGGCTTCGAGCCAAAGTTTGTAATCACTATTGCCCTTCAGTTTGGGATAAAATCTTTTGCGGGTCAATAGCTGGCAGAATCCGATATAGGATGCTTTTACAGAAGGATATTGTTTGTAGCGGGAACGGATACCCTTTGTTTTCAGGAGGTTGTTTTTACCAACAATCCCAAAATGGTTGTTGAGCAATTTGGCATTGCGGCTGCTGCCCGATCCTGACTCAATGATGGCTACACCCAGCATTACAGAGCTGGGTATGCCGTAAACCACCGATAAGGAATCGGCCAGGGGTTTATAAGCCTGAATATACTTACCCTGCGCCTGGAGCATGACTCCAGACAGCAGCAACAGGCTAAGCAGGCTCAGGCTCATCAGACCCCTGCGCAAGCCGGCAAAGCCGGTCGATATGACAGAAAAATCGTTCATTCAGTTGATACACCTCACGCAACTCCCCGGTTTCCGCATCGCAAAATAAAGGTAATATATAGGCTTCTAAGGTCAAAATGCTTTCTGGTGATTTATCAGCGGTCGCTTGCTATTGAAATGAAAGCTCAGGGGCTTAAATTTGAAAGGGAAAAGCAAATGGAACTTCATTACAAAGGCCATCAAGGCAATCATGGTAGATATTCCTTTTCTTTGCACAAAAGTTGCTACCACATGAGTGCCCGGCTTTATGTTTCAGAAGAAAATGAATTGCGTGAATGGGATGAGAATGCCGCCAGGCGCTGGCATTGGTCCTTGCGGATACCGGCACATGTTATCTCTTTTATTTTTCATCCACTTTTTGTTCCGGTATACATCATTGGTTTTTTGCTGATGGTACCTCCTTATTTCCTGGGTTTCGCGCCAAGAGAAAAATGGATCGCGCTGGTTCGCTTTTTTGTGATCTACAGCTTCTTTCCACTTGTGACAGTACTGCTGATCAAAGGGTTGGGCTTTGTTGACTCCATTTACCTTCGCAGTCGTCGCGAACGAATCATTCCCTATATAGCCTGTGGCATCTTTTATTTCTGGATGTGGTATGTGCTGCGCAACCAACCGCAGTTTGCGCAGGAACTGGTTCAGTTGGCCCTGGGCATCTTCCTGGCATCCTCGCTGGGGCTGATCGCCAACATATATATGAAGGTGAGCATGCACGCGATATCCATGGGTATCCTGGTCTGTTTCATGACCTATATCTGCTTTCATAACAGCGCCCCCCTCCTGCCCTGGCTCCTGGTTTCGCTTCTCATAGCCGGCCTGGTGTGCACGGCGCGCCTGCTGGTTTCCGATCACCAAAGCCGTGAAATTTACATTGGTCTTGGCGTGGGCATTCTGTGCCAGTATATCGCCTTTAACGTTGATTTCCTCACCAGCTAACGGGAAAAAAACGACCATTTCCGGGAAAAAAATTCCAAAAAATATTAGCATCCAATTACTAAATGCTTTAGTTTTGGATGTTCATAAGATTTTATAACCAGCATTGGGGAAGACGTAATTTTGGCTATGGCAAAAACAGATAAAACAACCGACATGTCAGCAAACAACGAGAAATTGAAAGCGCTTAAGCTAACAATAGACAAAATCGAGAAGGATTTTGGCAAAGGCAGCGTGATGATGATGAACGAGCGGGGTGTTGTCACCCAGGAAATAGTTTCCACCGGCTCCATCGGGCTCGATACGGCGTTGGGCATTGGAGGTCTTCCCCGCGGTCGGGTAGTTGAAATATACGGACCTGAATCATCTGGTAAAACCACCATCGCCACCCATGTTATCGCGGAGGCGCAGAAAAAAGGCGGCATGTGTGCCATCATTGATGCCGAGCATGCTTTCGACAGCAACTATGCGCAAAAGCTGGGTGTGGATGTGGACAATCTGCTGATCTCGCAGCCCGATTATGGGGAACAAGCGCTCGAAATCGCCGATCGGTTGATTCTTTCCGGCGCCCTGGATGTAGTGGTTATTGACTCTGTAGCCGCCCTGGTACCCAAAGGCGAACTGGAAGGTGAAATGGGAGACAGCAAGATGGGATTGCAGGCCCGCCTCATGAGCCAGGCTCTGCGAAAACTGACGGCTACCATTTCCAAAACTAACACGATCTGCATCTTTATCAACCAACTGCGCGAAAAGATCGGCGTCATGTTTGGCAACCCCGAAACCACCACCGGCGGTAATGCCCTTAAATTCTACGCATCCGTCCGCCTCGATATCCGCCGCAGCAGCCAAATCAAAGACGGCGACGAGGCCATAGGCAACCGCGTAAAAGTAAAAGTCGTTAAGAACAAAGTAGCACCCCCCTTCCGCGCAGCGGAATTCGATATCATTTTCGGTGAGGGCATCTCCAAAACCGGCGAGATCATTGACATGGGTGTTGAACTTGGCATCGTTCAAAAAAGCGGTAGCTGGTTCAGTTACAATGGCGATAAACTCGGCCAGGGCCGTGATGCAGTTAAGCAACTCCTGCTCGATAACCCGGAACTCTCCAAAGAAATCGAAGCCAAGATTCGTGAGAAGATCAAAGAAATGCAAACAGCCTAAATATTTCATCCTCAGCGTATAAGCTGATGGATGGGTTAGTGAAGGGAGCTGTCTCGCCGTAACGGGACAGCTTTTTTGTTTTTTTAACAGTGCAAAATCAAAATCAATGTTTAAACATTGTATATTTGTCTACCAAATCACTCAACTATCATTCTGTTTATCTGTTAAGGCAGTCCCATGACACAATCAACAAGTACGAAGCGCCGCTGGAGCACCCGCAGGAAAATATGGGTAAGTATTGGCGTACTGGTACTCATCGGCGCAGCGGTATATATCTATATAGCCACGGAAAAATTCGCGGGCACCAAGGGGGTGAAAGAAGATTTTACCATGAATGCCACAGAACTGATGCAGGAGTTCCGGGCCGATAATATAGCCGCCAATGCCAAATACGCCGAAAAGATCGTCATCGTTCATGGGCGCGTTTCGGAGCTGGAATCGCCAGATACTGCTTCCGTTAACATAAAATTTGTACACCCCGAAACCGGTGATTATATCATTTTCGCATTTCAGGAACAATATTTGCAGGAAGCCCGGACGGTTAATGTTGGTGACAGCATTGCCGTAAAAGGAGCTTCCAGCGGATCCAGCTATACCAGCATACTGGACGCCTACTCCATTCCCTTTCAACGCGCCACCCTGCACGCCCGGTACGGGAATGGCGGAAACTAAAGCAGAACACAGGGATTTTCCATATTAAAACGTCAAACATTTATTCAAAAAATACACATTACCCCAAAACAAAGCAGGTATGAAAAAAACAATTCTCTTTCTGGCCCTCGTTGCTGTAAGTAGCAGCCTTTTTGCCCAAAAGAAAACAACCACTTCCGCCACTGTCGCTTTTGATGCCAGCACCGCTATAGATGCGCTGCCGAAAGCTACCAACAAAGCTGTAGTGGCCGCACTGGACACCAAATCAGGAACCGTGGCTTTTGAAGCAACCGTGAAAAATTTCGCTTTCAGCAATCCCACCATCCAGGATCACTTTAACGGTGGCAACTGGATGAACTCCGATAAATTCCCCAGCTTCACTTTCACAGGCAAAATCCTGAATCCCGAAGCAGTGGATTACAGCAAAAACGGAACGTATAATGTAGATGTGGAAGGAACACTCACGGTGAAAGATAAATCGCAAACCCTGAAAACCCCTGCTACCGTTGTAGTAAAAGACGGTGCCATCAATGCCAGCACCAGTTTCTCGATCAAACTCGCCGATTTCGATATCAAGGGCGCACCGATTGATGGGGGTAAAGTGGCAAAAGAGCCGAAGATTACGGTGAGTGCGGAGTTTAAATGATTGTGAAGTTTTAAGTTTTGAGTTATAAGTTTTAAGTGGCGTGGATTGGCATCCTTAAGTGTCATTATCCACGCCATTATTTTTTAAAGGTGTACATTTAGCCTGACGATTTCAAGAAGGTATAGTATTATTGATCAGTACCCATCAGCTACTATAACTTTGAACTTATAACTTAAAACTTCCAACTCTAACAAAATGCCTTCCCGCACACTCCAGGCCCGTAAAAAAATAGCCCTTGTCGCTCACGACAATATGAAAGATGAGATCATCGACTGGGCGGTATACAACAAAACAGCCCTCGCCCGACACGAGTTGTATGCCACCGGCACCACTGGTAGCCTTATACAGGAGGCCCTGAATCAGCCCGTATATAAATTTTTGAGTGGTCCTCTGGGAGGTGATCAACAGATAGGAGCATCTATTGCGGAAGGCAAACTCGATGCGTTGATTTTTTTCTGGGATCCCATGGAGGCGCAGCCCCACGACCCCGATATCAAAGCCCTGCTACGGGTGGCCGCTACCTGGAATATTCCCACAGCCTGTAATCGTTCCACAGCCGACTTCCTGCTTACTTCTCCCCTTATGTATGATGTATACGAATGCATACTGCCCGATTACAGCAGCTATATAAACCGAAAATCAACTTCTGGTAAGCAAACCAAAGCTTAGCGCTTCACAATGCGGAATCGTTTGTCGAACCGGTCTTCCTGTACGCGGAGATAATAAATACCCGGCACCAGCTTTGAAATGTCCACTTCCATACGTCCGGTATCTACCGGAACGGATGCCGCCGTGGCTACCATCTTGCCACTATTGTCATATACCTGGTAGTTCACACGTGTAAGAGGGCGAAAATCGCCCACCACCCATACTTTATCGGTTGCAGGAACGGGAAATAACCGAATGCCTGATTGAGCCCTTGCATAAATGGCGATAACGGTAGAATACGAGAATCGTCCGAACAGATCATTCTGACGAAGACGGTAATAAACAACAGGTACCGCCAACGACAATACATCCGGATCGCTGTGCTGGTAGGCATGTGTACCGGGACTATTGATAGCCGATACCCGACCAACAGCCACAAAATCGCGTCCATTGGTGCTACGTTCAATTACAAAATCGCGGGTATTCTCTTCCTGCACCGTTTTCCAGCTCAGCTTCACATCTTTCTGTACCAGGTCGCCATCGAATTCTAACCATATCAAGGGCAGCACCACAGAGAAGTCTAAACCATAGAGTTCACGACCCATGGTGGATTCCTGGATGCTGGCATAAATCTTTACGTCCGTCTCCTGAATCTCGCGCACCGTGCCCGTGCCGGGATCGGTGCTGATTGTTGAAATGCGCGTGCCTTCGCTGGTACCATCGCTCACCCATGTCTTGTCGCCATTCACGCCATCATTCCCTGTAAATACAAGCTGATTCACCATGCCGGCGAAATTGCCACTGGCTCCGCTGGGTGTGCCAGGCCACACATCCTTCACCAGCACCGTGCCGGCAGCCGTACCATCACTTTTCCACAGTTCCATACCATTGGCCCCATTGTCGGCTGAAAAGAAAAGGGTTCCGCCTACATTGCGAAGATTATAAGGATAGCTTTCACTGCCACCCGTCCAGATGTCCTTTACCATTACAGTGCCCGCCGAACTTCCATCACTCTTCCAGAGTTCAACGCCATTTGTTCCATCGTTGGCCGAAAAGAACAAAGTAGAACCAATTTTTACCAGGCTGCCCGGTGATGAACTATTGCTGCCAGGAGCTATATCCTTCAGCAAATAAGTGCCTTCTGCGGTTCCATCGGTGCGCCAGAGCTCCCGGCCATTGGTACCATCATCTGCCGAAAAATAAATGATGCCATTCATCTCCACCAGGTATTGAGGAGATGCAGATCCGGAGGGATGAATATTCTTGAGCAGTGTTGTGCCGGCACTGCTGCCATCACTACGCCAGAGTTCCGCTCCATTGATTCCATCAGTTGCTGAAAAATAAAGAACCTGGTTCATTCCCATAAGGGCTGAGGGATAGCTGGAAGCGCTTCCGGCACGAATATCCTTCACCATCACGGTACCGCTTTCCGTTCCATCGCTTTTCCAAAGCTCCACTCCATTGCTGCCATTGCTGGCCACAAAATAAATCTGCTGCTCCAATGCCGTAATATAGCCGATGCTGCTGCTAAAACTTCCCGGATTAATGTCCTTCACCATCACCGTGCCCGCATTGGTGCCATCACTCTTCCATAATTCCATTCCGTTTGATCCATTGTTGGCGGCAAAGAATAACTGGTTATTCACACGCGTCAAATAACAGATATTGCTGCTGGCAGCACCAGGGTTGATGTCTTTTATAAGGGAAAAATGCTGCGCGCGCGCTGATAAAATAACGCAGCCAAGAAGAAAGCTGATAAAAGGCTTTTTCATAACGGATCGGATATGGTGGATGACAGCGCATCATCTCTATACAAAGCCTGCATGGGAGCGATGCGTGTATAACAAACTTCCTATTTAAAGCGCTCAAAAGCAAGCAAATAGGCGAGTAATTTGCTCAATTAAGTGGTAACCATTAGGGGGTAGTAGGGAGTAGTTAGTAGTTAGTAGTGAGTAGGGAGTAGGGAACAGGGAGTTGGGAATTGAAAACGGTTGGTGGGGAAGTGAAAAGCAGACGTAGAAAAAGGTTGTAGCTCTTTTCAACTAAATACTGGCGCATAGCAATTTAATCTCTACCTACTTCCTACTAACTACTCCCTACTTACCACTCCCATTACAGGCTATCCAAAAAACAACGATACCAATACAGATCAGGATCGGGACGAATTTTGTAAATTTGTTGATAGCTGACATACGGCAAGGATTTGTAGTATTTACGAAGATTTATAAGACAAAGTTTCAAATCCCACCGCTGCACTCAACCTCCAATCATTTTTGTTAAAAGAGAAGAAAGGACCTTAACTATGGGTTTTCAATTACATGCGCCCTATTCCCCTGCCGGTGATCAACCGGAAGCAATACGGCAATTGACCGAAGGATTGCAGGAAGGAGAAAAATTTCAGACCCTGTTGGGAGTAACGGGTAGTGGTAAAACATTTACCATCGCCAATGTGATTCAGCAGGTGCAGCAGCCTACATTGGTATTGACACATAACAAAACCCTGGTGGCGCAACTCTATGGGGAGTTCCGCCAATTCTTTCCAGAAAACGCGGTGGAATATTTTGTATCCTACTACGATTATTATCAACCGGAAGCTTATATGCCGGTGAGCGATGTGTATATCGAAAAGGACCTTAGCATCAATGAAGAACTCGATAAGCTCCGCTTAAGGGCCACCACCAGTTTACTGAGTGGCCGCAGAGATATTATCGTAGTGGCCAGCGTAAGCTGCATCTATGGTATGGGTAACCCAACAGATTATGAAAGTGGCATCATCCGCATCGCCAAAAAACAAACTCTTTCCCGCCAGGCCTTCCTTCATTCACTGGTGAATTCGCTTTACAGCAGAACCACCACCGATTTCACCCGCGGCAGTTTTCGCGTAAAAGGCGACACAGTGGATATCAATCTTCCCTATGTGGATTTTGGTTACCGAATCACGTTTTTTGGTGATGAAATAGAAGAGATTGAAAGCATTGATGTCGCCAACGGCAAACGAATCGGAAAAATGGAAAATGCCGCTATTTTCCCGGCCAATCTATATGTGGCTCCGAAAGATATTATGCAGCAGGTGATTTATGAAATACAGGATGAGCTGCACGCGCAGGTGGAATACTTTAAGAACAATGGAAAACCCATCGAAGCCCAGCGGCTAAAGGAGAGAGTGGAGTACGACCTGGAAATGATTCGCGAGCTGGGCTATTGCAGCGGCATCGAAAACTATTCGCGCTTCTTCGACCGGCGCCGTCCCGGCACAAGACCCTTCTGCCTGCTCGATTATTTCCCCAAAGACTTCCTGATGGTGATTGATGAAAGCCATCAAACCATTCCCCAGGTAAGTGGTATGTATGGTGGTGATCGCAGCCGTAAGCTGGTGCTGGTAGATTATGGTTTCCGCCTGCCATCCGCACTGGATAACCGCCCCCTCAACTTTCATGAGTTTGAATCATTGATGAACCAGGTCATTTTTGTTTCGGCTACGCCTGATGATTATGAGCTTCAAAAAACCGAAGGAGTAGTGGTGGAGCAGGTTGTACGTCCTACAGGTCTGCTGGATCCTCCCATTGAAGTGCGTCCCTCTGCCAACCAGATTGATGACCTGCTCGATGAAATCGACAACCGCGTGAAGAAAGGGGATCGCGTGCTGGTAACCACGCTCACTAAGCGTATGGCCGAAGAAATGGATAAGTACCTGCACCGCATCAACATCAAATCGAAGTATATCCATAGCGAAGTAGATACCCTTGATCGGGTGGAGATACTAAGACAGCTTAGACTGGGCGAAATTGACGTGCTGGTGGGGGTAAACCTTTTGCGTGAAGGTCTCGACCTGCCGGAAGTATCCCTGGTGGCCATACTTGATGCGGATAAGGAAGGATTCCTGCGCAATGAAAAATCGCTGACCCAAACGGCGGGTCGAGCCGCCCGAAATGTGGATGGACTCGTGATCTTTTATGCCGATACCATCACCGAAAGTATGCAGAAAACGATGGACGAAACCCAGCGCCGACGCGAAAAACAAATTGCCTATAATATCGAACACAACATTACACCCACCACGGTGCGCAAAAGTAAGGAGCAGGTATTTGCGCAAACTTCCGTACTTGATATCAAAGGTTATGATCCTCGCAATCCCCATGCCCTGGCACCCGACGAAGAACTGGTGCCGGTTGCCGCAGAAGAGCAGCAGGAATACAAAACCATTCCACAGGCGGAAAAAGCCCTGAGCCGCATCAAAAAAGACATGGAAAAAGCCGCCCGCGACCTTGACTTCATGGAAGCGGCGCGCCTGCGTGATGAAATGTTTGTGTTGCAAAAAAGGCTGGAGGAAATGAAGAAGTGAAGTCTTAAGTAGTAAGTTGTAAGTTTTAAGTTGAAGCCTAATGCTGCAAATTCCTGCTGATTTTTTTTAGTAGTATGAGGTTACAAAAACCTTTTGGGCTTCCATGAACTTGGAACCTGAATAGAATTCAGGCACCACTTAAAACTTATTACTTATAACTTAAAACTCACCCCGAATCGTAGTTTTCCGATCGATTACCAAGTACTTATGCCTGATTTACCCAAATTCCTGCTCAGGGAATACCCTTATTTTGATTAGCCTGCTTACTTTAGTGCTAACCTATTCCAATCCATTTAAAACCATCAAACCGAGAGAACCAATATGAGAAGCCGGATCCGCAAGGTTGCCACCTTTCTCGCCTTCAACCTACTTTTCTTCGCCCTTTACCTCAATTTTGTGCATGCTGATGCACAACTGCCGCAAGACAATAGCGCCGCTCCCTATGATGCTGTGCCTGCCTTCGGTGAAACAGAACTGGTAAAGAATCCGGAGAAATACTTGCAGCAGCCTGCCGCAGTGAAAGGAACTGCAACCAAACCACAATAGGCGAGCACTCGCAACCTGACTAACCCATCAAAGCTATAACCCCGCATGCGGGGTTATTTTTATTCTGGAAAGGCCGAAGCGTCGATATTGGGAATAATCTTCAGGGCATTTTTATAATATACTTTCTTCAGAATTTCATCATGGAGGCCCAACCCATACATACGCCAAAACGCATGGTATTTTTTATGATAAGGAAAATATTCATCGGTGGTTTCCAGCACACGGAAATAAGTGGCGTACTCGGAGGGTACCCAACTGTCTTTGCCAAACAGGATGCGATCCTGCCAGGTTTCAAAAAATTGAGCGGCCTGGCGGGGTTGTCTACCCAGCTCGGCTATCACCGCCCCAAATTCCACATACATATTTGGCATCTCCTTCATCAGCGATGAAAGTTTATCCAGATCATTCGGATACCAGCCAAAATGCGCTGCAATAAAAATGGTCTTCTTATGTTTCTTAAACATCCGATGCTGCTCATCAATCAACTGTTGCCAGGGTACGGGATTGTCATCCCCACGCTTGCGGTTAGGATGCGTGGCCAGCTCCAGCCAGCGCTCATTTTTATCGTCCATCGGATCCCAAAAGGATTTAGGGTCAGCCGTATGAATCAACACGGGTATCTTCAACTCGCCAGCCTTTTTCCAAATCGGGTCAAGCCGCGGATCATCCACGGCAACCCGCTCTCCTTTGCTGTCTTTTACCGAAAACCCAAGGCTCTTGTAAATCTTCAATCCATTTGCTCCATTCTTTACATCGTCTTCCAACTGTTTCGCTGCTTTTTCACCCCAGCCTTCTTCTCCCACTCCCTGAAAGTTGATATTGGCGAAAACAATAAAGCGCTTTGGATAATTGCCGCGGATATTGGCTGCCGATTTTTGGATGGACTCGCCGCTCTGGCCGCTCAGGTTTACCATCACCGCCATATTGAGCCTATCCATTTCCTTAATGAGCACCGACAGGTCCATTTCCGGCATGCGAAACTGGTGATTGTGCACATCAATAAAGGGGAACTTCGCCCGCTGCACCGGGTTCTCCGGCACTTTTAAGGTAGAAACAGGCTCATAAGTTTCAAAGTCCATTCCCTTTTGCGCATCTGCTGAAAGGAAAATGAAAAGGGAAAGCAGGAAAGAGATTGTTGTTTTAAGCATGGGAGAAGTAGTAAGTGGTAAGTTATAAGTAGTAAGTTATTGGAAAAATATTGGTAGAATGATATTATCCCTGTTTTTTAAATTTATTGTTTGCGCCCGTTGCGTTGGGATCTCTCCTCCAGTTAAAGCTGTTAGCATCCCTGCATGATTTACCGCAACGAACGCGACGATAGATCTACAGAAATAATAGTCCTGCCATAGCATGAAATACTCACGTCTCACGCCTCACGTCTCACGATTCACGTCTCACGATTCACGTCTCACGCCTCAATGTGCTTGCAACCAATTCTCCCCTTCCCCGCATTCCGCTATCACGGGAACTCCATTGGGCAATGGCATCGCATTCTGCATTTCTTCCAGGATAAGTGGTTTCAATTCCTTAACCTCGGTCTTCAGGGCATCAAAAACCAGTTCGTCATGCACTTGCAGTATCATCTTGCTTTTCATACCGGCTTTCTGCATGGCCGCATACACGCGCTGCATGGCAAGCTTAATCATATCAGCAGCCGTACCCTGTATGGGTGAGTTGATGGCATTTCTTTCCGCAAATCCGCGAACGGTAAAATTGGCGGAATTAATATCACGCAGCCAGCGCTTGCGCCCCATCAGGGTTTGTACATAACCATGCTCCCTTGCAAAATTGATTGTGGAGTCCATGTACTGCTGTATTCCGGAAAACTGCTTCTTGTAATTATCAATGATCTCCTTGGCCTCCGTTCTGCTGATGCCCAGGTTATCGGCCAGGCCAAAGGCGCCCTGCCCGTAAATGATGCCGAAGTTTACACTCTTGGCTTTGTACCGCATCTCCTTCGTCACTTCGCTCTCCTCTATGCCATACACTTTGGCCGCCGTTGCGGTGTGAATATCCACCCCCTTTTTAAAGGCCTCCACCATATTCTTATCGCCACTGATAGCGGCTACAATGCGAAGTTCTATCTGCGAATAATCAGCAGATAGCAACAGATGTTTGCTATCGCGCGGAATGAAGGCCTTCCTTATCTCACGGCCCCTGTCGGTGCGCACCGGGATATTCTGCAGGTTGGGATTATTGCTCGCCAGCCTGCCCGTTACGGCTACCGCCTGTCCATAGGTAGTATGCACACGGCCGGTTTTGGGATTGACAAGCGCCGGCAAAGCATCTACATAGGTAGACTTCAGCTTGGTCAGCTCCCGAAAAGTAAGAATGTCGTCCACAATACTTATACCACGGGCGGCTAATTTCAGCAACACGTCTTCACCGGTTTGGTACTGGCCCGTTTTTGTTTTTTTGGCCGATGGGTCCAGTTTCAATTTATCGAACAATACTTCACCCAATTGCCGCGGCGATGCGAGGTTGAAGCGTACTCCCGCCTGCTTATACACGCTTTCCTCTGCTTTGTTCGCCTCCCGCTCCAGCTCTTTGGAATATTCGTTCAAAAATTCTTCATCTACTTTTATGCCCTCGTATTCCATGCTCATCAGCACTTTTACCAAAGGGTTCTCCACTTCATTAAATACTTTCTCCACTTCTTTTTCCCTGAGCATTGGCTCAAATACCTTTTTCAACTGCAGGGTTATATCGGCATCTTCTGCAGCATAATCGGTGATTTTCTCCAACTCCACATCCCGCATATTCCCCTGCGATTTTCCTTTCTTACCGATCAGTTCTTCGATGGATACCGGTTCGTAGCCGAGGAACTTTTCGCTCAGTACATCCATGCTTCGTTTGCCATCCGGCTCTATCACATAATGCGCCAGCATGGTATCGAAGAGGGGGCCGGCCAGTTCCACACCGTACCATTTCAGCACCAGCATATCGTATTTCAGGTTCTGGCCCACCCAGGTAATTTTATTATCGCTAAAGAGTGGCTCAAACCATTCCAGAACGGCTTTTGTTTCTTTTTGATCGGCCGAACAGGGCACAAACCAGGCTTCACCGGGCTCTACGGCAAAACTCATTCCCACCAGTTCGGCATTGTTGGCGTCTATATTGGTGGTTTCCGTGTCAAAACATATTTCCTTGTGCTTCTTCAATCGACCAACCAGTTCTTTGATGGCTTTTTCGCCCTGCACGGCGGTGTATTGATGCGGCGTATTGTGGATATTCTTCTGTGCCAGGCCAGGCTCCGAATCTCCTTCACCGGCCGTGGCAGACTTTGCCTGGGAGCCACTATTTTTTTCAGGCTCCTGCTCCACGATATTGCCAAAAAGATCGGTTTGCACCCCCACCGGCGCAGCAACAGGCGCGCCAGCCGGCACAAAATCCTCACCCAGCAGGCGCTTGCCAATGGTTTTGAACTCCAATGCGCCAAACACTTCTTTCAGCTTATCCTTATTCCAATCTTTTACCCTGAAGTCTTCCTCATGAAATTGTACAGGGGCGTTGGTTATGATAGTAGCTAATTTTTTAGAAAGTATGGCCGCTTCTTTCCCCTTTCTTACCTTCTCGCCCAATGCACCCTTAATGTTTTCGGCATTGGCCAGCACATTTTCGAGGCTTTCATACTCCGCCAATAATTTGGCAGCGGTTTTTTCGCCCACACCAGCGATACCGGGGATATTGTCCACAGCATCACCCATCAGTCCCAGCACATCAATTACCTGCGACACATCTTTAATATTCCACTTCGCACACACTTCTTCAGGACCCATGATCTCCACTTCGCCGCCCTGGTAGCCAGGTTTATAAATCTTCACTTTATCCGTCACCAGTTGACCATAATCTTTATCCGGCGTCACCATATACACATCGTAACCGGCGGCGGCGGCCTGCCAGCTCAAAGTACCAATCACATCATCCGCTTCATAGCCATCCACTTCCATCACGGGGATATTGAAGGCGCGCACAATTTCTTTGATATCGGGTATCGCTTCCAGAATATCTTCGGGCGCTTCCTGCCGATTGGCTTTATAGTCCGCAAAATCAGTATGACGTTCGGTGGGCGCTGCCGTATCAAAACATACCGCCATGTGCGAAGGCTTCTGCTTGCTAAGCAATTCCACCAAAGCATTGGTAAAGCCAAACTGGGCATTGGTATTCTTACCCTTGCTGGTTAAGCGGGGACTACGTATCAACGCATAATAGGCGCGAAAAACCAGCGCCAGCGCATCGAGCAGGAAGAGCTTTTTTTCCATGCTGCTAAGTTAAGGGAAAGCGCATACCTGAAACGGATTCGGCCACACGATCGAGGCGCCGAAAACCCGGCTTGTTTCGTCGGGAAAATCTCCGGTTTCGTCCAAATATAGTGATGGACTGCGCCGACGCGTTTACCTAAATCGTACCTTTTAAAAAATTATCAGTTATGAAATTCATCAAGCTAACCGCATTGGCCCTGCTGGGCATGGCTGCCTGCATACAGGTGCAGGGACAGTCGGAAGAACAAATGAAAGCCTGGCAAGAGTATATGGAGCCAGGTGCCATGCATAAAATGATGGCCAGTTGGGATGGGGAATGGGATGAAGAAATTACCCATTGGATGGAACCGGGTGCCGAAGCCACCCAGTCGAAAGCCACTTGCGTCAATAAAACGATCCTGGGAGGTCGCTATTCAGAAGCACGCCATACCGGCAATTTCTTTGGTATGCCCTTCGAGGGCATCAGCCTTTTGGCCTACGATAATGCGAAAAAAGTATTTGTAAGCACCTGGGTCGATAATATGGGTAGCGGCGTAATGATAATGGAAGGCAAGTGGAATCCTGAAACGAAAACTATCAACTTTAAAGGTAAAGCTACCGATCCCATGACGGGAAAGGATATGGAAATGCGGGAAACCTTTCGTATTGTTGACGACAATAAGCAGATCATGGAAATGTTTACTGTAATTGATGGTAAAGAATTCAAAAATATGGCCATCACCATGACCAGGAAGAAATAAGTCAACCCTCTCTGCTCTTTAGGAACCCCTGCTCCCTGAGCGGGGGTTTATTTTTTTCGCGAACTCAGATTGGATTGGTAAAACTCAATCCACTCGGCAACGGTGAGTTTGGAAGCCAGCTCGCCCATCAGTTCATAAGGAATATTCTCCGGTTTCTTAAAACGTATACAGCTCTTACCCATATCAAGTTTACCTACGCCGGCTTTGGTATAAGCATCGGTAAACCATTTTAGAAGCGATGGAATGGAGTAAAGCCCCATATGGTAAACGGCTATGAAGTTTTTTTGCGAAGCGATATTGATGAATGGCAGTGGCAGTTTGGGATCGCAGTGGTAGCCGGCTGGAAATATTTTATGCGGGACCACATAACCGATCATGCCATAGTTCATGGTTTCCTCAAATCCTTTGGGCAGGTTTTTCTTCAGCACTTTGCGCAGTTTATCGATGGCTTTTTGCCGATCCTCCGGCAGTTCAGCGAGATACTCGTTAACTGTACTGGCACCCGATGTCATACTAAAAGTTTTGTGGTGGTTATGCGGAACAGGAGTAAATGGTTCCGTACCAAAATTGATTCAGGAATTCATCATTTCCTGCAAGTTCATGATTTTATTGCGTAAATCAATGCCGCCCTCATAGCGCGATTTCAGATTGGCCAGGTAAAAGGTCCAGCCGGTTTTGCAGCCCACATGCCAGGTCATGCGCCCCTGGTCATCATCGGGAATCTGATCCTGAGTCAGCTCTACCAGGGTTTCGCCCTGCTCCTGGTATATCCGCACCGTACAGCGTCCGGCTTTACCAAACTGAAATGCCAACGTATCAAGTCCGTTGCAGGCAAGTATGGCGCCCCTCTCCACGGTTTCATCGGGCCATCCATGCCAGCGCCACTCATAGCTGTCGCCTGCCTGCACAGGTTCCTCTTCTGGTCGTAAGCTGCCTGTCGAATCATAGAATGAGGATTGTCGTAAAAACCAATACTCCATTCCCCGCCTGGTGGCCCAGGCCGCATAAAGCTCCGGAACAGGTGCTTTCACATTAATGCGAACCATGAAGCTATCCCATTTTTGCATAGTCATTTCTGTTTGTAGTTTGACCTATATATTGACAGGCACTCCCCACGAGGGTATTCCAAATCAAATTCCCGGATCCATACCATGCCATCGTGCGTTGAAATAGCATGCAATTTCAGGCAACGGCAGCATCGGGGTGGATGGGCGCCATCAACGCCACAAACCAATAATAGCACCCATAAGCGTTAAGGCAAGGAGCAGATAGCCGCCATTAATCAGTATGTAACGACCCGAACGCTGCTCAAATAGCGCTACGATGGCCAGGCCACAAAAGGCCCAGATGCCCGCCAGAAATCCGGCGATAGCCCCCCAGCTCATATCGGTGTTTTGCGCACAGTTGCCTGTACATTCAGCGGGAGTATCGGCCAGAAACATTCCAAGATTGGCGGCCATTATCAGTGAAAGAATAAATGCCCAGCCATAGATTTTGGCGGCATTGCCTTTTTTCAGGTCTTCGGTGGTCAGCTTGTTTTCACGCATCCAGGCATTGCCAAACAAAAGCGGTGAATACCACACACCGCCCAATACAAAAGCCGAAATGCCTGCCACCAGGATAGCCAGCCAATTGATAGTGTTGAAGTCCATAATAATTACGGTTTGGGTTACAAATCAGATCCGGCGCGATGACTGCCTCGTCAGAAACAGATAGCGTATATCTAAACTATTGCCTAATTTTTCCCCCGCAAACCCATAACCACCCAAAGTGGAAAAGGAACCGACCAATACGAACAGGAATCCGACGAAGGAGAATCTAACCGCTTTTCGTCCGAACGATATCGCTTTCCGGCTGGTATTGATACCCGTATTTGGCATAGTAATACCGCTTGCCACTGGTATGATCAACACCCGGAATTTCAATAACTGGGAAATCAAACTCAGTTTTCTGTACACCATCGGCATCGCATTCCTGGTTTGGCAGGGTAACCGCTCCCTGTTCTTTTCCTTACGCAGTTATTTCGACTGGCACAAGCGTCCTGTACAAAAAATACTTGCGCTGTTATTCACCATCATTTTCTATACCGTACCTGTGAGCGTGATTTTGCTGGTGGGCTGGTACCATTTATTTGAAGAAGGCATCATCAACTGGAATGTAATTCTTACTTCGGCGCTGATCATCATGATCTGCGTGGTGTTTATCACCCACGTGTACGAAACGGTTTTTTTGGTAAAGGAAACCGAAGAAGAAATGCTAAGGAATGCCCAACTGGAAAAGGCAAAAGTGGAAGCGGAACTGGAAGCGCTCAAAAACCAGATTGATCCTCATTTTATTTTCAACTCGCTCAATACGCTCTCGCACCTGATTGAAGAAAAGCCGGCTAAAGCCCGGCTCTTTAATGAGAACCTGGCCGATGTGTATCGCTATATTCTACAGAACAAAGGCAAGGAGCTGGTATTGCTAAGGGAAGAATACCAGTTCCTGCAACAATATTTCTCGCTGCTGAAAATTCGGTTTGAGGACGCGGTTCTTCTCGACTCAACTATCCCCGATATGGCGATGGATCAGTACCTGATACCGCCAATCTCCCTACAGGTATTGCTGGAAAATGCCATCAAGCACAATGAATTTAGCGATAGCAAGCCCATGCAATTTTCCATAAAGCTGATTGATGACGCACTAATCATCAGCAATCCTCTCCGGAAAAAACATTTATTGCGCGAGTCATCGCAGATAGGATTGGATAACCTCGATAAGCGTTATCGCCTTACCACCGATCAACGCATCGTTGTGCGGGCCGATGAAGAACAGTTTCAGGTGCAATTACCCCTCTTAAAAATCGATTGATATGCAGGTATTGATAATTGAAGATGAAAAACCCGCCTCGCAAAAACTGCAGAAGGCATTACTGCGATGTCAGCCACAGGCCCAGGTGCTGGCCATACTGGGCAGCGTTAGCGAATCGGTGCAATGGCTGCAATCGCATGGGCAACCCGATCTCATCTTTATGGATATTCAGTTAAGCGATGGCATATCCTTTCGCATATTCGAGCAGGTGTCGCTCACCTGCCCGGTCATTTTCACCACGGCCTATGATGAGTTTTGGCAGGAAGCCTTTGAGTGTAACAGTATCGACTATCTGCTAAAACCCATAAAACAGGAAAAACTGGAGGCGGCACTTGGCAAATACGAAAAGCTGCGGCAGCATTTCGCACAGCATATGCAGCAACTGTTGCAATGGCAGCAGCAGCCCGCATCGCAGGCATTCAAAAAGCGGTTTCTGATTAAACGAGGCGCCGATTATGTGAGCCTGCGTACCGATGAGCTCGCCTATTTCTATGCCACGCATAAGCTGGTTTGCCTGGTGGATACAAAGGGGCAGAAATATATTCTGGATGAATCCTTAGCGGAAATAGAAAAGCAGGTGGATCCGAATCAGTTTTACCGGGTCAATCGTAAGTACCTGGTCAATCAGAATGCCATTCGAAAAATCAGAACTTACCCCAAAAGCAAATTACAGATAGACCTGGAGCCGGCAGTAACAGAAGAAGTAATCATCAGCCAGGAAAATGTAGCGGCCTTCAAAGCCTGGATGGGGGAATAAAAAGACCCGGTGCAGAAGCAGCCGGGTCGGTGTTAACTACCATTAACCCAAAAATCGATCAGGACCTGCCTCCACCGCCATTGCCACGGCGAGGCATCATGGAAGGTTCAATTTCCTCCTTCCACTTTTTGAATTGATCGTCTGTCAGAACGGTCTTTAATTCTTTATCGCGTGCTTCTATCAGGGGCTGCATTTTGGCGCGCATGGCCTGCATATCGGGCCGCTCGCCGCCTCCCATCATTTCTTCACGCACTTTATCCTGTGCCTGGTAAAAATTCGTAAATATCGAGTCCACTTTTGTTAGCTTTTCCTTATCCAGGCTAAAACTGGTTTCCATTTTTTCATGCACCATCTTCACCCTCTCTTCTACGGTACGGCGGAATCCTCCGCCCTGCGCCATCGCCCAAATCCCCGCAGAAAGAAACAAGATTGTGAGCAGGCTGTATTTGCGTTTCATATGATCATGTAAGTTTTACGTCGGTTGAAATCCCTTTATTTATTATTACCCTTACGGCCCATACGCTTAAACATCCGCGACATCAGGGTATCGTATTTAGCCTGCTGATCGGGCCGGCAAAGTTTTCGCAGGTCCGAAAAGTAGCGAAAGGTTTGCAGGTCAAGGGCTTTTTGCTTCTCACCAATCCGGGCCGCCAGTACCTGTACCAGGCTATCTTCAGGCTGGGTTTTACCAATCAGGCTGAAGAGGCTGTCTTTCGACTTGCGCATATCATCAAACATCGGACGCAAAACATCCTGCTGCTTTTGCCGCATTTCGCGATAGCTGGTAATCTGAATGGTGTCGAAACCGACATCTTTCTTCAACATATCGCCTACCACATTCCTGTCCCTGTTATTGCTGTGCTGTTCACGATGTGGTTTCTTATACCACAAAAAATAACCCAGCACGGCTATATTGGTCAGAAAAAGAACGGCGATGATCACCAACAGGTTCTTATTTTTAGATCCGGCGCTCATCAGGGTGTCAGGTTTTCATAGTCAAAACTGCTGCTGCTGGCAATCAGCGATTCGCTGTCCAACACCTGCTCGCCCTGCGCCACGGTATTACCATTGGCCGGGTTATCGGATTGCAGCAGGAAAAATGCATTCAGAACCAGCACAAGGCAAAGGCTCACAATAGCCACTGCGGGACGCGCCAGTAACTGACTGATCCTTTCCCACCCCGTACCTTCCTGGCGCTGCAAGCGCCCCTTGATACGGGTATATAACCAGGGCTCCGGCCTGGCACGCTCCAGCCCATCCAGGCTGCCGAGCACCCGCTCCACAAATTCGTCCCTGTTTGATTCTTGTTTCATATACACATTATTTGACGTTCTATTAATCAAAAACCTTTGCCTTCCTTGCGCTGCTGATAGTAGTCGCCCAGCCTTTTCCTCAAATTCACCTTGGCCCGGTGCATCAGCGACTCTACCGAGGAAATACTGGTTTGCATTACATCGCTCACTTCCTGGTAACTCAATCCCTCAACCTTGTGAAGCGTAAATGCTATACGTTGATTTTCAGGAAGTTCCTTTATTGCTCCAAACAAAACAGCCGCGTCCTCCTTCTTATCCAGTTGTACCCCGGGGTGTTGAAAATCGGGGGGATGCACTTCCGCCTGGTTATCTTCTCCAAACAGGCTTTTTACAAAGGCAAAACGCTTTTTCCGCTTTTTTCTTCTTTCCAGGTCCAGCGATTTGGTCACGGTTATCCGGTAAAGCCAGGTGGAGAACTTGGAGTCTCCTTTAAAAGAGCCGATCGACTGGTAAACCTGTACAAATACTTCCTGGGCTATATCCTCCGCATCGGCTGGCACCTGCACGATTCCCAGGGCGGTGTTGTACACCATGTCCTGCCAGGTGTCCACCATCGCACGGAAGGCCGATTCATCACCCTGCTTCAGGAGGTCCACCATTAATCTCTCGTCCAAGCCGATCATTTTTGCTTGGGACGATATTACGCAATTTTTCCTTCGTTTGCTATACTCAGAAATTGGGACGGGGGCCATTACCACCCGGGCCTCCGGGACCTCCCCAGTTTCCGCGATTGCCGCCCTGACGGCCAGTATTCGCTTTTCCAAAGTTTTTCAGGCTATAGGTGAATGTAAGCATGAAATATTGCTGCAATACGGTGTTGCGCTCATCAACAATCTCCAATCCGCTCACATTACGCGACACACTCTGGTTCTGCTTCAACAAATCAAATACAGAAGCCTTCAGCTCACCACGCCTGTTCTTGAATATTTTCTTTCCTACCGCCATATTCCAGAGCCAGAAGCTGGGGTTATATCCTTCGGTTAGTCCGGTGAAGGTTTGATTGCTCAAATCATTCTGTAAAAACCAGCCAGATTTGGAAAGCAGGTTGAATTGAACACCGGCCACCTGTGTTACATAATCCTGGTTCAACTGCGGTTGTTGCTCGTTGCGCGCCTGGTTGAAATTGGCGCTATACGATATATTAAAGTCAACATACTCGCTGATATTGCTCGCGATAACGGCACCAAGGCTGTAGTTGTATACTTCGGTTTTTGTTTTTACCCCATTGGCCAAGCCGGGTGTGGTGGAGTAACTCAAGCCCGCGTTCACATTGATATTCGATTTGATTGCATTAATAGGCTGACCAAAAGTAAAGAAGGATCGCACGCTCCAGTAGCCATCCAGGTTCACCGGTTTGGTGAGCTGAGAACCACGGTAGAGAATAATACCCGGTGCCAGCACTGAGTCCTGGAAAGCCGTATAGATCGCATTGGTTACATAATCATTCGTCATTTGTGCGAATACATTGGCAAAAAAGCTTTGTCCAAGACGTGTATTGGTAAATGTATATCGGCCGCCAAAGCGATGCGTGTACTCCTGGTCCAGCTCCGCATTACCCGTGCTCACGCGAAGCGGATTGGTAATATTGATCACATTCTGCAACTGGTTTACCGAAGGTGGATCCACCGAGGTACGATAAAACAGCCGGATATTGCTCTTGGCCGAAAGCTTCATCCGGAAAAACATGCTGGGTAACACATTGCGGAATCCCCTGTCGATATCGGCCCTGTTGGGAAATATCTGCTCGCTTTCCAGTTTGGATGACTGATAGTTCACGCCTACTGAAAAGTTCATATCCCGATCGCCAATACGGTAAGTGATGCCTGCATTCTGGCGGTTATAGGTATTGTCGAACACATTCGACAACGTTGTGTCGAAGATGGAATACTTGTCGCTTACATTATCGAACCGGAATGTTTCCTGATCGGCTTTATTGCTGGTGAAAGATGGGTTGTAATTCAACTGCAATGATCCCTTCTTGCCAATGGGCTCGGTGTACACGATATTGGTAGAAATGGTGCGGCCCTGGGTGATATTGCTGGTGTACTGTTCCAGGGTGTCGTTTTTGCCGCCGCTGCCAAAATAAGTGGCATAGGATTCCTGGAAGGTTTCCCCATCGCGATTATTGAAGCTCGTGTTCAGGTTGAATGAAATGGTTCGACCACGCTTGCCAAACCGGTGACGATAAAGGAAGTTGTTGTTGAAGTTCATCCCTTCATTTATACTATTGCGTGAGTTGAGCAGCTCGCTCAACTGGCCTGTGGCCAGGTTATAATAGTTGATCTGGCTGGTGTTGGTACGGGCTTTGTTTTTTTGCCAGCTTATATTGGGAGTAACGATAATCGTATTGTTGCTATCAATCTCGTATTCCATCCTGAAATTGACCCGGTGATTATAATTATTGGTCCGGCTTATACTGTTTTCATCCGAAAAAAGAATGGAATCAGGTTTGGCCAGGCTCTGGCTATTCGTAAGGCGGTCGTTGCTGAGATTACTATTGTTGAAAAAATAGCTGCCACTCACCTGAATCTTTTTACCCCAACGATCGGAATAGTTAATCCCCAACGCATTGGTTCGGCTGATACCGCTTTGCTGGCCAATGGTGAATCCACCACCGCCACCGCCCCAGCCGCCACCGCCACGGCCACCACCCCGACCACCACTGCTGGTAAGGCCCAACAGATCCTGACTGCCGAAGTTTTGCTGGTTCACGTTATTGGTCAATCCCACAACGGAAATACGACGGTCTTTCTTGAAAAAGCTCATATTGCCGCCGGCATTATAGCGATCATCGGTACCATATCCTGCATACACGCGTCCAAACTGACCATTCTGCATGCCCGATTTGGTGACGATATTGATCGCTTTCTGGGCATTGCCATCATCCACACCGGTAAACTGTGCCTGATCGGTCAGTCGATCGAATACCTGTATCTTATCCACGATTTCCGCAGGCAGGTTGCGCAAGGCGGCCGAAGCATCATCGCCAAAAAAGTCGCGACCATCAATGGTTACTTTCCGAACCTGCTCGCCCTGGGCGGTAACTGTACCATCGCGATCCACGGTAATACCGGGTGCTTTTTTTACCAGGTCTTCCACGGTGGCATCGGGGTTCACCTTGAACTGACTCGCATTGTATTGAATGGTATCGCCTTTTTGCTGGGCAGGAGGTGTTTTAGCCGTAACGGTAATACCCGTCATGGTGGTGCTGGTCTTTGGCACAAAGATGGTACCGAGATCCACACTGGGGATGCTATCGCTGATGCTGGCCAGTTGCCGGTAGCTTTCATACCCAATAAAAGCCACCTGAACATAATAAGTATCAAAGTCCAGGTTATCGAAGCGGAAAATACCCGCCGTGTCGGAAACAGCGAATTTGGTTTTCAGCGAATCTTTGGCTGAACTCAGGGTAAGGGTGGCTCCCGCCAGGGGACGGCTATCGACAAGGTCGACCAGTTTTCCTTTAATGGTTTGAGAATGAGAGATTAATACAAATCCAATCCCCCACAACATCAGAACGATCTTTTTCTTCATATTCATTTATTACGCCAATAAGACGTGGAAACAGCATAGAACCTTCGGCATAGGGGGCTTTCCTTTTTGTTTCCAGGAAATGAGGATGCTTTTTTAACCAGATGGCGAAGCAAGCCGAAGGGATCGGCCGCAGGCAGAGCGATTAATTACTTATCTTGCGCCTCTTAAAATCTTACATTACAATATGGAATACAGTAAACTGGTAGCGGTAACCGGCTTGCCTGGTTTGTATGAGCTGATCAACAGCAAAAACGATGGCGCCATTGTGCGCTCAATTGAGGATGGCAGCACCCGCTTCGCCTCCTCCCGCATACATCAGTTCTCGCACCTCGAAAGCATAGAAGTGTACACCGTTCGCGATAATGTGAACCTGGTGGAAGTTTTTCAGGCAATGGAGAAAGCAGGCGGCAACCTGCCCGATGCCAGGGACAATGGCCAATTGAAAGCCTATTTCCAAAAAGCATTTCCCGACCTCGATTTTGAGCGCGTATATGCCAGCGACCTGAAGAAAATGGTAAAGTGGTTTGAGCTGCTGAAGCGCAAGAATGTGGAATTGAAACTTTCGGAACCCGTGGCTGAAGAGCCTGCCGCCGAAGAAGCCCCTGCCGAACCCGTAGCTGAGAAAAAAGCGGAAGCCAAGAAGCCTGCCAAAAAATCCGCTACGAAGAAAAAAGATGAAGTAGAAAAAGAAGTGGAAGAAGAAAAAGCAGAAAAGAAAAAGCCCGCCAAAAAAGCCGCTCCGAAGAAGAAGGAAGAAGAGAAAGAAGAGAAGCCGGCGAAGAAAAAGAAATAGAGAAAGTTATAAGTAATAGGTTTTAAGTTATACGTTAATGGGTGTGTTACAGTAGTAAAATCTTCACACCTTGCTCCTCCTGGCGGGTTCAATGCAGGAACATTACCTCTGCTTATAAGAATTGAAAATTCTTCCCTCCACTTACAACTTAAAACTTACAACTTAAAACGTAAAACATGATGCCCGTTTCCGCTGATATACAAAAGCTCCCACGTCAATATTTGCCTGCCGATTTTGTGGTAAAGGATTGGCCAACGCTGGAACCCTATTTTGTTGAATTGCTCGAAAGGCCATTGAACAACAAAAGCGATTTGGAACAATGGCTCAAAAATCTGAGTGAGCTGGAAGCGGTGGTGAATGAAGATGCCTGCTGGCGCCAGATACGTATGACCTGCGATACGGAAAACAAAACACTGGAAGAGGCTTTTAATTTCTTCATGCTCGAAATTCAGCCCCGGCTGCAACCTTATGCCGATAAGCTGAACCGAAAGCTGGTGGATTGTCCCTTTGCCGCGGAACTGGACCCTGATAAATATTTCACATTTATCCGTAATGTCAGGAAAAACATCGATCTCTTTCGCGAAGCCAATATTCCTTTGCAGGCAGAACTAAATGTGGAAGCGCAAAAATTTGGCACTATCGCCGGCAAGATGACGGTGGAAGTGAACGGACAGGAGTACACGCTGCAGCAGGCTACCAAATTCCTGGAAGATCCCAACCGCCAACTGCGCGAAGAAGTGTACCGCAAAATTGCCACAAGAAGATTGCAGGATAAGGAAGCGCTGGATAAACTCTATAGCGATCTGTTGGCCAAAAGAAACCAGGTGGCGCTCAATGCCGGCTTCGCGAATTTCCGCGACTATCGCTTTATGGAACTGGGTCGTTTTGATTATTCCAAAGACGATTGCTTCCAGTTTCACGAAGCCGTAAAGTTGCACGTGATGCCGTTGGTAGATCAGATTTATAAAATCAAGAAGGAAAAGCTGGGATTGGATAGTTTGCGACCCTGGGACCTGGAAGCAGAGCCTGCCGGTATTGAACCCTTGCGGCCCTTCGCCAATGGTGAAGAGTTGATTAAAAAAACAATCGACTGCTTCGGACAACTCAATCCCTTTTTTGCGGATTGCCTTCGCAAAATGAAAGAGATGGGCCATCTCGATCTCGAGAGCCGCAAGGGAAAAGCGCCGGGAGGTTATAATTGTCCCTTAGCCGAATCAGGCGCACCGTTTATTTTCATGAATGCCGCCGGACAGTTTGATGATGTTACCACGATGGTGCATGAGGGTGGGCATGCCGTACATAGTTTTCTCACGCATGGTTTGGAATTACATGGCTTCAAAGAATACCCTACGGAGATTGCGGAAGTGGCCAGCATGAGCATGGAACTTTTCAGCATGGATTACTGGCACTCCTATTTCAAAACAGAAGAAGAGTTGAAGCGCGCCAAAGCGCAGCAACTGGAAAGAGTGATTACCATTTTCCCCTGGATCGCGACCATCGATAAATTTCAGCATTGGGCTTATGAGCATCCCGGCCATAGCCTGGAGGAAAGGGCAGCGGCCTGGGAAAGCATTCAGCGAGAATTTACATCGGTTGCATTGGACCTTAGCGGGCTCGATGAAATACGCCGCTACACCTGGCAGCGCCAGCTTCACCTTTTTGAGGTACCGTTTTACTATATCGAATACGGAATTGCGCAACTGGGTGCTATTGGTTTATGGCAGCAATACAAGCAGGATAAATCCGGTGCTATCGCCAATTATATCAATGCATTAAGCCTGGGGGGTATGCGCACTTTGCCCGAACTGTTTGAGGCCGCAGGCCTTAAATTTGATTTCTCCCCTGCATATATCAGCGGGCTGATGCAATTTGTGAAGCGGGAGCTGGATGAAATTTAGATTAAAAATTAAAAATACCCCTAAAGTGGTAGGGTATAAATTCGGAAAATTCAAATAGGCGCATTACTTTTGAGTTCCAAATCAAAAAGAACTTTTTTAAAATAGCTACTAATCAGAGCCTTAACCTAAGTCCCCGTATGTCTATACGGGGGCTTTTTATTTGAGGTGGGCCTACGATCGTACTACTTTTCCGCGCAGGTTTTGCAGGTGCCCTTTACCAACACTTCTATTTGTGCCGTCTTGTATCCATGTGGGAGATTTACGCTGGGTGTTGCCACATCATCGAGGCAATAGGTGTTGCCGCAAACGGCACAGGCAAAATGGATATGGTGATCGTGGTGATGGCCGGCTTCGCAATTGTCTTTGCAAAGGGCATAGCGTACGGAATTGTCCACCGTGGGAATGGTATGAATAATGCCCTTTTCAACAAAGGCCTGCAAAGTGCGGTAAACGGTAACGCGGTCAAACTTTTCACCGGCTTTTTTCTCTATATCACCATGCGCCAATGCGCCTTCCTGCTCCAGGAAAAGTTGTAGTATTTTTTCCCGGCTGCTGGTAACGCTAAGCTGGTTCTTTTTTAATATGTCTTTTATTTCGGCTTGCACCCACATCAGTTTTATTCTTCCAGTTGTTTGAGCATTCCTTCTATTTCACTGATCATATTATTCACCTCGCTGGGTTTGAGTCCATCGTAAATCCGCTTCACTTCTCCCTTCTCGTTCACCAGCGCCCAAAACTGCGTATGCAGGAAATCGTCTTCGGGATTACGCAGGTTGTTGGCAGGATCATCAATGGTATAGCTTATCCGCGCGGTTGTGTAAAGACTGTCTTTGCGACCGGTGAGAAACACCCATTTTTGGGTATCCACCGCCATGCTGTCGGCATAGTATTTCAATTGCTGCACCGAGTCGCGATCGGGATCGCAGGTATGCGAAAGGATCAGGAATTTTTCTTCCTCCTTGAATCGATCATATACTTTGCGCATATTGTTGTTCATGGTAGGGCAGATGCCGGGACAGGTAGTAAAAAAATATTCCGCCACATATACCTTGCCCTCCACATCCTTATCGGTAAAGCGCTGCCCGTCCTGGTTCACAAAAGCAAAGGGCTGCACCACGGAGATGGTATCCTTTTTCACAATGTATTTTCGGATGGAAAAGAAAAACACCAGCACCAGCGCTACAAAAAAACCTGAATTAATCATCGCCTTCTTCGACATAACACGCATTTAGACCGCAAATTTACCAATGATTCCCCGAATTCGGTGCTCAGAACCAATTGCTTTAAGAATTTTGCAACATTGTTGCTTTTTCCTATTTTTGCCGGCTATGGGATTTAAGATCAATTGGGACGCGCTCGGCATTACGGCTTCACTGGCCTGTGCCATCCATTGTGCAGTGCTGCCGCTTTTTGTGTCGGCCCTGCCACTTTTTGGCATCAATATCATCCATAACCTGGCTTTTGAAGCGTTGATGCTGGCACTGGCCGTAGCAATTGGCTCCTATTCCTTCTACCATGGTTTCCGTCGTCATCACCACAGTTGGCTGCCCTTTAGCCTTTTTATAACGGGTATCGGCCTGCTAACGCTGAAGCTATTCATTATCCACTACCAAACCTGGATCCTGATTCCCGCAGTTTTACTGATTGTTACCGCGCATTACCTCAATTTCCGTCTCTGTCGAGTTCACGATCATGCGCATGCCAGTGATTGCAATCACTAGGGCTCCTTTTTTCTGCAATACCCTACCGGGTTTAAGGTTTAGGGTTTAGGGTTTAAGGTTTAAGGATTGGGGAAGCATCAGCAGAAATTTGAGAATTTGAAACTAGAAAATGTTGCTTCGGGCATGGTAGTTCAATTTGAGAATTTGGTTGAAGGTTGGATTTCCAGGTCAGGAAATGTTTTCCTGTAATTAATTCCTTCTTGCAAAAACGGACCTTATTGGCTCCAGAATATTTATCATGCAACTGATAATTAGTTTCATCAAAACTATCTCGGAATCAGGAATGCACATTAGGAAAAGTATGAACCCACTTCATTCACCACTTGAATCCTTAATTTTAGTCCATGAAAAAATACCTGTTCCTTAGCCTGCTCAGCCTGGGCCTTGCCTTTGTGAGCCACGCGCAGCTAACGGATGAAGCAAAAATCCGCAGCATCCTTCAGCAGCAAACGGAAGCCTGGAATGCCGGCGACCTGGAACTGTTTATGCAGGGCTATTGGAAAAGCGATTCCCTGCTCTTTATCGGCAGCTCGGGTGTTACCTATGGATGGCAAAAAACCCTCGACAATTACAAAAGAGGGTACCCCAACCGCCAGGCCATGGGTACCCTGAAATTTGAAATCCTGAAAGTGCAGCGCCTCGCCCCCGATCAGTTTTTTGTGGTGGGCAAATGGATGCTGCAAAGGGAAGTGGGTAATCTCAGCGGGCATTATACCCTGTTATGGCGCCTGATTGAGGGTGATTGGAAGATTGTGAGTGATCATAGTAGTTAAACACATTGAACCCTACTCATTTTTGCCATTGGCATTAAAATATTCTGCCCAGCAAAGCATCGCTTTCGCCGAGCTGAAAACCAGATAAAGAAAGTGTAATTACTCTCTCTCTATTTCTTTCATTGGATATAGTTTATCAAAATTTCAATATCCTTTTCAGTTACCCAAAGTTGCGGCGCAATCGAACCAATTGTCAGAATAGTGGTTTTCCCCTTATTTTCCTCATTAATTTTTAGAAGTTCAATGAATTCAAAAACAGATATCTGATTAAGATTAATAAATCCTTCATTCGAATCATTACCTAAAACACTGATGATGGCTTGAATACCCCTGAAGATGGCAGTATAATAGTCGCCTCCCTTTAATAAGGGAATAATTACCTGGTCAATGATATTCTGAGTTAATTCATCCGTTAGAACTCGTTCAATACCCAGTCCAGTTTGAATTCTTAAGCGGTGATAGCCCGCAGAAATTCCGATCAACACCCCATTATTCTTATCTTTCTTGCCAACCCCCCAGGTTTTGGCAATATGCAATGTCAGGTCATCAAACCGTCCCTCCTCAGTGGCATAAACCGGTATAGTTACAACTGCCAGTTCTATGCTCGTCTTTAATTCAAAGTCTCCAATCAGACTGTCGAGACTTTGTTTTTGATCATCGGTAAAAATATTGTCGAAGTCACTAACCCAGCTTTCGGGCTCCGGCAGTTTAGTCCAATAATCCTGGTGTTTCTGGCCACAGGCAGCCAGAAAGCAATAGAGAAGAATGGGGACTAAAGTTAAACGACCTTTCATTGCTTACCCTTGCTGCTATTTCAAAAGAAAAATAGCACTCACGTTGGCTTCGACTTTTATTTTTTCAAACTCAATTTCCCGCAGATCTGACTTCTGAAAACGGCTGATTGAATTGGCACCTCGAATGCGAATCCCTGCCATTTGCCCTTGCAGTTGCACTCCAATGCCGCTTTCAGTCTCTGTAATATGAATGGCGGCACCCACATTTTGATTAAGGGGCTTTGTCAGAAACCCGGCTTTTTCTTTTGCATTGAGGATGGCATTTGTACGCACGATATTCTCAATTCTTTTGATATCGGAGTGATCTACACGTTCGATTGCAACATTTGAGATACCTATTTCCTCCAGTTTCAAAAATACCCGGCTGGCCTCGGTAGCATCTGAAACCATTAGTGAGTACTTTTTTGTTTTAATTATGTCTTTATTCTTCAGAAGATAGAATTTGAAATTGCTGCTCATATCTGATGTTGTCAATGCTTTTTCTGTATCGACTCCTATTTCTTTGAGTGCCAAAAACATTTTTTCTTCCGATTCCTCTATGGAAACTTTATCCCGCGTATCCTTTTCGGAAATTATAATCCGTATATAGATTTCGTTGGGAGTGACCAATGTGTCGGCGCTGCCACTGACTTCTATGTAAGGCTGGTCAATAAAATTCTTTGTTTGAGCTTTCGCTGTAAGGAGCGATAAAACCAGGATGGACAGTGTTGCAATTATTTTCATATAATACCTTTTTATACAGATGCGTCGCCCGGTATTTTTACATACCTGAAATCGCTAACCGGCTCATAATACAGCACCATAGCGCCAGCTTTGAATGTCTTTGTTTTTTTGAGCTGAAGCATATTACGGCCCGTAAGACCTTCAAACAACAAGGAGCCAGCGCCGGCGAGCAGCGGATGTATGCATACCTGCAACTCATCCAGCAAACCAGCATTGATGAGTTGCATAATCAAACTCCGGCTGCCCACCAGGATAGCTTTGCCGGATTGCTTCTTCAAGTGGGCCACCGCTTCCAGCAGCGGTTGTCGCGCAAGGATTGCAGTTTCCCAGCCGGTTTCCATCAGCGTATGTGAAAAAACCATTTTCGGTACCCGGTCAATAGCCCGCGCAAAATCGTTCATCGACTTTTCATCGGAAGGATTTTTCAGAAGTTCCTGCCAGAACTGCATGAGCTGGTAGGTGGTTCTGCCATAAAGAATAACACCCGCATCATCCAGGAGCGCAGAATAATAATCATGCACCTCCTCGTCGGGCTCCAGTACCGTATGGTCAAAGACCCCGTCGAGCGTCATATTGATGGCTCCGATAATTTTTCGCATGGTATTAGTGGGATGCTGTGTTCTGACTACTTTGCTTATTGACCGTATTATTCGCTTTTCCAGACAACTCCGATTTCAAGGCCGTTTCAAACATTTCGCGCCTCGAAGCCCCTCTTTTTCCAATATGCTTATCAACCAATTTTTCAATTGGTACAGACTTCGGTCTCTTTCTGGACATACTTGTTTGGTTGGCAATCAGGAGATTATTATTGCCGCCAACAGCATTAAGGTACGAAATAATAAAAAATGAAGAATAATTTTTGCGGGCATTAGCCCACAGCTTACAGGTTTTGACCCACACCTTGCAGGTTTTAACCCACACCTTGCAGGTTTTGAAAACCTGCAAGGTGTGTAATTAATGCTTCTTCCACAATCTGTAAAAATACCAGATCAGCCAGAGCAGGCTGGCAAGCAGCAATACCCAGTACAGAATAGTCCAGATGACCGGGCGGCCATCGGGATACGCCAGGCGGAAATAAAGTCCGGCAGTTATTGCCGACAACAACCAGATCAAACCCATGGAAATGGTATTGATGATACGGACAAAAAACTTCTTCACATCGGGATCCCAACTGCGTTCCATGATCTTGAATTTTGGTTGAAGGGCCGCCGGCGGGCGGAAGCTTCTATAACGGCAATCTCCTTTGCATTGTTTAGCGGGGAACCAGTAATGCCTTAAATTCCAGCGAATCACCCTTAAATACATTAAAATCCACCGGCTGCCGGATCCCATTCACCCGGCCACGGTCGCTATGCTGCCAGAAGATCCAGTCGCGCCGGATACGTGGTTGCCGCATCTCATAATAATGTGCCACCCACAGTGGATATTCATCAAAACTACTCCCCAGGTTTTGCTGGTAAAAGTCCACATTGGTGTAAATGATCGGTTTCACCTTGTAGTGCTCCTCCACCACATCGAGCCATTCCTGCACCTCGCGCTGCAACTGCGCTTTAGGTACCCCATTGCGTTGCTCTACATCCAGCACCGGCGGCAGGTCGCCAGGTTCCAGCTCTACCCGCTTGATGAAATTCTCCGCCTGCAGTCGCCCGTCCTTGGAACCAATAAAAAAGTGATAGGCACCCCGCACCACATCGCTACGGCGGCTTTGCCGCCAGTTGCGCGGAAAACGCGGATCCATATTACCTATGCCCTCTGTTGCCTTAATAAAGGCAAAGCCTATACGAATATCGCCTACCCGCATCTCCTTTACCTGCTCCCAACCAATGATGCCCTGGTAACGCGATACGTCAATACCATGGATCTCGTAATCGGTGGGTATGGGAATGCCGAACTCAGGATAGGTAACAAAGCTGGCCTGTCGCACAGCGAGCCAACGATAGGCCAACCAGCCTATTGCTGTCAGCAACAACAGGATAATCAGGGTTCGGAGTACTCTTTTTTTCTTTCGCTTGCGGGCTGTCATCAGGTGCTGTGGTTGTATCGGCTTATGTTGAAGTCCTGCCTTTAATTTTCCAGGATCCGCAGTTTGGCATAATTCAGCATAATCTTCTTTTCGCCATTATGCTCAAACTTAACGGTGGCAATGGGATTATGCGCCGCCCCTTCCATCTTCAGCACCTCCCCAAAACCAAATTTCTGATGCTCCACTTTCTGGCCCGGCTGCAGGTTGCTGGTATCGCTGGGTATAAAATCGCCGGATGGTTTATGCTCCACCGCTTTGGACTGTAATGCCGCGGGTTTCAGGTAAGCGGGTGTAGTATCCTTGCGGCGGCTGGGCGCCTCACCAAAATGTGGGGTGGAAGCATTGCCCCAACCACCCCCGTTCATGCGATCGAAGGCGGATGCGCCAAAAGAACCGGAATTGCGGCTGCCGCCACCGGCAAAGCTGCGATCGATAAAATCCTCCGGCAGTTCTTCAATAAATCGACTGGGCTCATTCTGCACCAGCGACCCAAATTTATACCGCGTATTCGCATACGATACCCAAAGCCTTTGCTTTGCGCGGGTAATCACTACATAAAAAAGTCGTCGCTCCTCTTCCAGTTCCTCACGCGTATTAATGGCCATGGCATTGGGAAAAAGCATTTCTTCCAGCCCTGCCGCAAACACGCAATCGAACTCCAGCCCCTTGGCCGCGTGAATGGTCATCAACTTCACAGTATCGGCATTCGCATCTTTTTGATCGGAGTCTGTCAACAGGGTAATCTGCTGCAGGTACGCGCCCAGGCTTTTATCCGTTACTTCTCCATCTTCGGTATCCGGACTTTCCACCCACTCCTTGATGGAGTTGAGCAGTTCCTGGATATTTTCATAGCGCTGTACGCCTTCGGTGCTCTTGTCGTTGAATAGCTCTTTTACGATGCCCGTTTGCTTGCCCACATGCGATGCCACTTCATAGGCATTTTGCTTTTGCAACATGCTGCTAAAGCTTTTGATCATCGTCACAAACTCCTCAATTGCTTCGAGCGTGGAAGAACGGAAGCCCGCCTGGCTGGCATTTTCCAGCACTTCCCACATCGAAATATTTTTCGTATTCGCCTGTAGCAGGGCTTTGTCCACTGTGGTTTTGCCAATACCCCTTCCCGGAAAATTAATTATACGTTTGAGCGCTTCTTCGTCTTTGGGATTTACCAGCAGGCGCAGATAAGCCACCATATCTTTAATCTCCTTACGTTGGTAAAAGCTGATGCCCCCATAGATGGTATAAGGTATGCCCATACGGCGCAGGCTTTCTTCAAAAGCCCGGCTCTGCGCATTGGTACGATAGAGAATGGCGAAATCGCGGTTCTGATAATGATTGCGTAGCTTCTGTTCCTGGATGGTATCGGCCACAAACTTGCCCTCATCGTTATCCGTCATCGTACGTACCAGCCTGATCTTTTCGCCCTGCTGGTTTTCCGTGAAGAGCAGCTTTTCGATCTGTCCCTTGTTATTCCGGATCACTTCATTGGCTACATGAATAATGTTCTGGGTACTGCGATAGTTCTGCTCCAGCTTCACCACTTTCACTTCGTCATAGTCTTTCTGAAATTGCAGGATGTTCTGAATGGTGGCGCCGCGGAATGAGTAAATGCTTTGCGCGTCATCGCCCACCACGCACACGTTTTCGTGCATGGCACCCAGCAGTTTGATAATCTCATACTGTGCGGGGTTGGTATCCTGGTACTCGTCGATGAGGATATACTTAAACTTTTGCTGGTACTTGCTCAGCGCTTCCGGCACCTGTGTGAGCAGCTCATAAAATTTCAGGAGCAGGTCATCAAAGTCCATCGCGCCATTCTTGAAGCATCGCTGGGTATAGGCGCTGTATATTTTGGCGATGGCGGGACGATTGGCACGGTTGTCTTCCTGCTGTATATGATAATCATTGGCGTAATCAAGCGGGCCCACCAGTGCGTTTTTGGCGGAGGAAATGCGATTATAAACCGTATTGGGTTTATAGTGCTTGTCGTCGAGCTGCATTTCGTTCACTACGGTCTTTACCACGCTTTTGGCATCGTCGGTATCGTAGATGGTGAAATTATTGGGGTAGCCGATCTTGTGGGCTTCGCTACGCAGGATGCGGGCGAATACGCTGTGGAATGTTCCTATATAAAGGTTGCGGGCCTCGTTGTTGCCTAAAACACGCTCGATCCGCTCCTTCATCTCGCGGGCGGCTTTATTGGTAAATGTGAGGGCCAGTATATTGAATGCGTCCACTCCGGTCGCCATCAGGTGGGCGATGCGGGTGGTGAGCACTTTGGTTTTTCCACTTCCCGCACCGGCAATAATCATCAGGGGACCGTCCCTGTGCAATACCGCTTCGCGCTGCCTTTCATTCAATCCGTCGAGGTAGTTCGCCATAATCGCTTCAAATCTTGGTAAAGCTGCAAGGTACAAAAAAGAGCCCCTTCCATTCTTTGATGTGTGGAGATAAAGGACAACAAATTCCGGTTCAGCGCCTTTTGCTTTCCCGGTATTTTTCGTGAATGATGGTACCCATGGGTTTATTGTACACTTTACTCTCCACCCAGGATATCACATCCAGGTAGGCGAAAGAGCGGGTTTCGAAGCGGTTTTTCTCCAGGTGCTTGATCTTTTGCAGGAAGCGCTCCAGCTCGGGTCTCAGCTTGCGGGGCGATACATGGTGGAAAGAATGCCGGATAAAGCGGAAGATCTCTTCTTCAATCACCGTCAGGTTTTGCATGCGCGCCATAAAGCGGTACACCGATTTGGTGAGCGATTCAATGATATCGTAATTCCCCATTTCGTAATGCGCCATCAGGTGCAGGAGACGGGCATAGCATTGCAGATCGGTACGCAGGTCGCCAGTTTCGTTGATGATGCGTTGCAGGTAATCGATGGCCCTGCCATAATCGCCACTGCCAAAATAGAGCGTGGCGAATTTGTAATTCATCACCATTATACGGTGCGCATCAAGAAAAATGGCATTCTCATGCAACTGCTCTTCAATTCCCTTCACCAGCGAAAGCCCTTCTTTAAAGGTACCCAGCATGAAATGCTGGTTGATTTTGGCAGTGCTGATATAAATAAAAGCCTGTATGCGGAAGTTGTCGTGCTCCTGTACGCGGCTGGTTTTGGCAAAAGCCTCAAACTCGCGTAGCGTAATATCGAATGCGCGATAATTGCGCAGATCGAAATGCGCATTCAATAAATAATGCATGCCCTTAATGTAGTGGCTGGTTTCCACCCGTATCATCAGGGGTTGCGTGCGAAACAGGTCTACCCATTTTTGCGCATAGCGGTAATACTGCAAAAAATCCTGGCGTATAAAGGCATCCCAGCAAAAGCATTGATACAGGTAAAGCCTTTCGTAAAAACCAGTAAACGCATTCACATTTGCCGGCAAATTATCCTTCATAAATGCCCGCACGCCCGCCTCATCGCGCTCATTGCGGGCATGGCCGTAGCGGGTAAACCCACTGAAAAGCAGCAGGGAAAGATTGCTCAGCCGGGCCATTACATCAATATGCCCGCTGACCTCGTTGGCTTCGCGGGCCAATTGCTCGGCCCGTGTATGAATACTTCGGGTGATGTGCAGGTTCTCAATCCTTTTCTCGAGTGCGAGCACCTGGGCCAGGAAATAGAATTTCTGGTGGGTGCGGGCCGTTTCTTTGGCCCGCTCCAGAATCTTCAGGCTCTGGAGAAAAAGGCCCTTTTTATAGAGAATATGGGCATAATCGAATTGTTCATTCAATTGAAGGTCAATACTATCAGCACTTTTTAGCAGCCGCAGGCTGGCCAGTATCTGCCGGTAAAGATGGGTCTTAAGATTGTAAAGCTGCCGCTTTTCCGTACCGGGTAGTTTTTTTAATAACGATTTTTCGTCATATATCTCCTGCCGGTCCAAAGCATCGAACAATCGAATGATTTTCAGGTCCTCATTGGCCGAACTCCGCTTTATATATAGCTTGAAATGGCGCTTTTCCGCCTTTTCCAATGACTTTATCAATTGAAATAATATGTCGGGAGAACGGTTGGACATCGGGCAGAAATTTTCATGGAATCGGCCAGCAGCAAGGGTTTCAGCCGATCCTGCTGCGGTTTGGCATACTCAAAATCGCAATAAGTTGTCTTGAAAGCAAAGATAAGCCTGCCTACATTTGCAATGTAATCGTTCTTACAAAGTTCATACAGCAGGCAATCGTTAGAAGAAGGGCAAGTCGTCAGAGGTCAAAGGAAGCAGTCTGCAAACATCCGGTCCCACCGGAATCAATTACTACTTCGAAGAATTTTCATATGGCAAGCAATCGTTAGAGGTCAGTCCGTTTCTACGGAAGGACCTTTTTTGCATTAAAGGCAGGCCAAATTAGGGGAAAAAATCAAGGCCGTCAATTTTTCATCCTCTTTTTTTTATCAAATTATTAAATTCTATCTACCGATCATCCTGTTTTCATAGGGCGGCTCTACCTCATATTTTATCTTAGGGCTCCCTGTGCAGCACATCGAATTTTTCCATATCGACCATTTTGAGCAGCATTATCACCGTATTCCCCCCACGGGACAGTTGGCTCCTTTTATCGATTTTTTCTGGGAAACGCGTTTCGACCGGCTCTGGAAACAGTACCCGAAAGGCTTTTCCGACGCCCAGTTTGCGAATATTGGATATACCTACCTTATCAACCTGGGAACCCCTTTTGTGATGCAGGTCAGCGATAAGCGTTTTACCATGAAGACCGATGGCTTTTTACCCCGTTACAACCCCATCGAATGTTTTCACAAGCCGGGTAACCATCTTTTTGGTATCAAGTTTCGCATTTCGCCCGTCATTTTTGAGAAGAAAGTTGATTTTTCCGAATACCAGGATTATATTTTTCCCCTCAGTTATCTGATGGATGTGCAGGTATTGCGTGCGGTAAAGGAAGCTGGCGATTTTGAAGAGCGGATTTCCCTTCTCAGCAGTTATTTTCTCAAACTGATCAACGATTACGAGGGGGCCATGAACCCGGTGCACCTGGTAAGCCGCATTCTGGAAGATTGTTTTCAGCGCAACCAGTTCTCGGTATCCATTGAAGACCTGGCACAGAGCCATGGCATTTCTTCACGTACCCTGCAGCGCTATTTCGAAATATGCACCGGCATCAGCAGCAAGCAGGCTCTGCAGATCATGCGTATCCGCAAAGCCACCGCCCACCTGGCTAATTCACCCGAAGACTTTGATCATCGCCTCTATGGCTATTACGATCACAGCCATTTTTATAAGCACCTGAAACAGTTTCTCGACAATAACACGCTCAAGCAGCAGCAGCCCCATTTGAAGCTGTTGAAAAATCTCCGGAGCGTGCAATAATCCTTATTTCTTTACCGGGTTATAATCCGCATACCACTTCCCCTTTCCTGGCTACTACCTGTCTTACTCAGGCTATAGGTAAAACTCAGGATCGCAAAGCGACGCAGGATATTTACCCGGCTATCTTCGATATAATTCTGGTTGCTGTTGCGGCTCACTCCCACATTCTGATTCAGGATATCATTCACCCGCAGTTTCAGTTCGCCCCTGTTCCAGCGCAGCATTTGCTTGCTGATGCTGGCTCCCCATAGTGGCACGCGTGTATTGAATCCGGCCGCCAGTTGATTGTTGACGATATAGCGGAAATCGGTGCTGAAGAAAAAGCGGCCGGGCAATTCCCAATCAAGGTTTAGCTCATATTCCTGCGAAAAGAACTGGTTGTTGAGCGCAGGTTGCAGTGAATAGCGGGTGAAGTTGATATTACCACCGGCACTCATGGAGATATTCAACTTATCATTGGGGTTCATTTCCGCACGCAGGCGGGGACCAATGCTCCAGTTGCTGATGGTATTACTTTCTCCATCGATGAATTGTCGTCCGCGATAATAGGATGTATTGGTACCCACTTCAACATTACCTTTCCACAGGCGTACAGGCAGGCCCAGGTTGATATCGCCGCTTAAATTGTACACCCCATCCACATTCACGGGCCTGGTTTTGCGCACGCCATTGCTGAACAATGAATCACTGTTTACTATCTTATTATCCGTACGCGTCAGGTTGAGGAAAATGAAGAGGTTTTTGTTTCGAAAGGGATTCAGTCCCATATAATTTAACTGAAGGCCGTGAATGAGTTCCTGCTTCAGATCGGGATTGCCTTCGCGTATGGCCAGCGGGTTACTAATATCTGGCACCGGCTGCAGTTGCGTGGCCGTAGGCTGATTGGTACTTGCCTGGTAGTTGAGGGTCAGGCTCTTGAAACGGGTGAATTTGTATTCAAATCGCGCATTGGGCAGCAGGTTGTAAAATGTTTTGCCGATCATCGTGTCTTTAATGCCCGACAGCACTTTCCCATCCAGCGTGGCCCTTTGCCAGCTCAGGCCTACCGAGTAATTGTATTTACTCTGCTGGGTGCGAATACGGAACCCTGCGCTGGTTTGGCCATATATATTTTCAAAATCGTTGCTCAGCGAGTCGTTGAGCTGATCATATTTTCCATTGCCGCTATTGTAATCATAGGTGATCCGGTTCGATGTATTCCTGCTTCGGCTATTCCCCAGGCTAAATTCCATGAGCGAGCGGCGGAACAAGGGTTCCGTGTAAACCAGGCGGGTATTGTATCCCCAGAGCTCACTCTCGTTACGGATTTGCTGATTGATGGAGTCGGTGCGGTAACGTAATCCCGTCCGGTCATAAAACTCATTCACCGATTCCTGGCTTCCTTCCCCATCGGATCCGTTGAGGGTGGTTTGCACATTCAACGAAAGCGTGCGGCCTTTGCGGCGGAATTTTTTACGAAACAGGATATCATTGCGCCAGTTGTAACCGGTATTCTCGTTCAGGATATTATTGTAACCGGCGTTGCTCAGGCTTCCATCGCTGCCCGATTGGCTATAATCGCTGATGCTTCGGTTGGCCGATTGCTGATAGCCAACGGAAGGATTGAAGCGGATGGAATGGAAGGTATCGATGAGGTAATCAATTCCCAGGTTGAGCCGGTGACTATTGCTTTTATTGTCGGTAACGGCATTTCGGTCATAAAAATAGGAGGAGTCGCGCAACAGGTACTGCCGCCGGCTGCTGGTATTTACCTGTGGATTGAAATGATTGTAAAAATAGTTGCTGGTAAAATCGATTTTGTTGCCGATGATATTGTTGTAGTTGATACCCCCTCCCCAGATGGTTCGTATGCCCTGGTTATTGCTGCCCGTCATACCGGCCATGGGGTCGGAGGTGGAGACATTGATATTGATATTACCGCCACCACCGCGCATCATACGGCTCAGTTCGCCGGAGAAGTTCATCATATCCATAAAGGAGAAACCTTCAGCATTGGTATTATTGCCCATACCTATTACCGACATCTGGCGCGCACCCTTGAAAGAGTTCACATTAAATCGGCCTTCCTTTCGGTTGTCGGTACCCGCACCGGCCATTATTTTGCCAAAGCTTCCCTTTTTCTTATCCTTTTTCAGTTTGAGGTTGATGGTCTTCTCGCTGCTGCCATCGTCAAAGCCGGTTAGCTGGGCCTGCTCACTTTGGCGGTCGTACACCTGCACTTTGTCGATAGCGTCGGCCGGCAGGTTTTTGGTAGCCATCTTGGGATCATCGCCAAAAAACTCCTTACCGTCTACGAGCACACGCCGCACATTTTCGCCCTGGGCTTTAATATTACCATCTCGGTCAACCTGCACACCGGGTAGTTTTTTCAACAACTGTTCCACGCTGGCATTAGGCGCTGTTTTGAAGGAGCCGGCATTGTATTGCACGGTGTCGCCTACCAGGGTTACGGGCGGTGCCTCACTGCGCACCAATACTTCATCCAGCACAATACTACGGTCGTTAAGTGTTACCATGCCCAGGTCTATAAGGCGGGTGCTATCGGTAATATGGATCCATTGCGAATAGCTGTGATAGCCCACATGGGAAAATAATAGCCGGTATTCACCGGGAGCGATTTCATTGATGGTAAAACGGCCAGCATTATCGGTCATGCTAAAGCTGATCAGCGAAGAATCCTTTTTTGTCAACAGGGTAATGGTGGCATCGGGCACGGGCTTTTTAGACAGGGTATCAAATACCACCGCCTTTACAGAACCATTCCGCTGCGCCTGCGCCAGGGATACCAATCCAATCGAAAAGAGGAAGAAGAGTAAAAGAGATCGCATAGCCGGTTTTTTATTTCGGCTACGAAAATATTCGGAATAAGCTGCGCAGGCGGTTAATGAGCCTTGGATTAATGTTAATGGAAGTTAATTCAGTTAGTAGAGAGTAGGGAGTAGAAAGTAGGGGTGTACAGAGATCAGGACTATTCACCATAAAACTACTCCCAACTCTCTTCTCCCTACTTTCTACTCCCTACTTTCTACTCCCTACTCTCTACTTTCTACTCAATCACTTCCCCCTGCTCATTATCCTCCCTTTCCCGCTCATAAATCAACAGCTTCACTTTCCATTCCGGAAAT
This sequence comes from uncultured Citrobacter sp., assembly GCA_964395095.1. GTDB lineage: Bacteria > Bacteroidota > Bacteroidia > Chitinophagales > Chitinophagaceae > CAYMZZ01. The sequence goes on from CAYMZZ010000004.1 coordinate 142,457, forward strand.
TCGTACTGCATCGTTACTTCGAGGATCATTTTTTTGGTGATGCGGTCGGGTAGTTCAAAGCGCAGGATGCTGCTGGTGAAGCCTCTTTCTTCCACAGGCTCTATGTATACCCCTTTGAGGTAGAAAGTGACCCCATAGTCCATTTTCACCGCCAGGTTGTTGAAACGGGCAAAAAGGGTTTTGAATTTGGCTTTGGCCTCTTCAAAATCTTCGGTAGTCAGCATCAGGGCCTGCCAGCTATACACATCCTTGTTGTCGGCCGAGTAACGGCTGATGGTAATGTTCTCGGCGCCCTCCACTTTATGTTTGCTTTCATAATCGGTATGCTGCGGATTTTCCTGCAAGGGCTTGCCCAGCATACTTTCATAGTTGTGGGGGTAGTCGCGTATTACCGCCTTCATGTCGGAGGTAAAATTGCTGGTACCGGGTAATTTAAGTTGTGCAAAAGAGGAAAGAGAGAGGCATAGGGCCATGGCCCCAATGAGTGGTTTTACGAGTTTTTTCACGAGTATCGAATTAAATGGGTTAAAAAAGCAGTACAAATATTATGAAATTATTGATCTGTTTGATAATTTAACGATGCTTTTTTCGTTATATCTTGTGCTAAACTCATCCAAATATGAAAAACAAAGGCATCGCACACGCGCATGAAGCCGCTCGAATCTACCAGCACTACTACAAACCCTCTCTCAATTTTATTCGTTTGTTCAAGTCGGTATTATCGGTATTTATCTCCGGTGCTTCACCGGCAGATACGGCATCGCGTCGTCGCAGATAATCGTTTTCTTTACTAACCCCCCAAAATACAACGCCGCCCCAAACTGTTGGAAGCGGCGTTTTTAACTTTCTGCTGGGCGATTAGTCCACCCGGATGTTCTGCATATTGCGATTCATCATACGGTTCATTCCGGGAGGCATCTGCATGGTCGCGTTGCGGCCACCCATACGGTTGAGGTTGAAGAGCAGGCTCACCATGAAATATCTTTTCAATACGATGCTGCGGGTATCCTGCACATAGTTGTCGGCCGCGGTACGCGCTATATTCTGATTCTGGTTAAGGATATCATTAACGGAAAAACGAATCTCCCCATTTTTCTTTTTGAATACCTGTTTGCTCAGGGTCGCATTCCATAGCGGTATATTCTGATTGTATCCTTCCGCACGCCCGGTATTGATCATGTAATTAAAATCAGTAAGCAGGATAAAGTTGGCGGGGAAATTATACGAGAAATCCACGCTATAGTTCTGCGTCCAGTAATCTTCATTCAGTTGGGTATTCACGGTGTACTTTACGTCATTATAGGTGAGGCTGGCGCGAAGACCCAGGTCAAATTTCTCCTTGTTCAGGTTGATGCCGGCCCCCTGTGTCAACATCAATGATTTGGTATAGTTCTTCACGGTCCGCACCAGGCTCACGTCTCGGCTATAGCTCATATTATTGGTCAGGTTGATGCTGCTGCCTTTCCACTTGGGATTCTTAAAGGGCAGTCCCAGCGTAAAGAATCCATTGGCCCTGTAATAACCATCCAGGTTAGCATAGCGGGTTATTTGAACGGGACCATTGACCGTGATATCATTCACTATCTTATTCTGTGTGGTTGTAAAACTCAGGTTAGCCGCTATAAAACGGAAGTTGAGAATATTGAAGGAATTGTAGCCGATATTGAAATTGTGCGTAAACTCCTGGTCCAGGTTGGGATTACCTATTACTATATTGAGCGTATCGGTGGCGTCGGGAACATTCTGCAACTGGCTGAGGCTGGGCTGGCTGGTGCGACCGCTATAGCGAAACCGAAGGTTCTTGCTTCGGGCCGGCGTAAAGTTGAAATTGGCCGTAGGGAAAAAATTGGTGTAGCGTTGCCGCGTCATGGAATCCTTTCCGGTAAGGGCCTGAAAGCTTTCGGTTTCCAGCGTAGCCTGCTGCACCGCCAGGCCAAACTGGTAATTGTATTTCTTTTGCTGCACCCTGAAATTGGCTCCCATCCGATGGGCTTCAAAAAGGTTTTCAAACCGGTTGGTGAGCAGGAGATTCGGGGTTTCATACTTATCCGTTGCCGGATCATAATTGAAAGCCCTTCTGTCTGAATAACTCTTGTTGCGGGTGTAGGCATAGTTTAATTCCAGCAACTTATTCAATCCAAATGGTTCCGTATAAGAAGTGCTCACCACATGGTTATTATTCCTTGTCTTCTGGTCCGTTGTCTGGTTTTGATTCACTGTATTGTAGAGCGTGCCATCTTCCCGATAAAAATCGTTGTTCGAATAAGTGAGACCATCGCTATTGCTGTTTCCAAAATTGTTATTCCAACCCAACGTGAACGTTCGCCCTGTTTTCCTGAACTTATGGCGATAGAGCAGGTTATTCGACCAGGAATAACCGTCGCGCTTATTCTGGTTATTGGTACGCGCCGTTACAGACAAAAACTGTTCGAGTGGTGTTTGCGAAATATTGAAGGAAGTATCGTTGTTGAAGCTCTCCGAATTTTGAAAGGTGAGCGAAGGGGTATAAAGGATTGAGTTCATGGAATCGATCTGGTATTCAAATCGAACATTGAACCGATGATTCATATTCTTATTCTCCGATAGCCTGCGCCGGTCAAGGCTCACGGTCGAGTCGGCAAAGGTTGTTCTGCGGAATATGTCCTGCTCCTGTAGCGTATTGCTGTTCGACAAAAAATAGCTGCCCGTTAGTTTTATTTTATTGCTCCATTGGTTGGTATAGTTAACTCCCGTGGAAAGCGACTTTATCAAACCGGTGCCGCCCATGCTACCGCCGCCAAGCATGGCTGCCATGCCTCCTCCGCGTATTTGCATACCCCCCATCATTTCCCTGCCGCCGCCGCCCCCACCGCCAAAACCGCTAAACCCTCCCATAGAACTGATCACATCCGAAAAAGAAAAGCCCTGCTTGTTGATATTATTGGCGTTGAACAGGAGTGATATCCTTTCATCGCCCGCGAATTTGTTGATGCTAAAATTGCCTTCATAGCGGTTATTGTCGCCATAACCAGCCAGTGCCCTTCCGAAATAACCCCGGTTCCTGTCTTTCTTTAGTTTGATATTAAGGGTTTTGGTTCGGTTTCCGTCATCCATTTGGGTGAATTTGGCCTGGTCGCTCATGTCGTCAAATACCTGCACACTTTCCACCATATCGGCGGTGAGGTTTTTGGTGGCCAGCTTGGGGTCATTGCCAAAAAATTCCTTTCCATCCACCAATACCCTTTGCACCTGTTCGCCCTGCGATTTTACATTTCCTTCCCGGTCCACTTCCATACCGGGCAGTTTTTTCAGCAGGTCTTCCACCGTAGCATTGGCCTGGGTTCTGAATCCACTCGCATTGAACTGAATAGTGTCGTTTTTAACGACAATGGGCGCTTCATTCGTCACCACCACTTCGCCCAGGGTTTTGTAGTTCTTGGATGGGTAGATGGTTCCCAGGTCCAATTCCTTTTTGGAGTCGGTAATTGCCAGCATCCGGCTGCCAGGATCAAATCCTTCATGCGAAATAAGCAAACGGTAATTGCCGGCAACGAGCCCGCGTATTTCAAAAACTCCGTCTTTATTTGAAAGGGTAAAGGTAACCAGGGTGGAATCAGCGGCTTGCAAAAGCGTAAGGGTAGCATCCGCAATGGGTTGCTGCACAGTGCTGTCTACCAGTTTCCCGCGAATTAAGCCATTCGGTTTCTGCGCCTGCAACAGGCCCGCGGTCAGGATAAGGCCCAGGAGGACCGTCAATTTTCTCATCATTGTTTTGGTCTTGAAAAAAGTTAGACGTGGGAAGGAGGGTGGGACTTGCGGGGGACTGTGGAGTTATAAGTTATAAGTTGTAAGTTTTAAGTGGTGGATAGTGTTGAAAGTCTTGCGATTGAAACCAGGATTGAAAAAAATTCTGCGCCAATCAGCGGGAAACGCATCTGCTCTTTAAAACCTGTTCAAAGTTCGGAAGAGATTTCCCGCATATTCAAACTTAAAACTTACAACTTAAAACTTCTAACTAAACAGATACTCCACATCTTCCCTCGTCAGGCTCTTCACAAAACTACTATCGTCGGCAATCAGGTCTTTGGCGAGGGCTCTTTTCTTATCCTGTAGTGAAAGTATCTTGTCTTCGATGGTATCCTTACAGATCATGCGGTAGGCAAAAATGTTCTTGGTTTGGCCGATACGGTGTGTACGGTCGATGGCCTGTTGCTCCACCGCCGGGTTCCACCAGGGATCCACGATGTACACGTAATCGGCGGCGGTAAGGTTCAAACCCACACCACCTGCCTTGAGCGATATAAGGAATACGCGCACCGAATCATCGTTCTGAAAACTCTGGATGGCTTTTTCCCGGTCGGGCGCGCTGGTGCTGCCATCAAAATATTCATATTTCACGCCCAGTTCATCCAGTTTGGCTTTAATAAGCGCCAACATGCCCAGAAACTGTGAAAATATCAGGGCTTTGTGGTTACTGATATTCTCCGTAATCTCCCGGCCTATTTCATCCAGCTTGATGGAGTGATTATCAAATTTTTCATCTTCATTCAGAATGGCAGGTGAGTCACAAATCTGCCTTAGCTTCATCAAGCCCTGCAGAATGGTAAGCTGTGAGCGCTGAATTCCCTGCTCCTGTATGGTGCCCAGGATCTTGTCGCGAAAATCATTGCGATAGGCATCATAAATCTTACGTTGGGCATCTTCCATTTCGCACCAGAGAATCATTTCCTGCTTCTCCGGCAGATCCTTGGCCACCTGCTCCTTGGTGCGCCGCAGGATAAAGGGGTATAGAATTTTGCGTAAATGATCTTTCCGGTCCTGCTCACCAAATTTATCGATGGGAATGGCAAACTCCTGGCGGAAATATTCCATAGTGCCCAGCATACCGGGATTCAGGAAATGCATTTGGGCAAACACATCAAAGGTATTGTTCTGCAAAGGCGTACCACTCATACACAAACGGTGTTTGGCATTGAGCAGGCAGGCCGCCTTGGTTACTTTGCTCGAAGGGTTCTTGATGGCCTGGCTTTCATCGAGTATCACATAGTCGAACTGCACACTCATCAGCAATTTTATATCGCTGCGCAGGGTGCCGTAGGTGGTGATGGTGACATCATGATCCAGAATCTCCTCTTTGGAGCGGGTACGCTGCGCGCCATGGTGTATGCGATAAGTAAGCTTGGGAGTAAACTTGCGGATCTCACTTTCCCAGTTATAGATCAGTGTTGTGGGACACACTACCAGGGCTTTTAGCGATCCCTGCTCGGTGCGCACATGCTCCAGGAACGAAAGTGCCTGCACGGTTTTACCCAAACCCATATCATCGGCCAGGATGCCACCCCATTTAATCTCTTTCAGATAATTGAGCCACTGAAAGCCGGCTACCTGGTAAGGCCTCAGTATCGGCTTGAGGGTGGCTGGTGGATCAATTTCCTGTATCTGGTTAAACTGCCGCAGATTCTGGTATTTTTCTTCCAGTTGCACCACCAGCTCTTCCTCGTCCCTGTTCTCGTAGAGCTCATCCACCACGCTCAGGTGATAGCGGGAAAGTTTCAGGTTCTGGTTCTGCCCTTCGCCTACACGGAACAAAAGGGAATATTTCTTCAACCATTCCTCGGGCAAAATACCGAGGGTGCCGTCATTCAGTTGTACAAACTGTTGCTTATTCGCCAGCGCCCTCTTTACTTCGGCCACGGTTACTTTCTGGTCGCCAAAGAGAATATCCACTTTGGCATCGAACCAGTCGGTATTGCTGCTAATGAAGATGCGGGTTTGTGGTTTGGCTGTATTGAAGCGGAAATTTTTCAGGGCCTCAAAGCCAAACACAGGCGTCTTCATATCCTTCATCGCATCTACAAACAGGAAAAACCAGTTGTTTTTTAAAACATCGGTTCCCTTCAATGCGAGTGATCCGTTGTCTTCGTTTACGATGAAGTTGGAATGCAGGGCTTTCAGTTTTTCAATAAAAACTCCTTCCGCCTCGCGATTGCGATGAACGATCAACAGCTTTTCGCCCCGGGGCACCACTATCTCATCGCGGTCGCGGGTGCGCGTTTCATATCCTTTGTAGGCGAAGGAGGGTTGAAATACGAGGAAATCGCCTTTTTCCACCAGGAAGAGTTTTACCTCAGGATCCCCATCCTTCACTTCTTCTACCAGGCTCTTATCAAAGTCAACTTTGTATTCGCGTGCCAGCGGTATCAATAAATCGTTGAGAGTCTTGGCCCAATTATCTTTTTCTACCTTCATTTTTCCTTCGGGCATAAACTGCTCGGCCAGGGCCGGCACTTCATTGCTGGCCCAGGTATGTATCTGGTCGTTGTAGAGGAAAAACAGGGGCGATACGCTTTCGTTTTCTTCCAATCCGCATTGAAGGCTGCCCATTTGTACCCGCATGGTTACGGAATAGTCGCCGTTTTTTTTCACCTGGAAATAAGGTATCGCATCTTCATTCCCCAGCATCAATGGCTGCAAATTGTTTGTCTTGAAGGGCTTGCCTTTGGGCAATACATAAAACAATGGCTGTTCATCGCGCGGGGCACAAAGTTGCTTCAGGCGCGGATAGAGGTACTCCGTCATCAGCTCACGGGTTTCCCCGGGCAGTTCATCGTCTTCGTGATGAATAATATTTTCCCAAATGCCGGAGAAGGGTGAGTTGCGGCTCACAAACTTATTGATCTCCGCTTCCTGCAGCTTGCGCAAGAGGGCCAGGAGGTCACGATCATTGTCCGTCAGCTTTTCCGTTTCCACGTAACGGCTTATATCTGCTTTTTCCACCTTGCCGGCAAAGCCATCATTGCCTTCGTTGGGTTCGCCCAGGATGGCATCAATTGTAAAAAAGGGAAATGATTTTTTGTTGAGATTAATAACCGCACCCAGGCGCAGGGCGGGTCTTTCGGCTGGTACCGGTTCTTCTGCCAGTTCGGTTTCAACCGGCTTTTCCTTTACAATAGCAGGAGCAATGGGACGATTGGGATTGGCGAGCGGCGTCACCCGCTTAATGCTGCTGTCGAGCACACGCAGGTAAGGCTTTCCTTCCTTATAGGCAAATTCAAATTTTCCTTTCAGATCATCACTCAACGAATACCCATAAGCTTCCAGCAATTTATTCTTCTCTTTATCCCAATTACGGATACTATCGAAATAGCCGGCACCATAGGCATTCAGTAATTGCAGAAAGACAATCACTTTAGGCAGACAAAGCGGATGATCGGGATCGTGATAATCGCAACTGGTATCAAAGTTTCTTTCTTCATTTTTACGGATCAGTACGGCATAATCTTTACCATCCAGATTTACAGTAGCTTTCACTACTTCATTTTCCGCCTGCTCAATATTGGCTTTTTGGGTACGCAGGTATTTTTCGGCATCGGCAAATACGGTAGGGGAAGAAAGCAGACGCAGCGATTTCAGATCGATGGTTTTCATCTTCGCTACCGTATGCCGCTGATCGTATTCCACTTCTTCTGATTGAAGATGACCACGATCAATCATTTCCTGCAACTGAAACAGCGAAGCCGTTTCGTGCCGGCAAATATCCCCTATGTTATAGGGGCAGCTACAACGTAGCGAAAGCCCTCGGGGATCTTTAAACTTGTTGATATAAACGCGGTAGAAAGTGGAGTAGCTATCGTCTTTAACCCGGAAGGTAGCGGAGCCAAACAGATCGTCGTATTCGACCAGCTCCACAAATCCGATGGCGTGGATTTTTTTTCCACGACGGATTACTTCATCAGTTCCATGGGTATAAACGTATTTTAAGAGATGCGGTAAAGCCATAGTTTTCTTTGCGATTCACGGTATCGATGTTCCTTTACGGGTATTTTGCACACCCATATCTGAACAGGGCAATCGGCAAATCTAAAGGAATTGAAATGGTAATTCCTATGAAAAACATGAAGATTTACAAAAATTTTAGAGGGCTCTTTATTCCCCGTAAAATGTTGTATCTTTATTGGTTTTCGCTGGCCGCAAGGGCCATCTTTCTCCAGGCAGGAAATTAAATGGCTATCAACTTTCCATCCTTGTATTCGGGTAGCACGTTGGCATTGTCGGCCGTAAGGCAGAACCGGATATCTTCAATCAATCCAAAGCGCTCCACCAGGCGATGGTAATGCGTAAGCTTCGGCGCAAAATCGAGGAGGTTATTCTTGTGTTTGCTAAACATTTGCTCAGCCATCAGTGAACTGTCGCAATGGATTTCAAAATATTTCCTGACGCGATTGATAACCGCGCCGGCAAATAAAGTGTCTTCGAGATTGAAGCGATCTTTCCAGCCGGCGCAGCCCAGCACCACATTCTTTCCTTTGGCGGCCAAATAATCGGCCACCGCGCTAAGGTTGGGAAAGGAACCGGAAATAATGGTTTCAGCGCCACGATCCAGGGCCATGTGCAAGAGTCTTGTACCGTTGGTGGTGGTGAGAACCAGGTTGCGCCCTTCCACAAATTCGCGGGTATATTCCAGGGGGGAATTGCCATGCTCGAGCCCTTCGGCAATCTTACCATCCCGCTCACCGGCAGCAATTCCATCTATACTACGACTGATTTCTATGGCTTTGGGAACCGAATCAACAGGTATAACGCATTTGGCGCCATTGTGCAGAGCCGAGGCGATGGTGCTGGTAGCACGAAAAACGTCGATGATCACCACCACGCTATTGCTCAGGTCATAAAGATGCAGCAGTGCCGGGGACAGTGAAGTATGGAGGCTGGGTTTGTTAGTCATAAAAGCGGCGGCAAAGGTAGCGGTTGAGTTTTAAGTTTTAAGTTATAAGTTTTAAGTTGAATTTTCTGTATGTGCCCTACCCTCCAAAAATTGAGTTATTTCGCTTTTGCAGTCAAATCTCGATTCTTTCAAGCTTTAGTTTTCCCAACTTAAAACTTATAACTTAAAACTTACAACTCCATCAGCCTTTCTGCAACAACTGCCTCCAATCCTCCCCTTCCGCATAATCCTTTATCACTTTATTCCTTTGTTCCAGCAGGCGGCGCATATATTTGGCGAGGTACACTGCGTTCAGCATTCTTCCGATCAATCCATAGGGCGCTTCAAAATGCAGGATGTCGATCATGATGGTACCATTCTCGCAGGGCTTGAAATAATGTTCGTGACGAAGTGCTTTGAAATCGCCTTCAATCTGCTCGTCGGTAAACATTTCCTTCTTCTTCATTTCCGTAATCTTAACGCGGAGCAGGCGGTTTTTTAGAAAATGGCGGGCCTTCCAGGTTACGGTTTCTTCTTTCTCAATCAGTCCAAAGCGTACGCCCGACACGGCTTCCTCCTTATACCGGCTCATCGACTCCCTGTGCAGGTCGATGCTGCGCGAAAGGTCAAAGACTCTTTCGGCCGGAGCGGCGATGAAGGTTGTGAGGTGAAGGGTGGGCATGGGGGTTTATAAGTTGTAAGTTATAGGTTGTAAGTTATAAGTTAGGAGAATGGGATTTTGGCCACTTTTGCCTGTAGAAGCTTGTCGCGGACTTTTATGAAAACAGGGGTATCGATGCTGGCGAAGGCTGTGCGCACATAGCCCAGTCCAATGGCTTTACCCAGGCTGGGCGACTGCGTGCCGCTGGTAACATGGCCAATGGTAGCACCGCTATGGTCTTTGATTTCGTAACCATGGCGGGGAATACCCTTGTCGATCATTTCAAAACCCACCAGTTTGCGCTCCACACCCTCCTCCTTTTGCTTTTTCAGGCGATCACTTGCTACAAATTCCTTGCTAAACTTTGTGATCCAGCCCAAACCCGCTTCAAGCGGGCTGGTGCTATCATCAATATCGTTGCCATAAAGGCAATATCCCATTTCCATGCGAAGCGTATCGCGGGCACCGAGCCCTATTGGGCGGATGCCCGCACTGGCGCCCGCTTCAAATATGGCGTTCCAGATTTTTTCGGCATCGTCGCCCTTGTCTTCAAAATAGATTTCCACGCCACCCGCCCCGGTATAGCCGGTTGCGCTCAGCAGCACATTATCCACACCGGCAAAACGGCCTTTGGTGAACGTGTAATATTTCATGTTGAGCAGGTCCATTTCTGTTAAGGGCTGCAGAATGCGGGTGGCATTGGGGCCCTGCACCGCCAGCAGACCCGTTTTATCGGAAATATTATGCATTTCTACATTGTCAGCATTATATTGCTGAATCCAGTTCCAGTCTTTATCAATATTCGACGCGTTGACCACCAGCATGTAGGCTTTATTCTCCTCCAGGCAATACACCAGCAGGTCATCTACAATTCCCCCTTCGGCATTTGGAAGGCAGCTATATTGGGCCTGACCTTTTTTCAATTTGGAAGCGTCGTTGCTGGTGACCCGTTGAATCAGGTCCAAAGCCTTATCACCTTTCAGCACAAATTCACCCATATGGCTCACATCAAATACACCGGCATTGCGGCGTACAGCGGCATGTTCATCGTTGATACCACTATAGCTTACCGGCATCAGAAATCCGGCAAAATCGACCATCTTGGCACCCAGGGCTATGTGTTTTTCGGTAAAAGGCGTACGTTTCATGTTGATTTTTAATTAGGGACAAATGTAAGGCGGAAAACGTGAATCGTGAATCGTGAGGCGTGAGAGGGGTTTAGGGTTTAGAGTTTAAGGTTTAAGGTTTAAAGTCAGAAACCTGATCAAAATCCAAAGTTTGTAATTCAATAGATAGATAATTCCAACTAAACTTTAAACCTTAAACTCTAAACCCTAAACTCCTCCCACAAAGGGAAAGCCCCCTTCCGGGGGCCTGTCCTGCCCGATCGACATCGGGCGTCAACTTCAACCAATTTTGAATCAGGTTAAGGCTTTATGGTTAATGGTTGTTAAGGGTTTCATGGCTTTACATTCGCAATGCTGCGGTGTTTGACGCCGGTTGGGCCTGGCAGGTTACAACCCGGCGGAATATTCCTGGTTTTCGATTTTAATTCCATTTTATCAGCGACAATACCGAGGGAGACCCCATACCGGCCAAATCATCATCCTTATCGTCCAATGATTCGAGCTGGCTGCTGGGCTTTTGCAGTTCATTTTTCTTCTGCTCCAACTCACGAATACGGCGCTCCGCATCTTCCAGTCTTTTTTTCTCCTGTTCCAATTGCCGCTTTATTTCAAAGCTGTCGGTCTCGGCACGATTGCGGCGCGACTCATAAGACCTTCCGGTATAGCGGTTCAGAATGCGGCCCTCTTCATCACGCAGGTTGCCTTCGCTATCCATGGTATAATCCACTTCCGATTTGAAATAATAACGTCCATAGTCGTCCCACTGCAGGTCCACTACTTTTCTGTTACGATTGGTTTTGATGCGGGGACCATCAGCATTCAGCTTTTCCCGCACCGACCGGTCGAAGCGAATCTTCTTGCCCACAGGTACCTGGATCTCTATCTCCACATTCTGACCCCTGTATTTTGAATTCTTATCCACCGCAAATCCATTGGCCAGGTCGAGGATATTGTTGTAGGAGCTAACACTATATTGCACTTTTGATGCACGAAGCAGGGCTTCGTCTTCCGTTTTTCCATTGCTATACCTGCGAATGGTAACATGGTATTGGTCATCCACACTTTTGTCGATGGCAAACCGAACCCAGGAAAGCTTCAGGCTATCGGAAGAAAGATCCCAGCCTTCACTATCATCATTGATCCAGCCATAACTGCCGGTATATTCCAGCTCAGGTGCCGTAACAGCTACAATCATTTTTCCCTCTGCGGGCTGTTCTACCTGTACGGTTTCGCTTACTGACTCATACTCGCGGAAATCGCGCGCCAGGCTCGATGCAAGCAGTACAACACTTACCCAACCCACTGTCCAAAGAGCACCAAATGTCCAACCCAGGTAACTGCTACGTGAGCGTACCCGCATCACACGGCGAATAACCCAGGTAATAAATGCGATTAATGGTATGGCGATAAAGAATATCAAAGTGCCCCAGGCATAGATCTGTTGCCATTTGCTGGTCCACAAGAAATCATTGATAGGCCACCAGGCGATGCCGCCAAAGAGCAGGGCAATCAGGGCCACAAAAAGTGCGAAAGCGATGGTGCCGGCTATGAAGAGAAAGAATGCTTTAAACAACACCCCTATGGCATGGCCAAATCCTGAACCGCTGCGGCGAGCAGTTTCACCAACTTCATTCGCCCATTCTTTGCCGCGCGTGTTGGCAAAATCTTTCGCTTTGCTACTGAAATTCTGTGCCGACTCCTTCACCTCCTCGCTCCAGCCTTTTACACGGTCCTTCACGGAACCCATGCCTTCGCGCACGTTCTGGCGAATGCTGTTTACGTCAACCTTTTCTCCGCGCATCTCCATTTTCTCATAGTTGGTGCGCGCCTCAGGCAATACAATCCAGAGAACTATATATGCGAGGAAGAATGTACCACCGATAGAACCAAAGAAGATATTGGGGAAGAGGCTGAAGCCATGGCCCCAGCTAAACCAGTCGAGTACGCTTACCAGCGCGCTGAAGATAAAAGGCGCGGCGAATATTAGTCGCACCGTAGAGGTACGCGATCCAAAATACGCAGCGAGACCACCTGCCACACCACCGATCACGCGGTCATCGGGGTTGCGAAAGAGTCGCTTGCCACCATAAGTATCCAGGTCGCGGGTAGGCAGTATTATCCAAAGCAGGATATACAGGAGAAAGCCCAGGCCAAAACCACCAAATGTGATGATGGCGAAGAGAATCCTTACTATTGCGGGATCCGTGTTGAGGTAGTTAGCGATGCCACTACACACACCGCCAATAAACTTATCGCTGCTATCGCGATAGAGGCGTCCGCGTGAACGACGACCCGGCTCAGCCTGTGCAGGTCCGGCTCCGGCACCCGATTCGCTTTCTTCAGCACCCATGCTTTCGAAATCTTCGGGGCGGCCCATACTGGCGATAATATCTTCCACATCGGCTTCGGTAACGGCGGCGGCACCTTTGCGCACGCGGTCGTTCATGAGCTCTGCAAGCCGGCTTTCAATATCATTGATGATTTCATCGCGGCCCTCTTCGTGGGCAAAATAACGGCGAAGACTTTCAATATATACCTGCAGCTTTTCGTAAGCGGCGTCCTCAATCGGGATTACGCGTCCACTCAGGTTTATGTTAATAATCTTTTTCATTTGTCAGTATTTGAAGTTGAAGTTGAGGTTGATTCGCTGTCGGGTTTGAGTGTAGTAAGGGCATTTACGCCGTTCGACAACTCATACCAGGTTTGTTCCAGCTCCCGGTAAAATTTTTCGCCTTTGTCCGTCAGCGAAAAATATTTTCGGGGTGGTCCCGAATTGCTTTCTACCCATCGGTAGGTCAGCATATCTGCATTTTTTAGTCGGGTTAGCAGGGGATAGAGGGTACCCTCCAGTATCTGCAGGTTGGCGTTGCGCATCTCTTCCACAATATCACTGGGGTAGGCCTCTCCCCGGCGAATAATGGAAAGAATGCAAAACTCCAATATCCCTTTCCGCATCTGGCTCTGGGTGTTTTCGATATTCATTGTTTGCACATTTCGTTTAATTCAATTCTGTTCAGAAAGTAGTGAGTAGGGAGTAGAGCGTAGGATTTCAATTTCTTTTCTTGGTGAGACGAGGTGTTGAAAGACTCAATTGGGCTTCCTCTCAGGATCTTCAAACTTTACCGGCAAACCCCGAACTATCCAACACCTACTCTCTACTCCCCACTCACTACTTTCTGATCTCTGACACAAATCTAAGGTGAAATATGGTACTATGCAACACCAAGTACCATTTTTTTTCAGGTAATGGACAATAGATAGGACAGGATTTCCATTAAAAGATTGAAATACAATCCCTTAAATTTTCAGGGGCATGAAGAATTTGGATGAACGGTTGAAAATGGAGATGAAAAATAGCAGCAAAGAGGTGCCAAATGGCCAAATAAACTAATACCCAAATTCTCAAATCTTCAAATTCTTCCTCCCAGCCACCATCCTTCCACCAGGTGCAGTCGCTGTCGTGCCCGGGTAACGGCAGTATACCACCACCGGAAAAGCTCGACCTGTGGCATGCCATACATTTTTTGATTGAGAAAAAGGTAAACATCGTCCCATTCGCCACCCTGTGCTTTGTGGCAGGTAACGGCATAGCCAAATTTTGCCTTCAGGCAATTGAGTACCTTATCGCGCATCATGCGTTGCCTGAATTCGGGGGAGTTTACTTTTATGCCCTTCTGCAGCATGCGTCGACTGAAATCGATCATCAGCATACGCGAATGATCGCGGCTCAGATTGCTGTCGGCACCATATAATACATCGAGCGATATCAGTAATTCATATTCTATACCCGATAATAGAGCCCGGATCCGGATCCGCTGAAAAAGGAGATTGACATGCATCTCCGTTTCACCCAATTCTATTACTTCCACAAAATCGCCATTGGTAAGCGGCACATAGTTGTTGTTTTGAACAACCATGAGCACATCCCCCGCTTTCAGGGGCAGATCTGCTTCGCCAAAGAGCCGCTCCCGCATATCCTTATTGATAGCCGCTACCTGTTTGTTGCTGCGCGCTACGGCCAGTGCACCCGAGCTGCCTTTTTGCTGGTAGCCTTGCAGGTAATCTTCAAACATGTCCTGGTCGGTTGGGTGTATCACCACATTCTGCAGGTACCGGGCGGGCAGCCGGGGAAAGCGAATGGCGGGGTCCGCCGCCATGCTGCGGATTTGGGAAGCCAGCACCAGGATATCGTTGTCCGCCTCATTGCGTTCAATCTTGTTGAGGGTGAAACTGATGGCCGTGCGCTGTTGCGAAACCAGCCAGTCCATATCAAGTGCCGGGCTAAACTCCTGCGCCACCGGCGGCAACTGGCCGGGGTCACCCACAAAAATGATCTTGTTGTTGCCGGCAGCATGAAAAAAATCGGTGAGTAATTGCCCCGAGCCAAAGTTGACCAGGGTCTCGTTTTCCGCCAATTCGCTGGCCAGCATGGATGCTTCGTCAATGATATAGATGCGTTTGCCTTCATCGGGCGGGCGCAGGGCAAATTGCAGCGACATTTGTCCGAATCGGTCGGCCGGGGCATCATGCGGCAGGTCTTCTTCCTCGCCCTCCACGCGGCTGAAGCGATAGAGCTCGCCATGCACGGTGCTGGTATCGAAGCCCGTTTTGCCCCGCAGCACCGTGGCCGCACGACCGGTGGAAGCAAGCAGGGTAAACTCGTGACTGTTTTCTTTCAACCAGCCAGCGAAGTATTGCATCAGGAAAGTCTTTCCAGTACCCGCATAACCCTTCAGCACAAAAGTATCGGCCGCTGGATGTTCCACAAAACGCTGGAGCGCTTTGAGCGCGGCTTTTTGGTCGGGGTTAAGGGAGGGAAGAGCGGCCATGATGGGGCGCAAAATAGATAATAAAGCGGAAAGCTTTCCAAGGCTCAGTACCTGCTGGTTTCACCAGACCCGGTTTTATAATGAAAAAAACATGTTTGTCATGTCGGTTCAATTGGAGCATCGGTATTGTTTTGCGAACCAATCATTTTTGTTTGTTTATTGATGTCATGAGCGAAAAAGACATTCAAAATTTAATTGAACTGGCCGAGTCGCAGATTGATGCCGGGGTAACCGCATAGGATGCGATAAAGACCTTTGTATCTGCCAGCATTATGGAAGTCAACGGTGAATATACCGCTCCATACAAACAGCTTCTGGTGGGAGACGCCGCTGAATAATTAGCTCGGTAGTTTTGTACCATTCACGCCCAGGTTTATTAATTGGCATTCATGGCTCTGACTTACAAGATAGTCAGGTTATGAAAATGGTATCGGGTTATTATATTGAAATATGATGCCCTGCATAAGGATATTCCAACGAATAGGATATTGCCTTCCATCCCCACGGTGACAAACTAATGCGATTCCGGGATTGTGCTACCATAGAGTTCATGCACCAAAAAATAAGAGAACAAACTTTAGCGGATGTAACTTCGAAGGGTTATAGCAAATACAAACAGTTTGATTCTATTCGTGGCATGTTTCCTGAAGGAGATCCAGCTTAGGATGGCGCGGGCTTTAGAGCGAAAAGCCATACGCAGATTTGTTTTCGAAACCCCAATTGTATAAAAGGCTTTTTTCTTGGGCGGGAGGAAGTTGATTTCGTTTAAAGAGACATACAATACAAATAGACCAAAATATTAGGCCCTATCGGGACGGTGTAAACTCACGATTCACGCCTCACGACTCACGATTCACGGTTCCCTCCCCCCCATCCAGCCCTTCTCCTCCTCCGAATGCGGCAACAATACATATCGCTCCACCTGGTTGATGAGCACTTCATCCAATACCGCCATTACCTGCCGGTAGCTGGCCTGGGCTGATGGCTTTATCAACAACATCAGCGCCTTGCGACCTTCTTTGAATCCGATTTCTTCGAGATAGCGCTGACGTTGCTGTATCAGTTCGCGGAGGCCGCCCTTACCCGATAAGCCAATGCGTTGCAGATCGTCCTTACCCCTGATGTTGGCGGCATCTCCATAATATACATACACTTCATCAGGCCCTTCAATCAGTATATGCATGGCTGGCTTCATTGCCAGGTCTGTGGGTGGCCCCTCCTTGGGCATGTTCAGGGTCAACTGTACGGGTTCAGCCAGTCTTGAGCTGAATATGAAAAAGGTAATGAGCAAAAAGCCAAGATCAACCATGGGGGTCATATCAATTTTTGCCAGCATTCTTTTTTGTTTGCGCACGCCGGGCCGGTTGCGCTGTGAGGGTTCTGCTATGTTTTGCATGGTCTTATTTTCTCATCAGATAAAAAGAATCCCGGATTCCACAGGCAAATCAGGGAAAAAACTGATATTTCTCATGCCGGTTACTGGCGCTTATCCTTAGCTTTAATATCAAATTGCTGGAAATGAAAACCATTATTGTTCCCACCGACTTTTCGCCCGCAGCTACCTGTGCCATGAACTATGCCGCTGATATGGCGCTCGACATCAAAGCCAGCCTCTTGCTGCTGCACGTGTACCAGGTGCCCATCGCCATCAGCGATGCACCCCTGCTGTTGGTATCTATTGACGAACTACGTGAAGGCGCGGAACAGCAACTGGCAAAACTGAAAGAGGGGCTCGAACACGTAACCTCGGGCCAACTGAAAATTTATACTGAAGCGCGCCTGGGCTCGGTGGAAGATGAGCTTCAATCTATTTGCGAAAAAATACAGCCCTTTGCCGTGGTGATGGGCGCCGTGGGCCATAGCGCCATCGAACGTACCCTTTTCGGCAGTACCACCCTTACGGCCATCAAACACCTTACCTGGCCCGTGATTGCCGTGCCACAGGGAAAAGAATATGGAAAGGGAATTAAGAAGCTCGGACTGGCCGCCGATTTTCGCGAAGTGGTGGACACTACGCCCACTGATGTTATCCGCAACATCGTGAAGGAGTTTAATGCCGATCTGCACGTACTGAATGTAGACTATAGAAACAAACAGTTCCGACCCGAAACCCCACACGAATCAGCCTTGCTGCATACCGCCCTGCACGACCTGGCACCCAGCTATCATTTTATTGAACATGAAGATATTGAAGACGGCATCAATGAGTTTGCGGAAAAAAACAACCTCGACCTGGTTATAGCCATCCCCAAAAAGCACAAGTTACTGCAGGGTATCTTTAAGAAAAGCAGCACAAGACAACTGATATTTGAATCAAGAGTGCCGGTGATGTGCGTGCATGAGGGGTGAGTTGTAAGTTTTAAGTTGTAAGTTGTAAGTTGCCCTTAGGAAGATTCTTATTTCTTAATTCCTAACTTATAACGTAAAACTTACAACTTAAAACTCAAAACTCCGCGCTCTTCGGTGTTCTGGGAAAAGGAATTACATCGCGGATATTCGCCATGCCGGTTACAAACTGCACCATGCGTTCAAAGCCGAGCCCAAAGCCGGCATGAGGTACGGTACCAAAACGGCGGGTATCGAGATACCACCATAGTTCTTCGGCGGGAATATGCATTTCTTCCATGCGCTTCAGCAATTTATCCATGCGCTCTTCACGCTGCGAGCCGCCCACTATTTCACCAATGCCCGGTGCCAGTATATCCATGGCCGCCACGGTTTTTCCATCCTCATTCTGCCGCATATAGAATGCCTTGATGGCCGCGGGATAGTTCATCAATATCACCGGCTTCTTAAAATGCTTCTCTACCAGGTAGCGTTCGTGCTCGCTTTGCAGGTCCATTCCCCAGCCGGTTATCGGATACTGAAATTTCTTTTTCTTGTTATGATTGCTCTCCCTGAGAATGTCGATGGCTTCTGTATAGCTGAGTCGCTGAAACTCGTTGTTGAGTACAAATTCCAGTTTTTCCATCAGCCCCATTTCCGATCGTTTATCCTGCGGTAATTGCTTCTCTTCATCGGCCAGGCGCTGCGCCAGGAACTCGAGGTCTTCGCGATTATGCTCCATCGCAAAGCGAATCAGGTATTTGATAAACTCTTCGGCGAGGTTGGCATTATCTTCCAGGTCATAAAATGCCATCTCCGGTTCAATCATCCAAAACTCCGCCAGGTGGCGGGCCGTATTGGAGTTCTCCGCACGAAAGGTGGGACCAAATGTATAGATATCGCCAAATGCTGTAGCGCCCAGTTCCCCTTCCAGTTGTCCACTCACGGTGAGGTTGGTCGCCCTTCCAAAAAAATCTTCGCTAAAATCGATTTCACCCGATTCGGTACGGGGGGCCGAGCCATCGAGCGGCAGCGTTGTTACGCGAAACATCTCACCCGCTCCTTCCGCATCGCTGGCGGTAATGATGGGTGTATGCATGTATAAGAATCCTTTCTCATGAAAGAACTTATGCACCGCAAAGGCAAGGGCATGCCGCACGCGGAATACGGAGCCAAATGTATTGGTACGAAAACGCAGGTGCGCTTTTTCGCGGAGAAATTCGAGACTATGCTTTTTGGGTTGCAGGGGATAGGATTCCGCATCACTATCGCCCAACACTTCGATGCTGTCGGCTACAAGATCCATTTTCTGTCCCTTACCGAGTGAAGGAATAATTTTGCCTTTCACTTTCAGGGCGGCAGAAGTGGTGAACCTGCGCAAAAGCTCTTCGCCAAATTTTCCCAGTTCCGCCACTACCTGGATATTACTATTGGTAGAACCATCGTTCAGCGCTATAAACTGGTTGTTGCGAAAAGTACGCACCCAACCCATAACCGTCACTTCCTGACCCTGGGGTTCCTGGGCCAACAGGTCTTTAATCTTGATTCTTTGGTTGAACATAATGTGAAAATTCGGATGGCAAAGATAACAAGCAAACCTTCCCGAAAGCAGGAAATTCAAGCTTTTACGCTGCTTTGGGCCCTATTGGGTCCTGACAAAAATTTTTGTTTTTACGAAAAAGGCCGTAAACTTGCAGCGGAAAGACGACTGGTAAGTTCTACACTCCCTTAGATTAGCTCATCAGGTTTTCCATTTCCATTCAATATAAACTCAACCTTTTCACTTTTTTTTCTGATTTGTGACCTGGGATTCGTGTTAACCTTCAAGACTTTGTATGTACGATATTCTGCAATTGAACGACATGCTCGTTCCCGAACTGCTGGACATTGCTGAGCAGCTCAACATTCCTAATGCCAAAAAATTAGACAAGCAGGGCCTGGTTTATAAGATTCTCGATAGCCAGGCTATTGCCGGTTCAAAAGCCGCACCCTCTTCCGACGACAAAGGAAAGCGCAAGCGCATTATCAAAACGACTACAGGCATCACCACAGAAGAAGCGGTAGTGGAAGACAGTGGAGAGGAAAAGCCCGAGCGTAAGACGCTGAAAAAGGCGAATAACACAGCTAAGAAAGAAGACAATAAGGCCGGAGCCCGAAGAGGAAGAAGGAAAAATGATGAGAAGGAAGAAGAGGATGGCAATTCAGCAGAAGCGGAAATGGCAGAGCCGGTAGAAGAAGCAGCCGTTGCTACAGAGGAAAACATGGCACAGCAGCAGCCCGCACCGGTAGAAGCGCCGCCCCCACCTCCCCGTCCCCAGCATCAGCGCCGCGAGCAGGTATTCAATATCGAATTCGACGGAGTAATTCTATCGGAAGGGGTGCTCGAAATGATGCCCGATGGTTATGGTTTCCTTCGCTCATCCGACTACAACTATCTCTCCTCTCCCGATGATGTATATGTTTCCCCATCGCAAATAAAACTTTTTGGCCTTAAGACCGGCGATACCGTGCAAGGCTCTGTTCGCCCTCCCAAAGAAGGAGAAAAATATTTCGCGCTGCTGAAAGTGGATGCCATCAACGGCAAGAGCCCCGAAGAAGTACGCGATCGCGTACCCTTCGATTATCTTACGCCACTTTTCCCATTCGAAAAGCTGAATCTCTTTACCACAGCCAGTGATTATAGCACCCGCATTATGGACCTGTTTACCCCCATTGGTAAGGGCCAGCGGGGATTGATTGTGGCCCAACCCAAAACAGGTAAGACGATGTTGTTGAAAGCAGTGGCCAATGCCATTGCGGCCAACCATCCGGAATGTTACCTGATGGTGGTACTGGTGGATGAGCGCCCGGAGGAAGTAACCGATATGGAGCGCAGCGTAAGAGCGGAGGTAATTGCTTCCACCTTTGATGAGCCAGCCGAAAAGCACGTAAAAGTTTCAACCATCGCTCTGCAAAAAGCCAAGCGCCTGGTAGAGTGTGGACATGATGTAGTAATACTGCTCGATTCCATCACCCGCCTGGCCCGTGCACACAATACCGTGGCACCTGCCTCTGGTAAAGTATTGTCGGGTGGTGTGGAAGCCAACGCCATGCAAAAACCCAAACAGTTTTTTGGCGCTGCACGTAAAATAGAAAATGGTGGTTCACTCACCATCATCGCGACCGCGCTGGTGGATACCGGTTCCAAAATGGACGAAGTAATCTTTGAAGAATTCAAAGGAACGGGTAATATGGAATTACAACTGGATCGCCGCCTGGCCAACAAGCGGATCTATCCCGCCATCGACCTCACCGCCTCCTCTACCCGCCGCGACGATCTGCTGCTCGACAAAGACGTGCTGCAAAGAATGAACCTGCTCCGCGTGTTCCTCACCGATATGAACACCGAAGAAGCCATGCGTGAACTGCTCAACCGAATGAAGGGCACGAAGAATAACGAAGAGTTTCTGGCGAGTATGAACCGATGAGAGAGCCAATTTGATAATTAGAAGATTCGGTTATTTGTTGATTTGATAAATTATATCCACAAATACCCCCAATAAAGAAGCCTTCCGCCGCAGCGGAAGGCTTCTTTATTGGGGAGACACAATGTTGGACAAAGAATTTCGTTATTATTTCAGTTCAGAATCCATTATCAGACACCCGTTTATGAGAATCCTGATCCTGTTGATTGGCCTCTTACTGACCTGCCCCTGCCTTTTTGCGCAAAAAGCGCTAACCGGCCTGTGGACCGGCACCCTCAACAACGACAGCACAACCATCCGCAACGATCAATCATTTGAAATAGCCCTTACCCAGTATCGGGATAAGGTTTACGGCTATACCCGCAATAGCTTTATTGTAAACGACACGCTTTACTATATCGTAAAACGCGTGAAAGGAAAAGTGGAAGGGAATATCTGCGAAGTAACGGATGATGAGATTCTGTCGTATAATTTCCGCGGACGGATTGATAAGGGTGTGAAGGTGAGCTATACATTCCGGATGAATGAAGCCGATAGCAGTTGGCAGCTTGCGGGCGATTGGAAAACCAATCGTACCAAACGATTTTACAGCCTGTCGGGAACGGCCGAACTGAAAGAGGAAAAAAATCTCGATAATTCCAAACTGTTCCCACACCTGCAAGAGCTGAAACAGGGAAAGGATATGGAGTTTTATACCAGGGCAAAAATGCCCGCAGCAGCGCCGGATACGAAAAAAGAAACTCCCAGCGCCGCCATCAAGAAGCCTGCAGCAACAGATAAAGCAAAAGCGAAGGATAGTGAAATAGCGATAAGCAATAAGGAAGAAATGCCAGGAAAGAAGGAGGATGTTGAACAACCGAAATCAAAGACTGCGAAAAAGGCTGAGAAAGAAATTACTCCTGCCAAAGAAAAGCCGGTAGTCAGCAAAAAGGCTGAAGAGGAAAAGAAAGAGGCGAGCAATATTGCCAACAACAATTTGCCAGCGAAAACAGAACCAGCCGTTGTGAAATCGACTACCGAACGGGTCAATGAAAGAGTGAGCGCACCTGCACAAATGGTGGAATTTAGTTCCGATAGCCTCGTACTGGCGCTTTACGACAATGGTGAAGTGGATGGTGATACGGTTAGTGTATTGCTCAATGGAGAAATACTGATGGAAAAGCAGGGGCTTAAAGCGAGTGCCGTACGGAAGAACATCCTGATACCCGCAGGACAAAATGAGTTGACGCTGGTACTTTTTGCCGAGAACCTCGGCGCATACCCGCCCAATACCGGTTTGCTGGTGATCAGGGATGGTGATAAGCAGTACCAGCTTCGTTTCAGCGCCGACCTTAAACAGAATGCCACCATTATTCTGCGGCGAAAACCCTGATCATTTTTAAATTTCGAGTATCTTCAGCAACATGAAACGCCTGCTCCCCATAATTGGCTTCATGTTACTGGTAACAACATCACTTGCGCAAAGCATTGAGAAAAGGGTTATTTATTCCCCGCAGGTGAAGGATAGTTTTTTGTTGCAAATTCGAATTCCGG
The DNA here is from genome assembly GCA_964395095.1 of uncultured Citrobacter sp. Classification (GTDB taxonomy): domain Bacteria; phylum Bacteroidota; class Bacteroidia; order Chitinophagales; family Chitinophagaceae; genus CAYMZZ01. Next base: position 165,079 of record CAYMZZ010000004.1, read on the forward strand.
CCAACTACCAAAAAAACAAATCTTATCATCATATTTACTTAGCTGACGGGTCGCTAAAAATGGGAAACTATGTATTGGGCAAAGACAGTAGTTGGCGCGCAAGCATACCGGAAAACTGCATCATCATTACAATCGCCCATTTTGGCGATTACAGCATGAAGAGACAACGCGATTTTTTGCCATCTGATGCGCGGGGGGATATTCCGATCCAAAATTTGGACGAGCACAACAGTTTTACCTCTTCCTCAAAAACACACTGATTCCATCCATCAATAAGCAATTTGGCGCTAAAAAGAGTAGCGCATTTATTGGTCATTCATTCAGCGGACTGTTTTGTGTGTACACGCTGTTTCAGGAAGACAAATTGTTCGACCGGCATTTTGCAATCAGCCCTTCGATATGGGCCAACTATAATGAGCTCATGAAAATGGAAGTGGCGCATGCCAAAAAGTCGAAGCGGCTCCACGGAAACCTCGATCTTCTTGCCGGAGGTCTGGAAGTTTTCAATAAGGTGCTTAGTTCTACCACTAAGTTTTATAACCAGACCCTGGAGCGTAAATATGAGGGATACAAGGTAAGCTTCAATACGGTTAACAATGCCAACCACTATAGTATTATTAAGCCGGGTGTCGACAGGGCTTTGGCAAACTACCGCTGAGTATACTTCTTTTTGGGTAGCAAAGACGATATCAAATCCCTAAATACCATAATAAAAAGGGAATGGATTCCCTATATGTCATAATAACTAGGGAATGCAATCCCGAATTAGTATGATCAGGACAATTAATTGCTGGTTATCAACAAATTAACAAATCCACCGAATTCACTAATGTTTCCCCCATATCTTGTCGATGGCGGCAGCCAGTTTTCTGTCTTTTTCGGTTACTATATTGCCGGCATCGTGGGTGCTCAGCCAGATATCTACCGTATTCCATACATTTCGCCATTCAGGATGGTGGTTGGCCTTCTCCGCTTCCAGGGCCACCCGGGTCATAAAAGCGAAAGCTTCGCTGAAATCGGCAAACCTGAACTGGCGCTGAAGCCTGTTGTTTTCTTCCGTCCACATGATGATAGAGCTTTACTGGTTAAGAATGATTTTCTGCAATCTACAGAATTCGACTGGCCGACCAGACAGGCCAAAGACCCATCCACGTATTTGGTGAGATAAATTAGCCGGGAAGCCCTGTACTTTTGCGCTTGTGAAAGAAGATATTCTCCATAACCCCGTGTTCCATGCACTTTCCGGAGCCGACAGCCATTTGGGAGGCGGCAATGATCATGCGAAATATTTTGAGGAGGAAGTATCTCCTTTCGCCGGTTTCGACTTAGCGCTACAAGAAGGATTTGATGCCCTTTACGACATGCTGCCTGCTGGTCGTCGTATTCTGTACGCGCAACCCGAGCCAATAGAAGAGCCCAAAGGTTGGGAAATTAAAGTAGCCATTAGTGGATTGCAGTTTGTGTACCCGGATGGTTTAGCGCCTGATACTCCCCGGTACGAACCACAAGCCCTCGATTCTTCACATATGGAAGAGATGGTTGACCTGGCCACACTTACCAAACCGGGACCTTTCGGCAGCCGCACTATTGAGTTTGGCCATTATTATGGCATTTTCGAAAACGGCCGCCTGGCCGCGATGACCGGCCAGCGCATGCATGTGGGTGAATACACAGAAATAAGCGCCGTGTGCACCCATCCTGATTTCCTGGGTAAAGGCTATGCCGCTGCGCTGATGCAACAACAACTTGCTTTGATTCTCTCGCAAAACAAAAAGCCCTTCCTGCATGTGCGCGACGACAATAGCCGGGCCATTGCCCTCTACGAGCGGCTGGGCTTTATCGTGAGCCGGCCTATGCAATTCTACTTCATGAAGCGGCGCTGAAAGGCATTAATAAAGGGAAGTGCCTGTAAAATTCCTGATGCTTTATCGGAAAAAATCCGAAAAAATATCCATCTATCCGACATTCGAAACCACTGGCTATATGGCCTGCGCAGCCCTTCAAACACCTGATAATACATATTGAATTTGCGGTTCAGGAAGATATTAGTAAATTACTTTATCTCTCACCCAAAACCAACTTATATGCAGGAACTGATTATCAACCTCATTTCAGGTGCCGCTGGCGGCAACGCTGTTGGCGGACTTCTCAAAAAAATTAACATGGGCCCCATCCTTAACAGCATTACAGGCCTTATCGGCGGCTTTGGTGGCGGTAAGCTCATGGAAGTGTTGAACAGCAGCGGTGGCGACGGCAACACCATGATTACCCAAATACTCTCGGGTATTGGCGGAGGCGGCATCCTGACTGCTATCGTGGGCTTTATCAAAAACAAAATGGCGAAAAAGTAGCCTGGGTTTTTCCATGTTACAGCTCTTTCGGTCTTTGAATAGACCGAAAGAGTTTTTTTTGTCTGATGACGCCTAAAACATCCTCACGCTTTCGGGAAACCTTCGATGGTTATTAACCGCCTTGTTTTCAGCACCAAAATGTCTTTTCCGACTACCATTGACTCCTGTTGAACAGGAAAGTACTAAACCTTGCGTTTTTGACGTTAATGCACTAATCTTGTATTGGTATCTATTGTTCTACTTAACATCCATTTATGCAATTTTTTAGAACTCCTTTTTTCAAAGCAACCGCCTTTCTTGCACTGTTTTCCGTTGTAATCATTCAATTAGCTGGTTGCACCAAAGAGGAAATTGTGGAAGTAGAAGTTGTAGTGAAGGATACAGTAGTGATTCGCGATACAACTTTTTATGATATAGCCTGCCCGGTTCGCGGCACTTATGTTGGCACCAGCACCCCGAACGGCGGAGGTCCGAGCTCCAATTCAATTTACACGTTTGAGGATAACAATTTTGTGGTGGGTCGACATGAGCTTAACCAGGAGGGCGTTTCTTTTGGTGGCTATCGTAATACCTGCGACAGTGTTATATGGTCTGTATTTTATACGGTGAATGACAGTTATTATCTGCTAAAAGGCAAGTTCTCGAACAACCGCAATACAATATCGGGTACCTTCCAAAATTTGAATACCACTTTTGATTTCGGAACTTTCACCATGTCCAAATAGGTGATTCCTGGTATGGTTTAGCAGTCTTAAACCCTTCCTTTTTGATTCCGTTGGTTTTCAATTTGAGAAAGATACAAGCATTAGTTTTTCTGGTCCTGACTCCCCTACTGTTAGGCATCTTGCTGTACGTTCTCGCAGAAACGGTATCAATGCAGGGTTTTGTCCGTAATTACCTGCCCGATTTTTTGTGGGCCTTCTCCCTCATTTCGGCTTTTTCCATTATTTGGAACAATAAGATTCCCTACTACTGGTGGTTCGTCCTGGCGCTTGCTTTTGCAGGCTGGGAGTATGGCCAGTACAAAGGATTTGTGCAAGGAACCGGAGATCCTATGGACCTCATTGCTTATGCGCTTGGCTGGCTGGCTTCGCCAATAATCATCCACCGGTATTTTCGCTTTCATACCTCCAAACCCTAATAACCGAAACACATGAAAAAACAAATACTGTCCACCCTCACACTTGGCATTTTCCTGTTGCTGGCTGCGGGTAGCGCCGTAAACAAAATGAGTAATTTCAGCTTTGGTCCGGCATCCAGAGAAGGTGAAAGCAACGAGTTCTATGTAGAACTGATGAATGGAACGAAAATAGAAACAGACGAAATGAAAATCAAAAACGGTCTATTCTCGAAAAAAGTATTCAAAACAGATGGGGAGACCTATCCTATAAAGGAAGTGAGGGGGTATATGTCGAAGGGTACTTATTATGGGCGGATCGGTAATATTTTCATTAAACGTATCGTACACGGTAAGATCAATGTTTACGAGCACATCTATACCAGTACCAGCTTCAATCATCAGACTGGTATGGCCAGTTCCCGCGATGCTACCCGTTACTATTATCAAAAGGGCGATACCGGGGAATTGATAGCGATGGGTGGACAGAAGGATATTAAGGAGGCTGTTGCGGATTGCCCCCTCGCCGTAGAGATGGCCGATTTAAAAGGTAGTAAAATGCGGAAAGCCATTCGTCGGAACCGGCAATACCTCAACTCCATCTTCGAAACCTATAATAACGATTGCAAGCCTCTATCGAAATAATTGGCGGTATTTTCAAACACCCTCCAATGCCATAACCAATACCCGTCCTTGGGTTGCGTTCCGGCCCCTGTGAGCAAGCTATAACTAAGTTATGCACATAGCCCTGAGGCTGATCGCTGAATAAGGATTCCGTATTAATTTGGTATAACTAAATTTTATGGTCAATCCTTCCGGGTCCTCCTATCGCATGATCAGCGATCATGGATATGCCGCTGTTCAACTCAGCCTCTCGAATGAACAAATGGGATTCTTCGCCAAGAAGTCGTACAGGGCTGGAGAAACCCTGTCGAGTTTCTCGGCAAGGGCTGTTTTGCCTGCTCCCTCTTACTTAACCGTACAGTTGGGGCAGGGTCAGCATATTCTGCTATTTCCGGAACACCTGCAGTATATTAATCACAGTTGTGACCCCAATGTTTTTTTCGACACCAGCGCATTAATCATTGTAGCACTTCGCGATATAGCTGAGGGGGAAGAAATCAGCTTCTTCTATCCGAGTACCGAATGGGAAATGGATCAACCCTTTACCTGCCACTGCGGCAGCAGTAAATGCCTGGGCCAAATCAGGGGTGCAGCTTATATCCCCTCTGCCCAATTAGGTCAATATCAATTGAGTCAATTCATTCAACAGCAATTGCATGATCGGAAAGACAGGGAAAAAAGGGCTTAGGAAGGCGGGTGTTGCGGTTCCGTCGAAAAACCTGGCGGGAATAGGGTCGGCTGATCAATTGCTGGTTTGGGTCCTCTATCCCCAACTCATTAGCGATGATCCCAATCTTCAGTACTACTATGATTTCACCCAAAGCCATGCCGAGTACAGTCGCGCTTTTGATGAGCTGGGCATTGCCTGGAAATGGCAGCCGGTGACGCAGGAAAACTATGTAGAGGTTGTTGCCCATATTCGACAGCAATCTGGTCGAAAAGTGCCGGTAGTATTCAACCTTTGCGATGGTGACGAGGTAAACGGTACACCCGGCATCTCTGTTATTCATGAGCTGGAAAAGCATCGGCTGATTTATACAGGATCCGACGCCGGATTTTATGCCATCACTACCTCCAAAATACCCATGAAGCAGGCTTTCGACCGGGCTGGTATTGCCACCCCGGCCTGGAGCCTGGTTACCGAACAAAGCCTGCCGGGACTGGTAGAGCGGCTGGGCGCGCCATTGATTTTGAAACCCGCCGTTTCGGGTGGCAGCATGGGGGTATCTGTCAAAAACGTAGTGTACACCCAGGCCGAGCTGGAAGAACGGTTTGCGGAAATCAAAGCTGGCTACCGTGGCTGGAACCTCCTGGCCGACGGGCTTCTGGCGGAAGCATTCATCAATGGCCCCGAATTCACCAGCCTGGTACAGGGAAGTGATGCCGAAAACACCCGTGCTTTTACTCCTGCAGAGCGCGTGTTTCATGCGTCGCTGCCGGACGAAGAAAAATTCCTTTCTTTCGACAGACTTTGGGAAATTTATGAAGAAGAGAAAGCCATGCCGGGGGAAGAAAATTTTTATGAATACAGAGAACCCGAGCCCGGATTGCAGGAGGCCATAAAGAAGATTAGTCTCGATGCCTATGCCGCAGTGAATGCAGTAGGCTATGGCCGATTGGATATTCGTATGGATAAGCAAAGCGGTGAGCTCTTTGTATTGGAGATTAATGCACAGTGTGGGTTGAGTGAAGATGAAGATTATACTTCTATTGGTGCCATTCTCCGATTTAGCCAAACCCGCTTCAGTAGCCTGGTGCTCGACATCATCCGCGACGCATTTTTGCGAAGAGGTATCACACTCCGGATAAAATAATCCCTGTTCGAATTTTTTGATCATTTTAATCAGCATAAACATTTTCTGTGAAATATTGCGTGCTTCAACCCGACTATAGCACTACCGGTGTGGATTATAAAAATTATGATCCGCCGCGAAACCTTTCGGCATTATTGCCCGGCGATGAAGTGGATCATGTATTCCTCAACAAGCTCACCTGTTATCGGCAGTTGAAGGAATTACGCAAGAAAAACTATGATGTATTCATCAACCTCTGTGAAGGTTACCTGGAATGGGAAGTGCCGAGTATTGATGTGATCCATTCATTGGATCTACTGGGGGTACCCTATACCGGGCCCAGCGCCCTGCTATACGATCCCCCCAAGCCGCTGATGAAATATGTGGCCCATTGCCAGGGTGTAAAAAGCCCGGCTTATTTTCTTATCGAGAATACGGAAGATATTGACGAAGTGGAACTGCACCTCGACTATCCCCTTTTTATAAAACCGGCCAAAGCCGGCGACAGCCTGGGCATTGATGAAAATTCGCTTTTGTACGATAAGCAGGCCCTTTTGAAAAAAGTAGTGGAATTATTCAATGACTATGGCCCCCTGCTGGTAGAAGAATATATTGATGGCCGCGAGTTTACGGTGCTGGTGGCTGCCGAACCCGATGGAAAAACCTGCCGGACATTTAAACCCGTAGAGTACATTTTTCCGGAGGGAAAATTATTCAAAACCTATTCCCTGAAAACCTCGGAACTGCATCCGGATTGCAATATTCCCTGTAGCGATCCCGGCTTGGAGGCAAGACTTCGCACAGAAGCCGAAAAAATTTTCCAGGGGTTCAATGGGGTCGGTTATGCGCGGCTCGATTTTCGGGTAGACGCAGAGGGAAGTATTTATTTCCTGGAAATAAACTTTACCTGTTCGGTTTTCTACGAAAACGGCTATGAAGGTTCGGCCGATTATATTCTTCAGTTTGATGGGGCAGGGCAAAAGGGTTTTCTCGACCTGATTATTGCGGAGGGGATTGCCCGGCACCAACGCCGGCAAAAGCCCTATTCAGTAAAAGGTAATGCCATTGCCGGTTTTGGTATCTATGCCAATCGATGGGTGCGGAAAGGCGAGATTGTTTACCGGGGCGAAGAACGTCCCCATCGCCTGGTCACCCGCCGGCACGTGGAACAGTGCTGGTCGGAAGATAAAAAGCTGGATTTCCGCCGCTATGCCTATGCCATTGGTAAGGAAGTATATGCTTTATGGGATAACGATCCTTCCGACTGGTCGCCTCAAAATCATAGTTGCGAAGCCAATACCGGACTCGACGGACTCAATGTAATTGCATTAAGAGATATCCGGAAAGGGGAAGAGCTTACACTTGACTATGGTGTTTTTCTCGACAACAGTATGGAATCCTTTGCCTGCAGTTGCGGTGCCGCGAGTTGCAGGGGCATCATCCAGGGGCGCGAGGGCAATTCGGTGGATCAGCGTGAAAGCCTGATTACCTCATCGGCCCATATACACCATTAGGATCTGCACGTCGCTGGGGTTGATTCCTGAAATACGACTGGCCTGCCCCAGGGTACGGGGTCTGATGCGATGGAGTTTTTCCCGGGCTTCATTTCCCAGTGCCTGGATTTTTTTGTAGTCGAATGACTCCGGAATAACCAGGTCTTCCAACTGGCTCATGCGTTGCACCAGCTCCTTTTCCTTTTCTATATAGGTTTCGTACTTCACCTGTATGGCGGCCTGCTCCACAATCTCGGGATCGTATTGATCTAAAATTTCCCGTAAATGGGGAACGAATTGAGCCATCATGGCCAGTTCCACATCGGGTCGAAGCAGAATTTTTTCGAGCTTTTGCTTTTCAATTATGGGCGAAGAATTCAGTTGTAGTAAATATGGATTGATCTCTTCGGGCAGGGCTGTTTGTTGCGCCAGGTAGTTCTTGATGTTGTTTACAGCAACCGTCTTTTCCTGTACCCGGTTCATCCTTTCCTGGCTGGCCAGTCCCAGGCGATAGCTCAATTCCGTCAGTCGCAGATCGGCATTATCCTGCCTGAGCAGGGTCCTAAACTCGGCCCGGCTGGTAAACATGCGATAGGGCTCTTCGGTTCCTTTGCTGATGAGGTCGTCGATCAGCACGCCTATATAGGCTTCGCTTCTTTTCAGGATTACCGGCTCTGCCTCCCTTACTTTCTGATGCGCGTTAATACCGGCCATCAAACCCTGGCAGGCAGCCTCTTCATAACCCGTTGTTCCATTTATTTGCCCGGCAAAGAAGAGATTAGATATTAATTTTGTTTCTAATGTGTGTTTGAGTTGGGTAGGGGGAAAGTAATCGTACTCAATGGCATAGCCTGGCCGGAAGATCCGCACATTCTCAAAGCCCGGCACTTTGCGCATGGCTTTGTATTGCACATCTTCGGGCAGGGAGGTAGAAAACCCATTCACGTATATCTCCACCGTATTCCAGCCCTCGGGCTCAATAAAGAGCTGATGTCTTTCCCTTTCGGCAAAGCGATTAATCTTATCCTCAATACTGGGGCAATAGCGGGGTCCTACCCCATCGATGCGACCGGCAAACATGGGGCTGCGATCGAAGCCGGTCTTCAAAATTTCGTGTACTTCGGGGCTGGTATAAGATATCCAGCAACTTCTTTGTTCGGTGGGTTTGGCCGTATCCGTATAGGAAAAGCCACCCACCACTTCATCGCCCGGCTGTTCTTCCATTTTGGAATAATCGAGGCTGCGGCCGTCAACGCGGGGAGGTGTTCCGGTTTTCAGGCGATCGCTTTCAAAGCCCAGGCTTACCAGTTGTTCGGTGATGCCGGTAGCCGCTTTTTCTGCTGCACGCCCGCCTCCAAAATTCTTTTCGCCGATATGAATGATTCCATTCAGGAAAGTGCCGTTGGTAAGCACCACAGCTTTGGCCCTGATCTCATGACCCAGGCCGGTAAGCACTCCTGTTGCGCGATTGTCTTTGATAATCAGGCCCTTCACCATATCCTGGTAGAAGTCTACATTCGGGGTATTCTCCAGCATTTCGCGCCATTTGGCGGCAAAAAGCATCCGGTCGCTCTGGGCTCTTGGGCTCCACATGGCCGGTCCTTTTGAGCGGTTGAGCATGCGGAACTGGATCATCGACAGATCCGTTACAATACCCGAGTAGCCACCCATGGCATCCACTTCCCGCACAATTTGTCCTTTGGCAATGCCTCCCATGGCGGGATTACAGCTCATTTGGGCGATGGTCTGCATATTCATGGTCACCAGCAGCACCCGCGACCCCAGATTGGCTGCGGCAGCCGCTGCTTCACAACCGGCATGGCCGGCCCCTACTACTATTACATCGTATTCTGGAAACATGGACTGCAAAATTACTTGATTGCCGGCTTAGGCCAGCTTATTTTTCCGGAGCATCGCCGCTTCCTTATTTACCTCCTCAAGCGACCGGCCATGATTGAGTAATTCAAACTCAAAGGCGGAATAATTACCCAATTGACCCAGGTAATCTTTATGTCCCTGCAGAAATGCCTGCTGAGGGGCCGCATTTTGACATTCCTCTTCCTCAATCTGCTTTACTTTCTGAAGCAGGGCACCGGCCACCGGGTAGCCCGTTTGGGCATAAACCTCGGCAAAATACCGGCCTGCCCCCAGTAAATCGAGCCGATGCGCCTTATTTCCCTGCCCTTCGAGGGGCTCAACCCTCAGGTTCAGGAAGTTCCAGCATAGCCGGAGATCCTCCTCCTCGGCGTGATTGAAATAAGTAAGGGGCAGCACGTGCTCAAACTGCCAGGCTTTCCCAAAGTTCTCCCAACCTAACCCTTCCGTAAACTGACAGGCAAACCATTCCCGAATAGTGTTGATATCGAGCCCGAAAAAGGGCGCATAGGCGGGACTGGGGCTTTTTTCGAGCACATAGCGGCGGAAACTGATCTGCCATTTCCTTTTTTCCCGGAAACTGAGTAGTTCGGGCGTTATTTCTGCTTTTGCCTCCCAACGCTTTCTGGCCATGATTTGCTTTTGCACAAAGGTAATGGTTCCACGGGACACTGTTTCTCGACGAAACAGTTCCTTGTGAAACAAACAGCCTAAATCTGTGCGGGAAACTTATAGGTAAGCGTCCAGGAAATCATCTTCCGCCTTTCTCATTCGTTTGGCCTCAGCCTCCAACTTATCCTTGAATCCACAAAAATGCAGAACGCCGTGAATGATAACCCGATGAAGCTCCCGGGTGAAACTTTGACCCAACTGACGCGCATTATCCCGAACCCTGTCTACAGAAATATAAACTTCACCCTGTAGTGGTTGCCTGGGATTACTCAGCTCAAAACTGATAATATCCGTAAAGTAGTTGTGTTGCAGGTATTGCTTATTGATCTCTAAAACCCGTTCATCGCTACAAAAAACAAAGTTGAGGGACTCCAGCTCACGACCATAGCGTTTCAATAGCTTTCCAATTGCCTGCTTCAATCTGGTGCGATTGCGGAGGCTTACCGGTACTTCATAAAAGAAATAAATCTTTGATTCTGTTGAGGATCCCATAATTTCAAAATTCGTAAACAAAGCACAGAAAACCATGTTAGCTTTGCCAGAATCGTTGACTATGCCACAAAAATTATCAGAACTGCGCCCAGGACAAAAAGCTGTTATACGCGAAGTGAGCAGTGAAGAAATAAATCTGAAATTGATGGAAATGGGGTGTTTGCCAGGAGAACCTATATCCGTTGAACAGGTAGCACCGCTGGGAGATCCTGTGTCTGTACAGGTATCCGGTTACAGACTCAGTTTGCGATTGAACGAGGCTGAACACATACTTGTAGACGTAATTGATTGATATTCAATCTATTAAATGAAAGTTGGATTATACTTTGGCTCCTTTAACCCTGTCCATGTCGGCCACCTGATCATTGCCAACCACCTCCTCAACGAAACCGACATAGACCGGATATGGTTTATACTTTCCCCTCAGAATCCCTTCAAACAAAACCATTCGCTGCTCAATGAATATGACCGCTTGCACTTGTTGCGCACAGCAACAGAAGAGGATCAACGTATTCGCGTCAGCGATATAGAATTCAATCTTCCCAAACCCTCCTATACCAGTGTAACACTCGCGCATCTTGCGGAAAAATATCCCGAACTGGAATTTGTGCTGATCATGGGAAGCGACAGCTTTCAAAATCTACCCAAATGGAAAAACGGGGACTGGATCATCAAGCACTATCCCGTTTACGTATACATGCGACCCGGCTATGAAATAAATGATGGCCACCAGGCCAAGTGGCATCCGGTGGAAGCACCCTTACTCGAGATCTCTGCCACACATATAAGGCATTTGATACAAGCCGGAAAGTCAATCCGCTACCTGGTACCGGAATCCGTAAGGGAAGAAATTGAAAAGGCTGGCTTTTATCGACAGAAAACCAAGAAAGGCTGAGCCACTACCCTCCCCTCCTTTCAATTAATCAAAAAACCCATTGCGAGACAAATAGCCACAATCACGGGCGAGGGCACGCGGGTATAGCAAAGCAGCAGAAAGGTACCCAGGATAACACTCAGGTTGATCGCACTTATGGCTTCCACTTCATAAAGTGAAATATCTTTAAGGATATAAAACGTGGAACCAATCATTATACCCACAACGGCTGCATTAATTCCTTCCAATGACCGATAGACCGCCGCATATTTTTTCAGGTTGTTCCAAATAGGAAAAAAGAACAAGACCAGCAGGGCGCTGGGCAGAAATATGGCAACAGTACCTATAAGAATACCAATCACCTGCATTTCGGGCCCCATATCTTTCAAAGCCATGCCTCCCGTGAAAGCCGCTATTGAAAATACCGGACCCGGCACCGCGCGCACTATCCCCATCCCCGTATACATATCGTCCTTATCAATCTTCACCACATTGGGGTTCTTTTCCTTTACAGCCTCGGGGCGGATACTAAACTGTTCATACATGATAGGCATGAGCACCTGTCCACCCCCAAAAACATAACTCCCCAGGCGGTAGGTATTCTCAAACAAATTAATCGGCTTACGATTGGGCCATTCATTTTTGCGGGCCGTTTCGCTGAGGATACCCGCCAGTAACAGAATAATACCAAAAAGCCAGAAATTCCACCATTTAATTTTACGGGGTTTCTGCTCCACCTGTGGAATCCGTTTCTTACTTAAATTGGTAGCCACTCCCCCCAGCACAATCAATAAGGGAAAGATAACAGGCAACTTAAACAGAAAGAAGGTTGCAGCCGTACTCACCAGCATAATCACCCAGGTAATGGTGTTGCGCACAGCATAGGGAAAGGTAGTATAGCAGCCATATACCAGGAAACCGGCTGCCATAGGCGCGATAAATTTAAAGATATCCGCATCAAGCGCCTTCTTATCGAAATAATGCAGGAGAAAAGAAAGCGCCCCCATAAAAATGCAGGCCGGCAAAATCCAAACAAGCAGCGTCATCACCGCCAGGGGAATGCCGCCCCGCTTATAACCAATGAGGGTAAGTGTTTGCGTAGAGGAAGCCCCGGGTATTAATTGACAAAAAGCATTGTACTCCATCAATTCCTGCTCACTCACATAATGCCTATCCTTCACAAAGGATTTCATCATCATGGCAATATGTGCCTGTGGCCCACCAAAAGCCGTCAGGCTGTGCGCCAACACAGACCGCAGAAAGGGTATGTGACGAATCATCATCAAGGCAGGCAGAACGATTAAATGAAAAAGCGGTGGAAATTACAAATCCGTTTGAAGTTAAACGTTTCACACAATTTTTTTGGTAAATTCAAAAAAAATATTGCATGCGACTGAAACATCCTTTGTTGCTCCTGCTTTTCCCGGCAACGCTTCATGCCCAGCTTCCCAAAGACATTGCCAGCGCTATCGACAATATAGAACCCAAATGCATTCAATGGCGGCATCACTTACATCAGTATCCCGAACTCAGCAACCGTGAAGTTAAAACTGCCCGGTATGTTGCCGACCACCTCAAAAGCCTCGGCATGGAAGTTCAGGAAAACATTGCCCATACAGGCGTGGTGGGCATACTCAAAGGAAAAGAAGCCGGTCCCTGCATTGCCCTGCGAGCCGATATGGATGCGCTGCCCATCCTCGAAAGAAACAATCTTCCCTACGCTTCTAAAGAAAAGGGTGATTATGGTGGAGAGGAAGTTGGGGTGATGCATGCCTGTGGCCACGATACCCATGTGGCCATCCTCATGAGTGTAGCCGAAATTATGGCGGGGCAAAAAGACAAAATCAAAGGAACCATAAAATTCATTTTTCAACCGGCAGAGGAAGGCCCACCCGCAGGGGAAGAGGGTGGAGCTCCGCTGATGATCAAGGAAGGCGTGATGGACAATCCAAAAGTAGATGCCATATTCGGACTCCATATATCCTCCAATACCCCTGTTGGCACCCTTCAGTATAAAGCTGGCGCCTTTATGGCCTCATCCGATTGGTTTTCGATTACCGTGAACGGAAAAGGAAGTCATGGATCACAACCCTGGCTGGGCGTGGACCCCATCGCCATATCAGCACAGATCATACAGGGATTACAACATATTGTGAGCCGCTACTCCAACCTGGCCAAAGCACCCGTGGTGATAACGGTTGGAAAAATAGAATCCGGTGTACGTAGCAATATAATACCCGAAACCGCTATCATGAACGGCACCATCCGCACACTCGACAGCCGCATGCAGCAGCAAGTGCATGCACAAATAAGGCAGGTAGCCAAAAATATAGCCGAAGCCGGCGGTGCGACTGTAGACATAACCATCGAAACCAAAACGCTGGTAACAGAAAATGATCCCGCCTTGCTTCAAAAAATACTGCCGGCTCTTCAAAAAACACTGGGTACTGAAAATGTGCAGGAACGTGAATGGATGACGGGTGCTGAAGATTTTTCCTATTTCGGAACAAAGGCCCCCGCCGTATTCTTCTTCCTCGGAGGAATGCCTCCCGGACAGGATCCTGCCAAAGCACCACCACACCATACACCCGACTTTGTAGTAGATGATGCAGGTATGAAAACCGGCATCCGCGCTTTATGTACCATCATTACCGATTACCTGAAAATAAAATAAATGCCAGCCAAGAGAATAATCCTTTCCCTGTTCACAGTACTCACCATATTCAGTACAGCGGCCCAACGAACAGACACCCGCCTGACAGGTATGGTACAAAAGCAAATTGAAGGTTTTGAAGGCGATGTGGGCATCTACATCAAAAGCCTGAAAACCGGAAAAGAAGTTCGGATCAACGCCGACACGGTATTTCCAACGGCAAGCATCGTAAAAGTGCCCATTCTGCTCGGCATTGTGGATAAGCTATACAGGAACCAGCTCAGCTACGATAGCAATCAGGTATATCGCGACTCGCTACTATACGAAGGAGAAGATATCCTGGGCTCCTTCAAGGATGGGGAGAAAATAAAGCTGAAAAAAATTATCATGCTGATGCTCACCACCAGCGATAATACAGCGAGCCTATGGCTCCAAAAGTTGGCAGGCACGGGTACACGCATCAACCAACTGCTCGACAGTCTTGGCTTTAAAGATACCCGCGTCAACTCACGCACAGCAGGCCGGGAGGCCAATCGCGAAATCTATGGATGGGGCCAAACCAGCCCACGTGAAATGGCCCGTTTATTTGAAATGATATATCGAGGAGATATCTATACCCCCAAAGAACAAGACCGGATGCTACGCGTATTGGGTCGCAATATGTGGGATCAGGAAGAAGCCTTATCGCAAATTCCACCCTATATAGAAGTATTTAGCAAAAACGGTTGTGTAAATGCCTCGCGCAGCGAAGTACTACTGGTGAATGCCCCCAACCACCCCTACCTATTTGCCATTTTTACCAAGAATAATAAGGATAGAAGATGGACCAGGGAAAATGAAGCCTGGACCCTCGCCCGCAAACTATCTGCTATGCTATGGGATTATTATGAACCGAAGGACAAATGGAAAGCGCCACTTAACTAAGCAACTGGTAAGCCATCCAACTCATGACATAGGCTAAAGCCGTCATGTACACAAGCTGCACCATCGGCCATTTCCAACTACGGGTTTCGCGTCGCACCACAGCCAGGGTGCTCATGCATTGCATGGCAAACACATAAAACAGCATAAGTGACACACCCGTAGCCAGGGTGTATATAGGCTCTCCATTAGGTCGGGTGGCTGCGCGCATTTTTTCCTTGAGCGGGCCTTCGCTCTCATCACCACCCACACTATAGAGGGTAGCCATGGTGCCCACAAAAACTTCCCGTGCAGCAAAAGAGGTAAGCAGGGCAATCCCAATCTTCCAATCGTAACCAAGAGGCGTAATCGCCGGTTCAATGGCTTTGCCAAACTGGCCGATATAGGAATGCTCCAGTCGGGCATTGTCGTAATCAATATCAAGCTGTGCCGTATCGGCACCGGGCCTTGCAAGGGCCAGCTCATAATTGCTGGTTGCAGCTTGCATATCCGCCTTAGGGCCAAAAGAACTAAGTGCCCACAAAATAAGGCTAATGACCATGATCACTTTTCCGGCATCGGTAACAAAGATCCGGGCACGATCAATCATGGTTTGCAAAACATTCTTCCAGCGAGGCGAGCGATACAAAGGCAACTCGAGAATAAAATAACTTTTCTCCTGTATACGGATAAACCATTTGGCCACATAAGAAACCAGCAAAGCCATTACAAAACCCAGCAGGTAAAGACCCAACATCACCAGGCCCTGGAGTCCCACAAAACCAAACAGGTATTCATTCGGAATAACCAATCCAATCAAAATGGTATAAACCGGCAGGCGCGCGGAGCAACTCATCAAGGGCGTAATGAGTATGGTTAATAACCGCTCTTTCCTGTTCTCTATACTCCGTGCACTCATCACCGCAGGAATAGCGCAGGCAAAACCACTGATCATCGGCATCACGCTCTTACCGTTCAATCCAACCGTACGCATGAGCCGGTCAGTCATAAAACTGATCCGTGCCATATAGCCCGTATCCTCCAAAACGGTGATCAACCCAAAAAGGATAGCAATCTGCGGTATGAAAATAATAATACCCCCAAGCCCTGCGATGATACCATTGATGAGCAGGTCCGTCCAACCACTCTGCGGCAACTGGTCCTCAAGCCAGCTACTGAAACTGGCGGTGCCGGCATCAATCCAGTCCATGGGGAAAGCCGCCAACCAGAACACACTTTGGAAAAGCAGAAACAATACAGCGAGCAGAATCAGATAACCCCAGCGTCGGTGCAACAATACATTATCCAGTTTCTCCGTAAACAGGGAACGCTGCAAAGGATCGGGTTCTGAAACGGATTGCTGCATCACGTGTTTGATGCGGGTATAGCGTTGCAGGATTTCTTCAGCCTGGGTCTTTGACGGGTTAAACTGGTACTTCTTTTCTGTTTGTTCAATTTTCTGCTGAAGCGTATCCTCTAACCGAAACTCTTCATGATTGATCAGAAAATGAATGGCTTTATAATCACTAATGCCGGGAACAAATTCCTGTAAATCCGCGATAGCAGCAGGCGACATGGCCTTGTTATCAATAAAGTCTTTCACCGGCGCCTTGTACAAGCCCTGGGCCGTTTGCACAATCGCCTTCTTGAGTGCCGGAATTCCCTTCATCTTCCGGGGATTCACAGCCACCACGGGCACCCCCAACTCCCGCTCCAGCTCCGCCACATCGATGCGGATTCCTTTTTTCTGGGCGATATCCATCATGGTAAGCACCACCACCACAGGAACCTTCAGATCAATAATCTGGGAACAAAAAAGCAGGTTTCTTTTCAGGTTGCTCGCGTCGGCCACTGCCACCACCACATCCGCCTGCAAATCGGGGTCCTGATTTAGCAAAACCCGGTAGCTGACCCACTCATCCAAACGCCTCGGGTATAAGCTATAGCTGCCAGGAAGGTCTATCACCTCGGCATTTCGGTCACCAAGGTTGGTGCTGCCACTACGCTTATCCACCGTAACCCCGGGAAAATTCCCCACTTTCTGTTTCAAGCCGGTAAGGCAGTTAAACAGGGAGCTTTTCCCACTATTCGGGTTGCCAACCAGCGCTATATGAAGTTTTTTCTTATCCAAAATATTAGTGCGCGCAAAATTAGCCCGAAAGCAGCAGATTAATTTACGAATTACGGAGTTATGACGGAAGGACGAAATCATTCACCGCTATCGGATTTCCTGCAAATCCTTCCATAATTTATCCAATTGTAATGACCATACCCCCGTCAAGCTGTTTACCTTTGCAGCAAATAGTGTAACTACATGAACTCCTATCGTTTGTTTCTTCTCTGGATTGTATCCTTTGTCGCCATTCCCGGATTTTCGCAAAAGCTGAAAAAAGCCGACCGCATAACCTTAGAAAATCTGAAACAGCATATTCATTACCTGGCCGACGATCGGCTGGAAGGCCGCCGCGCCGGAACACCCGGTGAAAAACTGGCGATGGAATATATAAGTGGGCACATGAAGGCGCTGGGATTAACTGCCCGGGGAACCGACAACTACTATCAACCCTTTGAAATAAACGAAGGTCGCATACAGGACCCTGCAGCCTACCTGTATATCAACAACGATCCAATAAAGTCGACAGACTATTTCGCCCTGGCCTATAGCGCCGAAAAAACTCTGGAAGCATCACCCGCCATTGCCCTGCAGGAATCGGGCATGCCCTGGTTTACCGATTTAAAAGAAACCCTGGAGCAAAACGATGGCAATCCCCATTTCGATATACATGACTTTATAAAAAAGACCACCCGGGAGGCACACGAAAAAGGTGCCACGGCCATGATCCTGTATAATTCTTCCGACAGGGAGGATCCCTTGAAATTTGATGGCAACGACCGATCCGCCGCCCTTCCCGTTCCCGTAATCTACATAAAGAAAGCTGCCGCACGTAAATACCTGAGTGATGTTACCGCCAGCATCCCCTTTCGTATGCATATAAAATTTGCAGAGAAAAAACGTACTGCCCATAATGTGATCGGTTACCTCGACAATGGCGCAGAAAAAACCGTAATACTTGGCGCACATTTCGACCACCTGGGATATGGTGAGGATGGAAACTCCATGAACAGAAACGGAGAAAAGGCCATCCATAATGGCGCAGACGACAACGCCAGCGGAACGGCCGCCCTGCTTGAATTGGCCAGGTTATTAAAAGAATCAAAAGCAAAAAATAACAATTACCTCTTCATCGCCTTCTCGGCGGAGGAACTGGGGCTATACGGTTCAAAATACTTTACCGAAAACCCGAGCATCAACCTCGCCACAGCCAATTATATGATTAATATGGACATGATAGGTCGCCTGAGCGATAGTACCAAAACCCTGGCCATCGGTGGCTATGGCACTTCCCCTGCCTGGGCCCGTGTAATTGATCCGGAACAACGTAAACTCGCCTTTAAAATAAAACTCGATAGCAGCGGAACAGGACCGAGCGATCATACCTCCTTTTATCGGAAAGATATTCCCGTTCTCTTCTTCTTCACAGGACAGCATAAAGACTATCATCGTCCCAGCGATGATGCACCCGCCATCAACTATGAAGGAGAAGTACATATAGTTAATTATATCGCTCAATTAATTCAAACCCTCGACAGGGATGGATCCAAGCTCGCTTTTCTCAAAACCAGGGAAGAAGCCGCAAGAGCCACATCGTTCAAAGTAACACTGGGTGTAATGCCCGACTACACTTTTAGCGGAACGGGCATGCGCATAGATGGCGTAACCGAAGGAAGACCCGGAGCCAAAGCCGGATTAAAGGCCGGAGATATAATTCTGCGAATAGGCGATTTTGAAGTAAGCTCTGTGCAAACTTATATGCAAACATTGGGTAAATTTGAAAAAGGGCAGAAAACCACCATTCGCTTTAAAAGAGGCAATGAAGAAGTGGAAGCGCCGCTGGAGTTTTAAGTTATAAGCTTTAGGTTTTAAGTGGGTTATGACGGAACGAAATTTCAAATTATCGTTGAACAACCATGACCTGGCAGAAGCGTTTTTTGAAGAAACGCGCTTGCTCGGGGTTATGGCTCCTATGGCTGATTACCAGTTTTGCTGGCAACTCAATAATCTGCTTGGGATGGACTTCCGCATCAACAACGAAATCGAAATTCGGCTCCAGAAGAAAAAACGCGACTATTTTTTTTCGGTATTTGATTATTCCGAGCCCGTAGGCTCTCTCACACATTATATATACAATAACCAGTTTGAAGGCGAATTTCTGCTGCCAGAGTTTCGGCATCTTGATTTTCTTTGGCTGATGAAGGGCGATTGGGTAACGGAAAAAGCCCTCCAGGAAAGAATGAATGCCGCAAGGGCAATAGCCGGGGTGCAATTGGTTTTGGAGCTCCTTCCTGAGAAGGTGAAGAACAAGGAGCACCTTGTGATTTGAGTAGTAAGTTATAAGTTTTAGGTTTTAAGTGTTTGGTCATTCTGGTTTCTGCTCCTGTTTAAAATGTCCATATTAAAAGGAATTACCATTTACTGAACCCGTTTTCGGGTCCAAATCCAACTATTTACTCCCATCGCTGTGTGAATGGAGGCTTCCCAATGTGGATATCCCCGTGTGGAACGTGAATATGAAACAGCATTAATGGCGTCTAAATTCACACAGGGGCCCGAAGCCCGGAATATTGGGGTGTAAATTCACAGTTATCCGATTTCTATCCACAGCTCCTCCGGCTAAGGGTAAACCCTTTTTGTGCGACCAGGGAAATACACAATGCTGTGGATATTATACCAAAACCAGCCACCATGGCTAAAACTTCCTGTGGATTTCCCTGTTAAAAATGTGGATACTGAGAAAACAATAAATTTGTGTAGCCTTTTATCCACGAATCCACAGCCATAATAATAATAGGTTTTTTTATAAAAAATGTATTATTATAATTATTAGAACTAAAGGGGCCGTCAAAAATTTTGATTTGACAAATTGGAAAAGCAATTGGAATATTGCCCACGCTTTAAAACATTCCGACATGAACACCGATACCATCCGCGCAGCAAAGGCCAATGTAGAGAAAAAAGGGTTTCTCGATATCGGGATTGATCCCAGCCTCGATCTTTTTGCGGAGATTGAACGATTGAAAAAAGAGAAGAATGCGGTGCTGCTGGCGCATTACTACCAGGAAGCGGATATCCAGGATGTGGCGGATTATATCGGCGACAGCCTGGGGCTGGCACAGCAGGCTGAGAAAACCCAGGCCGACATGATCGTGTTTGCGGGTGTACACTTCATGGCGGAAACCGCCAAGATCCTCAATCCTTCCAAAAAAGTGGTGATTCCGGATCTCAAAGCCGGTTGTTCGCTTAGCGATAGCTGCCCTCCTCCCCTTTTCAAAAAGTTTAAAGAGGAGCATCCCGATCATGTGGTGGTGAGCTATATCAACTGCAGCGCGGGTATAAAAGCGTTGAGCGATGTGATTGTTACGAGTAGCAATGCCCGGGTGATCGTGGAAAGTTTTCCGAAAGATCAGAAGATCATATTCGCACCCGATAAAAACCTGGGAGCCTATCTCAACAAAGTAACCGGTCGCGATATGCTGCTCTGGAATGGGGCTTGCATGGTGCACGAAATTTTTAGTTTGGAGAAAATTATGGCGCTCAAAGTGCGTCACCCCAAAGCCAAACTGATTGCTCATCCCGAGTGTGAGGAACCGATCCTGAAGCTGGCCGATTTTATCGGATCTACCACCGGATTGCTGAAGTACACGCAAACAGATGATTCGCAGGAATACATTGTGGCTACCGAAGCCGGCATACTGCACCAGATGATGAAAGCTTCGCCACAAAAAACGTTTATTCCCGGACCTCCGGAGAATAATTGCGCCTGCAACGATTGCCCGCACATGAAGCTGAATACGCTTGAAAAGCTATACCTCTGCATGGAGTACGAAAGCCCGGAGATAATTATGGACGAGGAGCTACGCCTGGCTGCCAAAAAACCAATTGATCGCATGCTCGAGATTAGCGCGAAGGCGGGCCTTTAATTTCATTGTCTTTTGTCATGAACCAATTGCCATCCATTCATCTCGACCGTGAGGACCTCGCCACACGGATCATTGGCTTTCTCCTGCTGGTTGTGTACGTGGGCTGCTTTTCATTTCCACTGATCGATAAAGATGCCGCGCACCATGCAAATATTGCCTTGCGCATGCTGCAGTATAATGATTATGCCAGCCTGGTAGACCGGGAAATGGATTACCTCGACAAACCTCATTTGTTGTTTTGGAGCTCGGCGTTGAGTTTCAAAATTTTTGGTGTCACCACATTTGCCCATCGACTTCCAGCATTGCTATATGCCCTGCTTTCCGTGTACAGCACCTATAAACTCAGTTTGCACCTGGGCAATAAGAGCACAGCAAGGCTGGCGGCCATTATGTTGGGAACGGCCCAGGGTTTTATCATTTCCATCAACGATGCACGGATGGAAACGCCATTGACGGCGGGTATCATTTTCGGTTTGTGGCAACTGATTGTGTACGTGGATCGGGGTCGTTGGTGGAATCTTTTGCTCGGCGCCCTTGGTGTGGCCATTGCTTTTTCCACGAAAGGCTGGATAGGACCCATTATCATTTTCGTGACCCTGTTCTTTTATTTGCTGATGAATAAGAGATGGGATGTACTGGCGAAAGCTAAAACCTGGCTATTTATTCCATTCTTTTTCCTTTTTATTTCCCCGGTCCTCTATGCCTATTACCTGCAGTTTGATCTTCATCCCGAAAAAGTGATCCGGGGCATGGATAATATTTCAGGAATAAAATTTATTCTTTGGGATCAGAATTTCGAGCGCTTCGATGGAGACAGTTTTAAGAAGGGCGGACGCAATAGCGAGTATTTTTTTCTGTATCACACTTTTCTTTGGGCCTATTTTCCCTGGAGTATTTTAGCCTACCTGGCGTTGGTAGTGGGCATAAAAAGGGTATTTTCAAAAACAGCGCCCAAATCAAATGTTAGCTTTGCCGCTCTTGCCTTTGGATTCCTGCTCTTTGTGATCAGTTTTTCCAATTTCAAAATGCCGCATTATATATTCTGGTTTCTTCCTTTGGTTACCTTGTTTGCTGCACCTTATTTACGTGAGCTGATGAGTGGAAAACCAGGTCATCGTTTCTTTTATATTCTGCACGTAACGTTTGCGGTGCTGGTATTGCTGGCAACAATCGCCTTGAATTTCTATTTCTTTCAACCCGCGAGCTGGTGGGCCTGGACGGCAGGCATAGCGCTGATTCTTGCGCTTATTTATGTATTGATCAAACCGCAAAAAGAGAAAGGGCTGAAGTTGGTTTATGTGAGTGCGGGACTGAGTATCGTTTTCAACTTTTTTGTGAATTACAGCTTTTTCCCCAATCTTTTTCGTTACCAGGGCGGAGAGGAGCTTGTGGAACTAATGGAAGAAAAGGGAATAGAGATTGATGACAGTAAAATAAAGTTGATTGATACCCACGCGCACAGTTTCGATTTTTATAGCGGCTATAATCACTCGGTAGCCAATGCAGATAGTTTGCCAAGGGGCGATAGCAGTTATTACTATTTATTGGGTTCAGGCGATGCGCATCGTTTGATCGAAAAGGGCTATACCATTGATACCCTGGTTAGCCATCCGGATTTTAATGTATCCACCATCAAGCTGAAGTTTCTCCGGAATGAAACCCGTGAGTCTACCCTCGATACACTGATGCTGGCCCGTGTGTATTAAATCTTTTCTTCTTTCTGAAAAATTCTCTGGTTGATGGGGTAGGCGAGAATAAGGAAGAACAGCATAGCTTCGCCCGCTTCCAGAAGTTCCGCCCTCTTGCCATGCTGAATGAATTCGGTGAGCAGAAATACCGTAGTGATACACACAATATGATAGAACCGGGGAATGGGTATGGCTGAACGATCGGCAAAGCGACGGAATCCTGATT
Organism: uncultured Citrobacter sp.; assembly: GCA_964395095.1. Classification (GTDB taxonomy): domain Bacteria; phylum Bacteroidota; class Bacteroidia; order Chitinophagales; family Chitinophagaceae; genus CAYMZZ01. The sequence goes on from CAYMZZ010000004.1 coordinate 187,876, forward strand.
TATAGTGATAGAGCACGGGAAATATCAGCAGGTATATCGCCATCACGCTCACGAGTCCAATGGAAAAAATTATCTTATTGATTTTTTTCCCTCCCACCACCAGGTTGTGCAGGTTGGTTTCACCCTGCGCATTATTTTTCTGAAAAAATTCTGAGCTCTCTATTCCAAATATTCTTTGTCCCCAGGAAATTTCCTCACCTGCGGCAAAGAAAAGAAAGGCCGCGAGAAAGAATGTCACAAACAGAAACCAGGGTTTGCGGAATTTGCGCAAAGCGAGAAAGCGTCGCAGGCAAAGCCAGGAGCCCATCAAAAGACCCAATACGGTTATCCACTCAACCACTCCGTCTTCCTGTATATATTTTTCAAAGAGCGGTAAATTGGTATAGAAAAATACAAAGCCCAGAATAAGTAGTATCGCCACAATAGCCAGCACAATCTTTTCGGTACTGTTGGGTTTGTATGAGGTCAGGTTTTGCATAATGGCAACAAAGTTGTGGAAATTTGATTAAATACTGCTCAGGCGGTGAACGGCCTCCTGCAGGGTTGACTTTTGCTTCGCGAAGCAAAAGCGGATGACATGTTCATCGGTTCCATCCGTGTAAAAGGAGGAAACCGGTATGGCCGCTACTTTATGTTCGCGGGTAAGTTGTCTCACGAAATCCTGGTCTCCTGCATCACTAATGCGCTGGTAGCGGGCGCAGATAAAGTAACTGCCCTGGCTGGGAAGGAGGTCAAATCGGGTACTGCTCATCAGGGAGGAGAAATAGTCGCGCCGATCCTGCATATCGCTGGCCAATTGCAGATAATGTTCCTTTTCGTGGAGAAAACTGGCCAGCGCCACCTGTGAGGGAGAATGGCAGGAAAAGCAATTGTACTGATGCAGCTTCCTGAATTCTTTCATGAGCTGCACGGGCGCAATGGCATAGCCCAGCTTCCAGCCGGTACAATGAAAAACTTTGCCAAACGAAAAGCATACGATGGCGCTTTGCATCAAATCGGGGTAACGCAACAGGCTTAAATGGGGCCTGCCATCATATACGAGGTGTTCATATACTTCATCACTTAGAATGTATAATGGCTGGCTTCTTCCATTCTGCAATTTTCGGAGCTGCTCAATGTCCTGCTCATCAAGTATGGACCCGGTGGGGTTATTGGGATTGTTGAGAATGATCATTCGGGTGCGGGCGGTAATGGAATCCTCCACCAGTTGCCAGTTTATTTTGTATCCGGGAAACTGGAGTGGAATGCGCACCGGTACCGCGCCATTGACCTGTATACCGGGTATATAGCTGTCGTAGGCGGGCTCCAATACAATTACCTCATCGCCGGGATGCAACAGGCTGCTCATGGCAGTATACAGCGCATAAGTGCCGCCCGGGGTAATGGTTATTTCTTCAGCAGGATCAATGGTTGCCGAATACAACATCGCTGCCTTTTGGGCAATGGCCTCGCGCAGCGGCAGATAACCCTGCATGGGAAGGTATTGGTTGTACCCATCGCGCATCGCTTTTGCTACCAGGTCCACCAGCGCTTCGGGCATGGGGAAGTCGGGAAAACCCTGGCCCAGGTTAACGGCGCCATGCTCCTGTGCCAGCGCGCTCATGATGGTAAAAATGCTGGTGCCTACCTCGGGCAGTTTTGTCTTCAAGTGATGATAATTTTATTTTCTAACCAGTTTATAGGAATCGTCTATCCAATCCAAAACTTGTTTCCGGGAAACAGATCCGTCGGCAACGATCGTATTCCAGTGTTTCTTATTCATGTGGTAACCGGGCAAAACACAGGCATACTGTTCGCGCAATTCCTCCACTTTTTCCGGATGGCATTTTACATTGAAGCGAATCGGGTTTTGATCAAGGCCCGTTAGCAGGAAGATCTTGCCCTTCACTTTGTAAACCAGTACATCCGGGCCAAATGGCTGTGTTTCTTCCACATCGGGTAGGGAGAGGCAGTAATCCCTGAGCTCTTCAATATTCACGGTATTGATTTTATTTAATCTCGATATGCTGCTCTTCTATCAGCGGCTCGCCCTGCATGCGTAATAGAATTTGCACAACGGTCAGTACATCTTTCTGACAGTAATGTACTATTCGGGGCAGGTCCCGGTTTTTCCAGTACACATCCCCCACCATACTACCGTCGATATCATCTTTTGGGGTGGGAACGCCAAGCGCATGGGCGAGCAGGTTGAGTGAGGTATAGCTTTTGAAGTCGCCATATTTCCATAGCTCCATCGTATCGAGATGGTTCACTTCCCAGGGCTTTTTACCCGCAATATCGAGCAGGGATGGGATTGGAAGCTGATTGATGAGCATGCGACGGCAGATGTAAGGAAAATCAAACTCTTTGCCGTTGTGCGCACAAAGGTATCGGTTTTCATTGCCTGACCATTTCTGCAGCATGTCGCGAAAAGCAAGTAGTAAATCTTTTTCATTGTCACCTGCGAAGGATTTCAACAAAAGTTTTCGCTCATTTCCCTGGCCCAGCAAAACGCCACAACTGATGCATATAATTTTTCCGAACTCGGCATAAATGCCCGCACGGGCATAGAGTGTTTCTGCCGTTTCATCTTCACGATTGCGCAGCAGGGCTTCGCTTTTTTTGTTCCAGAGTTGTTGCCATTCCGCAGGAACCGATGCGAAATCGGGATGCTGGGATACCGTTTCTATGTCGAGAAATAGAATATTCTGAAGCGGAAACGAAGGCATAGCGGGTATTTTGGTTCAAAGCTATTCAGTATCTCCTTCAAAAGGCCGGGAAAAATCACGGAAACGGGTGTTTTTTTACAGGTATTTTTCTCCCTTATTTCGCTTTACTTCGGCCACTATTTCTTTAATCTCCTGTTCCTTTTCTTTTCTACAAATGAGCAATACATCTTTGGTATCTACCACTATAAAGTCTTCCATGCCCTGCAATACCACCAATTTGTTGTTGGGAACATGCACCATGGTATTGCGGGTGTCGAATACCATTACCTGGCTGCCGGCCACAGCATTCTGAAAATAGTCCTTTTCCATATTTTGCCAGGCACTGTTCCAGGTACCCAGGTCGCTCCACTGAAAACTGGCGGGAATCACGTACACGTTATCTGCTTTTTCCATGATGCCGAAGTCGATGGAAATATTGGTGCATTGGGGATAGATACGTTCGATGGCTTCTTTTTCGGCTGCTGTATTCAACGATTCCTTTTCGGCGGCGAATACCTCATAAATTTCGGGAAGGTGTTTTTCGAATGCGCTGATGATATTTTTCACCTTCCAGGTAAAAATGCCTGCGTTCCAAAGAAAATCGCCACTGCTCAGAAAGGTCTGCGCCAATTCGAGGTTGGGCTTTTCGGTAAATGTCTTCACTTTGTATATACCCGGCGCTACTTCCAGGTCATCATGCTGTATATAACCATAGCCCGTATTGGGGTGCGTGGGCTTTATGCCGATGGTTACCAGGGCATTGATATGGTCGATAAACCGGAGTGCGGTTTCCGTTGTCTTCACAAAAGCTTCATCGTCGAGTATCAGGTTATCTGCCGGCGCGGCAATCATCAGGGCATCCGGATTTATTTGCTGAAGCTTGAATGCGATATAAGCAATGCAGGGGGCGGTATTTTTGCGCGAGGGTTCACCCAGTATATTGGCTTCCTTCATCTGCGGCAACTGTTCCTTCACTTTTTGTACATACTCTTGCGCCGTAACCACGAATATGTTTTCCGCTGGCACCAGTTTACTGTACCGGTCAAAGGTTTGCTGGATAAGCGTTTTGCCTGTGCCCAGGATATCGAGAAACTGCTTGGGGTGCGTGGTGCGGCTCATGGGCCAGAAACGGCTGCCGATTCCGCCGGCCATTATGGCTACATAGTTGTTGTTCTTATTCATGGTTATTCATGCATTGGGCCTGCCTGTAAAGGATTATAATAACCCTTCTCTTATCAGGTCGTGCAGGTGAATCATTCCCAGGTATTTTCCCTGGTCCGTTACGGCCAGTTGGGTAATCTCATACTTGCGCAATAAGTCGAGCGCTTCCACCGCCAGTGCGTCGGGTACTATGGTTTTGGGCGAACGGGTCATGATCTGCTCTGCATGCAGCGATTCGGTGAACCGCTGCTGGTTGCGAAGCATGCGTCGAAGGTCTCCATCCGTAATAATGCCCACCAATTGCTCGCTGGCATCGGTTACGGCCGTTACGCCCAGCCGCTTTTGGGTCATTTCCACGATCACCTGCTCCAGGCTGGCATCCGGAGCTACGGCAGGTTTTTCGTTAGTGGGATATAAGTCGGATACGCGCAGGTATAATTTTTTTCCAAGGGTCCCTCCCGGGTGAAAGCGGGCAAAATCATCGGGTCTGAAGCCTTTCAATTCCATCAGGCATACCGCCAGTGCGTCGCCCATTACCAGTTGGGCCGTGGTGCTACTGGTAGGCGCCAGGTTGTTGGGGCAGGCTTCTTTATCTACCGTCGTGTTTAAAACAAGGGATGATTGCCGGGCGAGGTAGGATTCCATATTCCCCACCATGCCAATAATCGTATTACCAAAATTGCGAATCAGGGGAATCAGGATCTTTATTTCCGGGCTTTCTCCACTTTTGCTCAGCACCATTACAATATCGTCCTGCTGCACCATACCCAGGTCGCCATGAATGGCATCGGCCGCATGCAGAAATATGGATGGCGTACCCGTGCTATTGAAAGTGGCCACTATTTTTTGGGCAATCACCGCACTTTTGCCAATACCGCTCACCACCACCCTTCCCCGGCATTCGGCAATGGCCATCACCGCTTTTTCAAAATCAGCATTGATCGATTGGGCCAACCCCTGTATGGAGCGGGCTTCCAGTTCAATGGTTTGCAGTGCTATGGGAATAATGGAGGAAGCCATAAGCTTGGGCGGGTAGCATTATAATGTGCGCAAAATTAACAGGTTTTGTGTACAATAGCCCTTTTCCCTTATACCGTCCCTCAATTTTAACGATACGGGCTATGGAATACGGCTTTTCGGCTGTAAATTCGCAGTCCTCTTGTAACGGGTTTTTAGCCGAGAAGAAGGAATGCTGCGAGAAAGAGCTTATGACCTGAAGGTCTCCTACACCACCTGGCTTCCGGAAAAGAGAAACACTTATTTGGATGGATGAGCTTGCCTGTGCATAATTAATGCGCTGTTTAATGGCTTTATCAATCAAAAAAGAGTAACTTAAACAATCCGGCACTTGGCTAAGTGCCCCGGTAATTACCGGTTTGGGAGTAATAAATGAGCAATGGGAACGACAACCGCTAAGAAGTCCGGTGAAAAAAAACCGGCAAAATCCAAACAACCTGCAAAACCGGCTGCCCGGTTCGACCTGCACAAGGCTTTACAGCAATATTTTGGTTTCGACAAGTTTAAAGGCACCCAGGAAAAGGTAATTGAGTCGCTGCTTTCGGGTCGCGATACTTTTGTCATTATGCCCACCGGTGGTGGCAAAAGCCTTTGTTACCAGCTCCCGGCCATGGTGAGCGAGGGTGTGGCCATCATAGTGTCGCCGCTGATTGCGCTGATGAAAAACCAGGTTGACCTGGTGCGTAGCTATAGCAGCGACGATGATGTGGCGCATTTTCTCAACTCCACGCTTTCCAAAAAAGAAATCAAGGAGGTGCACGACGACCTGCTTACGGGCAAAACCAAGATGCTCTATGTAGCACCGGAAACCCTGACCAAGCAGGAGAACCTCGAATTTTTTGCCGACCTGAAGATTTCATTTTTTGCGGTGGATGAAGCACACTGTATTTCGGAATGGGGCCACGATTTCCGCCCGGAATACCGCCGCCTCCGCGAGATGATGATCCAGATAAATCCGGACATACCCGTTATAGCACTCACGGCTACCGCTACCCCCAAAGTGCAGAGCGATATTGTAAAGAACCTCGATCTGCGGGAGCCCAATATTTATATTTCTTCCTTCAACCGGCCCAACCTCTATTATGAGGTGCTGCCCAAGATCAAGAAATCGCAAACCGATGAAAGCATTGTACGCTTTATTAAATCGGCCAAAGGAAGAAGCGGTATTATTTATACGCTGAACAGGAAGACAACCGAAGAACTGGCCGATATTCTGAACGCCAACGGCATAAAGGCGGTGGCCTACCATGCCGGCCTGGATAGTAAGCTGAGGGCCGACCGGCAGGATCAGTTTTTGAATGAAGACGTGCAGGTGATTTGTGCCACCATCGCATTTGGCATGGGCATCGATAAGCCCGATATCCGCTTTGTAATCCATTACAATATTCCCAAGAGCATTGAAAACTATTACCAGGAAACCGGTCGTGCCGGCCGCGATGGACTGGATGGCCGATGCATTCTCTACTATTCGCATAAAGACGTAAGCAAGCTGGAGCACCTGATGCGCGACAAGCCTTTGAGCGAACGCGAAGTGGGTGCGCAACTCATTAATGAAACCGTTGCTTTTGCAGAAGCAGGCGTGTGCCGGCGCAAAGTGCTGATGAGCTATTTTGGCGAAGCGTATGAGCAGGAAAACTGCGGCCAGTGCGACAATTGCAAGCAACCCAAAGAAAAAATAGAAGCCCGCGACGAAGCAGTGCTGGTGCTGAAAGCCATTCGCCAGCTCGACGAACGGTTTGCCACCGACTATGTGGTGCAGATTATCGCCGGCCGGCTCACGCCACAAATCAAGATGTTCCGCCACGAGGGCCTCAGCGCTTTTGCGAGTGGTAACGATAAGGAGCCCTTCTTCTGGAACTCCCTGATCAGGCAAATGTTGCTCGAAGGATTGCTGGCAAAGGATATAGAAGAGTATGGCGTGCTCAAGTTTACCAAAAAGGGCGAAGGGTTCTTGAAGAAGCCAAAGTCGTTCCCCATTGTGCTCAACACCATGTATGCCGAAGCCAATGCCGATGATGAGGAAGGCATGGCCGAGCAGGGTGGAGGTGCAACCGATGAAAAGCTGTTTGAGATGCTGAAAGAATTGCGGCAGAAGGAAGCGAAGAAGAAGAATCTGCCACCCTTTGTAATTTTCCTCGAAACATCCCTGCAGGATATGGCCACGCTATACCCCACCAGCACCAGCGATTTGGAAAAATGCCAGGGCGTAAGCAAGGGCAAAGCCATCCGCTATGGCAAGCCCTTTGTGGAAATGATAGCCCGGTATGTAGAGGAAAACAACATAGTGAAGCCCGACGATTTTGTGATGAAGAGTGTGGTAAACAAGAGCGGCAGCAAAGTATACATCATCCAGAATACAGACCGCAAGATGAGCCTCGAAACCATTGCCCGCAATAAGGGTTGGCGTATGGACGAGATGCTTGAAGAAATGGAAACCATTGCCGCCAGCGGAACCAAGCTCAACCTCGACTATGCCATCGACGAAATGCTCGACGAAAGCGAGCAGGAGGAGATAATAGAGTATTTCAAGACCTGCGAAACCAGCAGTCTGCAGGTAGCCCAGCAGGAACTGGCCGACTATAATTTCAACTGGGAGCAGCTCAAGATCATGCGGATCAAGTTTTTAAGTGAGTACGGCATGTAAGAAAATTCTGCCCCGGATTTGTCAGATTAGCCGGAATCGGCCTATCTTTGCAGCCGCACGGTGCGGTAGCTCAGTCGGTAGAGCAAAGGACTGAAAATCCTTGTGTCGGCGGTTCGATCCCGCCCCACACCACTTCAAAACGTCAAAACCCCCTCTGGTAGGGGGTTTTGTCATTCAGTGCGCAGAACCGTGCACAGAGTCCCTTGTTTCTTAAGAGTTTAGGTTCAAAAGTTTATACTCCCATTGAACCCCCAAAGCCTGGATTTATCTTTGAATTTTAAATTTTTCTTATGCCAGGAGAAAACCTTCTATCCCTTCACGAAGCAGTAGTGGTTGCCCTTATAAACCAGCCTATCCGGACAGCCAGATTTGAACAAATCGCAGCCTTTATTGATGATAGGAATTTATACCCTAAAAGAGAATCGGAGGTACCGCTAGCAGAGGAGGTAATGTTACTAACAACGAAGTCAGATGGAGCATACTCACACCTGTTTGAAGAGATTGGGGCAGGTTTTATTCGGTTGCAAGACAGTTATGCTGATTTTCCTTTACACCTAGACGCTGCATTAGAAGCATTACTTGAATATGACAAAAGGTTTTATAAACCAGACCTCAAAGAACTAAGTGTAATTGATAAGAGTTATGGTTCAAAAGAAACACGAAAAATTCAAATAAGTCCTAACAATGTTATTTGTATTCTCTCACATGAAAAATCACGAAACAAGAACGTTTACATTTTTGAAAAAGAATTGAATTCAATCCAGTGCTATGAATTCAATAATCAAGATTTCAACTTTAAAACTCTATGCAAATACCTTGATCCTTTAAATAACTATTTAATACAAGTAGCTAAAAACGCAGTAGTTAATGTTGCCTATTTTAACCTTGTAAAAAACCGTTTATTGGAATATAATGGTTTGGTCGGTAAAACTGAAGAGTTCTCCACTATAAAAATTTCAGATAAGGTAAAAGGCGACCTTTTCTTACAAAACTTTAAAACGGTCAAGGAAGCTTACAACCGCAGGATTTTGTTACAAAAAACCTCCCTTGGTTACAAAACTGATATGGGGATATAATAACCGTATAGGTTTGAGGTCTAAAACAAATATTTATGGCAAAAGGAACAAACAGGCCGACAAATGGACCCAGTACAACGTCAAATCCTTCTGGAAAGGGAAGGGGTAATAATCCCCCAAAGAAGTAAAGGGTTTCAATTAGAGCCGGAAAAAATCCGGCTCTTTATTTTTTCAACCCCGATCTTCTTATCCCATATCTTCTTCATTATTTCAGCATGCTCCTCTCCTGTGGCTTTGATATACATTCGGAAAGACTTTTCAGTGCGGTGACCCGAGATCGCCATGATGGTAGGTACCGGAACCCCCATCAAATACATGTTAGTACAAAACGACCGGCGGGCGGTATGGGTCATTAGTTTCTGCCACTTTCTTGACTCCTCCACCGTGATCGCCCGGTGCCGGGTAATCTGTTTGGCAAAGGGGACATCCAACTCTGGTATCCGCTGACCTAAATCTTTCAATGTACGGTTGAACTCTTGATTCGTTGGGCAGGGCGGTAATACGCCGTTATACTTGTCAATAATTTTTTTAACATTGGGATGAATTGGGATGGTCACTTTCTTTTTTGTCTTTTGTTGTATCGTTACCAATGATCCCTTTTGTAGGTATTCCAGATTAATATTGGAGTAATTACTAAACCTGAGACCCGTATAACAACCCAAAACGAAAATATCTCTGACCTGTTCTTCCCCAGGATTCTTAAAATCCTTCAAATCCATAAGTAACTGGATCTCTTTTTCAGTTAGGTATATACTGTCAGTTTCTTCTCTGACCGTATTAAATTCTACTTCGGTCAGGATTGTTGCAGGGAGTAACTTCTTTTTCACGGCGTACTTGATTACCTGATTTAGCACCATAATATACTTTGAGTGGGAATTCTTTGATACTTCGAGATCCTCAATCAGGTAGTTACTGAATTCATCATGGAGTTCCTGATCAAAGTCGGAGATAAGAAATTCTTTTTTCAGATGCTTTTGGAAAGCCGCAAGATGTTTCCGGGTAGTGCGGTAGGGTTTGATACTGTTTTCTTCAATACGGTACTGGTTATCTTTTAAACGGATGCCACGTTCACTGTCTTTTATGAACAGATCCACAAAATCCAGCAGTGTTATTTGACTGGCCACTTCGTCTCCGAATTTATTCGGGTGAACGAGTGATAGGATTTTCTGTTTGAATATCTCCGCCGGTACCTTCTGCCGGCCGTTGACACTAAGGTCATCATACAGCCGATTAATTTTTAAGTCCAGCTCCTTTAGATTGTTGGTTATGATCTTTACATCATTGCTTCCTTTGATAGGACGTGGCAGACCCCGTTTATTATCCCAATTTTCAGGTGTTATGCTATACCCCGGACAAAATATTATCCTTTTACCGTCATATGTAATGGATGTGCGGATTGTTGATTTCCTTTGGGCTTTGTTATCCCTCAAATAATGGCGAACGCTTATCATGCTCTTTTCCTTTTAAACAAGTCTATTATTTGACTTTTCAAAAAGAAATACTCTCTTCCCAATTTACGGCCTGGTATTTCTTTCTTGTTATACATCTCAGTGACCTTCTCGGGTGAAACCTTGAAGAACTCTGCGACGGTTCTCCTATCCCAGATCTCGTCCTTGAACTCTGTACCAAAACGATTTTCTTGTAAACACTTTTCAATTTCATTGCGAACGACTATTTTAATTAAATCTTTCAATTCGTCTATTTCTATACCAATAACAGAATTTCTTTCTTTACTCATCTCAAAAGGTCTTTTGAAAAAGGATAAAGAAAAAAATCCGTAAAAGGAAATTAGTTGCCAGAATAATTCTGGAAGGTAGGGAACCATTTTAATCCAGCCCCCGGGGGGCTGGTTCCCTGTAGCAAGGAATCCCCCCTTAATATGGAATAATCTCTCAAATACCTAAGGGGGGACAGTACATCAAAAAAATTCCGGAGATTTTTTTTTAAAAACTCAAGTAATTTCAAAATATTGAAACAAGATTGTTCCAGCTCTTCACAACATCTGATTAATTATTGCTTATATCGATGTTTGTGTTGATGATTTCGCATTCGGCTTTAATAATAGCAGCCTTATTTACCCAATCCTCGAAAGAAATGACTTCTACCGTTGACGTACGAGTTTCAAAATCATGAATTACTTCAATACCAAAATCTGTGGCCGGATTATCGCTCAGAGCCTGTCTCACTTCTGGGAATGTACCAAGGAAAAGCTGCATAAAATCAATAAATTCTTCATCGATTACGATGCCTTCTCGATGGTAGTTGTAAATTTTCTTAAAACAGAAACGTCTAACAAGCTCATCATTCTCAGAATTATCGGAATTCAGAACAACAAGCGCATCATTAGAGTCTCTTTGGATCGAAAATATTTTCCAATTTACTCTTTCGCTCATGTTGATGAAACCAGAAATAATGCCTACTTTCTGTTTTGTGCCTTGATCGGGGTTTGTTCTAATTGTTGCCATTGTTTAAATTTTAATATTAAAAAATAGAGTTTACATTAAGGAAAAATTGAAATTTTGATTGTTGCTTAAAGTACTTTGTCCTTTGTTTTAATCTTGGGGTTTATTGTTGAATCAGAAACATCACCGCACCACGAAATCCAATTTTCACCATCCCATACTTGTATTTCAAGGACCATTGAAAGAGGTATGTCACTAAAGGATGCGTACCAGTCTTTAGGATTTGCGCCATGCTGTCGTCCTACGGCTTCCATTCCTTTGATAAGTCTTTTCGAAGTCCCTGATCTAACGCCATATAGTGACCACGGACAAAAAGATTCTTCTGAAAACGGAATCACAAACCGTACACAACCCAACAATCTGGATTGTTCACTAAACGACAACCTGTGTATATTTCCTGTATATGGGCTGCGTATTGATTTGTTCGCCGTTTTTTCCCAAAAAGGGTTAAGGCTTAGCCAAAGGGCGGGTCGCACATTAGTATTTCTCATCTCCCATTCCGAAACCGACAAACAACCAGAGTTAATAATTTCCGCTGCGTTATTCGCTGTGGTATAATGATAGATCCTTTTCATATTAATTGATTTATAAGTAAGGTTGAATATCCTCTAAGTAGGTGTGTATCAAAACATCGTTATATACATCCCAATCAACTACCAGATTAATCTGAAGATATAGATCAAGAACAGCGAACTGTATATCACCAGATTTTAAGGAGGTCGTAAATGGTCGATTCCAGTGGGTCAATTTTTTATCCCTATTAGCAAGCACTAAAAATTTGTCATAGTCACTTCGTATCCGGGGTGCATATTTTGATGCAAGAGAAGAAACATCTTGACGGATTAATTCTGCGTTGTCTGGAAAGTAATAATCCAGGAGTTTTTCAGTGTTTTTAATTACATCATCGAAGTCATAGTCGACCAGAGGGGATATTTGGAAGAATTGAGCCCCCACCCCGTCCATCCACAATTATTTACCTTTACCAAAACGATTGTATATGCGAATGATCAAAACGGCTTTACTGGCTGTATGCTTGCTTTTTGTATCGCTCCTGCGTGCCGAAGAAGGCATGTGGCTGCCCATGTTGCTCAACAAACTGAATGAACAGCAGATGAAGGCCATGGGGATGAAGATCAGTGCCAACGACATTTACAGTATCAATAGTGGCAGCCTCAAGGATGCCATTGTGAGTTTTGGGGGCTTTTGTACGGGGGAGGTTATTTCGGAAAAAGGGCTGATACTTACCAACCACCACTGTGGATTTGATGCCATTCAGAACCATTCCACGCTTACCAACAATTATATACGCGATGGTTTCTGGGCCATGTCGTCGGCGGAAGAAATTCCCAACCCGGGCTTATTTGTCACTTTTATTATTCGCATCGATGATGTGAGCAGCAAGGTGCTGGCCGGTGTGCAAAAGGGCATGTCGGAATCCGAAAGGCAATCGATCATCGACAAGAATATGAAAGAGGTGAATGCGGCTGCCAAAAAGGAAAGCTGGCAGAGCAGTTTTGTCCGCTCCTTTTTTGAAGGCAACCAGTATTACCTCTTTGTTACGGAAACCTATAATGATATCCGCCTGGTGGGGGCACCGCCCTCTTCCATTGGCAATTTTGGCAAGGATACGGATAACTGGATCTGGCCCCGGCATACGGGCGATTTCAGCCTATTCCGCATTTATGCCGGCAAAGACAACAAGCCTGCCGCCTATTCGCCAGACAATGTGCCTTACAAGCCCCGCCGCTCGCTCAGCATCAATATCGGCGGCACCAAACCCAACGATTTTACGATGGTATTTGGTTTTCCCGGGCGCACCATGCAATACCTGCACTCCGCTGCCGTGGCACAAACCGTGGAAGTAAATGACCCCGCCAAAATTGCCATCCGCGACAAGGCCCTCGAAGTGATAGATGGTTTTATGCGTCGCGATGAGCAGGTAAAAATTCAGTATGCGGCCAAATATGCCGGCATCAGCAATGCCTGGAAAAAATGGCAGGGTGAGGTACTGGGGCTGAAGCGCACGGATGCCGTGGGTAAGAAAAAGAAATACGAAGCCAGTTTTCAGCAGCGCGTGAATGCCAACCCGCAATGGAAGGCGGATTACGGAACCCTACTCGACCGCTTGCAGCAAGCCTATGATGAATTGAAGCCTTTTGGCCTGGCGCGGGATTATTACCTCGAAATTACCAGCAAGATTGAAGTGTTTACCGTGGTGAACCAGCTTCGGCAATTGCAGCAGGCGAAGGAACGGAACAATTATGCCGCAACGCTGGAGCGGGTGAAGGAGCGCTTGAAGGATCTCTATGGAGAGTTTGACGCGCGGGTAGATCAAAAACTATTTGAAGCCCTGATGCCCCTATATGCGGAAGATCAACCCGCTGCTTATGTGGCGCCCGCCGCGGGCAAGCGGGCTGATTACGCAGCCTGGGCCGCCGACCTCTATAGCCGCAGCCTGCTCGATGATGGCGCCAAATTGCTGGAAGCCTTGGATAAAAACGCGGATGAGGTATTGGCTCAATACCTATCCGATCCCATTTATGCCGTGTATGCGGATATGGCCAATCTCTATGCCGGCACAGTGATGCCCAGGCTCAATGCGATTCAGGATCGCATCAACGAACTGCAGCGCACCTATATGAAAGCACAGATGGAAGTGATGAAGGAGAAAAAATTTTATCCCGATGCCAATAGCACTTTGCGCGTTACGTATGGACAGGTAAAGGGCTACAAAGCACGCGATGCCGTGCAATATGATCCTTATACTTACCTGGATGGGGTGATGCAGAAATATGTGCCCGGCGATTATGAATTTGATGTGCCGGCAAAGTTGCGGGAGCTGTATGAGAAAAAGGATTATGGTCCTTATGGAAAAGGCGGAAAGCTACCGGTTTGCTTTATCGCTACCAACCACACCACGGGAGGAAATTCGGGAAGTCCGGCCCTCGATGCCTGGGGAAATTTGATTGGACTGAATTTCGACCGGGTTTGGGAAGGCACCATGAGCGATATCAATTATGATGCTTCCATTTGCCGCAATATCATGGTTGACATTCGCTATATACTCTTCATCATCGACAAATATGCCGGAGCGGGACATTTGGTGAAGGAGATGAAGCTGGTGGGGGGTAAGTAGAAAGTAGGGAGTAGAGAGTTGGTTGTTGTGGAAGAAGGCGGTGATGACCTTTGCGTACTGAAGGCTTTTTAAAAAACAAAAGGTAAATCCTGTTTTGCGGCAGCATTTCTGACCTAAGACATTAAAAACCAAATTTTTAATCCCCAAATTCTCAAATTTTCCCTTGAGTTTTCCACAATTTTTTCATATCTATAATTCCCCTATTTTTGCCATCCGTTTTTTAACCCTACATAATATAATATGTCAGTAATCCAGCAGATCCAGGAGAAATATGCCAAAGTGATGGCCGTTATTATAGCCCTGGCCCTGGTCATATTTGTGGTAATGCTTGCTTTTGAAAATGGAGGCAGCCTCTTTAATAGTTCCGGTCCCGAGCCCGTGGGCAAGGTAAATGGCGAAGAGATTGAATATGCCGCCTTTGCCCGTGCCGTGGACGCGCAGGAAAATAACCTGAAGGAAATGTACCAGGCCACTGCCACCAATCCTGCCATGACCCAAATGGCCGTAAGCCAGGCCTGGCAGCAGATGGTATCATTGATGCTGGTAAAATCCGAAGTAGAAAAAGTAGGCCTGCAGGTGTCGCGCGCTGAATTGGGTGAATATCTCTATGGTGTGAATCCTCCCCAGCAATTTGCGCAGTATTTCACCGATCCCAATACCGGTCTTTACAACGCGCAGTTGGCCAAGGAGAATATGGAGATGATGCTGCGTTCGACCGACCCGGCTGTGCAGGCACAGGCTACCGCCTTTATGGAAGGTACCGAGCAGGAAAGGCTTTATCAGAAATATATTTCGCTGCTGGTAAACAGTTATAATGTGCCCCGCTGGCTGGTGGAAAAACAAAATGCCGACAATGCGCAACTGGCTTCCATTTCCGTAGTAAAGGAATTTTATTCCAATGTTCCGGTGGATAGCGTGCCCGCCATTACCGATAAAGAAATTGCGGACTATGTAGCGAAGCATAAGGACCAGTTCAAACAGGAAGCGAGCCGCAGCATCAGCTATATCGCTTTCAGCGCGCAGGCTACGGCGGAAGATACGGCCGCCACACTCAGGGCTGTTGCCGACATCAAACCCGAATTTGATACAACCAACGATGCCGCCACCGTAGTGAACCGCTATGGTAGCGCCATTCCTTATACAGAAGCTTATTTGCCCAAGAGCCAGTTGCAATCTGCCAACATGGCGATGGATGTTGCTTTTAAGGACAGCATTCTGCTGTTGCAGAAAAATGAAGTGTATGGCCCCTATCTCGATGGCGATGCTTATGTGCTGGCCAAGATGCTTGATTCAAGAATTTTGCCAGACTCTGTAAAATGTCGCCACGTGTTGGTGAGTACGAATGCGCAGGAAGGTGGTTATGACGACAGCACGGCCAGGCGTAAGATCGACAGCATTGAGGCAGCCATTCGTGGTGGCGCTTCCTGGGCATCGATGGTGGAGCAGTACAATCCGCAAACGGATGGCAGCCGTGCGCAAAATGGCGAAATGACTTTTTCTTCGATGCAGATTCAAAGCGAAACCTTTGCGCCTGAGTTTGCCAAGTTCATATTGTTTGATGGTAAGCCCGGCGATCGCAAGAAAGTGAAGACGCAGTTTGGCTGGCACTATATCGAGGTCATGAGCCACATGAAGCCCGAGCCGCATTTCCAAATTGCCTATATGGCGAAGAAGATTGAGCCCAGCCGTGAAACCGATGCTGAAGCCAGCAACAGGGCTAACCAGTTTGCCGCTGCGGCCAAGGACCTGAAATCATTTGATGCCGAAGCCGAAAAGCTGAAAGCGGAAGGATACAATAAGCTTAGCGCCACCCTGCCCCGTAATGGTGCGCAGATTGTGGGTGTTGGTTTTTCAAGACCTTTTGTACGCAATGTATATGACGCCGACAAAGGCGATGTGCTGGAACCCTTGCTGGTAGGCGAAAATTATGTAGTAGCGGTGGTAACCGAAGTGCTGGAAGAAGGCACCATGTCGCCGGCTGCAGCCCGTCCGCGTGTGGAACCCCTGCTGGTAAATCACAAAAAAGCGGAGATCATTACCCGCAAAATTGGCAATATCACCACCCTCGAAGCAGCCGCTACGGCGCTTGGTGGCCGCAATATCGAGAACTACGACAGCCTGCGCCTGACAGGCACGCGTCCCGCAGGTCTTACCCGCGAAGCTCGCGTAATTGGCGCCGCTTTCAACCCCGCCTATACCGGTAAGGTAGTTCCCCAGGCCATTGAAGGTGCCGAGGGTGTGTATGTAGTAAGGGTAAACAGCCTGGCCACCACTCCGGTAACTGATGCCAACGTGGCTGAAACCCGCCAAACGCAAATTCAATTTGGCCGCAACGCTTATGGCAATCCCGACCAGGCTTTGCGCAAAGCGGCTAAAATCAAAGACAATACTTCCCGGTATTATTAACCGGTGAGCATGAAGGCGAAAGCCTTACAACCATAACCCACTGCTTCTATATCCGGGTCTCGCTGCACAGAGACCCGGATTTTTTTATGCAACAATGGCCCCCGGGGCTTGTTATCTTTGCAGGGAGAACCAAGTACCATGAGCGATACACTGATCAATAAAGTGGCAGAGAGCGGGTTGATTACCCTGGATCCGGTGGATTTTCTGCTGCGCGAATCCGTGCAGGTTATCGACCTGAAAGATTTCCTGTTTATGGGTATGATCCTGAAAGAAAAGGATTTCAGGGAAATGCTCAAGACTACCGACTGGGAAGTTTATCGCGATAAGATCGTAACCCTCACCTGCTCGGCCGACGCCATCATTCCTGTATGGGCTTATATGTTGCTGGCTACCTACCTGCAACCCATGGCCCGGGTATTGCTGATGGGCGATGAGTCCTCCGCAAAAAAACAGATGCTGCAACGCGCCATCCATAACTGGGATGTGGAACCCTACAGGGATAAACGAATTGTAATAAAAGGCTGTGGCGACGATGAAGTGGAAGCCTTTGTGTATATGGAAATGACCCATAAACTCCTGCCGGTAGCCAAATCCATTATGTATGGCGAGCCGTGTAGTACGGTGCCAGTGTTTAAGAGAAAGTAGTAAGTAGGGAGTAGAAAGTAGGGAGTAGAAAGTAGGAGGCCAAGGGTGATTTTATTTGGACTTTCCGAAGCATTCATGTTATCCACCTGTTTACCCAATCTCCATTCCTACTTACTACTCCCTACTTTCTACTTACTTCAGAACCATCCTCTCTTTCTAAACAAAAACACCATCCACAACGGAATAATCAGCATAATTCCCACGGCTACCCAAAAGCCATATTGATTGTGGAGATAGGGGATGGAATCGAAATTCATTCCAAAAATGCCGCCTATCACGGTGGCCGGGGCCAGCAGGCAGGTTACGATGGCCATTACTTTCATCACTTCATTCATCTTCAGGTTCACATTGTTGATATAAAGATCCTGAAGGCTCGTCATCATATCGCGGTAGTTATCGGTAAGGTCGATGGCCTGCACAATATGATCGTAGATATCTTTATAGTACTTCGTATTCCGGTCGTCGAGCAGTTCGCTATCGCTGCGGAGTATGCCGCTGATCAGATCGCGGACGGGAACGGTATTTCTTTTCAGCACGATGATCTCTTTGCGCAACTGGTTGATGCGTGCCAGCGATCGCTTGTTGCTGTTGCGGATAACTTCCTCTTCGAGGAGCTCAATTCTGTCGCCCAGCTTTTCCATCACTAAAAAATAGTTGTCCACTATCATATCGAGCATGGTATAACAGAGATAGTCGGCATTGCGTTGGCGCAGTTTGCTCGAAGCCATTTTTAGCCGGTCGCGCAGCGGATTAAATACATCGCGGCTCGCATCTTCCTGGAAGGTGATCACAAAATTACGGCCCAGCACAATGCTGATCTGTTCCTGCTCCACGCTTTGTTTGGTTTCGTTGTAGTAAAGCATATTGAGCAAACAGAAAAGCACGCCCTCCACTTCATCCATCTTGGGTCGCTGGTTGATGCTCAGTATGTCTTCAATCAGCAGGGGGTGTATCTCAAAATGTGTGCACACTTTCTCCACTTCGGCCTTGCGCAGCCCATCGATATTGATCCAACTGGTGCCTTCTTTTTGTTTGTAGGGAAACGACTCTTCTACGCTTGAGAGTCGCTTATCCTCGAGCCTGTCGCCATCAAAATTGAACGCGAATACCAGCACCTCCCGCGCTTCTTCGCGCTGGGGAATAATGGTGGGGTTTACGGAAAGTATCTCCCGGGTGCGATGTGTGCCAAAGAGGTTGGGCAGATACAGGTAGCGAAGGTATTTTTCGGGTTGAATACGCATGCGCAGGGTTTGGGTTTTGAAAGCTGTTTGAAATCCGCAATCAATTTACCGAGAATTGATCAAATACAACGATTGCCCTATGGATGATCGTACAAATCGCCCTGTGAGGAAAGTATCTCGCGATACTTGCTGAAAACTTTCGATTTGGAGAGAAAACCCACAAAGCGCTTTTCCGGATCCAGCACGGGCAGGTACCAGCTCTGGCTGATGTCGAAGCTCGTCATTACCGAATGCATGTCCTGGTCGTGCTGCAATACGGCTGCGGGCTTCTTCACCATGGTCCGCAGGGGAACCTTGTCGAAGAGTTCGGGTTGAAAAAGCATTTGCTTGATATCGTTGAGCTCAATGATGCCCACAAATTTTCCCTTGTTGTCGGTTACGGCAAATATGTTTTTCTCGCTCTTTTTGATGATCTCTACCAGGTCGCGGAGCTTTTTGTCGACAGGAATGGTCTCATAGCGATCCTGCATCAGCTCTTCAAGCTGCATGGCTGTGAGTATGTTCTTTTCCTTTTGATGGGTAAATATTTCACCGCCCATAGCGAGTCGCTTGGTTTCCATGCTATAGGGCTCATAACTCTTCACAATAAAAAAGGAAATGGAAGAAGTGAGCATGAGCGGAATAAAGAGTTCGTAACCATTGGTTATTTCGGCAATCAGGAAGATGGCGGAAAGCGGGCAGTACATAACACCGCTGAGAACCCCCGCCATGCCTACCAGGCTAAAGTTGCCTTCATTGATCTTGATCCAACCCGTGTTATTAAGCAGTTTCGAAAACCAATAGCCAAGGTAGGAGCCCGTAAACAGGGAAGGCGCGAAATTGCCGCCATTACCTCCGCTGCCGATGGTGATGGCGGCGGCAATGGGTTTGAGTAAAACAATCAATCCCGCAAAGATGACCAGCGCCCATTGCTCTTCGAAAAAGGAAAACAGCTTGCTGCGGTCGTTGATGATCCCTTCGTTGTTGCCATTCGCCACCATTTTAATGCTGTCGTACCCTTCGCCAAATAGCGGGCTAAACACAAAGTAGAGGGCCATCAGCATAAAGCCGCCGGCAATGGCTTTGGTAAATCCATGGGCCTTCCAGTGATGAAGTCGTCCCTCTACCCGCTTGAAGATGCGGGCATAATAAAGTGACACAAATCCTGCGAGCACACCCAGCAGTATATAGAAAGGCACATTATAGTAATCGAAGTTTTCTTTCAATACAAAATTGAAGAGGGTGGACTCATTCAGAATGATTTTGGAGCAGAGGGCACCCACTACGGAGGAAATAATCAGGGGTATAAAATAGCTCACCACCACCGCTTCGGTCAGCAGCACTTCAATGGCGAAGATGACACCTGCTATGGGCGCGTTGAACACTGCGGCAATACCAGCAGCGGCTCCACAACCAATGAGCAGCGATCGCTCCCGATAATTGAGCTCACTGATGCGGGCCGTATTGCTGCCAATGGCGGAGCCAGTGGCCACAATCGGGGCTTCCAGTCCGGCAGAGCCACCGAGGCCTACAGTAAGCGAGCTGGTGATCACATGCTGGTAGGTATGGCGAAGGGGAATAAAGGAAGCACGCCGCGCGATGGATTTGAGCACCATCGCGATACCCTTTTCAATATAATTCCCAAAAAATTTGCGGACGATGATGGCGGTAGCCAACAAACCCAGCAGGGGAAACGCGAGATAGGCGAAACGGCTAACCGGCATTTCGGTGATGGTGACCTGCAGGTAATGCACCAGGCTTTTCAGCAAAACGGCCACCAGACCACTCACCAGTCCCGCAAGGGTAGCGATAAGCATGATATACTGCACCCGCGTGATCTTGGTACGCAAAAACAGTATAATATATTGATAAACCTGTTTTACCGGGCGCATGCTGTGCGGCAGAGTTTTACGCATTAAATACCATTCTGATCAGAGGTTGCGGAAGAATGGTATTGTCAATTTGATGACTGTGCATTAGATTCACGCGCAAACTTATAAAAATTAGAACCAAGATGCCCCATCACAGCCTCTTAATTCCCAATACGGATATCGCACCCGAAAATCTGCTTCCTATCGCTTTTGCCACATTTCAGGAACTGCAATGGAAGGTAAAGGTCGCTGGCGACCCCATAATGATTGGCTACACACCCCGCAGTTGGAAAAGATGGGAGCATGAGATAAAAGTGGAATTAAAGGGCGGGCAAGTGGAAGTAACCAGCACATCGATCAATGGTGGCGCATTTGATATCTATAAAATCAATAAAAAACATACGGAAGAATTTCAAAATGCATTTGTGCGGCAGGCAGCCCTGGCCGATGAGGAGAAGCTGGCAGTATGGCGGGAAGCCATGCAACGCACCCATGAAGAAACGGTGGCCGAGCAAAACGCTATGAAGAATGTGCTGAATCCCCATAACGCGAAACCTATTATAGCCATAGCCATTTTGGCCATCAACGCCTTGCTCTTTATCGCCATGGTAGCATCCGGTGTTCCCCTCATGGATCCCGGAGCTGAGCCTATTTTCAACTGGGGTGGCAATTATGGACCCGCTACCGTTGCTGGTGAACCCTGGCGCCTGCTCACCAGTATTTTCATCCACATCGGCGTTATCCATATCTTATTCAACAGCTATGCCCTGTATATCGTATCTGTGACCCTCGAACCCATGTTGGGGAAGTTGCGCTTTATTGCCGCTTATTTGTGTACGGGTGTGCTGGCCAGCATGGCCAGTGTGTGGTGGCATGCCGAAGAGCCCCTCGTAAGCGCCGGTGCATCGGGCGCGATCTTTGGTTTATTTGGGGTGATTTTGGCCTTACTTAGTACCAGGCTGATTCCCAAAGAAGCAAGGACCAGCCTGTTTCAGGGCATTGGCGTTTTTGTGCTTTACAACCTGCTTTATGGACTAAAGAGTAAGGGCGTGGATAATGCCGCGCATATTGGTGGCCTGCTCGCGGGTCTTGCTATTGGCTATCTCTTCTATTTTCAACTGAAAAAGGAAACCCAGGAAGAAGTGCCGGAGGATGGGCAAAGAAAAACTTCGCCGGCAATCGCGGTAGGAATATTGTTGTTAACAGCATCACTTATTTGGGCATCCTCCAATACCAGCATCCTGAGTGGTAAAATGATTCAAACCGACGAGTACAATAAAAGAGTGGAACATTTTTCAACGCTTGAAGCGCTGGCCCTGGAAGCGTATCAAAACACGAACCAGTTGGGCGATAGCGAATATCTTGAAGCCATGGAAGCAACCGTGCTGAACAACTGGTTGGAATGTGTGAATCTGATGCAGGAAGCTTCTGGCCTGCGTCTCAACAGCAAACAAAAGCAGCTTACCGGCTTATTGCAGAAATATGCTTCGGAACGGGTGGAAGAAGCCCGTATCATGATTAAGATACTGAGGGAAGCAAGTGAGGAGCACAGCGAAGAATTGGATGCCAAAAGACAGCAGATCAACCAATCGATTGAAGAAATTGAAAACGCAGTGAAGGGATAATAGAACGAATTTTACAACAACTTCTTCGCTTTTTCCAGGTCTTCGGGTGTATCGATGGCCACCGATTCAAAATCTACTTGCGCCATACGGATGGGAATGCCGTGATAGAGATAGCGCAACTGTTCCAGCTTCTCCCATTTTTCATGAGGGGCTGGCGGCCATTGGGTAAACTGTAGTAGGGTTTCTTTGCGAAAGCCATACACGCCAATATGCAGGAAATATTCAGGATGGGCCTCTTCGCTGGCCGCAAAGGGAATGGGGCTACGGCTGAAATACATGGCATCGTTGTGCTGGTTCACCACCACTTTCACGCAACTGCTTTTGTGCAGTTCCTCCTTATCGCGGATGGGCCGCATCAGCGAGCCAACCTTCACGGCAGGGTCTTCAAATAAAGCCACCAGTTTTTCCAAAGGTTCTTTGCGGATAAAGGGTTCATCGCCCTGCACATTGATGACCACATCCACCTCCATATCGGCGATGGCTTCGGCAATACGATCGCTACCGCTCTCATGGTTGGCACGGCTCATGATGGCCTGCCCGCCATTTTGCTGAATTTCGCTGAGGATAATACGACTGTCGGTTACCACATACACTTCATCGAACAAGCCGGTAGCTTTTACGGCATCATAGGTATGGCGAATAACCGATTTGTCGCCCAGCAACTGCATTAGCTTGGCGGGAAATCGGGTGGCGGCATAGCGTGCGGGTATAACGGCAATGATTTTCGACATCAGCAAATTATTCAAATTGGAAACCGGCTCCATCAAAAAGCGAGAGCGGATAAATTTTCAGCGAATTTCGGACAGGCCGGGCAGATAGCCAGCACTATTCGAGCGGCTGAAAGGGTTTTTTCAATAAAGCCACAAAGTCTTCATCTTTTTCAGCCGGATAATAGCGATCGATCCCGTAGCGGATTGCCGAAGGATCGAGCTTGCGGAAAGTACCAAAGAGCCGGTCCCAGATGGAAAAGACCGCTCCATAATTGCTATCGGTATAGGGCTGTTGCCAGTGGTGGTGCACTTTGTGCATGTTGGGCGAAATCAGGATATAACTGATCCCCCGGTCCAGCTTCCGGGGCAGGCTGATATTGGCATGTGTGAATGCAGTGGCAAATACCACCAGGGTCTGATAGATCATGACGCCGTACATGGGCGCGCCGGAAACAAAGATTAACATCAAAAAGAAAATACCACGCAGCAGGCTGTCGCCGGGGTGATGGCGCAAACCCGTGGTTACATCCACCTTGGTATCGCTATGGTGTATGAGATGAAAACGCCAGAGCAGACGGCTCTTGTGCATTACATAGTGCACCCACCAACTGCTGAAATCGAGCGCGAGCACCGAAATCAGAATGGTTAGGCCAATGCCGGCCCCCGTCCAGTAAACCAGGCCAAATTGCTGTGTACGACACCAGTCGGACAGCAACACAATGAGCACCGCCAGCAGGGTATGAATAATGAGGTGAATGACGGTAAAACCAAAATTGACCAGCGCGTGGTTGAGCTTGCGCGATTTATAGCGTAGCCGGAAAAGGGGAATGGCACCTTCCAGTATCCAGAAAAATAAAAGCCCGCCCACCAGGATTGCCATACGCTCCAGCGGCCGCGACTCCAGTGAATTGAAATAGGATATAATGCGTTCCCACATAAAGAATCAGTACCCCAATTTACTGATTTTCTCCTTTTTTATTTTCCAAAGTTTCGATAGCGCGTTCAAACTGGCTTTCGGCCACCATCAGCTTGATGCCACCGATGGCATTGGAAAGTAAAGGGTCGATGGTAACCGTGTATTCGTCCTGCAGAAAACAATTGATATCGTGTTCCTGCAGTCGCCCGAGGGCGATATGGGCGTCGATGTAGCTGTCGTAGCGGGCGAGGAGGAGGAACTGCATGAGAAGTTATAAGTTATAAGTTTTAGGTTTTAAGTTACGAGGTCAATGGATTTGTTTACTGTATAATAAAATCAAGATCCCCGGCATCTACTTCCAACTTACAACTTACAACTTAAAACTTAATACCCCCCTCACTGATTCAACATCAGCGGCATCACCAGCATCAGCAACTCTTCATTCTCGTCCTGCTCCGAGGGCTTAATGAGTCCGGCTTTTGTGGGTGTGCTCAGCTCGAGGTTCACTTCTTCGCTGTCGGCGGCATTGAGCATTTCGATGAGGAATTTGGCGTTGAAGGCAATCACCAGGTCTTCGCCATTGTACTGGCACTTCATGCGTTCGTTGCCTTCGAAGCTGAAGTCGATATCCTGTGCGGTCAGTTGCAGTTCGCTGCCACTGATGTTGAGGGCCACCTGGTTGGTGCTTTTGTTGCTGAAAATGCTCACCCGGCGCAGGGCGCTTTGGAAGTCGCTCTTGCTTACGGTAAGGCGGTAGGGGTTGTCGGCAGGAATAACCACCCGGTAATCGGGGAAGCGCGCATCGATGAGCCGGCAGCTCATTTGCGTGGTTCCGTGTTTTACAAACAGGTGGTTGCTATTATAGCTGAGGGTTAGTTCATCTTCATTCATCGGTATGGCGCCTTTGAGCAGGTTGAGCGGCTTGCGGGGCACGATAAAAGTGTCGGCCCTGGGCGCGCTCACATCGGTGCGGCGATAGCGCACGAGGCGGTGGGCATCGGTGGCTACAAACTGAATGCCTTTTTTGTCCAGCTCAAAGAAAACGCCGGTCATAGCCGGACGCAGGTCGTCGTTGCTGGTAGCAAAAAGGGTTTTGTTGATGGCGGTGACCAGTGCGGCGGCGCTGATGGTAAAGGAGCTGGTATCGTCGGCCGCTGGTTCCTTGGGGAAATTGTCGGGATTTTCGCCCATTACCTTGTACTTGCCATTATCGCTGGTGATTTCTACCCCATAATTCTTGTCGATGGTGAAAGTGAGGGGCTGGTCGGCAATATTTTTCAGGGAATCCATCAATATCCGGGCGGGGATACAAACACGACCCGTTTCACGGGCTTCAATTTCCAATTGCACACGCATTACGGTTTCCAGGTCGGTAGCTACTACGGTCAGCTTATTCTTGTCCACTTCAAACAGAAAATCCTCCAGGATCGGCAGCACGGTATTGGCGCTGATTACGCCGGAAATATGTTGCAATTGTTTAAGCAAAGAGGAAGAAGATACAATAAACTTCATCGTGTTTTTTGGTTTGTGGCGAAACTACAGATTTTCCGATTATCAGGGCAAATTTTCGTTCTGCTACCGGCGCCATGCGCCGGTAGCAGGTATTTGTCGGCAACCCGGTGTTGCAGCCTCTTTGAGCCCGTTGCGGTAAAGCTTCCTGCACTCAAAGCATCTTCAAAGCACAATGAGCTTTACCGCAACGACCGCAAAGAAGACCAAACGTAATACGTAGTACGTAATACGTATTACGTACTCACGCCTCACGTTTCGCTACCTTTGCCCCCATGCCCTCCTTTTCCAAAAACCTCACCCCTGCGCAGGCGCTGCAGAAATTAAAGCACTACTGCGCCTACCAGGAGCGCTGCCATAGCGAAGTGCGGGAAAAATTGTTTTCTCTGGGTGTCTGGAAAAAAGAGCATGATGCCATTATCGCCACCCTTATCGAAGAAAATTACCTGAATGAGGAGCGGTTTGCCATCGCCTATGCAGGAGGCCGTTACCGAATGAAGCAGTGGGGAAGAAACCGGATTAAATATGAATTGAAACAAAAGCAGGTGAGCGACTATTGTATTCGTAAGGCGCTTAAGCAAATAGAAGAGGAGGAATACCGGCAAACCCTGCAACAACTGGCCGAAGCAAAATACGGTTCGCTGAAGAATGAGCAATACCTGGTAAGAAAGAAGAAAACGCAGGACTACCTGGTACAAAAAGGCTACGAATACGAACTCGTACTGCCCTGTGTGGAGAAATTATCGGAAAAGAAAAAAAAGCATTGATGTCATCTTTAACAATCAGTCTGCTGCAAAGCCCGCTGAACTGGGAAGATAAAGCAGCCAACCTGGCCCGCTTTGCGCAAAAGATAGAAGCCCTGCCGGCCCCAACACAATTGGTGGTTCTGCCGGAAATGTTCAGCACCGGATTCAGCATGCGTCCCGAAGTGTTGGCCGAAACCATGGAGGGCCCCACCGTGCAATGGATGAAGGAGATGGCCCGTAAGCGGCGGCTCATTCTTACCGGCAGCCTGATTATTGAAGAAGGAACCAATGCGCAGGGGAAGCCCGCTTATTATAATCGCCTGCTATGGGTGTTGCCCAACGGGCAAATGGGACATTATGATAAAAGACATCGTTTTGCTTACGGCGGCGAAGACCAGCATTATGAAGCGGGCAGCAGGCGATTCATTGCTTCAGTAAATGGATGGCGTGTAAACCTGCTGGTTTGCTATGACCTTCGCTTTCCGGTTTGGGCCCGCCAAACACCGCATCAGCAGGGTCCTGAATGGGAATATGATCTCCTGATTTATGTGGCCAACTGGCCGGAGCGCAGAAGCCATGCCTGGCGCACGCTATTGCAGGCCCGCGCTATCGAAAATCAATGCTATGTGGCGGGGGTGAATCGTATTGGTGAGGATGGGCAGGGCATTAATCACGGCGGAGATACCATGCTGGTGGATCCGCTTGGGGAAATGCTCGCCCATGCAGCAGACAGGGAGCAGGACCTGACGATTACTCTCGAAAAAGAAAAGCTCATGGATATCCGTCAGAAATTTCCTTTCTGGAAAGATGCGGATCCCTTCCTGTTGTTGCCCGATACGGATCAGGGTTGAGGGCTGGCCTGCTGCAGTTTGTGTTGATGAATCAGCTCAAGCGCTTTTTCCAACTTATAATCCTTGCCCTGCTTAATGGCTTCAGGGGTTGGACCCGCATACACTTCGGGTTGCACGCCCCGGCCAATATGGGGTTCGTTTTTGTCGATCACCAGGCGAAAAAGCGGTAATCGAAAACGCACTTTTGTATGGGGCAGGGTTACATCGGGTATCAGCCAGGCCGAATTGCCATAGGCGCCACCACCGGTTTCCTCACCCAGCAACACTACATTCTCCTGTTTGCGCAGCGTGCCGGCAAAAAGGGTGGTGGCCGAAAATGAATTGCCCCCGGTAAGTATATAGGTTTGCCCACTGAAATGATTCTTCTTCCGCGGTTTAAACTGATGTCGTTCGTAATACCGGAAATGGTAATGGCCATCCTTCTTTTTTCGGGTGAAAAAAGTAATGAAAAGGCGGTTCCAGAAATCGTGCTGTATATAGCGGCTATAGGTTTTTCGTTTGATGGGCGCGAATAATGAATCGGCCACTTTAAAGGGCTGGTCGGCCAGATACTTTGTGAGCAGGGTGCTGTTGGTTACACTACCTCCACCATTGCTGCGCACGTCAACAATCAGGTATTGTATATCGTGGCGATTCAGGGCGCGGAAGCTGCGTCGGAAAAATCGTTTCAGCCCATAGCCCCTGCCAAAGGAGTTCAGGTCCATCATCGCCACCCGGCTGCTGGTGTCCATCTTCAATAGCCTTACCGAGTTTCTGCGGATCTGTCGCCGCTCTTTCCGGCTGGGCTTGGGTGGCCTTGGGCGCTGCACCATACGGCGGCTGGTATCCCGCACGGGTACATAGGGTTTGATGATGGTTTTACTGACCTGGTTGTTGCTATCTACATAACTTATTTCATAAAACTTCGACAAGCCATAGATACTATGAAACATCGAACCAAAATATCCGCGGTTGCTCAGCACCTGGTGCTTATGTGTAAGATTATAACCATCCGTTGATAAAAACCGGCAAAGCGAGTCAACAATTTTTTCCATAGGCATTCCATTGATAGCCAGCACAGGCGTTCCTCTCACCAGGATGGAATCTTTGGGGTCGATATTGGCGGCAACAACAGCACCATTCTCCCAAATCTTCAGGCTCAGGGGAAATATGCTTCGCACACGGCTGGTATCGTACACCCTCGCATATCGCTTACTGCTGCGGATGGTGGTATGTCCGCAGTTGATGCGGGCGGTAACATAGTTGAGGATACGCCGGAATTCGGGTTCGGTCATGCTATCGCGCAATTGCGATGCCCCCCAATCAAAATAATAATTCATGCTGTCGCGCGGGGTGTACCAGTACAGGCTGGGGTGGGCCTCCTCCAGGGTTTGGCGGTACACCGCATAATCATCCTGCAGGCGCTGGGGGCTGTATTTTTTCTGGGGCGAAAATGCCAGCTTGCCGGTGCCGCAGCCCGTGAGCAGTAGAAGCAGGAAGGGAAGAAGCAGTGACCGCATAATTCTCAGGATAACGATTTAGCCGCCGGCTTATTTCAAATGATTCCAGCCCTGGGCGGTCAACGGATGTTTATTGCCGGATTTGGTGATGATGTGGTTACCCGCTTCGGGTTCGGTCATATACCCTACCACGCTAATGTCTTCGCGCAGCACCAGCTTTTCGTAGTCTGACTGCGATATTGTGAACAGCAACTCATAATCTTCTCCGCCACTCAATGCGCAGGCGGTTGGGTCTATTTCAAATTTAAAGGCCGCTTTGCGCATTTCCTCGGCAATGGGCAATTTGTCTTCGTAAATAACGCAACCCAGTCCGCTGCTTTTGCAGATGTGCAGGATATCGGAGCTCAGGCCATCGCTCACATCCATCATGGCCGTGGGCTTAATGGCGGCGCTGGCCAGGAATTCCACAATTTCCTTGCGTGCCTCCGGTTTCAGCAGGCGGCCTATCACATAGGTTTCATTTTCGAGGTCGGGTTGCACGGAAGGGCTTTCGAGGAATATCTTCTTCTCCCGCTCCAGGAACAATAGGCCCACATAAGCGGCGCCCAGGTCGCCACTCACACAAATCAGGTCGCCCTTTTGAGCACCATCGCGTTTCACAAACTGTTCCGGAGCTACTTCGCCAATGGCCGTAACGGAAATGATAAAGCCTTTTTGCGAACTGGAAGTGTCGCCACCTACCAGGTCTACCCCATAATGGCGGCAGGCGGCATACACGCCTTCATAGAATTCATCGAGCGCCTCAAGGCTAAAGCGGTTACTGAAACCGATACTGATCACTATCTGCGTGGGGATGGCATTCATGGCATAGATATCGCTCAGGTTTACCACCACGGCTTTATAGCCCAGGTGCTTGAGCGGCGTGTACATCAGGTCGAAATGTACCCCTTCTACCAGCAGATCGGTTGTAATGACCGTTTGCTTACCAAAATGATCAATCACGGCGGCATCGTCGCCCACACCCACCAGCGAAGATGCCTGCTGCAACTCAATATTACGGGTCAGGTGTTCTATTAGTCCAAATTCACCCAGGTTGGCTATTTCAGTTCTTTGTTCCATATCGGAGTCATTTATCGGTAATGGGCTTATAATTCTTTACGCGCGTTGATCACGTCGAGCATTTCCTCGTGAATCAAACCATTGCTGGCCAGTATTCGATGCTGGTAGATGGAAAAGGGGTTGCCATCGAAATCGGTCACTTTCCCGCCCGCTTCTTCTACTATCAGAAATCCCGCCGCACTATCCCAGGCCTGTAGCTTATGTTCATAAAAAGCATCGAACCGTCCGCAGGCCACCCAGCAAAGATCGATGGCCGCCGAACCGAGGCGCCTCACGGGTACGCCTTTTCGGATAAACCGTTCAAATACTTCCAGCGGTCCATTTGCTGTGTTGATATAGGTATAGGGAAACCCGGTAACCAGGCAGGCATGCAGGGTTTTATTTTGCCGGCTTACCGAAATGGGCTTTCCATTGAGGGTGGCACCCTTTCCTTTTTCGGCCAGAAAAAATTCGTTGAGATGGGGATTAAAAACAGCGCCCATAATCACCACTCCCTTGTGCTCCACGGCTATGGACACGCAATTGATGGGGATACCCTGCGCGAAATTGATGGTACCATCAATGGGATCAATAATCCACTTGTATTCCGACTCCTGCACCATTTCCCCGGCTTCTTCGCTCAAAATAAAATGGTCGGGAAAATTTTTACGAATCACAGCGATGATGGCTTTTTCGGCGGCATGATCGGCTTCCGTTACGGGATTATTCACCCCTTCTTTATAATGGATACCGAAATCGTTTTGAAAAAAACGCTGAATCTCTGCGGCACCGGCTCTTGCCGCTTCCTCTAATACTGAAATAAGCATGCGCAAAGATAACACAGTTAATTGCTTGTATCTTTCTTTCCGCCCTACGGGCTATTTTGCATTCCCCCCAAAAACGATTTACTTAGCGGGTCTAACCCCCTGTCAGCGGTGCAATTGTCTATTGTCATTGTCAATTTTAATGTAAAGCATTTCCTGGAGCAGTGCCTGGTTTCGGTGCGGCTGGCCCTGCAGGGGCTGGAGGGGGAAGTGCTGGTGGTTGACAATGCTTCGGACGACAATAGTATCGCCTATCTGCAACCCCTGTTTCCCGAGGTTCGCTTTATCCGCAATACCGAAAACCTGGGCTTTGCCCGGGCCTGCAACCAGGGCTGGCGACAAAGCCTGGGCGAAATGGTGATTTTTCTGAACCCGGATACGCTGGTACCGGAAAACTGCTTTCATCAATGCCTGCAGTTTATGGCATCGCATCCCGATGCAGGCGCCCTGGGGGTGAAGATGCTGGATGGGACGGGTAATTTTCTCAAAGAATCCAAGCGAGCTTTTCCCTCCCCGCTGATCAGCCTGTACAAACTCACAGGGCTGGCCCGGTTGTTTCCCCGCTCCCCGGTGTTTGCACGCTACCACCTGGGGCATCTCGACGAAAACCAGGATCACCCGGTTGATGTGCTGGCCGGCGCCTTTATGCTGGTGCGGCGTACGCTTCTGGATGCCACGGGCGGTTTCGATGAACAGTTTTTTATGTATGGGGAAGATGTGGATCTGAGTTATCGTTTACAGCAACTATCGCTTTCGGATGGGAAGGCTCATTACCGGAATTATTATTTTTCGGGAACTTCCATCATACATTTCAAGGGCGAAAGCACGCGTAAAGCGAGTATGAACTATGTGCGCATGTTTTATTCGGCCATGAGCCTTTTTGTAAAGAAACATTATGGCGGTGCCAATGCGGGGCTCTTTCATTTCTTTATACACCTGGCCATCTGGGCCAGGGCGGCACTCTCGGCTATGGGGCGATTTATACGGACATTTGGTTTGCCACTGATAGATGCGGGACTTATTCTTTTGTCATTCTGGCTGATGAAAGAGATCTGGGCCGCTTATGTGAAGCCCGATGTGCGCTATGAAACCCGCCTGTTGTGGATTGCCTTTCCCGCATTCTCCATCGTGTACCTGTTAAGCGCCTATTATGCGGGATTGTATGATCGCTGGTACAGGCGCGTAGAGTTGATTCAGAGCACCCTCGTAGCTACGGTGGTGGTTTTGGCAGCCTATGCCCTCCTGCCGGAGCAGTATCGTTTTTCGCGGGGCATGATTTTGTTTGGCGCCCTGCTGGCTTTTATTTTTATTGGATTGCTGCGAAGGGTTTTGCTCTTTACAGGTGTGTTGTCGAAACATCGTCAGCACCAGGAGCCGGCGAGCACACTGGTAGCCGCATCGGAGCAGGAGTACCAGGAAGTGAAACAACTGCTCACCGAAGCAGGACTGGCGCATAAGCTACTGGGCAATATTGCCGTAGGCGACAATAATGCGAAGGCATTGGGGCAATGGCCCGATATAGCCGAAGTACGCAGGAGTATTCCTTTCACCGAGCTCATCCTGGTTACAGGTCGCCTCACTTATGCAGAAGCCATAGCCGCATTGGATAAATTTCCCCGGAGCTTGCGCATAAAATGGCACTATGCGGGCACCAGGAGTATCGTGGGCAGCGATTCAAAAGACAGCAGTGGTGAATCGCTATCGAAAGAAAATGGCTTCCGGCTCGCCGATCCGCATTATCGCCGTCTTAAGCGGCTGGTAGATGTGCTGATTGCCCTACTGGCTATTCTATTATGGCCCATCTGGCTCTTTGTTGTGAAAAAACCACTGGGCCTGCTGCGCAACAGCCT
Source organism: uncultured Citrobacter sp. (assembly GCA_964395095.1). Lineage (GTDB taxonomy): Bacteria > Bacteroidota > Bacteroidia > Chitinophagales > Chitinophagaceae > CAYMZZ01. Next base: position 219,769 of record CAYMZZ010000004.1, read on the forward strand.
GCAGGTACTGGCCGGCGGCAAAACCTGGATGGGTTATGCGCATACACAGGAAGGCTTGCCCATATTAAGAACCGCTGTTTTAGGCAACAACGGATTGAGCCGTAAAGAAAACCAGGCCCTGCCAGCCGAAAGCCTGCAAATGCTCGACTACTGGTATGCCCGCGATTATTCAGTGCAGCAGGACCTTGCCCGGCTTCGTTATTGCTGGCGCAAACTGGGCGAGTAGCTATAAAAATTTTGCAAAGCCGATATGCCAAAACAGATGATGCTGTCCACTCAAACTTCTGCTATATTCGCAGCCACGGACGAAAAAATAAAAACGTACCTTTAAAAAGCCGCATTCATCCTTAATATGGCGAGTATTATAGATATTAAAATACCGAAAGCGATTGCCAATGCCCTGCGCATTCCACCCAACGATGCTCGTCGCCAGCAGATAAGGGTGCTGAAAAAACTGCTGAAGAAGGCGCGATTTACCGAGTTTGGTCAACGCTATCATTTCGATCAGGCTTTATTGCAAAAGGATCCGGTGGCCGTGTTTCAGCAACAGGTGCCCATACACGATTACAACAAAATTTATACGGAATGGTGGCAGAAGACGCTGGATGGCGTTCCCGATGTGGCCTGGCCCGGTAAGATCAAATATTATGCGCTCAGCTCCGGCACTTCGGAAGCGGCCAGTAAGTATATTCCCGTTACACGCGATCTGCTCCGAAGCAATCAAATCAATTATATCCGTCAGCTCATCAGTGTATTCAGCTATGAGGAGGCCAACAAAAAATCTCTCACACGCGGATTCTTGATGCTGGGCGGCGCCACCGATCTGCAAAAAGGCAGTGCGGGCTGGTATGCCGGCGACCTTAGTGGCATCCTCGCCAAGAAAAGGCCGTTCTGGTTTCAGACTTTTTATAAGCCTGGTGGACGAATTGCCGCCATTCGCGACTGGAATCAGAAGCTGACCGAAATAGTGGAGCATGCCAAAGATTGGGATATCGGTTATATAGTAGGGGTGCCTGCCTGGTGCCAGATGTGTATGGAAATGATTATTGAACACTACAAAGTGAAGAATATACACGAGATCTGGCCCAATTTCGGCGTATTTGTGCACGGAGGGGTGGCATTTGAACCTTATAAGAAAGGCTTTGAAAAATTATTGGGAAGACCCATCATTTATATTGAGAACTATCTCTCCAGCGAAGGGTTTATCGGCTTCAAAACACGCGAACATGCCAAGGGCATGCAACTGATCCTGAACAACAATATTTTCTTTGAATTTGTACCCTTTGATGAAAAGAATTTTGATGCGGATGGCAAGTTGGTAGAGAAGCCCGAAGTGCGCATGATACACGAAGTGGAAGCCGGTAAAGAATATGCCCTGCTGATGAGTACGAATGCCGGCGCCTGGCGATACCTTATTGGTGATACCATCAAGTTTGTGGATATAGACAAGCACGAAGTGGTGATCACCGGCCGTACCAAGCATTTCCTGAGCCTGGTGGGCGAGCACCTGAGTGTGGAAAATATGAATCGCGCCATACAACTGGTGAGCGAGGAACTCAATATCAGTATTCCGGAGTATACCGTAACCGGCTTTTCTTACGAGGGGCTATTCGCGCACAGATGGTATGTGGCTACCGATGACCAGGTAGATGCGGATGAACTACGCAAAAGAATTGACCAACACCTGCGACAGCTCAACGACGACTATGCTACCGAAAGAGACAGCGCGCTGAAAGAAGTTTTTATAGAAGTACTCACCGAGGAGCGGTTCATGAAATTTATGGAACTAAAGGGCAAGCTGGGCAGCCAGCATAAGTTTCCACGTGTAATGAAGGGCAAAATGCTCGAAGACTGGAAGCGGTTCCTGGAAACGGGAACACTGTGATGATGCTTATTTGTTGATTCGTTGATTTGTTTAATCGTTCCCTGGTTTTGCATATTATTGGGGTTCATGCAGTATGCTTTTAGCCTGTACTTTACCGTAAACTTTTCAACCCAACAAATCAACAAATCCCGAATTAGCAAATCAACAAATCAACAAATCAACAAATCAACGAATCAACATCTCATGATCGATGCCTTACTCAAAGGTTTTTTACTGGGTTTATTGCTGACGATCGGAGTAGGGCCTGTTATATTTTCCATCATCAAGCAAAGCATCAACAATGGCCCCCGGGGTGGGTTTGCTTTTGTTGTGGGCGTATCGGTCAGCGACCTGGCGCTGGTGCTGATCAGCAATGTATTTACGGAATTATTTCGCAGCATCAGCAGCCTGCAGTTTGAGATAGGTGTTGCGGGCAGCATCTTCCTGATCATCATGGGTATTTATTTTCTTTTCTTCAAGAAAGTACCCGTCAACGATCAGGGGCAGCACCTGCTGGTGCAGATACGCGGTATGCAATATGCGCGCATCGCCCTCTCCGGGTTCTTGATGAATATACTGAACCCCGCCATCTTTCTTTTTTGGATTACGGCCTCCAGCACGTTCATTTCCTATTCGGTTACCCATCGGGTGGTGATATTCGCCACCGGATTGCTGGTATTGCTGGCAGGTGATACAGCCAAGGTATTGCTGGCCGGCAAAATCCGCAACCGGCTTACGCCACACAATATCCAAATCCTCAACCGCATCAATGGCATGATCCTGATCGGCTTCGGCATCGCCATGGTTTGGTGGCTGATTCGGCAGTTTACCTGAGTTCCCGCCTCTATTTGTTAAATTTATCTTGTTTTCGTTGCCTGCTTAGCCCAAAGGCTGCGCTGTTGTTTTACCTTTTGGCCCTCAAGCGAATTGCAGCATCGCTAAAGCGAAAGATATTGATACCCAACCAAAGTACTCCAACTACCAGCACCACTGCGGGCACAACCATTGTTGTAAGAAACATGCTGCGCGTGTTCCTGTGTGTTTTAACCCTATCGCTGTTGGCTTATCCCCCGGAGGCCAAAGCACAGAAGGCATGGTTATTCTTAAAGAAAGGCTATAAGAAAAAACGCACCTGGATGGAAGGCGACCGCATCATGCTCCGCCTGCCCGGCGATACAATTGTAGGGGGATTGATTACGCATTTGCGCGACGATACTATCTACCTGCTGGGCAAGCCCATTCCCGTCGACAAAGTGGAAGCCGTGGTATTGCGGCAGAAAGGCTCGGCGAAGCTGGAAATACCCCTCAATAGTCTGCTGATCATTACGGGCGGTGTGGTGCTTACCACGGTGGGTCTTACGCTGAGCGGACAGGTGAACGAAAAGGAGGCACTCACCGCCGGACTTACGATTGGCTATGGTCCCCTGTTGGTGATGAGTATTGCGCGCAAAGTAAAGGCCGGCCGGCGTGAGTTCAGGATAGGGAAAAAATACCGCTTGCAGTTGCTCGATATTCATGGTGTGCGCCGAAGGGCATTTTAAAAGAGCTGATGTACTGCCTGCAGATCTTTTTATATTGCGCCCTGACAACATGAAAGCATTCTTATTAAAAGCATGGCGCTGGTTCAGAAAGATCTTCCTGATACTTTTTGTAAGCCAGTTGCTGTATATCATTCTTCTGAAATGGATAGACCCGCCCATCACCATAACACAACTGGTGAGCTGGGTAAGTGGTCATGGCCTCAAGCGCGATTATGTGGATGCGTCCGAGATATCTGACCAGGCCCGCCTGGCGGTAATTGCCTCCGAGGATCAGCTTTTTGCCGATCATAGTGGTTTCGACTGGAAGAGTATTCAAAAGGCAATGGAGTATAATCAAAAAAAGCCGGGGCGCATCAGGGGCGGCAGCACCATTAGCCAGCAGGTAGCCAAAAATGTTTTTCTCTGGCAGGGCCGCAGTTTTATCCGCAAGGGACTCGAAGCCTATTTCACCTTTATGATTGAATGGATCTGGGGTAAGGACAGGATACTGGAAGTGTACCTGAACGTGATAGAAATGGGGGATGGCATATTTGGCATAGAACGGGCGGCGAATATTTATTTCAACAAAAAAGCAAAAAACCTCAGCGCCCGCGAAAGCGCCCTAATTGCCGCAGCGCTACCCAATCCCAAACGCTATAAAGTAAAGCCACCATCGCGCTACGTATCGGCACGCGCGCAAAAGATTATGCAACAAATGCGATTTATAGCGCCGGATGAGGATGTGAGGAAGCTGGTGCAGAGGCGTGAATCGTGAGGCGTGAGGCGTGAGTTTGGGTTTAAGGTTTAGGGTTTAAAGTTTAATGTTTTTTTGGGGCGGAAATAAACGGCATAGATAAACGTAGATATGTGTTTCAGGATATGCCTTTCAACATTAATTCAGCCTTCAATTTTGATAAAGAAGAAGTACTTATCCTGTAGTGCTATCGTCGCGTTCTTTGCGAATTCTTAGCGCTCGTTGCGTTGAAAACTCTCTCGAATAGGTAGCTGTTGCCGTGCCGGAAAGATTTACCGCAACGAGCGCAAAGAATCCGCAAAGAACGCGACGATAGGTTTATAGTACAAGTAGGATACATCTTCTTCAAAAAAATTAAAACCAAACCCACCCACCAACCTTAAACTTTAAACCCTAAACTCTAAACAAAAAACATAAAACGTAAAACGTACTACGTATTACGTAAAACGTCCTCCACTGCTGCAATCGCCTGTTCCAGTCTCTCTCCTTCCTGTCCCTTAATTTCTACCCAGGGAACGGATTGATTTATCATCAGGTCTTTATAGATCAGAAATAGCTTTTGCCGCGTTTCGAGGTCGGGATATTCGCGGAGCTCATCGCGCACCCAGGGAAGATCCGTATTGCAGAGCAGGTAAAGATCGTATTGACGCTCCACAATTTGTTCCAGCACATAGGGGTGACATTGACCGAACACAAACTCGCACCACACTTTCATCACATACATATCGGTATCGATAAACAATGGCAACCTGCCACCAGCTTCGAGCAATTGCTGTGATTGATTTTCCAGCTCTGCATAATGCTCATCTTCCAGCGCCAACTGGCCTTTGGCAATGGTGAGCAGATCGTCGAATACATAATCGGTACCATTCGTCAACAGAAACTCCCGTGCAAACTCGGGTACCCAGCGGGTTTCAAAATACCGGGCCAAAGCGGCTGCCAGCGTACTTTTGCCGGTGCTTTCGGGACCAATGATGACGATTTTTTTTATCATTCCGGAGTGGTTGAATTGTTGAAATGTTGAATCGTTGAACTGTTGAATCGTTGATTTGTTGAACTGTTGAAAGTTGCTTTGTTGTATTGATTATGCATACATATCGGAGATAGTGCATCAGATTTATACTCTCGTACTATCGTCGCGTTCTTTGCGCATTCTTTGCGCTCGTTGCGGTAAAACTTCCTGAAATGCCAACAGCTTCAAATGCTGGCGAGCCTTTAACGCAATCCCGCCATGGCGGGACAAAGAATGCGCAAAGAACGCGACGAGAGCATTAAAGAATAAATACACCTACAATAACAAAAAATACTCACGCCTCACGCCTCACGATTCACGCCTCACGATGCTTAACAGGTATCCATATTTCTTCTTCCGAATCCGGATCATTGTTCCTGTACCGCTCGCCCAATACTTCAAAATGCGGGCGGTTATCTAATTGGTATTCCGAATTCGGTATCCATGTTCCATAAATATATTGGAAAACTTCATTGTTGGCACCCGAACCTTTGTAATCAAATACTGCATAAAGCCCGCCAGGCAACAGGAAGCTTTCCATACCCTGGGGTACCTGTTCAAAGTTGGCGACTTCCACAGCAGCCCATCTTTCAAACTCCCTGGATGGATTAAAGTTCGAAAAATAAGCGGGATCATAAACAGCCATCGAAATCAGGTCCTTATTCAGCGCATTGTTAATCGTTCTTCTTTCGGGCATAAAGGATTGCCAGAGTGCGGCAATTTTATAGTCGGCCAGGCTCATCGTCATTCGCCGACCCAGTAATTTCTTTTCCGTCAGTGTTTCTATTCTGGGTGTTATCATTCTTTCTCAAAAGTTATTTTCGCCAAAGTACATTATGTTTTCTTTGCGTTCGTTGCGACTTCTTTGCGTTCGTTGCGACGATAGTACGAGAGTATAAATCTGCGGCTCTTTCTTCAAAAAATGCACATAAATAATTCAACAGTTCAACGATTAAACGATTCAACAATTCAACAGTTCAACCCTTCAGCATTCCAGCTTTTTTCCTCCAGCTTGCCAATCCGAAAAATGCAAAAACCAATAGTATTAAATAATAGCCCGCTGTATTTTGCAGGCCTTTCACATAATAGAGGGGAATACTTACCGCATTGGTGAGAATCCACCAGTGCCAGCTTTCAACTTTCTTGCGGGTCATCAGCCACATGCCGGTAAATGCCGCGGCGGTAGCCAGGGCATCGGCCCAGGGTATGGCGCCTTCCCAGAAATACGATTTCAGGCTCGCGATAGCCAGCCAGGCCCCGGCGAAAATCAGCATGAAATAAAGGAGTTGAATGCGGATAAGCTTGCGGCTTGAGAATTGAATATGCAGGACCTTTTCTTTTCGCTCATCGCGCTTCGCCCACATAAACCAGCCATAGAGGCTCATAATGGTATAATAGAAATTAACCGTGGCTTCGCCCGGAAGGTGATAGCGAAAACTCAGGTACACATAGAGGCTGGTATTAATGAGCCCTACCGGATAGGTGTAGATACTTTCCTGGCGGCTGAGCCACACACTGGTCAGCCCCGAAATGATGGCGATGATTTCAAGAATGGGATCCAGGGATAAAGGGTTTTTCGTTGAAGAGTATGGCTACAGGCATTTGATCTGCAAGATACTAAATGCAGCCTGTATCACCTTCTCTTCAATACTGCCCCTTGCTGCGGAATATCCGAATACAAAACAACAGTATCAGCAAGCCCAACAGCAGCCGAAGCCAGGTCATTTGGGGTGTTGACCATGTCAGCAACAGCAACCCCAGCAAAAAGGGTTCACATACGAGGCGATGCGAAGCGGGCAGTTGTGGCGAAAAATTCGTGGCGGGTGTTTGGAAAACATGTCGCCAAACAGGGCCGATACCCGTAAGCCGGGCATGCTCCGCCAGGAAGCTGCTCAGCAATACTACCGACCAGCCGGTGAAGTAAACAAAGGTTAATGGCACCTGTGCTGCGGAATCCCGGATCTGCCATACATAGGAATCCGCAGGTTGCCAATACTGCATCAACGCCAGTGCCGGCAGGCAGATAAGCGCTACCAGCAGGCTCCGGTGCAATACAGGGGGTATGGCCGGCAAAAATCGATGCCTGAGTTTTGTGAAGGAATAAGGCTGTGTAACCAGCGTAAATACCAGCACGCCTGTTTGCATCAGCACCGGCCAGCGTGCGTTTGCCTGATCGGGATCCACACCCGGTATGATGCCGGCACCGGCAAAACAAATAGCTTTGAAAATGGTGTACCATAGCAGCAAATAGGATACCATACCGGGTACCAGCAATTGCATTCGTTGATTAATCATGGCTTAGCTTATCTTTTCATGGTTAAGTTCATGGTTAAGGTGCGGGAAAGTGCAGGTCGAAAACAAATTTCAAAGACCTTCATGCCCTGTCGGCTTTCACGATGTTTACTTCAATGGGACTGGCATTGCTGAGTATATCAAACAGCGGTGAAAATGCAGTACCCAGTTGTCGGATTTCCGCCTTTTGTTGTTCGGTGAAGTCGCCCTCGATCTCCACCTCCACGCGTATCTTTTGCGGATCAGATTCGTTGCCGGCCAGCAGACGCACCTGGCCCTTCATGTCGATTTCACCAATAAATCGTGAACGTACTTTGCGAAGTGAATAGCCCCGGGCTGCCGCATGGTACACCATGGCCACGCTCAGGCTGCCGGCCAGCGCCTGCAAAGCCAGCTCCCCATCCACCGATCCCGCTTTAAAAGAGGTAGTACCAATTTTCATTTTTTTAGGAATAAGGTTATTTTAAGCAATAGTCACCCAGATTGTAAAGCCCGTTACCAATCCATCCTATCCATCCTATCCATCCAAATCATGGTAATCATGGTAATCATGGTAATCATGGTAATCATGGTAATCAGGTTCTACAAGGATACACCCTATTTCAACCCTCCCTTCCGGCAGATGAGCCGCTATGCCTTTTGCCTGTGTGAGAAGGGGGGCTGATTGAGAGAGAAATAATTGAAAACCATTATTGCGGGCCCTTTGGGCCCTGCTCACAATAGCGGCCGGTTCACTCAAGGAATAAGCCAGGCGAATCAAGATCCGCTCATTTTGGCCAAATCCTTTGTTACTTGCATAGGTATAATTGTTAATTTGAATTGACCCTTACCCTGTCAATACAACAAACCCGGGAAACCTCATCACCAAACAACCATTTCCGTGGGACGCAAAACCACTGGTATCCTTATTCTGTTGGCGCTGCCTTTTCTGTTGAAAGGACAGTATAAGCTGGAGCAGCCTGTGCTGGTCGGTAAGGAGCATGGTTTACCCTCACACGATGTGCGCTCTATCCGCAAAGGAACCGATGGTTTCATCTGGCTGGCCAGTAGCGAGGGTCTTTGCCGCTTCGACGGGCAACAGGTGAAAGTGTACAAACCTTCGGCCTACGCTCCGGGGCTGAAGTTCGACAATATGGTAACCGCCGTATTACCCCTCGATAAAGAAATATGGATGGGCACTTCGCAGGGCCTGGCGGTACTGGATCCCGAAACAGAAGCCATCCGCTATTATCAGTTGGCGGAATCGGGCAAGGCCGATACCATTCTACGAAGTTTTGATCAGTCGGTAACCCTGCTTTACCAGGACAGGCAGGGCGATATATGGCTGGGCACCCGCGACCGCGGCGCCTGGATGTATGAAAAGGGGAAGGACAATTTTCGTAAATTCCTGTACCCTCATTCAGCCTACAATCCCATCAAACCCGTACTGGGCGCCAATCATACCATCCTGAGCATTGAAGCATCGCGCTACAACGATTCCATTATTTATGTAGGTACTGTTGCCGGTTTGCAGGAAATCAACAAGGTAAGCGGAGAGGTACGCTGGTACACGTATCCAAAAGATAACAAAGAACAGCAGGTGGCGCTCAATGCCTTTCGACGAATGTATCACCACGACAATGGCCTGCTCTATGTAGGCAGTTGGAATGCCGGCGTAAACGTGTTTGATCCCGAAACAAAAACCTTCACGCCATTGCAGGTAAAGAAAGGCGATCCGCATGGAATCATTCGCTCTACCATCACCAGCATCAAAAGAAAAAGCAACCAGGAGCTCTGGATCACTACAGGCAGAGGGCTTGTTGTGTACGACACGCAGTTGGAAACCGTTACCTGGTACAAGCTGAACCGGCCCGACAAGAACGAGTATTACGGAGTGGATTATATAGACGATGCCAACCGGATCTGGCATACCAATATCAATGGCATTCAGTATTATGATCCGGTAGTGCAGCAGTTTACCCATTATTCGTTTGAAGAACTGTTTAGCGGCGATTGGGCCTTTGTATTTTATATGATACCCGAAAAAGATCGGAACTCGCTGATCGTTTGTCCGCGCGTGGGTGAGGCGCTGTATCGCTTCGATAAATACAGAAAAAGCTGGACCGCCTTTCCGTTCAGGGGTTTAAAAGGGTTGGGGTTTTCGAATATTATTGTTCGTGGTTTTGTGGAGCTTGAGCCTGGTCATTATATGATATCGGCCGATGAGGGGCTCTTTCTTTACGATTTGTATTCGCAGCAATTGCGTGTGATGCCGAAGCAGCCACCGGTGAGGTACAAGCGCTGGGGCGACCTCGAAAAAGATGCGCAGGGCAATGTGTGGATTACAGCCGATGCCGATGGCCTGATTCGCTGGGATAGAAAAAAAGACCAGTTCCGCGTATTTAAAGCTGAACTATCCTATGGTTCCGACTCGGGTGGCGTGGGTCGGCAAAGTCAACTCTATCACGATAGCCGTGGCAATATTTGGTTGGCACGAATGGGCGGCTATTCCGTGTATCTGCAAAACGAAGATCGTTTTGTTCATCAGATTTTTTACAAGGATACCGCGCATAGTTTCCCATTTATTTTTGATTTTGCTGAAGACAGGAATGGCCGCATATGGATGTCGACCGGAGATGGCTGGTATGGCTATGCCGATATGGCGGCACCGGAAAAGGGCATCATTCGAAAGTTTGATTTAAAGGAGCGGAATATTTCTGGTCATTTTACTTATTTGGCGCGCGACCTGGATGGCAATGTGTGGGGATTTACGCCACATGAGCTCATCCGGATCAATACATCCGATCTATCCATCAGCCAGTTTAGTTTTAGCTATGGCGTGAAGTCGGGCGATTTCTTTCATTTCAACTTTTTGCCTTCGGGCGAAATGGTATTTGGCGGGCGCAACGAGATCACCATCGCCAATCCTTCGGAGTTGCAACGCAACCGGGAATTGCCCGTACCATACATTATGCAACTGAAAGTGCTGAACAGACCCGTTGCTTCTACTCCCCTGCTCAATCTGACACTGAATCACCGGGAAAATTTCCTGTCGCTCTTCTTTTCCGCCAAAGCCTATACCATGCCGCAGGGTGTGGTATTTCGATACCGCCTCAAGGGGTTCGACGACTGGGTGGAAACCAGCACAGGTCGCCTGGCCAATTACACCAATATTCCCCCCGGCGATTATACCTTTCAATTGCAGGCGGCCAACAATGAAAGAATCTGGAATGAGCACATGCTGGAGATTCCCATTCATATCGCCACACCCTGGTGGCTTACCTGGTGGTTTCGCATAGCAACTGTTTTTCTGTTCTTCGGCGGCATCTACTGGCTTTACCGTTTCCGCATAAAGCAGGTAAAGAAAAAGGAAAAACTGAAAACCCAGTATGAGAAGAAGCTGGCGAATGTGGAAATGACGGCCCTGCTGGCGCAGATGAATCCGCATTTTCTGTTCAACAGTCTCAATTCCATCGACAGCTATATCATTCGCAACGAATCGGGCAAGGCATCGGAATACCTCAACAATTTTGCGCGGCTGATGCGATTGATTTTGCAAAACTCGCGATCGAATTATATTAGTTTGAAAGATGAACTGGAAGCACTCGAATTGTATTTGCAGATGGAAAGCCTGCGCTTCCGCGACAAATTTCAATACAAAATTTGTGTAAGCGAAAGCCTTGATGCGGCATCGGTGGTAATCCCTCCCATGCTGATACAGCCCTATGTGGAAAATGCGATCTGGCATGGATTGATGCATAAAAAAGATGGAGGCTGTGGTGTGGTGGAAATACATATCAGCCAGGACAGGGAAAACAACCTGGTATGTGTAGTGCGCGACAATGGTATTGGCCGGGTGAAGGCCGAAGCCCTCAAAGCCCAGAACCCCGGCAACCGCAAAAAATCGATGGGCATGCAAATAACCCGCGACCGGATTGACATGATCAATAAACTTTACAATACAAGTACCGAAGTAAAGATCACCGACCTGGTGGATGGGGAAGGCCAGCCGGCAGGGACGGAAGTGAGGTTGGTGATCCCGATTTAGAATCGTGAGGCGTGAATCGGGTTTAGGGTTTAAGGTTTAGGGTTTAAGGTTTGTGAAAGACCAAATAGTTCGCGATAGCTAATAATAGTGTATTTGATTCTTTAAACCTTAAACCCTAAACTTTAAACCCTAAACCTTAACAGGAATTACCATCAAAAACTACACAAATGATATCTGCCGTAATCATCGACGACGAGCAACATAGCATCGACACGCTGCAATGGAAATTGCAGAACTATTGTCCTGATGTGGAAGTGGTGGCTGCATTCGACAACCCTGCAGAAGGGGTAGATTACTTACGCAAGCAGCCACCCAACCTGCTTTTTCTCGACATTGAGATGCCCATGCTGAATGGCTTCGATGTGCTGGAGGAGCTGGGTCGTGAGCTGCCTTTCGACATCATCTTCACCACCGCTTACGACAATTTCGGCATCCAGGCCGTGAAGTTCAGCGCGCTGGATTACCTGCTGAAGCCCGTGCAGAATAAGGAGCTGAAAGATGCGATTGACAAGCACCTTAAAAAAGCACAGCACCGGGTGCCTACCGAGCAAATTGATGTTTTGCTCAGCAATGTGCAGGCGGAGAAAAAGGGGCGTGTGGGTAAAATTGCCCTCGCATCGAAGGAGAGTATTGAGTTTGTGGATGCTCCTGATATCATTTGCTGCGAGGCAAACAGTAATTATACAAATGTGTATATGGTGGAAGGCAGAAAAAGGGTGATATCGAAAACCCTCCGCGAGTTTGAAGACATGCTGGGCCCACACCAGTTTTTCCGTCCCCATAATTCCTATCTTATCAATCTCAATCGGGTAAAAGAATTTATCCGTGGCGATGGAGGTTTTCTGGTGATGGAGAACAAAATGAAAATTCCCGTCTCCAAAACCAAGCGTGAGGAGTTGTTAGACCTTTTGGCCTGAAATGGCCCTACTCAATAAACGGTCGTTTGGCTCAAGCAGGGCCAAAACGCAAGCAAATACCATTTTCAGGTTAGGGCTCAGCCGCCATCTTTGTCTTTACAGGTTAATCTGTACTCCAAACCGAACACATGCATGAAGGCTTTAGTTAGCGATATCAGGACAAAAGATGGAAAGCATATCTCCATTTGTACTTATTATCCCGAAAAGGGAAACAATAAAGTGATGGTAATAGCCCCCACCGGTGGCCAGCTCAAGGAGTTTTATGAGCCTTTTGCCTGCTTTTGCCGCGACCGGGGTTTTGCCGTGATTTGTTTCGACTATCGGGGAATGGGCGATTCTGTTGGCGACAACCCCAAAGGATATAAGGCAAATATGCACCAGTGGGCCGTGCAGGATATCGACGCGGTGTTGCTACACGCCAAGAAATCATTTCCCCTTCACGAAATCATTCATGTTGGCCATTGTATTGGTGGCGAAATTGTAGGCCTGGCCCAGGCCAGCCAGTATATCAGCCGGCTTGTACTCATCAACAGCGCCCTTTCCTGCAGCCGTTTCTGGCGCTGGCGCGATCGGTTTCGGGTGATGGGTAACCGCACTTTGATCCGGCTCATCAATGCCTGGTATGGTTATTTCCCCAGTCGCAAGATGGGACATATGTCGAATATGCCACGGGGTGTTATACACGAATGGGCCAACTGGTGCCAGCATCACAATGGACTATTCGACTCCTATCCGGATAATAATTACCGCAAACTACAGATTCCGATATTATCATTTTCTTTTGGCGACGACTGGCATTGTCCGCCGGCGGCGGTACAGGAATTGCTCTATCACTTCACCAGCGCCACGGTGGAGTGGCATCATTACCAGCCCAAAGACCTCGGACTTTCGTCGATAGGGCATATGGGGTTTTTTTTACAGGGCAAGATGGAGGATAAGCTCTGGGGCAGGGTGGTGGACTGGATGGAGTGGGATGCGAGGAAGTTGAAAGTAGGAAGTAGAGAGTAGGAAGTAGAGAGTAGGGAGTAGAGAGTAGGGAGGCAGGGAATCTAAAATTAAAATGTGAAAAATATTTGCGAAAATTTGCGGGAGAGCTCTTCCGAACTCTAATGCAGTTTAAAGTGCGGAACTAAATCCTGAACTAATTATCAATCTAATGCCTGTCACTTCCTACTCCCCACTTTCTACTCTCTACTCACGGTCTCGCATATCGCTTCATTCCCTTCAAATACCGGATTCCTCTTTTGGTTTCAAAACGGGTAGGTACCTGTTGCCAGCCATCGGGGCCTGATTTCCATACCATGAAGTGCAGGTGTGGCAGGGCTGCGTAGCCCGTTTTGCCACTGAGGCCGATTACCTGTCCCTGCTGAACGGTGTCGCCAACAGCAACCAATGCTCCGTCTTTTTGCAGGTGCCAGTAACCGGCGCGTGTGCCGTCTTCATGTTCAATGATGATATTGTTGCCATAGCGGCGGTATTTGCGATTCCATCCGCCACGGTCCCCATCTTCCTTTACCCTTACCACTACGCCGCCCCTGGCCGCGCAGATTTTAGTACCCCTTTTCATTTTGAAATCGAGGGCGGCGCGCTCCCGATGCGAGAAGCTGCTGAAATAACCCTGTATCATCCGGTAGCGCTTACCGGTCTCATAGGGCAGGGCGTACACATAGCTGCTGTCGTCTACCAGCTTGCCCTTGCGAAGCAGTTTTGTTTGCTCGCGCAGCGGGTTCTGGCTCACATAGCAACTGCTTAGCGAGGCTATAAGCGCCAGCAGTGAAACAGAAAATATGGATGTTTTTAACAACACTAAACAAGCCTTTTTAAGTTTTCAAATGCGGATTCAAACTGGTAGCCCAGGCTTCTGCGTACAAAACCTCCCATCAGCCGGGCAAAGGGCCAGGGCAATTGGCCTCGGTGTTGCCAGCTTATCTCTGTTTTATTGGGACCGGCACTTCGAAGCTGTAGCCGGTCTTCGCCTTGCATTTTCCAGGGTTTTGTATAGAGTATCAACCAGTGAATAGCGGAATCGTTCGCCGATTGCAGCACAATTTCGCCCGCCCCGGATTTCTTTCCTTTCCATGTGAGGGAATGCCCAACTGTAGCCGCGGTTCCGCTTATGCCTATCTGCACCGTCTCATCGCGGGTCATCCAGGGATTCCATTCGGTATAGCGATTAAAGTCGGCCAGTATCTGCAAAATCTGCTGGGGGCTGCCATTCAGTTCCGTTTTTCTTTCCACCACAAAGCGGCCCGGCGCCAACAGGGTCAGGAGCAGAAAAAGAATCAGCAGGCCACCAAATACATAGATAAAAATCATAGTTAGTTATTAACCCGGTGCGTATTCGCCGGTCTTCGGTAAAACTTCGCGGGTCGAAGATACTTAATACCGCGGGTGGTGCGGATGCGGGTGGCCAACTGCTTATAGTTACCCTGCGAATCGTACCCCTGAACCTCAAAATCGAGATGCCAGTAATGTGCAACGGATCCATCGTCGTGACGAATGGAGATATAATTTCCGTCTGATAAATTCTCATTCTTTAACCCGCCTTCTTTGGAATCTTTGCGCAACGATTCCACTACGCCTTCACGGGCTGCATGAATGGGGGTGCCTTTTTTAATTTTGAAGTCGAGTGCTCGTTCACCTTTATGGCTCAATGAACTTTCATAAGCCTGTACCAGCCAAACTTTTTTGCCGGCTGCAAAGGGGAGTTCATATACATAGCTGCTATCATCCACAAACTTACCAGCTTTCAATTCGCGGATGCTGTATTCATCCTGGGCAAAAACGATTTGTGCAGAAAGGAGTAGCAGCAAAAGGCCAGCAGAAGATACTGTTCGCAATACCATAGGCTATACTGGGATAATCTACCAATGAAGTTAAGAAATCACCGCAGCTTGTCCGATTTCTTATTCTGCTCCAGGTCGTGATGGCTCGACAATTTTCCTTTCGCGGGAGCTTTGCTCTGCCCGGTTTCGCTGAATCTTTGTATTTCGAGCAGGATATATTTCCAGAAACTATGGCTAAACTGGCGGGAGAAGACTTTAAAATGCCCCACTTTCTTCATGCCATAATCCTTTGCCCGATGTTTGATCATGCGGGTGCGTGTGCCGCGGTAGAGGGCCATGAGGTCGGTAACGGTTTCGTCGGTGGCGATGGGATCATCCTTGAAATAATGCACAATAAAGGGAACGCGCAGCGGATGAAAATCTTCGTACGGGATAGTTTTACCCAGGTGGTCGCCAAAATAAAAAGCGCTACGGCACCATTTACTCCATTGATTGATCACATTTTTGGGAAGGTCTTCCATGATGCGCAAACGCTTCAGCGGCGCATAACCATACATGCGCGTCAATACCGGGTTGATCAGGTGCCAAAGCGCAAAGGCGGCGATAGCATATCTTCTCTTCATCTTCCACCAGGTACCGGTAGAACTGCCAATACCGATTACCCCTTTCAACTCGTTGTTGTTGGCAGCAAAGCCTATCAGTTGTGTTCCTATGCTATGCCCTACCAGTATACGGGGCAAAGCGGGAAATTTTTCAACCGCATACTGTATGGCCGCTACCATATCGAGCCGGCCCCAGTCGAGCAGCGAAGCTTCAAATCCTTTCAAGGATTCAGGGCGGCTGCCTCCCACACCACGATAGTCATAACTCAATACGAGGTAACCATGTTCTGCCAGGAAGCGGCAGAAATGGGTATAGAATTCTTTTTTAATGGCCGTGCCTCCCTGAAAGATGACAAAACCGGCAGGAAGGCCGGCCGGTTCGTATAAAATCGCGTCCAGTTCATATCCATCGCTACAACGTATTTTTTCAGATCGGCCAACTGCATCCATGCCGGAAAATTACAATGGATTATTAGTAGTTCCAATGAGAAAAGTCAGGGAAGTAGTAAGTTGTAAGTTTTAAGTTATAAGTTTTAAGTGGGATGAGGTGCAGTGAGCGAAGGCCTGGAAGGCCATTCTCGTCCCCTACTTACTCACTACTCCCCGCTGTCCGCTTTCAACTTATAACTTAAAACTTACAACTTAAAACTTTCTCTATCTTGCCTCCAAACAGAACACAATATGAAGAAGATAACCGTGCTGGGTGCGGGAATGGTAGGCAGTGCTATTGCCAGAGACCTGGCGGCTGATTTTGATATAACTGCTGTGGACATCAGTGCCCATAACCTGGCGGCCATGGCTCAAACCCATCCTCATATTCATACCCGGGAGGCTGATCTGCAGGATTATACGGCTTATCCGGAACTGCTGAAAGATGCCGATTTTGTGGTGACGGCCGTGCCGGGTTTTATGGGTTACCGAACCCTTGAAGCCGTAATTCGTGCAGGAAAAAACGCCGTGGACATCTCCTTTTTCCCCGAAAATGCCCTCCAGCTCAATGAGCTGGCCAGGGAAAAACAGGTGACCGTAATAACCGATTGCGGTGTGGCACCCGGTATGAGCAATCTTATTCTCGGGCGCTATAATAAGGCGATGCGGGTGGAAAAGTTCCTTTGCTATGTGGGAGGGCTGCCCAAAAACCCGCAACCACCTTTTTACTACAAAGCTCCCTTTTCGCCGGTGGATGTGCTGGAAGAATATACCCGCCCCGCCCGCCTGCAAATAGACGGTAAAATGGTGACCCGGCCCGCGATGAGCGATAGTGAACGCATGAGACTGGAACCCGTGGGAGAACTGGAAGCCTTTAATACCGACGGACTACGATCCCTTTTGATCACCATGCGTCATATTCCCCTGATGCTGGAAAAAACATTACGCTTTCCTGGTCATTGCGACCTTATTAAAGCCCTGCAGGCGGCGGGATTTTTTGGAGAAACACCGGTAAGGGTAAAAGGGCAAGCACTCCGGCCCATCGATATGAGCACGGTGCTACTGCTCGATCAATGGAAGCTGCAACCCGGCGAACCGGAATTCACCATCATGCAGGTGATAATAGAAGGGGAAGGCAGGCGGGTGGAGTATAATTTGTACGACGAATATGATGCTGTGCACAATATCAGCTCCATGGCACGCACCACGGGCTATACCTGTACCGCGGCGGTAAATCTTTTGGATCAGGGATTGTTTACCAGCAAGGGTGTATTTCCACCCGAACTGGTGGGTGCGGATGAGAAATGTTTCGATTTTGTGCTGCAGTACCTGAAAGACAGGAACGTTATATGGCAAAAAAAAGAGACCCTAAAGTCTCTCTAAATTAAATCATGCCGATAACTACCTTTTTTAACCAGCCGAAGGCTGGTTAAAAAAGATTACTCGGAGATGGCCACTACCTCTTTCACTTCAGGGATCATACGCTTCATCATGCCTTCTATGCCGGCTTTGAGGGTGATCATGCTGCTGGGGCATCCACTGCAGGCGCCCTGCATGCTGAGGTTCACGGTGCCATCTTCATAGCTCTTGAACTGAATGGCGCCGCCATCCATTTCCACTGCCGGACGCACATGGTTATCGAGCAGTTCCTTAATGCGCTTTACCACATCATCATCATCGGCTGTAACTTCATTGCTGCTGCTGGGGCGGGTGGCAGCCAGTTCTTCTTCATTCACTACAGGCTTGCCTTCTTCCAGGTAATCTTTCAGAAACTGGCGAATGCTGGGAATTACATCCTGCCACTCTGTTTCGGAGGTTTTGGTCAGCGTTACAAAATTGCTGGCCACAAATACCGCCTTGATGAAGGGAAATCCAAACAACTCGGTAGCGAGCGGAGAAGGTTTGGCACTATCCGCGTCGGGAAAATCCACACTCTTGCCGGGATACAGGAGCTTGTTGGCCACAAACTTCATGGTCTCCGGGTTGGGTGTCATTTCCGTATAAATGCTGATCATCGGGTTACCTGTCTTAATCATAATTGAAAAATTTAGCGCGATACCGCGTACCGCAACTGCAAAACTAACAAGAAAAAATGGCTTAAGTTCAGCCGCCGGATTATTCGCGGAAGCGACCCGTTTTTTTCATCACCCGGATCAGGATATAAAGAAGTAGTAAAGCACCCAGTACTATGCCAATCAATAAGTTGCGCCAATCCTTATCGTAGCCGGTAAGCTGGGGATAGTTGAGCAATAGCAACAGGGCAATACCCACCAGCCAGATAAATTGGGTGGTATGCTCTTTCAGGATCCATCTTTTCCAATTAAACTCCATACTGCCCAGCGTGGCCTGCAAACCCGATACCCGCGGCATCCATCGGTTTACATCCTTACAATACAGATCGAAGCCGGGACCAAATTTGTTGCGTAGGAAATTTTCCTCGGCCATCACGATAGCCTGGTAAATGAAAAGGAATATCGGTATCACGATGGCTACATAAACCAATGAATTGGCCAGTATGCCCACGCCCAGCAGCATGAGGATATTGCCCACATAAAGCGGGTTGCGCACATGGCGGAAAATGCCTTCGGTTACCAAACCCTCTGCATAGGGCTTGCCCTCCTTGCCACCCCGAACGATATAAGCCAGCCCGATGGTAGCCCCCCGAATCAGTTGACCCAAAACGGTTGTGAACAGGCCGATGGCAATGGGCCAGATATAATAGGATTCGCCCATGCTGGCTGGTCCAAACAGGGGCCAGGAGGGAATAAACAGGGCGGCATAAAAGAGGATAAAAATCCAGTTGCGATACTTAAAGAAGAAATTGCCGATGGCTACCATGAAGTGCTGCAAGTATAGATTGATAAATTATTTTTTCACCGCCACCAATCCGGCGAAATTGTACCATTTAAAGAAGACTTCGCAATGTGCAAAGCCCTGGTCGCGCAGCAGGGAAATATTTTCGCTGAGCTTATAAGGAATCAACACATTTTCGAGGGCTTCTCTTTTTTGGGAAATCTCCAGCTCGCTATATTGATTGCGGCGTTTGTAATTGTAATAGTAGCGGATGAAATCGCGGTTGAATCGGCTTTCTTCCGCCAGGATTTTTTCAATCAGGATCAAGGCTCCACCCGGACGAAGACCATTGTAGATATCCCTTACCAGTCGTTCCCGGTAAATGGGGCGAACAAACTGCAAAGTGAGGCAAAGTACCACTACGCTGGCATTGTCGATGGCGACACCCTGGTTCAAATCGGCGCAGCGCAGGTCGTAATTGCGCGTGAAACCGATTTCGATCAGTTTCGACTTACACTTGTCGAGCATTTCCTGTGAATCATCAATCCCCACAAATCGGATATGGGGGTTTACGAGGGTATCCATACCGATCATGGTAGTGCCGGTACTGCAGCCGAGGTCGTACACATCGCTGCCTTCCACGGCATGGTCGGCGGCGATCTCCGCCATCATGCGTTGCATTTCGCCATAAAAGGGAACCGATCGGTTCACCATATCGTCGAATACGCTGGCCACATTGGCGCCAAACTTGAAATCGCTCACTTTTTCTATTTCGCCCTTAAAAACTTCATCTTTGCCCATAACGGTATAAATAGATTGATAAGAGTACAAAGTAAAGCAATTTACAGGGTTGCCGAACCAGCAAACGCAATAGTTGTAATTTAAGCATGAAGAAAATTTACCATCTGGCCAATTGCACTACCTGCCAGGCCATTATTAAAGAAACCGGCATAGCGAAAGCGGGGCTGGAAATGCAGGACATTAAGACTGTGAAAATAACCCCCGCCCAACTCGACGAAATGAAGGCCCTGAGTGGCAGTTATGAGTCGCTCTTCAGCCGCCGCGCCATCAAGTACCGGGAACTGGGTTTAAAAGACCAGCCATTAACGGAAAAAGACTATCGCCGCCTGATTCTCGAAGAGTACACTTTTCTGAAAAGGCCCGTAGTCATTCTGAACAACAAAATTTTTGTAGGCAGCGAAAAGAAAACAGTGGAAGCGCTGAAGGAGGCCCTCTCCTGATCAATGCCCCAGCAGCACGGGAGCATCTTCCGCATTTTCGGCCTTTGGCGTGGAATCGCTATGGGGTAATTGTCGCTTGAAAACCCGGTAAGCGATCCAGATGCTGATGACCATCAACAATCCGCCGAGAAAAAAATGCGCGCCCGGAAAGAAAACCGGTGCATTCGGCTTTGAAAAATAAAAGAAAAGGTTGTTCATCAGCAGCGGGCCCACAATAGCGGTAAGGCTCATGAGGCTGGTGAGTGCGCCTTGCAAAGCACCCTGCTCGCTGGGTTGCACCAGTCCGGCGATGCTGCTCTGCAAAGCGGGGCCCGCAATACCACCCAGGCAATAAGGCACCAGGAAGGCAAACATCATCCAGGTTTCTGTGGCAAAAGCCATCAAAATCAGGCCCAGGCCATAGAGCGCCAAACCCAGATAAGTACTTTTTTCATTGCCGAGGCGGGGGTTCACCACGCGGGTAAGGCCCGCCTGCACCAAACCCACCAGCAATCCAACCACCGCCAGGCTGAGTCCCACCATTTTTTCTGACCATTGCAGTTGATCCATCGTAAAAAAATTCCAGGTGGCCTGCACCGCCTGGGCGGCGAGATAGATCAGGAAGAAAGCGAAGGACAAACCCAAAATGGTTTTATGCGATTTCAGGAACAGCAGCGACCCGATGGGATTGGCGCGCTTCCAGGCAAATTTGCGTCGGTTCTCTACCGGCAATGATTCAGGCAAAATGAAATAGCCATACAAACAATTGATGAGGCAAAGTGCCGCCGCGGCATAGAAAGGGGCTCGGATACCCCACACGGCCAGCAAGCCACCAATAGCAGGACCGAGAATAAAGCCCACACCGAAAGCGGCCCCAATCAATCCAAAATTTTTGGTACGGGTTTCGGGCGTACTCACATCGGCGATATAAGCGGCGGCTGTGGTAAAGCTGGCTCCGGTGATGCCGGCGATGATGCGGCCCACAAACAGCCAACCATAAGTGGGTGCCAGCGCCAGGAAAAGATAATCGATACCAAAACCGAGCAGCGATAATAATAATACCGGTCTTCTTCCATAGCGATCGCTCAGGTTGCCGATCATGGGTGCAAATAAAAACTGCACCGCGGCATATACACTCAGCAACCAGGCGCCATAGGAGCTGGCTTCGTTAAACGATATGCCCTTGAGTTCCGCAATCAGTCCGGGCATCACGGGTATGATCAGTCCCAGACCCATCACATCAATCAGCAGGGTGATGAAGATGAAGCCAATGGCCGCTTGACGGTTTTGCATATAAGTATTTGAAAGGGAGCCAGCAAAAATGGATATTTTTTTTCTTAGCGAGCGTTAGTTTTCGGTAAACAGGCATGTTTTTCGCCATAGATATTAACATTTTGGGGTTCAAATGCTGTTCCTGATGGTTTATATTTGCGGCCTTACCACTGCCACACCGAGTTTGCAGTTAAGGCTTTTAATCCATTGTTCATCTCAAAACCAGGTGTAATGAATATTAAACAAGTCATTCTCCCAGCCGCCGCTGCGGTTATGCTTACTTCCTGTGTAAGCTCCAAGAAATTTAAACAGTCGCAGGCCGATTTGGCCGCCTTGCAGGTAAAGCATACCGAGTTGCAGGGCAACCTCAACGATTGTACCAACGAGAAAGCCGCCCTCGCGGCACAGAAGTCGAAACTCGAAGGGGATATCGACGGACTGAACAAACAAATTGACCTGCTGAAGCAAAACAATACCCAGGCGCTGAAGCAACTGGAAGACCTGAGCGTGATTTCATCCGCGCAGGCCGAAAGCATCAAGCGCTCGATGGAAAATATTGGCGCCAAGGATTCTTATATCCAGACCCTGCAACAGCAGATGGCGCGTAAGGATTCGTTGAATATGGCGCTGGTGATGAACCTGAAAGGCGCTATTGGCGACCTCGACGACAAGGATATCAATATTAAAGTAGATAAGGGTGTTGTTTATATCGACATCAGCGATAAGCTGCTCTTCAAAACCGCCAAATATGAAGTAACGCCCCAGGCCAAGGAAGTGCTGGGCAAAGTGGCGGAAGTATTGAAGAACCAGCCCGATATCGAATTCATGGTGGAAGGTCATACCGATAATGTGCCTTACAAAGGTGCCGGTCAGTTGCAGGACAACTGGGACCTGAGTGTGAAGCGCGCGACCAGCGTGGTGCGTATTCTGCAGGATCAGTATGGTCTGGATCCCGCCAAGATGGCTGCCGCCGGTCGTGGCGAACACAGACCCATTGCCGATAATGCCAGCGCCGATGGCCGCGCCCAGAACCGCCGCACAAGGATCGTAATCCTGCCCCAGCTCGATCAGTTCTTTAAGTTGCTGGAACCGAAGAAAGGATATTGAGTAGGAAGTAGAGAGTAGGAAGTAGAGAGTAGGGAGTAGAGAGTAGGGGGATGTGTGAAGAAGAATCTCAGAGCTTGTTTCCTGGAAATCTTGCTCTAGTAGTAAAGTTGATAGCAATAAAATAAATAGCCGGATCGAAAGCTCCGGCTATTTTCTACTCCAGTATTTTCTTAATGTTGTCTCGTCTTATTAAGACCATCCTTCCTACTCTCTACTCCCCACTTTCTACTTCCTACTTTCTACTCCCTACTCTCCTCAAACACTCCCGTCTGCTTATTCTTCCGCACATTTTCCGCCCGGAAATATTTCCCATTCATGGCCACATACACGCCGGGAGGCAGAATCTGTACAAAGGCCAGGGCGCTGCCCAGGTTAAAGAGCCCGTCGGAGCTACCAAATTTTATGGGGATCATGGCACCGGTGAGCACAATGGTTTTGCCCTTCACTTTTTGGTGCAGCACTTTTGCTGTTTCCGACATGGTATCGGTACCATGCGTTATCACGATGCGGTCTTCCTCGCTTTGCGCGCACTGGTGCGCTATCAGCTCACGGTCTTCATCGGTCATTTCGAGGCTGTCGATCATCATCAGCGTGCGGATCTCCACATTCAGCCGGCAGCGACCCATTTCCAAAAGATCGTGCATATGCGTATCCTTAAAATACAATTGCCCGTTGAGCTCATTGTATTCCTTATCAAAAGTGCCGCCGGTGATAAAGATGCGTATCGACATATTCCTGCATTTTAGGCAAATGTATCGGAAATGAAAGGGATGAAGCAAGTGCCACTATGCATTATTTTCTTAACTTGAGCGAAAGCATTATCCCGCTAAAATATTTCTGTCATGAATTTGAAGCACTCTTCCCTGCTGAAGTCCCTCCTGGTTGCGTCGCCCTTTTTGCTGATCGCCTGCGGACAATCCAAAGAAGCCAACCTGCAGGCCGCGCTCGATGCCTTTAGTGCCGATAGCCTGAGTAAGCATATTGAAGTGTTGTCGTCCGACGATTTCCTGGGGCGTAAACCCTTTACCGAAGGTGAAACCAAAACCATCCAGTACCTGGAGGCGCAGTTTAAAGCGGCGGGCGTGGAGCCGGGTAATGGTGACAGCTATTTTCAGGAAGTGCCCATGGTGAGCATCAGTACCAAAGCCGCGCCCAGCATGCTGGTGAATATGCCGCAGGGACAGTTTTCATTGAAAGGACTGGATGAATATGTGGTATGGACCGATAAAACCGAACCCGAAGTACTGCTCGACCGCAGCGAGCTGGTATTTGCCGGTTATGGCGTGGTGGCACCGGAATATGGATGGAATGATTATGAAGGGCTCGATGTAAAAGGCAAAGTGGTGCTGGTGCTGGTAAACGATCCCGGCTTTGCGAGTGGCGACAGCAGCCTTTTCAAAGGTAAGACCATGACCTACTATGGCCGCTGGACATATAAGTTTGAAGAAGCCGCGCGCCAGGGTGCGCGGGGTTGCCTGATTGTGCACGAAACCGAAGCGGCCAGCTATCCATTTACCGTGGTGCAAAATAACTGGAATGGCAACCGCCTTCGTCTCGATAACCGTGGCAAGCAGGAAACCCTTTGCGATGTAATTGGCTGGGTTAGCCGTCCGGCTGCGGAGAAGTTGTTGCAGGCAGCAAGGCTCGATACATCCATTTTTGAAAAAGCGGGGCAGAAAGGATTTAAGGGGCAGCCGATGGGCATACAACTGAGTACAAGAATACAGGTGCAAACACAATACAGCAAAACTTATAATGTGATCGGCAAGATCACGGGTGCCAGCAAACCCAACGAATACGTAGTGTACACCGCGCACTGGGATCACCTCGGCGTGGCACAGCCCGATGCCACGGGCGACAGCATCTATAATGGCGCGCTCGACAACGCCACCGGCACAGCCGGATTATTTGAGCTGGCCCGCGCGTTTAAGGCATTACCCAACCCGCCTGATCGAAGCATTTTGCTGCTGGCCGTTACCGCAGAGGAGCAGGGGCTTTGGGGATCGGCCTGGTATGCCCAGAACCCCGTATATCCCATCGCCAATACAGTGGCCAATATCAATATGGACGGGCTTTGCTGGTATGGTGCTACGCGCGACATCATTGTGGTAGGCAAGGGACAGAGTGAGCTGGAAGATATACTGGCTGAAGAAGCCGCTGCTGTGGATCGGGTGGTCACTTTTGAACCACATCCCGAAGCGGGATATTATTATCGCTCCGATCATTTCAACTTCGCAAAGCAGGGCGTTCCCGCGCTTTATACCGAAAGTGGTACCGAAGTGATCGGCAAAGATGCGGCCTATGGCAGGCAGAAAGGCGATGAATATACCAGCCAGCGTTATCATCGTCCATCCGACGAATACGATCCTGCTACCTGGGATCTTGCTGGCGCCATTGCGGATCTGCAACTGTTCTTCAAGGTGGGCATGAAGGTGGCGAATGCAGAGAAGAAGCCGGAGTGGAAGGAGGGAAGCGAATTTAAGCGATGAGCTGTTTGGGTTAAGGAATAGAGAGCGCCTCAGCAGTCGGGTTTATCACCACTCCTTCAACCTGCCCACTGCTTCGTGCAGCCGGCTTTTGGCCAGGAAGTTTTTCTCCAGTTCCATATTGAAAGGAACCGGCGTGTCGAGCGATGCGCATCTTTGTATCGGCGCATCGAGAAGGTGAAAACAATTTTCGGCTATCCAGGCGGCTATTTCTCCGCCAATACCACCCGTAAGGGTATCCTCATGCAGAATGAGGACACGCCCCGTACGCTTTACCGACGCATAAATGGCTTCATGATCGAGCGGCAGAAGGGTTCGCAGATCGAGAATATCCAGGTCCAGATCGGGGTGCTGGTTGGCATATTCCATGGCCCAATGCACGCCACTGCCATAGGTAATGATTGAGATATCGCTACCCACTCGTACAGGCCTGGCCTGGCCTATCGGTACTTCATAATACCCGGCAGGAACAGGTCCCGTGATGCTGCGGTATAAGGCTTTGTGTTCAAAAAACAGCACAGGATTGGGATCATTGATGGCGGCCATCAGCAAACCTTTCGCGTCATGCGCGGTACTGGGATACACCACTTTTAAACCCGGTGTGTGTACAAACCAGGCTTCATTGCTCTGGCTATGAAAGGGTCCCGCTCCCACACCCGCGCCCGCAGGCATACGAATCACCACATCGGCCTGTTGTCCCCAACGATAATAGATTTTGGCGAGGTTATTCACAATCTGGTTAAAACCTACCGACACAAAATCGGCAAACTGCATTTCCATTACCGACTTATATCCTTCCAGGCTGAGACCCAGGGCCGCACCCACGATGGCGCTTTCGCAAATGGGTGTATTGCGTACCCGCGCTTTGCCAAATTTTTGTACAAACCCTTCGGTGATCTTGAAAGCCCCGCCATATTCAGCAATATCCTGCCCCATCAATACCAGGTTGGGGTGCTTCTCCATCGACTGTTCCAGGCCTTCACGAATCGCGTCAATATAGCGACGCTCAGGTACCGGGTCACTCTCCTTCGCTTCGTTTCGTGGCGCCACCCGTTTCCATTCCCCTTCCTGCAGTTCCCAATCAGCATCGGCAGCAGACGGGCAATAGATATCTGCCAGCTCTTTAGCGGTATCTACCACGATGGGGGCGGCATTGAAACCAAGCTCAAGCTCGGCTTCAATCTGTTGCTTCAATTCTTCCCTGATCTGTTCCATGGCAGCCGCATCCAGCACCTGCCATTGTTGTAAGTGCTTTTCAAAGTTTTTAACCGGATCTTTTTTCTCCCATAATTCAAACAAATGCGATGGTACATATTTGGTGCCGCTGGCTTCCTCATGACCCCGCATGCGGAAGGTCATGCATTCAATTAAATAAGGCTTCTGGTGTTTGATGCAATAATCTCGTACGCCGCCAATGGTGTCGTACACAGCAAGTATATCGTTGCCGTCGATCTGCACACCTTCCATGCCGTAACCTTTGGCTCTATCAACCAGGCTGATGCAGCGATATTGCTCATTGGTGGGCGTGCTGAGACCGTAGCCATTGTTTTCAATCAGGAAAATCACCGGCAGGTCCCATACGGCCGCCACATTGAGCGCTTCATGAAAATCGCCTTCGCTGGTGCCGCCTTCGCCGGTAAATGCCAGCGCGCATTTTTTTTCTTCGCGCAATTTATAAGCAAGCGCCACACCATCGGCCAGGGCGAGTTGCGGACCCAGGTGGGAGATCATGCCACAGATATAATGCTCCCGGGTGCCAAAATGAAAACTTCGTTCTCTGCCCTTGCTATAGCCACCCGGCAGGCCCTGCCATTGCATAAAGAGTTTTGACAGTGGCATTTGCCGGCTGGTAAATACGCCGAGATTGCGATGCAAAGGAAAAATCCATTCGTCGGGCTGCATGGCGAGCGTGGATCCTACCGCTATGGCTTCCTGCCCGATGCCACTAAACCATTTCGAAATGCGGCCCTGCCGCAGCAGGATCAGCATCTTTTCCTCTATCATGCGGGGATACAAAAGCGAGCGGTAGAAAGCTACCAACTGATCGTTGCTTATATTTTTTCGGTCGAAGGCCATACTGCGAATTTCATTGTTTCGTTTTGAACTACCAACGCGGACTGAATTAGTGCGTCGGGAACGAATTATTTTTTAGTTACTTTATAGCATGTACCATTTGATTACCCGCTCAAAACCTGCACCCAGGCTCCGTATCTGGACCTTTTTGCTCCTTGTTTTGGTTCAATTTCCAGGATATGCGCAGGATGAGTCGAAATACTATGAAACCTTTGCAGATTACCTGACTACCCGGGTTTATCTCTCCAAAAAATATACATCGGTAGGGATGGAGGGCCCCGAAGGTACCCAAACCCTGCGCTACCGGCCCAATAGCCTCACCACCATGGGTATCAATGCCAGCTACCGCGCCCTCTCGCTTACCCTGGGCTCGGGATTTGGATTCCTGAATCCGGGTAAGGACGAAAAGGGCAAGACAAAGTCCTTCGATTTTCAAACCCATCTGTACACCCGTAACTGGGTAACGGATATCTATGGCCAGTTTTACCGCGGTTATTATTTACGTTCGGCAGGCGCTGGGGGTAATAATGATCGGGTTTATTACCTGCGGCCCGATTTACGCGCCAACCTCGTAGGCGCCTCGGTTTACCGGCTCTTCAACGGACAAGAGTTTTCCTATCGCGCCGCTTACCTGCAGAATGAATGGCAGAAGCAATCGGCCGGATCATTTTTGGCCGGTGCGGAAATTTATATGGGAAGGGTGAAGGGCGATAGCGCCCTGGTGCCTTCGGCCGTTAGCAGCTTTTATCCGCAGGCCCAGGTAAGGCGGATGCGTTTCCTGGAATTTGGTCCCGGCCTGGGCTATGCCTACACTTATGTATGGCAATCCCACTTTTTTGTAACCGGCAGCGCTACCATCAACGGCGATATCAGTTTTGTGCGGGAAGAAACCGAAGCCGAAACTTTCGATAAGATCAGCTTTAGCCCCAATGCCACCCTGCGGGCTGTTGCCGGCTACAACAGCGAATGGTGGGCACTCACCATCTCCTGGTTGCATCATACTGCCAACGCAAGGGGAGAAATATCCGATTATGATTACCGGATCAAAACCGGGGATTTCAAGATCACACTGGCCAAGAGGTTTAGACCAGGTAAGAAACTGAAAGAAGACCTGGACTCCATCATCGACTTACTACCATGATTAACCATGAGTACCATGATGGAGTATTGCTTGATTAGTAGATATTAGGAATATTGAATGCTTTATTTTATTTCCCCCGCCGGTCACGATACTGGCGCTCTTCTTCCCGAAAAAGCAGCGAAGTGGTAAGGGTAAGCAAAATACTGAAGAGAAATCCCCAGCCAAAACTGTCGATCGCAATGCCCTCAATCCATTCCCCGGCCAGCATCACCATCAGGGTATTAATTACCAGCAGAAACAGGCCAAGCGTAAATATGGTGAGAGGCAAAGTAAGTATAATCAAAAGTGGACGCAGGAATACATTGAGTAGCGCCAACAATACCGCAAACCAAATGGCCGAACCATAACTGCGGATATGGATGCCTGGCAGAATCTGCGAAAGAATATAAGATATGGCAGCGATGACGAGGAGGCGGATGATGAGGCGCATGCTTTTGGGTTTTACGTTATACGTTCAACGTTTTACGTGGTGTTTGCGGGTTTAAAGTTTAGGGTTTAAGGTTTAATGGAGTATGGAGAGGCATCTGTTTTTGGCGGACAACTCTCGGATCCGGGGGTTTCACCGCAAAGATCGCTAAGAAGTCGCAAAGAACGCGACGATAGGTTTAGTGTAATGAACGAATCATGAATCGCAACCAACCGACGCTACTAAATATCAGAAGCTATATTTAAAACTCATCGTATCGTCGCGTTCTTTGCGACTTCTTTGCGTTCGTAGCGGTAAAGCTTCCCGAATTGGAACCAGCCCGAAAGAACATAGTGCTTTTCCCGCAGATGGCCGCAGATCCTTTCGCAGATTAAACGTAAACCAATTAAAACACCCTGTTGCAACTTCGGGGATCCACACAACCTCCCTTCGGGAGGCTGTATAATCTTGTCTATTACACAACAAAATAAAGAACTCATCCGCCATCGGCCGTTGCTGCGAACTCTTAATTCAGGACTCCCTACTTTCTACTACCTACTAACTACTTTCAACTTCCTCAAACAACTACTAATTCATAAAAGCTTTCCGGATCCAGGTATTGCTGTGCCAGTTGCTGCAGTTGATCTGCTGTTACGGATTTTATCTTTTTCACCGACGTATCGAAATAATCTTCGGGCAGGCCGTGCAGCACAATATTCTTCCAGCGGCCGATGATCTGAAAGGGACCGTCCAGTTCGCCGAGCAGGCCACCGATCATATAGTTCTTCACCAGCAGCAGTTCATCTTCCTCCACTGGCTCCTCACGTAGCAGCTTCATTTCCTTCTTCACTTCTTCAATGGTGGCTTCCGATACATCACGTCCTGCTTCGGTACTGATCATCCAGGCCGAATGTTCCAAATGATTGAGCAGGTAACTATGAATGCCATAAGTATAGCCTTTATCCTCCCGGATATTCAGCATCAGCCTCGACCCAAAAAAGCCTCCCAGCACGGTATTCAGTACCTGGCTGGCGGTGAAGTCGGGATGGTGCCGGATGGGGAAGGGGCGTGCCATACGAATAGAACCCTGTACTCCTGCCTCATCGTTCAGAATGCGGTACTTCTTTTCCTCTGCCGGATGCAATACATGCGATGGCCTTGTTTTTTTCGACATCGGCAGGTCGCCAAACTGCTCATTGAGCAGTGCCTCCAGGTTACCCGGGAGTTTACCCGCCGCAAAAACGATCAACTCACCCTGCTGATAGTATTCGCGGTAATGCGCCTGCAAGGTTTCGCGTTGCAGGGCATCAAAATCCTCCGCCTTGCTGTATTTGCCATAGGGATGTTCTTCCCCAAACAGGTATACATCAATCAGGCGGCTGGCCACAAAATCACTTTTTTTCAGGTTCACTTTCAGCCGTTGCTTCATATTCTGCCGGTATATATCCAGCTCTTCCTGCGGCATCTGTGCATCGGTCAGCAACTCGCGGAGCATGGGCAGCAACTCGGGAAGGCAACGCGTGAGCGTATGCAGGGTGAGGGTAGCCGTTTCATTGTAGCAGGCACGGTTCAGATAAGAACCATAGTAATCAAAATGCTCATTGATCTGAAAAGCGGTATGGCGGCTGGTGCCATTCTTCAGCAAAAAATTGGTAGAAGCGGCCACCAGGTTTTGTTTCTCCCAGGCATTGCCGGCAAAGAATACAAATTCGAGGCTCATCACGTCCTCCGCACCCGCATCCACACAATATACTTCCACGCCATTGCGAAGTACCAGCTTCTGATATGGCTTCAGGTTCAGGTGGTAGTTCACAGCATCCACTATCGGTGGGGCCTGTTTTCTGTTCAGCGTTGTCGCTATCCTATTCATAGTATTGTTCTCAGTGCTTTGCACGATAATAGATCGTATTACTGTTTTCTTCGCGGAAAATCTTGCGGCTCTCCTGCAATATGTCTTCGGTGGTTACTGAGGCGTATTTGTCCAGCTCAAAATTCATCCAGGCCGCATCTCCCAGGAGTTCATAATAAGCAAGGCTGTTGGCGCGGTTCATCACACTCATGTCTTCAAAAGCCATCATGCTCTCGGTCTTATTCTTCACTTTCTGCAATTCTTCGGGGCTTACCCAGGCGCTGCGCATTTTTTCCAGTTCGGCTTCCACGGCTTTCTCCGCTTCTTCGAGGGTTTTTCCTTTTACCAGCTTTCCTTCAATACAAAGCAGGCCCGCATCGGTGCTGCCAAAATGGTAACATTCAATATTGCTGAAGAGTTGCTGCTCTTTCACCAGCGACTGGTGCAGGCGCGAGGAACCGCCACCACCGAGTATATCGCTCAGCAGGTCGGCCACATAATAGCGCCGATCGAGTCGTGGTGCTATATGCCAGCATTTGTAAAAAGCATCCAGCGGCACTTTGGCCTTTATATCGAGGCGGCGCGGCTCTTTTTGCTCGGGTTCCAGTGGTAGGGCGCGTTTGTATTTTTCGCCGGCGGGTATGTCGCCAAACCATTTTTCGGCCAGGTTCTTCACCTGCTCCAGCTTCACATTTCCGGCAACCACCATCACCGCATTCACGGGTCGGTAATGTTTGAAGAAAAATGCCTTCACATCACTCAACTGCGCCTGCTCAATATGCGACAGCTCCTTGCCGATGGTCATCCAGCTATAAGGATGCTTTTTGTAAGCCAGCTCCCGCATGCGATGCCATACATCGCCATAAGGTTTGGTGAGATAATGCTCCCTGAATTCTTCACACACTACTTTACGCTGCACTTCGAGACTCTTTTCTTCAAATGCCAGCGAGAGCATGCGATCGCTCTCGAGCCAGAAAGCCGTTTCCAGGTTTTCGGCCGGAATCTGAATATAATAATTGGTAAGATCGTTGGTAGTATAGGCATTGTTTTCGCCACCGGCCATCTGCAGGGGCTCGTCGTAGCTGGGAATATTCACCGAGCCGCCAAACATCAGGTGCTCAAAGAGGTGAGCAAAACCCGTACGGTGAGGGTCCTCGTCGCGGGCACCCACATCGTACATAATATTCATCACGGCCATGGGAGTGGAACTATCCTCGTGTACAATGACCTTCAATCCATTAGAGAGTGTAAAACGTTCAAACTGTATCATAATTTAACCAATCTGCCTTTAATTTCCGGGCTTGACCGAAAGGCAAATTTACGAAGGAGTAGCGAGCTATGGCTTTACCGGCGAAAGCTTAACTTTTTGCGCTGGATGATGGACTTTACTTTAAATTCAAACTGCATCAGTTCCTCATTGCGGCGGATTATCATTTTGATTCGGCCTACGGTGGATTGCAGGAGCGCTTTATACTGATCAAAGTTTTGGGAGTAATTATTATTGATGCCCACCACTTCATCTCCCTCCTTCAGCCCCGCTTTTTCTGCCGGAGAATTGGCCGCCACATCGCCGAGCACCGTCTTCCCTTTTTCATAATACAACTCCACACCGGCATAGGAATAATCGAAGGGATCCCGAAAATGGGAGTTTGGCACCAGGTAAATATCGCGCTTGGCATAATTGATAATACTGTTGAAGCGCCGGAAGATGTCGTTCCCGATAATACCCGCCAGGTAGGGATAGGAAGTAACGTTGTAATCGTCGTCGAAAATATAAGTGGGCACATTCCGGAAACGGTAAGGCCCCACTTTCAGCTCGCGCACAATGGTCACCTTCATATCGATGGAGCCACCCACCCCTTCTCCTTCTTTGGGTAGCAAGACCCTTTTGCGGTGAATGGTGGCGCTGTCTTCCACAAAATCGGAAGAGAGCATGAGGCAAAGCCCCGCGCCTATATCGTGCAGGAAACGTACATTATGGGTTTTATCGTCCCTGATGCGCGCATGATGCACGGGCAGGGTTCCCATCAGGGGTTTGATGAGGTATCCACCCTTGGGATAGCGCAGCATACCTATACTGCGCACATCCATGTAGAGACTGTCGTAATTGATCTCCACAATATAACGGCTCAGAAAAGAATAGCCGATAATGCCATCCACGCGCAGGCCATAAACTGCTGTAAGAATGGAATAATCGTTCACATGAAAATCGAGACTATCCACCGGCAGGTTGGGAAAATGAAGGGTGCGATCATACAGAAAACTTACTTTTCGGATGCCGGCTATACCGCGGATTGAACGTTCGGAGGGTTCGGGTGTTAATCCAAAATACGAAGCCGTGGTAGAGTCGAGGGAGATACCACTGCTGCCGGTATCGAGTATGAAATTCAGAGTGTCGGGAAATTGATCGAGGCGGGCATGAAGGATGATCACACCACCCGTCAACTGTCGGAAAGGCACCCGGGTCAGGATACGGCTGGGAGGTTCCACAAATTCTTCCTGGGCCTGCAGTTGGGGGGATAGCAGCAGGAGGAATAGTCCCACTAATAATTTCCGGGCTAATGGCATAGTACAATTTACGAAGGCAATCGGATAGGAAAAGACAAAGAAGCAGGGGGATTTGTTGCATCAGCCCTAAAACAAGTACCCCATCAGGAAGGAAGGCAGTTCTTCTTAACTTTGCCTGCCGATGGGTTTAAACAGGATTATTCATGAATGATACATTATCGTTGCTCGACAAAGCGGCCCGATTTGAATGGCTTACGGTGGAAGAGGGCGTGCATCTCTATCATCACGCCGCATTGACCGATTTAATGCTGGTAGCCGATAGTCTGCGCCAGCAACAGGTGCCTCATGGTAAAGTAACCTGGCAGATCGATCGGAATGTGAACACCACCAATGTTTGCATCGCCAATTGTAAATTCTGCAACTTCTTCCGCATACCGGGTCATCCGGAAGCTTATATCACGGATATGGAAACCTATCGCCGCAAGATTGAAGAAACCCTTCGGCTGGGCGGTGATCAGCTATTGTTGCAGGGTGGCCATCACCCGGAACTGGGTCTGCAGTTTTATGTAGATACTTTCCGGCAGATCAAGGCGGAGTTTCCCGATATCCGCCTGCATGCCCTGGGACCACCCGAAGTGGCGCATATTACCAAGCTCGAAAAAAGCACGCATCACGAAGTGCTGAAAGCGCTGAAGGAAGCCGGGCTCGATAGCCTGCCGGGTGCAGGCGCGGAAATATTGATCGATCGGGTACGCCGGCTGATTTCGAAAGGAAAATGTGGCGCGCAGGAATGGCTTGATATTATGCATGAGGCGCATAAGCTGGATATCACCAGCTCGGCTACCATGATGTTTGGCCATGTGGAAACCATAGAAGAACGCTTTGAACACCTGGCCAAAATACGCGAAGTGCAGGGGCGCAAGCCGGAAGCGGCCAATGGATTTTTGGCCTTTATACCCTGGACCTTTCAGGATGTGGATACCCTGCTGGCGCGGATCCGTGGCGTACATAATCTCACCACCGCCGATGAATATATCCGCATGATTGCGCTCAGCCGCATCATGCTGCCCAATGTAAAGAATATTCAGGCCAGTTGGCTCACGGTAGGCCGCCAAACTGCACAGGTTTGTTTGCATGCCGGCGCCAACGATTTTGGTTCCATCATGATCGAAGAAAATGTGGTGAGTGCCGCGGGCGCCCCCCATCGCTTCACCTACAAAACCATACAGGATGCCATTCGCGAGGCGGGATTTGAACCCCAATTGCGCAATCAGCTTTACCAATGGCGCGAAATACCCGAGCAAATTGAAGAGCAAGTGATCAATTACTGACCGGCACATGAGAATTCTTTGCGCCTGGCCGGTTAACTTTGCCGACCAAAAGCAAGCATGCAATCCGTAAAAACATTCCGCTTCTTTCGTCAAACCGCCATGGCCGAAGGCATTTCCTTCCTGGTGCTGCTCTTTATTGCCATGCCCCTGAAATATTTCGCCAACCTGCCCATGGCCGTTACTATTGTAGGTGGACTGCATGGCGTGCTGTTTGTAGCATTCATGGTGCTGGCCTTTGAAGTAAAGGGCGAATATAAGAAAGACTGGGCCTGGTACTTTAAGGCATTCATCGCCTCGCTGCTGCCCTTCGGCACTTTTGTGATGGATAAGCAATGGAAGCGGGAACAGGCCGAAGCGGCCGCAAAAGGATAATGTTGTTTACAGCAATTATTTCTTCCCGAATCAACAGCCATTTTTTCCTCTACTCATTTATCTGCGTAAATCTGCGGGAAACTTCCGGTGCTTTGAAGATGTTGAAAGTGCAAGTGGTATTGCCCGCAGATTTTCGCAGATTTGTTCCGCAGATTGACGCAGATTTTTTTCTTTCGCTACTCCCAACCTATAAATCCTACTTACTACTCCCCACTCACTACTCACTCTTCCCCCGGCATATCCAACACATTAAACTCCCCATCCAGCACCACCATATGGGCAGGATGGTTGGGGAGCAAGGCACCCGTGATATCGCTGCGCCCCATTAGTTTGGCCGGATAGCGGGCACACATGCGCAGCGCTTCGCCGGTATCTATGCCGGCAAAGCGCACCAGGTTGCGGGCCGCCTGGTTCATCTGCAGGGCGGAGCCGCTGAGTATGCCATTCGATTCGTATTTATCGCCCGAGAGTTGGTGGGGATAGGGTCCGCTATCGGTGTCGGTAACAGCATCGGTAATGGCAAAGAGTCGTTCCCCCGCTACTTTTTTGGCAATGCGAATGGCGGCAAAATCTACATGGTAGCCATCGGGAATAATGCTCACCATTACCTGCTCATCATCCATGGCCGCGCCGGCAAGGCCCGGTGCCCGGTGCTGCAGGGGGCTCATGGCATTGAACAGGTGCGTGACGGCCGTAATACCGTTTCGAAAGGCATGCTTTGCCTCTTCATAACTCGCATTGCTATGGCCCGCGCTTAGTTTAATGTCGTAACTCAAGAGGAGATCGATGATTTCCTGGCTCAGCCGCTCCGGCGCAATCGTCATCATGCTGATCACTCCCTTGCCATATTCCATCAGTTCGCGTACCTGGCTAAGCCTGGGCACATGTATCCACTCTTCCCGGTGCGCGCCGCGGCGCAGCGGGTGCAGCCAGGGACCTTCGATATGCAAACCGATGATGCCCCTGCCTCCATCCTTCCAGTAAGCGCGCACGGCATCAATGGCTTTGTAAAATACCTCGTAAGTGTTGGTAGAAACGGTGACCTGGGTCCAGGCCGTGCCACCTGTGCGGCCATGCCCATACAGGCAATGCAACGCATAGCTGGTTGGATGCAGGCTTAGCAATTGCCCCATGGCCCCATATATCTGCAGGTCGATAAAAGCGGGTACCAGCATGCTGTCGTTAGGGAATTCGTGCAGTTCCACACTGGCCGAAAGCAAACCAAGGGGTTCAATAGCTAACACCCTGCCCGATTTTACCAGCAGCGCATGATCTTCATACCAGTTTTCGCCATCAAAGATGCGACCGGCTTTATAGGCTGTTGTTGCCGACAATACTGACAAATTTTGACATGATTAATCAATCGACCAGAACCTTCCAAAAACGCCGATATATTTCTCCACCTGCGTGGGTACGGCCAGGGTCTGTTGTTGCCCTGTACTATCCGCCGCCATTTTTTCCAGGGGTTGGAAATGCGTCACTTTCACCTGGCTAAACAGAAAGCCATCCGAATAATCCACTACCGGTGGGCTGTGCAGATCCGATGCCTGCTCCTCGCGGAAAGCCATAAAGTCGTCATAATCGGGTTTGGTAAACCAGGCTACCAGTATCAGTATTACAATGAACAGGAAAACGAGGTTTCGAAATTTCATCCGCTTTTTCGTAAAGGTAATTTTTTTTCGGGGGCCTGCAGATGATGTTTTCCTTAACCCGCAATAAAGCGATAACCAATTCCCTTGATGGTGATGATCTCGAGGCTGGGATCATCTTTTAGGTATCCACGCAGCTTGGTGATATAAACATCGAGGTTGCGGCTATTGAAGAAGGAGTCGTTGCCCCAGAGCAGGTTGAGGATATCTCTGCGGTCAATGACTTTATCGCGGTTTTCGTAAAGCAGTTTTAGCAACTCGCTTTCGCGAAACGACAGCTTGCGTTCCTCACTGCCATTACTCAGGGTTTGCCGGTTCAGGTTAAACTGCATCTTTCCCAACGGCACTTTATCGCCATTTCCCTTTACGGGCCCAGCGGCTTTGCGACCCAGCGCGTGCTGCATGCGTACGATCAGCTCTTCCATGCTAAAGGGCTTGCGAATATAATCGTTGCCGCCCAGCGAAAAGCCCTTTAGCACATCTTCGGTCTGCACTTTCGCCGTAAGGAAAATGATGGGTATTTCTTCATCCAGTTGCCTGATCTCATCGGCCAGGGCAAATCCATCCTTGTTGGGCAACATCACATCGAGCACGCAGATATCGGGCTTTGCTGATTTAAACAAATCCATGGCCCGGGCACCATCGCTTTCCATCATTACTTCAAAGCCTCTTGTTTCCAGGCTCTCTTTTACGATCTTGCCCAGAAACAATTCATCTTCTACATAAAATACTTTTATCGTGCTCATAGCTTACTGGCATCTGCCTGCCCTGGCAGGATAATGGTAAAGGTACTGCCGGAACCCTCTTGCGATTCTACTTTAATATCGCCGCCATGCTGCCGCACTACCTGCGCCACATAGCTCAGGCCCAGTCCATGCCCCTTGGCATTATGCGTATCACCGGCCGGTACCCGGAAAAATTTCTCAAATACTTTTTGCTGATAAGCTTCCGGAATACCAATGCCGTTGTCGGCCACTTGGAACTGGAGTTGCTCCTCCGTTCCCTTCAGGCGTATAGCTATTTCCGGCTGGCGTTGGCTATATTTCAGGGCATTGTCGAGCAGGTTAAAAATCACGCTTTGCCAGTGCAGCCGGTCGCCCCAGAAGCTAAGGTTCCCTTCTTTAATGATGCTGATTTGCGCCCGATGCTTCTCCACTTGCAGGCGCAGCGAGGCCAGCACTTCCTCCGCTAACTGACCCAAATCGAAGTTCTGCTTCTGCAATTCAATTTCTTTCTTCTCAAACATCGAAAGTTTCAGCACCTTATCTACCAGCAAACTCAGGCGCTGTAGTTCCTGC
Organism: uncultured Citrobacter sp.; assembly: GCA_964395095.1. Classification (GTDB taxonomy): domain Bacteria; phylum Bacteroidota; class Bacteroidia; order Chitinophagales; family Chitinophagaceae; genus CAYMZZ01. The sequence continues at coordinate 257,477 of CAYMZZ010000004.1, forward strand.
TGCGATATATCGAGGTATTCTTTGGTGCGGGTCGTATCCTGCATGGCGTTGAAATTCTTCAACGCTTCAATCGCCACGCCCACGGTGGCGATCGGCGTCTTTAGCTCATGCGTGATATTGCTGATAAGATCGGTCTTCATTTGCGCGAGCCGCTGTTGTCGTACAAGACTACGATAGAGCAGAATAAAAGAAAATAGGGTAATGCCTACCAGGAAAAAAGAAAACAGGATGGGCAGGCGTAGCTGCATAAGCAGGAAAGGAAATACACGGCCCAGCTTTAGCTGGTAAGGACCCAGGTCCCGTATGGTTTCGCCTCTTGTAGGGCCAGCGCGGCGAAAGCCGAAGAATTCCTGCTTATCGTTGGGTACTATTTCAAAAGGGATATCCATTTTTTCCCGGGCCAGTACTTCGGTAAAGCGGATACGGAGGTCTTCGGTACGCACGCTGTCGTTCATCAGCGAATCGATGCGGATGACAAAGCGCTTCTCGCCATTATCGGTGAAGTAGACTATACTCGACTGGCGGATGCCGGCCACCGCGGAATCTTTTCCGCCCTTGCTATGGGGTTTCAGGCGAAGTTCCATGGCGCTGGAAGAACTCGGGATTGAATCAGCCCCGTGTGAGTTACGCCCCTTAAACACCTGGATGGATTCGATGGATTCAGGATTAATGGAGTCGATCGCCGTAGGAATAAAGCGAACCTTATCGCCGGGTTGCAGCAGACCCGTTTCGCCCAGCGAAATCTTGGTGGTTTTGGCTTTTCTCTTTACGGTGTCGATCATAATAGTCTCAATTGTTTGATCAACAGCCCTGGCCATCTGAGAAGCCAGCCGCATATCGGCGTTCAGTTTTACCTGCCCGTTCACTGTATCGCTCAGCGCCAACCGAAGCTGCTTCCCAATAATCGAATCCTGCATTTCGCGAAAGGTTTCGCGAAAGAGCAGACCGGTCTTCACTTCCAGCTCCCGGTTTGCACGTTGGTAATTGTCGCGCAACCAGTACACCTGGAATCCCGCGATGATGAGGATCACCATCGCCATCAGCAAGGCCAGCCAGCGGAGTTTTGTCATAATCAGGAAACAAAGGTACCAAGTTATCCGGGCCCCCGATAGGCCCGTTAACCTTTATTAACCTAATTGCAAGGTGAGTTAACCCGTCCGGCTGGCGGGCTGAGTTAGTTTTGGAAAAAATTCGACAGCATGAAGTACTTATTGACCTGCCTCGCGCTCATTGGCTTTGCTTTCTTCTCCGGTGCCCAGCAAAAAGAGGGCAAGGTAACCTATGAGCGCAAAAGCCAGATGTCATTCAGCATCAACAATGGTGATGGCCCCAGCCAGCCCATACAGCAAACCCGCACGGATCGCTTTGAGCTCAATTTCGCGGATAATAAAATGATCTGGGAACAACTGCCGGAAGATATTCAGGAAGATGCGAGCAATTCAATGAACGGCGGTGGTGGCGGCGGACAGTTTGTATTCCGCACCATTGGTGGTGGTGGCGACAACAAAGTGTTTTGCGATTTTTCGTCTGCCCGAAAAGTGCAGAGCATGGATTTGTTCGACAAGAAATTTATCATCAGCGACAGCATCCGCAAGGGCAACTGGAAGCTGAGCGATGAAACCCGCACCATCCTCGGCTTTCCCTGCCGCAAAGCCACTTCGCAACGCATTGGCACACGCATGATGATGCAGATGGAGAATGGAAAAATGGAAAGAAAGGAAATTACGGATACCACTGAAATAGTGGCCTGGTTTACCTTATCTATTCCCGTGCCCGCCGGTCCGGAAATGCAGGGGCAGTTGCCGGGTCTTATTCTTTCTCTCGAAACCAATAATGGCCGCACGGTGTATGAAGCCGTGGACATCAGCGATAAAGTAAATAAAGCCGTGATAAAAGAACCGACCAAGGGCAAAAAGGTAACCCAGGAGCAATACAATCAAGAGCGCAACAAGATGCTGGAAGAAATGCAGCAAAATGGGGGAGGAAGCTTTAGGATTCGGGCAGGATGAGGGGGAATTTGTTGATTTGTGAATTTGGGTATTTGGGAATTTGAAGCAAAAGCTGATCTGTGGAACTTTCGCAATCAGCGCTATGAAAGTTTTAAAGAAAGGGAACGCTTCGATCTTCGAAATTGGGTACCCAAACTAAAACCCTTTATCTGCGCTCATCTGCGAAAAAATCTGCGGGAAATCTTTCCTGAACTTTGAGCTTGTTTCGGGTGCCACATTGGGTCGCCCTATCGGACGACCCTAACGTATGTCGCCCCTTCGGGGCTTGCTCATGCCTCACGATTCACCATTCACGCCTCACGTCTCACGCCTCACGTCTCACGTCTCACGCCTCACAATGCCAACTTCACCCCAATCCCCAATGTCAAAATATCCGTCAACGACAGGGCCCGGGTGTTGACAATAAAGCTCACCATCTCCCTATCAAAACTCAATATCTCGTAATAGAAACCCAGCCGGCGCGACTCTTTTTTGGCACTCACCGCATAGCTGGCCTGCCCGCCCAGCAGCAGGGCCGTATTCAACGATGTGGGAATACGATAATAGTCGAAGGGATAATTGCGCGGATCAAAGCTATAATACTGGCTGCCGAAGCTATAGTTCACCAATGCTCCCACCGACAAAGGCTTGATGCGCCACTTGCCCTTATCGATCGGCTTCAGCGGATACCAGTTAAACTTTAGCGTTGCCGAATGCAGGTCTTCGCCACCCACGCTTTCGGGTAGAAATCCATAATAGATATCCGTTTCAAACTTTTTGTTTTTGCTCTCATAGCCCGCGCCAAAGGCAAAGAAGCCAATGCCACCCGCCCATTGCAGTTTCAGGTGATCAGGCTCTATGGCCTTCAGGAATTTTGACTGTGCCCGCAGCTCCTCCATGCCGGTGAGGCCCAGGCAAAAAAGCCCCAGCCTAATAAGGCACTTGTTCAATCTGCTCAATGCCATTGTGTACAGTTATGGTTACATAAAAACGCTTTTTCATATCCGCCACCACCAAAAAGTTGAGGTCATCGCCATAAGGCTGCGTTAGCGAATAGCGGTGCTGATGCCCGTGGATGGAATAGTTCACATTGCCCGCATCGCGCAACACATCTACATAAGGCTGCACCAGCGCCGGATCAAAATCCCCATCCATGGGTGGTATATGCGAAAACACAAAAGCCTCCTCACCCGCCGGCAAAGCGCCGAGCGTATTCGAAAGCCAGTTCAAATCGGGAATGGTGCCTTCAAAGCCATCTTCGAGGGCATTGGTGTTGATGCCTATGAAATGATAGCCCGAATAGGCAAACGAAAAATTCTCCGGGCCAAACATGAGCTGGTAAAGCTGCCGGCCATTGGCCAGCATATCGTGGTTGCCGATGATGCCGATAAAGGGCATGTTCAGCTTGCGCAGCGAGCGGCTGATCCACTTGTATTCCTTGTTGATCCCAAAATCGGTGATATCGCCATTGATCAGCACAAAGCTGATATCATCGCGCTGATTCACGGCTTTTACAAAATCGTCCAGTTCGTCGTAAAAGCGTTGCGTGTCGCCGATTACGACAAACTTGAAACTATCTGCCGCAGGCAATTGCTGAATCTTTGCCAGGTTTTTGGCATTCAGGTCGCGATCCTCCGCCTCGAGGCGGATCTCGTTGGGATGGTATTGAATGAATTTTTTGCAGCCACCCAATACAAGGCTGGCCGCTATGGCGAGGGGTATAAAAACCCTTTTTGTGAAGTCCATAGGCGTTGGTTAGGTTCACTTATTAAACAACACAAATTCGCCGATAGTTGCATGTGTTGTAAAAATTTAACAGCCAACCAACGCCAGTATGCAAGGCGCATTAGAAAGTTCTAATCATCCCGCCCTTCTTCGCTCTTCTTCCGAACCCAGGTTGCGGCGCCGCGCCTGCTGCACTTTGTTGCTACCAAAGCGCCAGGTGAAGTTGAGCGATGCCACCCGCGTTTCGCGGTAAGCATGCCATTTCTCCACATAGTTATCATAAGTGATCACCGCATTAGGCAGGTTGGTCCAGAAGATGTCGGTAATATTGAACCGGATGGTTCCGCGGTTTTTCAAAATCTGTTTTTGTACGCCGGCCGACAGTGCCCATTGGGGATCCAGCTCCATAAAGCCATACTGACCCCCCGTATTGAGGTTACCATTCAGCTCGGCCGACCAGCCTTTCTTCAGGCTGAAGGTATTATTCACTTGCAACTGCAGGGCCGGGCGGCCACGGTTGAGCTGGGTGATGCCGAGTTGCCCATTGTATTTTTGATAGAAGAAATTCGCATTGTTGAGCATGCTCCACCAGTTGTTGATGCGGATAGGTGCGGCTATCGACAGGCCCACATAGTCCGACGATTTCAGGTTGATGGGTATTTGCACCGTTACATTATCTTCTGAGGGAATGTCGGGAAAAACATCGCGGAACCTTGCTATGGCAATATTCTGATCATTACGGGTATGGCTATAGCCCAGCGTAAAGCTGAGCCCCTTTACGGTATAGCTGGCCTCATAGCTCCAGGTGAGCTGGGGCAGCAGGCCGGGCCTACCCGTAGAGTAAGTGGTTACATCAATCAGGAAGAGGAAGGGATTGAGCTGGTTATAGCCCGGCCGGTCGATGCGGCGGCTCACCGAAAAGCCGAGGGTTTTTTCTTCGGCCAGGTGATAGTTTACAAATACGCTGGGGAAGAACTGCAGGTAGCTCGAGTCCCAGCGGATATTGCCATAAGCCTGGCGGGTGCGCACATGGGTTTGCTCGGCGCGCAGCCCCGCCTGCAGGCCCCATTTCCCAAAGCGCTTTTGCAGGTTCAGGTAGGCCGCGTTGTTGTTTTCCTTGTAAATAAAATGGTTGGTTTTGGTTTCGTCGTTTACGGGCGTGCCGCTGCTCATATCCCAGAATTTCGCGTCGTTGTCGGCGGCAACATGGCTCAGTTTAAAGCCCGCTTCCAGGCGGCCATCGCGCAGGAAGGGCTGGCTATAGTCCGTTTTAAAAGTGAGCAGCTTGAGCTTGCCATCCTGGTCGCCATCGAGTATATAGTCGGGCTGCAGGGGTGTACCATCCAGTTGGTAATAGGCCGTGGCCGTGCGCGAGCGGGAGCGGTTCTGGTATTCGCCATAGTCGAGATCGGCGGAGAGCTCGCGGCCGCTGCTGTCGAAGCTATGCTTCAGGTTCAGGTTGCCCACCCAGTTGCCGGCACGGTCGCGGTTTTGCGCATCGGTTTCAAAAGTGCTAAGGGGTTGCTTCTGGTTGTCGATCACAATTGATTCATTATCGTTGCGGCGGCGGAAGCGGTTGAAGTTGCCGTTGAGGATAACACCGATGATGGTGTTTTTGCCCGCGTAGTAGTCGGCCCCCAGCCGCGCCGTATGCGAACCCAGGTGCATCTTGGTATAGTTGTCTTTCAGGTCCTGGCCATTGAAGGTACCATTGTCGGTAAAAAAGTTACGATCCAGTATCAGGTGGTTGAGTAGCACGCGGTAGGCATAGTTGTAGCTGCCAAATACGTTGAGTTTTTTGTTACGGTGGTTAAAGCTGAGGCCGCCATTGGCTTTCGGGTATACGCCCTGGCCATAGCCCGCCGTGAGGTTGCCATTGGTGCCAAAGCGCTGGTCTTTTTTGAGGCGGATATCGATGATGCCCGAGTTGCCCGCCGCATCGTATTTGGCCGAGGGATTGGTGATGATTTCGATGCGTTCGATGGCCGAGGAGGGCAGGCTGCGGAGATAGTTCACCAGGTCCTGGCCGCCCATGGCCGTGGGTTTGCCATCAACCATGATGATGACGCCGGCGCGGCCACGGAGACTGATTACATCGTTGGGGTCGATGTTTACACCCGGTGATCGTTCCAGCAGTTCAAAAGCCGAGCTGCCTGCGCTGAGGATGCTATTGTCAACATTCACCACAATGCGGTCGCTGAGTTTTTGAATAAAGGGTTTGCGGGCGGTAACGGTTACCGCATTCATTTCCCGCGCCAGGGCGGGCAGCCTTAGTGTAGGAACCGTGATTGAAGTATTTTCCAGCAGAAAAGGCGCCGAATAAGCAGGGGCATGATTCACCGCCGTTGCCCGCAGCAGGTAGCGGCCGGGGGCAATGGCCTCAAAGAAGGCAAGGCCCTGCTCATCGCTGAGGGCGGTTTTCAGCAGGGTGCTATCGGCGGCCCGCAGCAGCTCCACGCTGGCATGGGGCAGGGCCTGGCCCTGCTCGTTTAAAAGGCTCAGTTCAATTTTCCCCTGTGCCCGGGAGGCTATAGTTATCGCGCACAGCAACAAGCCCATCAACGCTCTTTTCATGATTGATCCGTTTTGCCCAAAAATGCGGAAAAACGAATCCGTTCGTAGGTGAATTGGGCCGGGAGGCCGCAGGGCGGGCTGGGCGGGGAGAGGGTGGCGGAAATTTACATGGGGGTGTTGAGGATGATATTCTTGGCAGCTAGCTATGCGTAACATAAGCTTGCTTAAGCTACATAAACATCCAATCCGTTATTTGGCGGCCGCAAACCCTGATCCGTAAATTTCGCATAAAACTCAAATTATGTTTTTGCAGCCGCCCTTCTGAATCTATATAAATGGGTGTACCTGCACGGTCCTTTTGGATCTGTGCTTTTATTTCGCTATTGTCATCGGCCAATACAAAGTAAACGGGTTCTTTCACCAAAGCCAGACTGTCCAGTATCACGGCCAGCTTTTCCTTATCGCAGCTATTGCAAAGGTTGGTTTGCAGGATAATGATATTACCACACTGATCTGTGGGAATAGCAAATCCATTTTCCTGTATATAAGCAAAGATATTTTTTACCCGGTCGTTGTAGTCGCTTTCCTTCAATTGGCCAGCATAGTCTATAGCAGGCTTATCGCCAGTGTTGCACCCGAGGGCAACGGCCAAAGCCAGCAGCAGGCTAATTCCAGCTAAAAACCGTAAACCTTGCATAATAGTTTTGCTTGTGCTTTTGTGCGGATGTGTCATATTTCCGGATATATAAGCCCCTGGGGCTTACAAATGAAAAATACCATGAGTAGTTGCTGCCGATATTCTTTTCTGCAATTAATTGAAAATCCTGATTGAAAACCATTAGTATCACCTCTTTGCTGAAAATGGTATTATAAACACCATTTTCCTTTTTCAGCGGCTGCTCCTTTACAAAGAAACGATAATACAACTTGCGATAGGGATCATACAGTATCCGCTGGTAAATCGGGTTCACGATCAGGTACTCCTTTACCCGCTCCATATCATCCTTATGGGCAGTGTCGAAGGGGATAAAGTCAATAGACTGGTATTGGCTTTTACCGGAATGGCTTTTCAGGGACCCTGTGTGGTGATTGTACACGTATAGGCTATCCTGGCTTTGAAAGGACACAATACTCAGTGAATCCTTAAAAATTCTATACGGAAAAACGGACTGGGCGTATGCATGCTGGTAATGATTGGCCGGAAAGGAGTAGTCTGCCTGGCGAATTGCACCCGTTTCCAGGTGAAGCCAGCCCTCCAGCTTGTGCTTAAAGTATTCCGGCTCCATGTAAGAGCAATGGCAAATGGTTTTGACCAGCAATTCTTTCGTTTTGCTATTGTAATGCAAGGGAAACTGATTATCGTTGTCCCACAATAAAAACGCCTCTCCTCTTTCGTCCTTTGGCGGAGAGGACAGGTCCCTGCTATAAACCACTTGCCCACCAGCATCCACAATAAATACATAATCCTCGGTAATGATGAAAATAGAATCGGCCTTGTAAATATCGAACTGCACAAGCCTGCCGGCTTTCTCAAAATCAATAGCAGGGCGCACCGTGAGGATAGTTTTTGCAGAGTCCAGGTCTATCAGCACCAGCTCATTTGTTTCCTTATTATAGCCCTGAAATAATGTGCCGCTTCCGGCATCCGTTTTTACGCTACACTTTGCATTCAGCAGCGCCGGATCAATGGCAATGGAATCTTCGGTCATGATCCAGGATCCTTCACCGACACGCTGGCGGCAGGAGCAAAGCAGGCTTAGCGCAATGAGGAGAATAAGGAGTGGTTTCATGTATTGGATGCAAATGTGAAAGGGTTATCTGCCTGATGCGGCTTACCTGAAATATCAACAGGATCAGGTATTAATTATAGTGAACCCGGGAAATAATTATTCATCCGGAAATTTTCAAGGTTCAGTACTGACTAAGCTACGAAAATATCAAGATATTGCAAACAATAACAACCTCATTATATAGCTAATCAGGAAAGGTAATCAGTAGCTTTTTCCTAGTGTTCGCATTTACACGTAGGTCGAGAGAAAACCCTAACCTTTCGAGCCAGTTACCACAGAGTTTGATTTCGGGTACCATTGTTGAGCTCCAGCGGTTATCTCTGAACCTGGGCTGGATTTTCAAGATTCTGACCTCCGGTCTTCGCATTGTCTTTCTCTTTTCGGGTGTTCGCATATATTGGAAGCTTTAGAATAGCCCGGCATTGCTGCGAACACCTAAATGCGGCGTGTGCCCCGGTACGAAGGAATGCAAGCTCTATTGAAAGGTTGGAGTTGTGCCAGGGTTTATGTGCCTTGCAAATTTGCTTGCTTTGCGTAGGTTATTTCTTTTTCCCCTTGGTAATTTGTTTACGGGTCTTCGAGTCGGGTAAATAATTTTCAGATGAAACAACTTTCTGTCCTGTCTTTGTTTCAAGGTCTCGTCTTGCTTTACCTGCCACTGCACCACCCTGCCTTGCTGCTTTTTTATTTTGAATAAACCCTTTTGGATTTTGAGTTTTTACAATTGCTGTCGTCGAAGCTTCGCCTAACATTGAGAAAATAAGTTCAAGGTCATTCATGTGGTCACGGAGATTTTGACTTTTCAAACCTTTTACTTTCTTGTGTTGAGATGGTGTCAAACCAAATGTAGCTTTTGAAATCTCTGCCGTCAGGATTGCATAATCTTTCTGTTCTTTTACACCTCTGTTTTTCCATTCCTCAGTAAGTTCTTCACGAATAGCAATGCTTCTCATTCGTTTTTCAACCCAGTCGTCAGGATAACCTTTGAGTTTGTATAGTTCTCTTGTGCGTTGTGTCGCCAGTTCGGGATTTTCAATTTCATCTAATCGGTCGGAGCCTACTTGTGCTAACCATAATTTGAAAGGCTCGGCTTTAGGTGATGGAATGGATTGTATGATACGCAAAAGCCCCTTAGCATCAGCTGCTTGTATCTTACGCCTCCTGCCGTCAGCCGCTTCCATTTCAACCAGGGGACAAATTGTCCCCCAGTTGGCATTCAACTGGGCATCACGCTTTTTCATCTTTTTGATGTAATCCTTAACATCTACCGTGTCTGTCAGGACTTCAATTACATCCTGAACAGAAAAATACCATTTCTGTTCCTGCTCCTTCCATTCGGAACGAACTTTTTTATTCTCAAAAAGTTTAATGTTGCTCATGGTTCAAATTTAGCAGGTTTTTGTTTGATGAATATAGATTCAATCAAACCTATCCACACCATCACATCTACCACATTCCAAAGTTCTCTTCCCAAAGCAATTTTAAATAACGATTGAAATAGTATAGCTAAACAAACGTAAATGAAAATCCAGTTTTATTTCATGTTATCGTGATTTATTGGCTTAGCTATAAATAGCATACCGGTTCACTCAATCGTAAGACTAAATGACAAAAGCCGCAAGCTACACTGCCAACGGCCTACACCTACACTTTACTCCTCAACCCGGATAATCAATAATTTCTTCATAGTGGTTACCTTTACATACTGTTCGGGTGTTCGCATATGTTAGAAAATTTAAAATAGTCCGGCAATGCTGCGAACACCCAAATGAATGGTCATGTACGGGACTCACACCCGCTCTCTGCCAGGTAAGATGAATAAATGCATTGTTTTCTTCAAGAACTCATTTAGGTATTCGCCTTACTAAGGTAGATCAGTGCCGGGCCTAAGGCAATGGTGTTTTCACCGGAAGAAGTGGGAAAATTCTGGGGGCGAGTGGCAGTGGGTTTGCCATCAACTATAATGATGAACCCGGCGCGGCCGCGGGCAATGGCTTCAAAGAAGGCGAGGCCCTGCTCATCGCTGAGGGCGATTTTCAGCAGTGTGCTATCGGCGGCCCGCAGCAGCTCCACGCTGGCATGGGGCAGGGCCTGGCCCTGTTCGTTTAAAAGGCTCAGTTCAATTTTCCCCTGTGCCCGGGTGGCTATAGTTATCGCGCACAGCAACAAGCCCATCAACGCTCTTTTTATGATTGATCCGTTTTGCCCAAAAATGCAGAAAAACGAATCCGTTCGTAGGTGAATTAGGCCGGGAGGGGTAGGGCGGGCTCGGAGGGAAAGGGTGGCGGAAATTTACATGGGGAGAATTTGCAATATGACTTTGATCGCTTTGTGAATCGCGCAAGGCGAGAGTTATGGCTCAATTCCCAGTATTAACAATGGAACAGGGGGGCTATTCCGGCCTTGCCTCATTACATTATACACTTCACCTTCGTAATAGGCTACACCACTACTCATCTGTGCTTGCATTTTCTTGGTTGGAAGAATTTCGATTCCTAAATTGATAACCCCACCTGAATAGAAAAGCATATGTTTCACAAACAAATCAAAGGCAACAAAAGCATACTTTCCAAACTGAACTTCAACTGCTATTTTATTTTTAACAAAGTCAGTTTGATTGTAGCTATAAATAGGTTCTTTTTCGCCATTCTGGATAAGAAATTCCTTTTGCTCTTTTGCAGACATCAGGACACTCTTCTCCATTAATTCTCTGTTGAGAGTAATATAATAATTGTATCTGCTTTCAACCCATTGATGTTTATTGAATTCTTTATTGAATGCTTCATTCAATTCTATTGGCGAAAGTAGATTGTTGCCAATTTTTCTTTTTTCTTTGCTGACCTTAGTTCGAAACTCATTTGCATCGATGCTTGAAATTACTTGCTTAATCTCTTTATACAAGTCATTATGATGAACGATCAGATATTCTTCTCCGTTCAAATGCGAATATTTTTGAGCAATTTTCATTAATGTCCGTTTGTTCCATTGCCGTTCGCAAATAGGAGCTCACTCCATTCTTTGGGAACCTGGGCAACTTTATCTTTTCCTGTCGGTTTGTGGATTGGCTTATTAATAGGTCTAATTTTTAACCGTCCTTCTTTAAGGTCCTCAATTCTTTGGGTGGCTATCTTGCAATACTCTTTTTCCTTTTCAATTCCCATTCCATGACGATTATTTTTAATCGCCCCAATAACAGTTGAACCTACTCCAGAAAATGGGTCAAGAACCCAACTACCTTCATTAGTTAATGCTAGGACACATCGTTCAACCAATTCAATCGGAAATTGACATGGATGGTCTGTTTTCTCAGGATGATTAGACTTTACATTAGGAATATCCCACATTGCTTTATCCCAGTCATTCTCAATTATTTCCCAAATATCACTCGGATTTTTTCCAAGGGGGTTGCCAGACGGCTGCCCTTTCTTGGGGCCTTTAAAATGTCGTTTGCCAGGATATTTGGAAGGAACTCTTACATTATCAAGATTGAAAATGTAATCATCAGATTTACTAAACCAAAGCAATGTTTCATAGCGTCCGCTGAAACGATTGCTGGCATGAAGACCGTGGCCGAAATGCCATACGATACGGTTGCGGAGTTTTAGTCCATACTTCTTGAAAATTTGATAATAAAAAATGTCAAGCGGAAATATCTCACCTTTATCAACATAATTACCAACTTGCCAACATAAATTTCCCTTTTCAGACAATGTCCTTACAAGTTCAGAAATAATTTCTTCTTGCGTTTCAAGATATTTCTCAATACTAGTCTTTGTTTCATATGATTTCCCCACGTTATAAGGTGGTGAAGTCAAAATGAGATCAAACCTTCCGTCATCTATCTCTTGAAGAACTTTCAAGCAATCACCGTTTTCAATTAGATACTCAGTGCTTTCGCTTATAATCTCAAATAATGGCTCTTTAACTCTCATAATCTCATCCTAATTTGTTTAGTAAAGTTACATCTTAATGAATCTAAACAATTAAAATTATCCCCAATTTGTCAACGACGAATTTTCTCGCTTTGATATTGAAACCGGTCTGCATCGGTTAATTTGGGATTAAGAAGTTTTGGTTTCAGTTCTTCTATCGTAGATTGTATTCTCAACTCACTTGTTTAATTTCCGTCCTCAACAGTGATGGTAATTTTGTTTTGTTGTTGACTCACTTTTATTGTCTGACCATGTTTAAAGCCGATGCTCTTTAACCATTTCCCGCAGAGACGTATTTCGGGGAATATGGCCGGGCAGCGGGAATTGACACGTTCAAAATATTTAGGATAGACTTTGAGATGCCTTTCCACTTTTGCCAGAGTATTTTTATTTTGCTTCATGACCAAAGTTTATTTGCACTAAAATACAATATTAATGCATTTAGTGCAAATAATATTGCAGCGTACTACAATTAATTAGTCTATTTCAATGATCCTCAATTGATTGTTGGATTCCGAATTTTGCAGGAAAAGTCAATAAATTAGCACTGTGTCGAAAATAACTTTGAATAGAATTAAGTCTGTCTTGGCTGAAAAGAATAAGACCAGTAAGGATTTAGCTAGCCACCTTGGCAAAACCGAATCAACGATCTCTCGCTGGTGCACCAATGATGTACAACCATCTATTGAAACCCTTTATGAGATTTCAAAATTCTTGAAAGTAGATATGCGGGAATTGCTGGTGTCAACAGAGAAGTGATATTAAGATGCTATCGTGAAATCAGATGCTTGTACTTTCATTCTTTTAACTTTGACGAATAAAACTGTATTCTTACGACGATTGAAATGGAAAACAAGAAGAAATTTTTTGCCACAGCAATCCACCTTCAATGTATTTTTAGATATTTTTTCAAATAGATGAGAAAGCGATATGTGAAATTTTTATTGAAAAAGAATTAAGCTATCAAGATTTTCAAAATAGTTCTGGTGCGTCCTTCAGTTTTTTGCCTTTTCCTCGAACAAGACACATTTTTAGACGATTCTGAAGACTGCTCTCTGGACTATCCCGTAAATCAATGTTGCGGGAGCTAAGTTTGAGACAGTTTATAAATTATTCTTTTGTATGTAATCATCTCTTGGTCTATAAAATCAGAATCGTTATAAAAAGCATTGTTGTCAAATCCATCTTTTTGAGTAAGGGAAAAGTCTTTTCGAATTTGATTGATAACCTTGATTCCAACTTCACTCATACTATTTCCTAATCCATAAGTACGAACATTAACCCTTTCGGGCTTGTCTTTAAAAATCCCCAAAAAACGTCGTTCTTTTAATTGATAGACAGTTATCCATGTTCCGTTAACCTCCAAAAAAATTCTTTTTCTTTCAAGCATTGATCTTATTTGCTGCAAACGGATTTTTGTCTTTATTGTCACATTTTTATACTCCGAATTCCTGCGTATCCACTGAGCTAAAATATCTATAACCATTTCATCTGTCCACTTCTCCTTTACTCTGTACTGATTATAAAGACTCTTATCGATTTGTGATAAATAGTTTGGTAGGCTGTTATCAGCTAAAGCAACCAAAAGCTTATATATATAGTCATGCTTTGTATCAGGTGACAGAACATAACCATTCTCAAAAAGATGTTTAATTAAAGCAAGGAATGCAACTCGCTTGTTACCGTTGTGAAATGGATGGTTTCTGATTATAGCAAAAACTAAAGTGGCACAATTTTTAAAAACAGTATCATACTTGTACCATCCGTTTGTACCAGTATGCTGGCGAAAAACTGCACTTTCTAATGAGTTCCTATTCTTTATTCCAGGAGGTTCAACCGGATCCATTTTATCAATAAGATGATAATTCTTAGATAGTAAGTCATGAAGATGAACTATGCAATCAGAGTTTAGTGTATAAATTTTTTGCTTGTTTGTAAGAATTATTTCTTCAATCATTATATTGAATTTCCTGTTGTTGTGGTATAGAACGGACCTCCTAAACGTACCTGCATCAACGGCTATCTAATCCATTTCGTAAGTTATTTGTTAACCATTGCTCCCATTATTTACAAAGATATTGTAGCAACCTAGTGAATTTTTCTGATTATTTGTATTGCGTGTAAAGGGTTAAAATTCAATAAATTAATTGTTAATTTGATGATTTTAATTATTATTTCGCTCTTTATCAAACTGCACTAGAAAGTTTCTGATAATTTGCTTACATGTCGCCCCAAAATTGAGGAATAGCCAATAATAGACAACCAGGAGTCCTGAAGATGATAACAAAGAATCTAAAATACATAAATAACTTACTGGATGATTATTTCTAAGTCCCACCTTAGTAAGCAATTCAGCAGTGATTAGAAGAAAGAAAGATAGTAGGTATCGCAATTCACTACAATAGAGTCCAGCCAAGTCAATAAGCACACTTTTGAACTGAGTACTTTTAATGACCAATAAATTAAGGTAGCCCAGAATTCACAAACGCGAAGCCTACCCGCCCATGAACCATATGAACATTAAAGCCTCTAGCATTCCATTGCGGTTAACCATAAAACAGTTCTTGAACCCCGCCCCCTACCACCCGTAAAGAGTTCCACCAATTTCCCCTCACTCAGGTTTTTCCGCAACTCCAATACTTCAAAACCTCCCTCCCTTCGCAGGTACTCCTGCTTTTTGCAGGCGGGAAAAGGACTGGTAAAGGATATCAGCTTAAGTATCCTCTCGCCATTGCTTCCTTTGTGGGGTAAGCTTAAGTAGGCGCATAGATGCAGGCTTGTACAACTAAACCAGAAAGTAGGAAGTTGGCTTTGGGTAGAAACTACAAAATAAAATCTGCGAAAATCTGCGCCGAAATCTGGGAAAATCTGCGGGAAACGCATCGGCACACTAAGCCTGTTCAAAGTTCAGGAAAGATTTCCCGCAGATTTTCGCAGATTTGTTTACGCAGATGTACGCAGATAGAGGATTGCGTTTTTGGTACCGCAGATAGAAGATCGGAGCGCTCTCTTTCTTTTATGCTATCATAGCGCCTGCCTCAGATGCACAACCCGCCCCGAGGGGGCGGGGAATTTTTTTTTGAACGCCTGCTACCCACCATGCACCCCTACGGGGTGCGCGCTACTGGCAGCCTATTTTGTGGACTCATGAATATGGACAATCTTCCAATCACCATCAATCCTGTTCCATACATAGGTCAAAGCCCCTGAGCCGCGAGTGGATACCCTTCCCTCCTTCTGAGCCCGAACCGGCTTCAAACGCATGTTATCGTTTCCTCTTGCTTTCGATCAAGCTAACTATTTGTCTTTGGTTGCCGATCAGCAGTAACCCAACAACAATTTTTGCACCTGCCAAAACGGAATACGATATGCCTGGATTAGTTTGCCCGTAGGTCATTCGCTTCTCTTGGAAGTAATCGAATAACTGGCGGCACAGATTGGGTATCTCCTGTGCTACAATAAGTCCACCGATCACAATTATTGAGATACTCAGAACAGTTGAACGATGAATATTCAGAGGAATAGTTTCCTGATCAAAACCTTTGTCAAGTTTCAGCTTTTCAATAATATAATCAGTTCTAAAAATGAGTTGATAGGAAACAAAAATATAGACAAGTAGGATGAGTACGGTGGATACCAGAGTCCAGATTGCTTCCCCTACAGCATTTGAATTGGTCATATAGAGAATGACCGAAAGAATTTGCGGAACTGATGCTAAAATGTCTTTAATGAAAAATATCCCGAGAATTTTCAGGATGATGTTGAATAAGCTTTTAGTGGTCATGGTTGGGTGGGTGAGTTTTGATGGTTTTAAGCACTTTCTGTTCTCCGATTAAAATACTGAATTTTCCTCTGTCCATTTGTCTTTATCGTAACTTGAAAATATCGCAGCATCAAGTAAGCAAGGATAAATATTTGCTTGTTTACATAGATACTGTATTCCTTGTGAAATAAATTGATAGTAGTTCGGGTCAGAAAGTCCTGCTGTTGTCAAATGAATAGGGAAGTTGTTATGATTTAACCAGTAAGTAATCCTGCTGTCAAGGGGAATTTCATACATAGTTACTCCTAAACTTTGCAAAAAATTTCTTGACTGTTTCGGTCCGAAACCATTCACATGTCTTTGAATTGAATCGGCCAAAGTTTGCTCCCAGGCTTTATCATCAATAGTTACTTCGTACTGTGTAATTTCTCTAAAAATTAACCAATCGCTGTTAATGATAGCTTGTAGATTGTCCTTTATTTGTTGTGCAATAATTGTAGTCCGTCTAAGTCCACCAAAGTCAGAAAGAACTGTTTGTGCAATTTTCTCAAGTTTAACTAAGTTTTCAAGACAGAACTGCAAATCGAGAGGGAATGGATCGACCCGGAGAAACTGTGCAACCCTACTTGTCGGACCAGATTTCTGTTGTGAAGTCAGTAAGCAGGAAATGAGAGATTTCCAAATATTCTCTCTTGAAAAGTCCAGCCCGACTTTCTGAACATTTCTTCTGTACCTTCTTTGCACAAAGACGTTATCCTTATGCAAATTGTAAAAGTTAGTCGTCAGCTGAACTTGCCAATCGTCAACTTCCCAGTTTATTTTCCAATGTCGTGGATGCTCTGTTGTCATATGATTTCGGATACCGCATAAATATAAGCAACAACAATAAAACAATTATTCAACCATTCTACATTTACCCGCCTTTATTCACTATCTCATCGAGTACGCGTTTTGCTTTTTCGGCGATTTCCCGATAATAATCCGCGTCCTGATTGATTTGTGTAAAATGCTTACCGATAATCTCCCGCCGGTTGGTCGTATCCAATAAATCAGATTCGTAGATGATCATTCGAACACGAGCCTGTTCAAAAGCGGATGCATTGGAAAGATCCACTTGCAATAGCTTTTGTAGTAAATCGGCTCTGAATTCTTCCTTTCTACTTCTCTCCCTTGCTGAAAGCAGTAAGGCGGCGCTAATAATTTCTTCACTGTTGGTAGCGTTCATGGCTATCTTAATCAAATCAGCGGTGCTGGGTTCCGGCAGTTTTTGCAGTACGGGGATATTCTTTTCCAGGAATTCTGATTCATACCAGGCTAAAGACCAAAGTTCCTCCGTTGTTGTATCTCTATATTTTAATACGTACCCGTCGTCGGATTCCCCGATGAGTTTCAGGTTCTTTATTTTGGATTCCACTTCGGATTCCCTGCAAATGAAATATTGACTCATAAGAATTGCAGGTTTTAACTAATTATTCTCCCTCTCCAGATGTATTTGAAACCCTATACTTAAAAAAAAGGTAGTTTGCCTGGTTTGTGTTTCCCTGCTATCTAAATATTCATAATTAGCGGTTAGTTCAAGACCAACACTGCTATTGAAATATATGACCGGGCCGGCAGAAATAGTGAATGTATTAGTATGATTGGGGTCACCGCCACTATTACCAGAAAACTGTGAGTACTTATAAGATGCGTCCGCAAAAAGATTAATCTGATTCAGTTTATCCAAAAGATAATATCGAATAAATGGCCCGGCTCCTACTTGCGTTGTCCTTGTGGTACCACCGCTTGATTCCACTCTGTTGATCGCCAATTGGGCTCTGATACCTCCCGCAAGTTTGTCAATAAAGAAGTAGCCAACATTCGGAGAGAGCGCAACATTCAACCCTTTCACTTCAGTGGATAGTATGGTTTGTTTTGACGAGGAGATTTTTCCGCTGCCGCCAACAAGCCAGTTCTTCTTCGTAATTTGACTATTTGAAGTCAGTGCTAATGCTGACATAAAGACTACTAACAAAAGTACTTTTTTCATTGGTCTAAATTAGTTCCATTAGGTAATTCCTCCCCTCCAGCATTGGGGCCCTCCGGCGGGGCTTCTTCTTCCGACATCTGGAACCACACGGTGCGTATTTCCAGGTCCTCAATCGTTAGCTCCCGGTCTAAGATCTCTTCCTCGTATGTATCGTCCACAAGCCATTCCGGTTTGAAAAGCGGGTGCTCTTCTGCCTTGATGATCCGGAATATTTCGCGGGTCCGATCCTGACCCTGCTCGGTATAAATCAGGTAGCTGTATTTACCGGCAAGCCGGGTTTGGAGAAACAAAGACAGGTCTTCATCGTTTACAGTACGGCTATTCAATCCCATATTGTTGAAGAGCTCACGAACCTGCAACAGCTCGGCAGCGCTAGCGGGCTTACTAAGGCTAATCAACGAAACCTGCTCAATCGGTGCCAATGCCTGCAATTGCTCAAGCAGTTCCTCTTTTCTCTTTCTACTCTTCGGTATTATCCAGAGCTCAATGCTGCGGAAGCCATCGCTTTGACCATAATGCACACGACCTGTTTCAGCTAAGTTTTTGATGGCCAGATACAATTCGGAATCAGTTGGCGAATAGGTGACGGTCATGATATAGCTGAATAGTTCCATAATTGATCTATTTGCTGTTAACAGCATTAAGTTACGAAACTTTTCTAAGGTAGGGGAAAGCTGGCAAGTGCGGAGAAGTTTTACCGCAACGGGCGCTACGAAGTCGCAAAGAACGCGACGATAGGTTTAAAGGACAAAGCTTATTCGTATTCAAGGCCAAGCGCTACTTTGTAAAAAAACCAGCAGCCCCTTACTCTAATCCAATCGTCGCCCCGCCTTGGCGGGGACTCCTTGGCGTTCGATGCGGTGAGAAACTCCCAGAGATGGCAGCAACTTGCACAAAAGCAGTGCTGCCTGTGCCCCTACTTATTCAGTTTATTGAGAATAGTAGAGGCATTCGACACGGGTTTTAGATTCGTTTTATAGTTGACTGACAGGGATGTACTACATCTGCCTTGTGTGCCACCGCAGCACCCCCAGGAGCAGGTTGATCAGTAAAGAAAATTGCCCAATCAAAAAGCCAACTATACTCTATAAAATCCATTTTGTGGATGAATCAATCAATAGAGAATCTTTCCATTAAAATACCATCAGGCCCCGATTGCGGGGCCTGATGCAGGGCTTGTGGTAGCTATGCTGTTGGCTCAATTAGGATTGTCTGGACTGGTTTCAGGCTCATGCACCATCCGTAAATGAAATAATCCCTTTTTTACTTCCGCATCATTCTCCAGTTTTCTTTTGGTATCCAGATAAGTATCGGTAAGTACGCTGGCCCTGTTATTGGCCTGAAAAACAATCCGGGCGGTAGAACTGGAATAGGTATTTTCCATCATTTTCCGCTGGTTGTCCATGGCCATGTATCCGTCGTATTGCATGCGGATCTTGCCAAGCGTATTCTCCGGCGCTTCCATCTGCATAAAACCGCTGATAGTATTCATCATTCCCTGGCCGGCATCCTGGCTGCCCTGTATCAGGTCATCGGTATTTTCATTGATCAATACCTGCGAGGCAAAGATCAGCATATCGATCGAATAGGTCTTGTTGCTCTGCTGCAAATCCCCCTGGGCTCGGGCTGCTACGGCCTCGTTGCCTCCCATTATGGCAAGGAAAAGGGTATCAGCACCGTTGTCGCAAAAGTCAATTTTACTATCGGGAAATCGAAATGCGTACTCGGGCGGTCCCTGGTAGGGATAGTCTTTCAATTGATCATTGTCTTCCCGGATGGTTTTGATGCCGCTTTTCACCTTCATGGGCAGCGTGATATTTTCGAGCGTTTTGTTGGCCAGGTCGGTACCATGTGCCATGATCCGGTAGCTGCATCCATCGGGGTAAAGCCATACATATATTTTCCGGCTGGTTTCCAGGGAACCTGTGGCCCTGCGTTCGAGTTTACCATCGGCATCCTGTTGCCAGATAAAATCCATCTCCATCGTGAGGGCAAAACGGTTATAGGCCTTCAGCTCTTCCAGATAATCCGGCGCTGCGGAACTCAGCTCAGCGTCGCCCAGCAGGGCCATTTGCCGGTACATGCCCAGGTGCAGGGGCACATTGAGGATAAAATCATGATTGCGGGCTTCTTTTTGTTCCCTGTAGTATTGCTCATAGGCCCTTTTGGTTTTCTGCAGCAGCAGGTCTATATAGCTTTCTTCCCCGGATCCCAGCAGTTGCCGCTGGCGCTCATTGCCCAGGATCACCGGCGCTATCACGGGTAGATAGGGCAGCTTGTCGCCATACCTTTCCAGGAGAAGTTGGTCTTTTTGCTGCAAGCGCTCCTGAAAGGAGTTGATCAGTTGGTTGAACTTTTCATACACCCTTTCACTCTTTTCTTTGCCGTTCTGCTCATAGGTTCCCATGGCAGAAAGAACCTGCTCCATGATTGCTTTTTCCCTGCCCAGGTAGCTTTGCAGCCATCGTTCATCCTGCTGGCGCTGGCGCGCCAGCAGCGAAGTATCGCAACTGCCGCATCGGCCCAGCTCATGTGGAGGCGGGGCGGGAAAATCGCCGGCTGCCGGCAACTGATTCAATTTTTGCTGCGCTTCCTCCAGTTGCTGCAATACCCATTGCTGCAGATCGGGCAGGCTGTCGCTAACAACATCCATGGCCTCCATCCCATCCTCGTAACCAAAGCCTCCTTTTCCGGTTTGGCCGGGTTTCTTATTCGCTGGCAATGGTCGGCCGGGTAAGGACCCGGGCAAAGAGAAACTATTCTGTACGGCTTTGGAAAAACGCTGGCTCAGGTCATCATAAGCGGCCAGGGAATTAACCAGGTATGGGTAATAGATAAAGCCATTGGGGGTTTTGTCGAACTGCTCCACCAGTTCCCGCTTACGCTGTTCACTGCGTGTAATTTCCCTGGCGATGCTGACAAATGAATCCTTCTTCTCATCGGGTTGCACAATAAGGAGCTGCCTTTTGCGTGAATACTGCACCAGTGTTTTGCGGGGCGTGATGAGGGTACTGTCGTTGATCTTCCTGCCTTTGTACCAAAAAAAGCGATCCTTTGCCTGCGCGGTTGTTGGCGCCAACACCGGCTGCTTAAGCTGTATGCGCAGGATGGGCGATGGGGTTTCGGGCAAGGGGGCTTTGCGGCCTCCTGCTGTTGCTTTGGGTTTGGCTGCCGCGGGTTTTGTTTTGTCGAAAGCGGCCAGCATGGTTTTATAAGTATTCAACTGGGTCTTCAGCGTGGCGGCCCACTCGGGATCCTCTTTTTCGGCTTTGCGAAATTCTTCTTCCAGCACGCTAATTTCTTTTTTCAACTCCGCGATTGCCTGCTTCATTTCATCGGCTGGCAGTTGGGTGGGCGTTTGAGCGGATACACAAAGCAGGCATAGTTGCCAGCAGGCGAAGAGCAGGATCTTTTTCAAAACAATTGAGTTTACATGATGGAATAATAGCGATGTGCTGAATAGCTGGCACTAAACTACAGTGGCCACCGTGGCCCTGCTATCCCTTAAAAACAGGATATTTCAAAAGCGCTTCTATTAGAAAAATAGTGAAGGAAAACCTGCTTTCGCCAAACAACTATGCGAAGCTTAAACAATCTGCATTTGCGTGGCCATGCGGATAAGTGTGGCGGTATTTTTGGCGGAGAATTTGGCCAGCAGGCTCTTGCGATGTGTATCTACCGTGGTGTTGGCGATAAAAAGTTTGGCGGCGATTTCGTTATTGGTCATGCCCTCGGCAATCAGCGCCAGCACTTCCAGTTCGCGCCGGGTGAGCACGGGCGCCTGCTCGGTTGTTGGCTGCAACATGGCAGCCGCCGCTTCCTGGCTCAGGTAGGTTTTACCCCGCATCACCGTGGCAATGGCCGCCATGATCTCGGGCCGGCCGGCATTCTTCAGGAGATAGCCGGAAGCGCCGTTTTCCATCATCTTCTGAATAAAACTTTGCTGATTAAAAGTGCTGAGCCCCAGGATAAAAATGCCGGGATAGCGTTCCTTCACCTGCCGGCAAAGATCCAACCCACTTTGATCGGGGAGGCTGATATCCATAAACAATACATCGGGCTGGCGATTCTGTAAGAACGCCCAGCAACTGGCGGCATTTGTTGCATGCCCCATCCATTCAATGCCTTTCTCATTTTGCAGCAGCGAATGAATGCCTTCGATCACCATATAATGGTCATCTACGATAAACAGTTTGATGTCGTTGCCGCTGCTATTCATGTTGGGTATTTAATTCTATATGAACGGAGCTTCCCTTACCGGGCTGTGAATGCACATCCCATTTCCCCTTTAGAAAGTCGATGCGGCTTTGAATATTGCTCCAGCCAATTCCCCGGGAGCGCTGGAGTATGGCGGGGTCAAATCCCTGGCCATCGTCTTCCACGGTAATGGACAATTGTCCGCTATCGAAGGTTAATTGCACCAGGGCTTTTTTGGCGGCCGCATGGCGGATGGTATTGTTCAAAAGTTCCTGCACAATCCGGTATACGGTAACGGTTTTGGTTTGGTCGATCGCGGCTTCGCCAAGTCCCATCGACTGGTAGGTAACCTGTAGCGCGCCGGATTGGTTGATGTCGTTGCAGAAATCCTTCAATGCCGTGTCCAGCCCAAATTTTACCAGGGCTTCCGGCATCATATTATGCGCCACTCTTCGCATTTCCGCGATACTGCTGTCGAGCATATCAATGCTTCTTTCAAAAGCCTGCGCATTTTCAGGCGTCATTATCAGGTTTCCTTTCATGGTATGCAGGGAGTATTTGATGCCAGATAGCATGCCACCCAGGCCATCGTGCAGGTCTTTGGCCAGGCGGGCCCTTTCCTGCTCTTCGCCCTTCAGCACGGCTTCGGTGGCGGATAACTGTTTTTCGGTCTCCAGCTCCTGTATCCGTTGCTGTTGCAGCCGTCGCCGGTGCCGGTAGTTGCGATAGCTGAGCAGGGAGAGTAAAAAAAGCAGGAGTATGCTGCCTGCCAGGATATAGTTCCATATATTTTTCCGGAACAGGGCTGCCTGTTGTAATTGAATCTGTGCGTCTTTTTTTGCGCTCGCATATTTTTGCTCCAGGTCGGCAGTATTCCGCAGAACCTTGTCGTTGAGAATAACTTCGCCGATAGAATCGGCCGCCCTGCGTGCGCCCATGGATGCGGCAAAATCGCCTTCGCCGGCCGCGATATACGAAAGAAAGGTATAGCTTTCCTTCAGCGTTTCAATGATGCTGTCTTCTATGGCAATGCTGAGCGCCTGCTGTATATTTTTTTTCGCTTCGCGACTGTTGTTGTTGAGGTACTGCGCATAAGCGAGGGTATTGAGCGCGCCGGCCATCAATTGGCGGCTTTGCAGGGCCGAAGAAATTTCAAAGGACTGACGGGCCGCCTCCAGCATGGCGGGAAACTGCTTTAGGTAAGCATGCACATTGCTCTTGTATCCATAAATGGAAGCTTCCGCATACCTGTCGTTGGCCCGCTCCGCTTCGCGAATGGCGATGGTATAGTAATGCAGGGCGCTGTCCATCTTTCGCAATCCTTCGTACGATTGAGCCAGGGTAGCATAGATGCGATTGATATAACTATACTTATATGCACTGAAGTGGTGCACATGAATACCATATAAAGCATTGCTGACGGCTTTTTGGTATTGCTGCAACGCATGATAGCTGTTGGCCAGATTCAGATAAGCGCCTGCCAGCTTTACAGAATCCTTCATCGCCTCCACACTGTTCAGCACCTGGATGGCATAGGCAAGCTGGGCTTCAAAGTCGCCAAAATACATGCTCAATATCCCCAGGTTATTCAACATGTCGATCACTTTGCTGGAATCTTTCAATTGCCTGGCAAGCTGCAAGCCACTGCCGGCCTCCCGCAAAGCGGCTTTATAATCACCGACGGTATAAAGCAGAATGGTCTTTTGATTATGATAATGATAAAGCCCTCTCAAGAATTGAAGCTTTTCCGCCAGCAGTCGGCCTTGCTGGAGATAATAATTGGCCGAATCCTGCTGGCTGGTTTCATAGAGAGAACCCAGCGTGAGCAGGAGCATGGCCTTACCCGTATCTTCTTTTGCCTGGGGTAGCTCCCGCAATAAACTATCTCTCCGGGCCATGAAATCGGCCTGCGCGTTGGCGACCCATGCGGCCGCGATCAGGAGTAGTACGAAAGCCGATTTCCTCATTCCTTTAAATATAGTTTATGGACACGACTTTACAAAAGTGCAGATTTCACCGTTCCTTCTTCTCCCTGTTTTCCATGATTTATGGCGAATGAAAAATCCTGCTTTTACAGGATGTTTTGCAGCAGCGGGCGTCCTTAGGTTTACATCGCAAAATAAACCTCGCCTTAATTATCACACTATATGAAACTGTATTCCTTATCGCTGTTTCTGTTGCTGGCTGTGTATGCAGGTGCGCAGCAACAAACCTATGACCTCTTCAGCTTTAAGCCACCCCGGGGCTGGAAGAAGAAAAGCATGGAGAACCTGCTTGATTATTCCACCAGCAGCCTCACTAAAGGTACCTGGGGTCGGGTCACCTTAATTAAAAGTACTGCCAGCCAGGGAAGTATTGATGCCGATTTCAAAATGGAATGGAATGAGCTGGTGCTGAAACCGTACAAAACCTATGGCGTAACGGAAGAACCTGTTGTGCTCGACAAGCAGGTTTACCAGGGATGGGATCATTATATCGGTTTGTCGCAATTTGTTTTTAATAAAGATTCTGTGGCGGTGATGCTTAGCACCTTCAGCGATGGTGAACGCTGTGCCAGCCTGATGGTGATGAGTAATTCAAAGACCTATGGCAAATTGGTAGATGCTTTTCTCGCTTCCATCAGCCTGTCGCCTCCCACAAAAAACCTGGCGAAGAAAACTAACCCGAGCGATGTATTGCCTGCTGATAAACCCAATAACCCTTCTGCCCCGGTGAGTACCGGCTTTCAATACAATACCACGAATTTCGACGATGGCTGGACCAGTGTGGTGAAAGAAGACTGGGTAGAAGCAACCAAAGGCGATATCAAAGTGCTGTTGCATTACCCGCGCAAGGAAGATGAGATTTATTATACACAACACCAGGAAAGAATGTCTGTATTCTGGAATATGCTGGTAGCTCCGCGCTACAGCAATCTGCGCAACTATGAAGCGCCGGACAACCACCTGCCTGAATCTGCCTATTTTGCCAACGGCTTGCTGCGCGACAATGCATCGGGCAGGGATATGTGGGTCACTCTTTTCAGCAAGGGCAAAAGTGGTTGGATAGAAATCATTACTCCCGATAAAGCCAGTTTTGTAAATGCATTTGGTATTGAAAATCCTCATGCCTGGTACACAGAATGGGATCCCCTGGTCAGGCTGTCGGGTATGAATCGATTTGCAGTAGGTGAAAACGACCTGCCCGGCAAATGGTCAAACGAGTTTACCGGCTCCACGGCTTATTATAGTGTGTACACAGGCCTATATACCGGCTCTTCCACTTTTGCTTCGCGCGTCAATTTTGTTTTTCAGAGCAATAAGCGCTACAACTGGGATCTGGCTATGGCTTCCGGCGGCACCGGCACTTTGATGAAAGTGGATCAGGCCAAAGCAAGCGGCAACTGGAAGATCCTGAACCACTGGCAGATCTGGTTCTCCGAAATTGAACGAAAAGCCCGCACCTATAATGCCTATTTCTCCTGCGTGAAAGGTGGACGTATTCTGTGGCTACAGGATACAGAGTATGGCAGTTATACGGCCTACGGAAAAATCAGCGAATAAATATTCATTGTAAAATACTCTCTCATGAAAAAAATGTTGTTAACCCTTTTGGTGCTGGCCAGTTTATGCTGTGTTGCGCAGGATGATGATTGCCTGGAGCGGATACTCGCTAAAAATGCTGGCTGGAAAAAAATAAACTCCACTGTAAGAACCAGTGCTGCTCAACACGCGATACAAAAAAAGTTTACGGATGAAGTGCACGCCATGGTTGCCGCTTATCAGCCTCGGGGCTTGCAGGCGCAATGGTACAGTACGCACCAGCCGGTGGAGTACAAGGTGCCGCTTGCATCTTTCACTTACAGGGTCATTCCCATGAAATACCTCTGCAGCGGCAGTACCCTGGAAATGGAACACGAAGGAACGGGAGGACTTACCATACATTTCAACTCCAATTATTTCAGATGGCTCTTTCAGCCCACAACCGAATATGAATCGGGCCCCGGCTTTGATGTGCTGCGCGAAGGGATGCCGAAAGAAATAAGCCCGGGCATCTGGCAATTCAAAGAAGTATGGACACCATTGGGATTTGCCAGGGAAGGCTTAACCAGGCTCTGGCTTTACACTTATCCCGGCCAGTTGCCCTGGAGCTATATAAGCCGGCTTGAATTTTTGCAGAAGAGAAGAAGCAACCTGCTGCGTATGATGAAGGATGAGGAAGACAAACTGCAATCCAATCTTAGCGACCTGGAGCGTACGAAAAAAAATATGGAGAATGTATTAAAAAACGATCCCGCGCAATATGCCAGCTATATCAAAAATCACTATGAGCCCGCGCCCCAGCGTTTCCGCGACCTGCACGATAAATCGGTGGATGCCTTAAGGAAGGCCATTGATCGTGTGGAGCAACAATTGCAGGCACCGGAGGCGGAGTTGAACAAGCAGGCCATTGTGGCGATCAACCTGCAAAATCATCTGGACTATAATTTTGCCGAGCCTAATGAACAGGGAGCTTTAGTATTGGTAAAGCCCAATCCTGCCTATTTGAAAAAGCTGGCGCCTTCTGTTCCGCAATTTATCACAGCAGGCATCACGTATTATCCGCCCGACCGCATATTGAATCTTTTTGCCACGGACATGGAGAAGCAGATGAATCATGGATTCCTGCAATCCTGTGTTGGCAAAACCGTACCCCCCGCCTTTAGTGGTGCAAAATCGAACAGCAAAAATGCCGGCAGTCAGCCATCGGCCACGGGTAAGGTATCCGGCGCTTCGGTGAATAGCAGCAAAGCCGCACCGGCAAATGCGAAAGCCGCCACACCCGGGAAGGGTAGTGGCCAATCTGCCTCCCCATCGGGCAAAGCCCTTTCGCTATCCGGCATGCTGAGTGCACCGGCCGGTGTACCTATACAACTGGGCTATAACCAGGACAATGAATTGAGTGTAACGGTACCTAAAGCATCGGGGAGCCTCTACAGGCAAGTGCCCTTCCGCTTTACCAGGCCCATCAGGGAAGGAGAAGATTATCAGGTGATGTTCCGGAAAATTCCTTCCAATATGAAGGGCGTGTTGTACCAGGCCAAAGGAAAAGCGCCGGAGGGTACCGATCAACTGAAGCTGGCAGTCGACTTTCAGTATGAGTTGCTCACGCGCAGCAGCGACGATAAAACGATGAGCAGTTTTTATGAATCCTTTGCGCCGGCCGTGGGTGGCTACCAGGGCGAGGAAGGGAGGTATGTGGTGTTTGTATCCAATACCAGGGGCTTTGCCGGTTCCGATGGCAAGTTTCGCCAGGTGTTTTGGCGCGACCGGAATACGGGTATCACCAAAATGATATCGGTGTCCGCCACGGGGGAGCAGGCCAATGGTAATTGCGGCGAGCCCTCTGTTTCTGCCGATGGGAAAACGGTCGTGTTTGAATCTGCAGCTACCAATCTTGTTGCAGGCGACAACAATAGGTATAAGGACATTTTTTGCTGGAGAGCGGCCACCAACCGAATTGAGCTGGTCAGCCAATCGCTAAACGGAGCGGGTGCCGATGCCGACTGTTTTGATGCGGCAGTGTCGGGGAATGGTCAATACGCGGTATTTACTTCGGCGGCTGGCAACCTCTCGGCTACCCCCAGGGGTCGCTCGGTGGCGAATATATTTTTGCGCGATATGCTGAAAGGCGAAACAACCATGATCAGCGTGGATCCCCAGCAAAAGACCGGAGGCAATGGGTATAAGGCCAGTATTTCATTCGATGGCAGCCGGATCAGTTTTTGCTCGGCAAGCAATACCCTGGTGCCTAACGACAGGAATAATCTCTGGGATATCTTTCTTTGGCAGCGTGGCCAGGCGAATTTGAAAAGAATCAGTCTCACGCATGATGGCCAGGAGCGCAATGGCGGAAGCGAATCGGCATCGCGGCAGGTGGCTTCCGTCATTTCGGGCAATGGTAAATACGTTGCATTTGCCAGCACAGCCAGCAATATGGTACCCAACGACAACAATACTTTTCAGGATGTGTTTGTGGTGGAAGTGGAAACCGGCAGGGTAATGGTGGCCAGCTTTACCAATGACGGACAGGCTTCCAATGGCGATAGCCCGATTGAGCAGGGCGAAAGGGTGGCCATCAGCTATGATGGAACCTGGGTAGCGTTCCCCAGCAAAGCGAGCAACCTGGGTGCCGCAGGTTCGAATATTATTGTCTACAATACCGTAACCGGGAAGAATTCGGCGGCCAGTAATGTGAAAGGCAGTTATGTTGGACGACCCTGCATCAGCTATAGCGGCAGCTATATAGTGTTTGGTAAATCAGATAACCTCGATAATCGCTTTTCCCAATCAGGCATATTCGCCCATTTTACCGGCCATGGTCCCTGTCGCGATTGCAAGGAATAATGCGGTTGATAGCAGGGAAAGGGGACTCTGGAGCATATCGTTTTCAGCTATTTTATCCTCAATTTGAAACAGGGCTACATGATTTAGCTTGTCCGTGAAACCCATACAGCGTGCATTGGTTGAAGCATGGATAGCCGGGTGGATAACTTAAGTAGCGAAAAGGTTGTTGCAAATAATCAGAAAGTAGGGGAGTTTCTTATTCATTGAGCTAAACTCTTTCTACACTTAATCAAATAAAAAGGAAAATTCTCCATTACTTCCGTCACTTCCACCAGGCCCGCATCGCCGAATTCGGCCGCAATACTTTCGGGGTCGTAAAAGAAAATCTTTGCGCCGCCAAATTGCTCATAGCGATCCTTGCCAATGGGGGTTCCCTGGCCATAGGTATTGGCGGCTTTGGTGATGGCCGTAAAAACCATATATCCTCCTTCAGCAAGCTGGCGGTAACAGTCGTGGATGAGTTTTTGTCGCTCCTCCTGATCGAGCAGATAAATCAGGCCATAGCAGAAAATGCCTTCGTACAGTTTATCATCGAAGGGCATATCGGTGACGGATCCGTGGTAGATGGTCAGCGTGTTGCCAAAATGCTTTTGGGCGAGATCGATGGCGGTTGAGGATATTTCGATACCGGTTACGTTGATGCCGTTGTTGTGGAAGATACTGGCATTTCGTCCATAGCCTATTCCCGGTATGAGGATATTCCGGATATTTTGCTGCAGAAAAAAATCTTTTGTAAGCTGTGCGGATTGGGCGGGCTCCAACCCCCACATTTCCTGTTTATCCTGAAAAGCCTGTTCCCAAAATTCTGGCACGCGTGTATTTTTTTGTTGCTGTTTGGTGGTAGCAGCAACAAGTTACCACTATTCCAATAAATTCTTTCGTATGGGAGATAGGATGTGTGTGCTGAGCGTTTTTACCGCAACGAACGCAAAGGAGTGGCCAAGTTCCCACAAGGGCCAGGTTGGCAAATCCATGCATAAGCCGAAATCTTTCAGATTTACGTAAATTGAGCCAACCCGGCAGTACTTTACAATTTAGCCCAGTGTCGGGATATTAGGTTTCAGCAACCAAACCCCTGCTATGAGCAAAATAATTTCCCTTTTTTTCCTCCTGGCCATCTGTGGCCAGGCAGAAGCACAAAGCCTTGCTTCCAACGACAGCTTGCAGATCCTGTCGAAGATCGATGACTGGGACCGGGCCTGGCATATCAAGGACCCGATCCTTGCGACCAAATGGTATAGCGAGGATGCGCGGTTTACCAATGCCTTTGGCGATAAGCGAAACGGACAGAAAGAAATTGAAGCCCTGCTCAAGGAAGTTTTTGCCCTGCCCTTTGTGATGTCGGGTAAGAGCGAAACCACCGAACACCGCTACCAGGTTCTCAGTAAAAAACTTGTGATTGTGCACACGGCCGTTACCCGCAAAGGCCAGCAAATGCCGGATGGTTCCGTTTTACCGGATAGAATGACAACACATATGCGCGTGTTTGAAAAAGCAAAAGAAAGCTGGTTGATAAAAGCCCATCTTATCTCCGATGCGAGAGATAAACAGGCAGTAAAACACTGATGAGCGGTGATCTTTCCCGGGCGGATCGGCAATCAATACGCAGGTAAAGACTTTCGTTTCTCCGGGTATGAATTTTTCAAGCGGCTCTCCCAAAGAATGGATTCATACTATTAAAGGAATGCAGCAGAAAGGGCTATCTTATTTTATACCCGGTACTTATTCCCCAGGGAAGGCAAGCCGCTTATTCACTTCAACCAAATCCCGTCCCAAACGTATTACGTATATCGTACAACGTACTACCCACATGCGCTTGCTCCTCACGATAGTTTATTTTTCGCTGCTGGCCTGCAGCAAGTCGCCGGAACCCGCTCCGGTACCGGTGCCGCCTCCACCGGGTCCGTCCACGCCACCACCCGCCAATCCGCCGCCGGCCAACAGCGCAAAGACCTACCTCGCCCTGGGCGATTCCTATACCATTGGGCAGGGTGTGAGTATAGCCGAACGATTTCCCGTGCAAACCGCCACCCTGCTTCGGGGCAATGGCATCAATATCATCAATCCCCAGATTATCGCTACCACGGGGTGGACAACCATCCGCCTGCAGGAAGCTTTACGTGTGCAGGCACCCGTGGGTCCCTTTGATGTGGTGAGCCTGCTCATTGGGGTAAACGATCAGTTTCAGGGCCTCCCTCTTGATGGCTACAAAACCCGCTTCCGCGAATTGTTGCAGGAGAGCATTCGACTGGCCGGGAACCGGCCGGAAAGGGTATTTGTTTTATCGATTCCCGATTATAGCGTAACCCCCTTCGCGCAGAATTTCGATCGCGAGCGCATCAGCCGCGAAATCGATGCCTTTAACCTGGCCAATAAAGAGATTAGTCTTTCCCGTGGCGTTCATTACCTCGATATCACTCCCTCTACCCGCGAAGCGGCCAGCAATCCCGCATTGATTGCCAGCGACGGCCTGCATCCTTCCGGCACCGAATATGCCAAATGGGCCAACCGTTTGCTGCCCCTGATGAAAGAGGAGTTGGAATAAGATCTGCTGAAAACAATTATCTTCCTGTTCACGGTTTTTTATTGGATTGATTGGATTCCCGAAGGCACGCAACGCGCTATTTTCTCCATGTTGTTTGGCGCAGGCATGCTCATTTTCCTGGGGCGGCTGGAACAGAAGATGAAGGGAACCCTGGCTGCGCCTGCAGGGTTATATGCAGGCCGATTACAATGAGTATGAAAGAAGCAAACTGATTTTATGGGATGGTTACGAAATTTCGCGGCTGTGCCGGTCAGTCGGCTTGCTGGGCACATTGTTGCTCCTGTATCGTGTACCCTTTTTTCATCGCATCATGCAGGCATTTCGGCCGGTGGGGCAAATGGCTTTCACCAATTACCTGATGCAATCGATTATAGGAGGATTGATATTTTATGGAATAGGCCTGGGCTATTTTGGAAAGTTGCAGCGGTATGAAATCTACTTTGTGGTCATTGCCATCTGGGTATTTCAAATCCTTTTCAGCCATATCTGGATGCGCTATTTCCGCTTTGGTCCGCTGGAATGGCTGTGGAGAAGTTTGACGTATTGGAAGAAACAGCCGTGGCGGAGGGGAGAAGTAAGTAGTAAGTTGTAAGTAGTAAGTAGTAAGTTGGAGGTGTTGGATTACTATCAATAAAAATCTGCGCCGATCTGCGGGAAACGCATTGGCTCTTTAAACCTGTTCAAAGCTTGGGAGAGATTTCCCGCAGATTTACGCAGATCGTTGCGCAGATGAACGCAGAAGAGGAATGGCTGAAAAAGCACTCGTGGGTAAGAGATTATTGAAAGGTCGTGAGGAATTTCCCATTTGAATGACGAAAATCTTCTAATTCTATTTACCTTTTGATTCAAAACCCCGCTTAACCCCCACTTACTACTTACAACTTAAAACTTACCACTCAAAAAATGCGCTTCCTGCTCCTCCTCCTCCTCCTCGCTTCCTGCACGCAGAATGGTAATAAAAACCCGGAAAGCAAAACACACACATCTCCATACGATGCGCTTCTCAATAATGACGACAGCGCCCGCCTTGTCGCTCTCCGGCAGCATATACCCCTGCTGCAGCAGCTATTTCGGGATTATGCGCAGAAGAATAATATCCCCGGTCTGTCCTTCGCCGTTGTTGTGGGCGACAGTATGCTTACCAGCGGAAATTTTGGCTATGCCAATATCAGTACACAGCAGCCGGTGAGCGATTCCACGCAGTTCCGGATAGCGAGCATGTCGAAAAGCTTTACCGCGATGGCGGTATTGAAACTACGTGATGAGGGAAAACTTCAGCTCGATGATCCGGTGGAGAGATACATTCCGCTGATGCGCGATCAGCGCTACCCCAGCGCCGATGCGCCACCGATTACCATCCGCCATTTGATGACCCATGGCGCCGGTTTTCCCGAAGATAATCCCTGGGGCGATCGACAACTGGCCGACACCGATGCCGAGTTCATGGCTTTTTTGAAGGAAGGGATCAGCTTCTCCAACCCGCCCGGTGTGCAATATGAATACAGCAACCTGGGCTTCGCCCTGCTGGGCAAGCTGATAACCGAAGTATCGGGCAAACCCTACCAGCAATACATTCGGGAAGCGATTCTGCAACCCCTGCAGATGGGCCATACCACCTGGGAGTATGCGGATGTTGCACCCGACATGCTGGCCCATGGGTACCGATGGATTAATGAAAGCTGGGAGGAGCAGGCCCTGCTGCACGATGCGCCGGACGGAAGCTGGGGTGCTATGGGGAGTATGATCTCCTCGGTGCAAGAATTTAGCCGCTATATGCGTTTTCATCTCAGCGCCTGGCCGCCCTCTTCCCTGTCGGAAAAGGGGCCGGTGAAGCGCAGCTCGGTGCGCGAAATGCATCATCCCTGGCGCTTCAATGGGTTGAACCCGAACTACCGCTATCCGGGCGGGCGGGTATGCGCCATTACCTCCGCCTATGGTTATGGCCTGCGCTGGCTCTACGATTGCGAAGAGCGGGTGATGGTATCACATAGCGGTGGGCTGCCGGGCTTTGGCAGTCACTGGATGATATTGCCCGACTATGGAATCGGTATTGTTGCGCTCGCCAACCGCACTTATGCGCCCATGAGCAGCATCAATATGCAGGCGATAGATACCCTGATACGACTGGCTACCCTGAAACCCAAACCCATTCCTGTTAGCCCTATCCTCAAACAAAGACAACAGGAATTGATGAAGCTGCTGCCCCACTGGAATGGCGCTGAGCAATCGGGGCTTTTTGCCGAAAACTTTTTCGACGATTATAAGATCGATAGTCTTCGCAAGCAGGCAGCAACCCTGTTTGAAAAAGCAGGGGCAGTGAAAAAGGTTTCGGAAATGATTGCGCTGAACCAACTACGCGGCTATTTTACCGTAGAAGGCGCAAAGGGCAGCCTTCAAATTTTCTTCACCCTTTCACCCGAGGCGAAACCCAAAATACAGGCTTATGAAATTTGGGAATACAAGCCGGAATAAATCCATACCCTAAACAGGTTTCGTAAATCTACGATAAGCGGTCTTCCTGCCACTTCATTAGGCCACTATGTGGTATTTACGATAATAAGTGCAGTAAATACTTGCAAAGCCCGAAACAGGAAACTACCTTTACCGGTGGAACGACAAAGTGTGTAGAGGCCCGCGTACCTGTATGGGCCAACGAATCCAGTCTTATCAAAAATCCGTCAACCATTTCCTTTTATTCCAGTAGCCTGTGTAAGCAGTGATCAATCTAATGCGACAGTATTTTTTTGATCGCATCACTCAATCTAACATGTATGAAAATTCGGCTACCCGGAAACCCTTCTTACTGCCTCCTAACGGTATGCCTGCTGCTTATGCTCCTCTCTGCACAGTCGCAGGGCGTTTACCGCTTTTGGGGATCTACGCGCCAGGGCGGTCAACACAATACCGGCGTACTCTTCAGCCTCGACAGCAATGCCGCCAATTACTCCGTCAAATTTGATTTTACCCTAAGCAACGCAGGTGCTTCACCTTATTATACCCAACTCACTGAATGGAATGGTAAATTCTATGGCGTTACCGTTGCCGGTGGCGACAATAGTAACTACGGTGTTATTTTCGAATGGGATCCAGTCACCAACGTCTATTCACATCGCTATAGCTTTTCCGGCAGCGATTGCTGGTTTATGTACGGAAGCCTGACCGTTTTCAATAATAAGTTTTATGGCATGACCAGCCGCGGCGGCGACTATGGACTGGGTGTGCTTTTTGAATGGGATCCGGTAAGCCATCAGTTCACCCGGCTCTATCATTTTAGTGATGCGAGCGGACATAGCCCGGAAGGAAGCCTTACGGTGAAGGACGGCAAACTTTACGGACTCACGAGGGCGGGTGGAGCCAATTTTGGCGGAACCCTTTTTTCGTTTGATCCGCTAACCCTCGACTTCACCCTTCAATATGAATTTGATTATGCCGAAGGCAAGGGGCCGCATGGCGATCTGAAACTATATAATGGCAAGCTTTATGGTATGACGGCTGAAGGTGGTCCGCATGGTTATGGCACTTTGTTTGAATGGGATCCCGATACCGGCACCTTTACCAATCGATTTGCCTTTGATGGGGCCAATGGCAAGTATCCCTATGGCAGTCTCACCGTTTTTCAGGATAAACTCTATGGGCTCACCTCAGAAGGGGGTGCTAATAATGCGGGCGTATTGTTTGAGTATAACCCGGCCGGTTTCGCCTGCATGAAAAAGCTCGATTTCGGGGGATCATTAGGAATCAATCCCTATGGATCACTTGCTGCCGGCGACAATACGCTGGCGGGTTGCACCTGGATGGGAGGAACGGGCAACTATGGAACATTATTCGAATATAATCCCGCAACCGGACAGATCGTACAAACCAGGGAATTCTCGCAGCAATTGAATGGGAGCAATCCACTCGGCAGCCTGGCCTGGAATGGCGCCAGCTTTTTCGGTCTCACCTCCAGCGGAGGCGCGGCCAATGCCGGGGTCATTTTTGAATGGGAACCTACAGCCAATACTTACACGAAGCGGATTGATTTCAACATAGCAGAGAATGGTGCCCTGCCCACAGGATCGCTGCTGAAGTGGAAGGGTAAACTATATGGAACCGCCAGCCGGGGTGGCATGGCCAATCGCGGTGTATTGTTTAGCTATAACGAAGCAACGGGTGAATACACTCGTCTCGTTGATTTTGACGGAACCAATGGCGCTTATCCCACCGGTGACCTTCGCATCATTGGTCAAAAAATTTATGGATGGACACGCGAAGGCGGCCTGAACGACAAGGGCGCCATCTTTAGCTGGGACCTGGCATCGCAAACCCTGCAGGTAGTTTATTCCTTTACCAATGCGGAGGGCAGCTATCCCTCAGCCGGGGCTTTGTGGCATAATGATAAATTTTACGGAACTACGGAATACGGTGGCATCGGTGATTATGGGGTGTTGTATATGTTTGATCCCGCTACCTCCAATTATACCGTGAAGCATCATTTTGATGGAACGGGAGGTGCGAACCCAACCGGCTACCTGGCAGTAAGAAACCAGCAATTGTTTGGCATGACCAGCTATGGTGGTACTAATGAAACCGGCACTATCTATCAATGGGACCTGGTTGCGGAAAACTTTACCACCCGATATCATTTTGAGGCCAATGGCATGGGCGTTCATCCCAGAGCCGGCCTCACTTTAAGCAGCGATGGAAGCGAGTTTTATGGCATGACCCGCGAAACGAATGGCCAAATCAGTTTTCCCGGCCAGGAAGGTCCCGGTGTACTCTTTGCCTGGAACCCGCAAAGCGGACAATACAGCAAGAAAATAGATTTTGATGGCGCCAATGGCGGATTGCCCGTTGGTAATTTGCGCAGGAGCGGCGGTCGTTACTATGGTATGACCAACCAGGGTGGCGATGGCGAAAGCTATCCGGGTATCAACTACATTGTAGGCGGAAGTGGCGTAATCTTTGAATGGGATGCCGCCAACAACATCATTAGCAAGAAGGTGGATTTGCTGGGCGACAATGGCGCTTATCCCAGTGGCAATGACCTGGCACTGGCTGAAGTGCCGGTAGCGGAAGGGCAGGCGAATAATTGCCATAATCTGCCATCAGTAATGATTGGTGCGGAGAATAATAATAAATGGGTTCCCATTGTGGACGCTGCCGGTAATGTGCTGGCTGAAATTATGGCGAATGGCAATAACCTGGGACTGGTGCAGGCCAGTGTTTATATACACGAGGGTCCGCAACGGGAAGACAGCAAGCGCCGCATATATCTCAACAGGAGCATTAGTATTTCCCCGGCCAACCAGCCCGGCACGCCGGTGAGTATTCGCCTGTATATCCGTTCGCAGGAATTTGAAGCCCTAAAGCAGGCCAGCAATAGCCAGGGTCAGCCATCGGGCATTAGCCAGATTGGGGATCTCTCTATCTATAAGATGCCGAACGATTGTGGCGAATCTTTTACCGAATTACAGAACCGACTTACCAGTACGGCGGCTTCCTGGTCGGCCGACTATGTGCTCAGCACCCAGGTTAGTTCATTCTCCACCTTCTATTTTGCACCCGGAGCCGCCGAAGCACCTTTGCCGGTAGAGTTTCTGTCATTTACGGCGGATCTGCGGGGTAAGGATGCGGAACTCAACTGGCAAACCGCGCATGAGCGCGATATCGTGCGATTCGACATTGAAAGAAGCCTGGATGGTATCACGTACAGTGTTGTTGGAAACAGCAACCCTTCCAATCAGGCCGGAACGCATCAATACCGTTATACGGATCCACGTGTGACCGATCTGGGTGTTAGCCGGCTTTATTACCGCATCCGGGAGCTGGACCTTGACGGCAGGTACACTTACTCGAAAGAGGCAGTGGTGAATATTCCCTTCGGTGGCGAAAAAATCAGCATCTACCCCAACCCGGTGCAAACCGACGCTATACTGCGCATTCAAAGCAATCTGCAGGGCCCCGTGCAACTGCGTATCTATGATGCGCGTGGAGTATTGGTACGTCAGCAAACCCTGAATTGGCAAACCGGTACCACGCAGCACACGCTCCGCCTGGGCGATTTGGCTGCTGGCGTTTATTTGCTTGAATTAAGAGCCGGCGAATGGCGCCACACGCTCCGCATCATCAGGCAGTAATCAGTTTCCAGCCTGACCCTGCTCATATTTCGAAGGCATAAATGGATGTAGCTTGCCCCAGCTTAAAACCCCGTTTATGAAAAAGAATATGGGCGGCGCCGACCGTATCGTGCGCATCCTGGTAGCGGCTGTATTTGCCGCGCTTTATTTTGGCGGATATGTAACCGGAACCATCGGTATTGTTTTGCTGGCCCTTGCTGTCGTTTTTGTGCTCACCAGCCTTGTGGGGTTCTGCCCTTTATACACTCTGCTCGGAATTAAGACCTGTAAAACACAGGTGTAATAAACCTGGCTTTACTGGATCTGATCTCAACTGCCCGATTTTTCGCCGGCAAACCAATCCTCTTTGTCGCGAAACAAAACATTGAAGGTGGTGAAGGAGCCATAGATGCGCGTAATGTATTGCTGAAGGTTTACTTTTTCTTCATCACTCAGTAGCTTGTGCGCATTGATCTGTTGTTCCAGCACACGGAGGCGATCGCGTGCCATCACTATTTTATGAAAGAATACATCGATGGGAACCTCCTTGGGCTTTAGTGATGCGTCGGCGGGTTGCAACACCATCGTGCCACCCTTCCATTTTTCGCCCAGCGGCACCAGCTCGGTAATACCACCCCAAAGCCGCAGGATCTTCAGCAGCGATTTTTCCACCTCGCTATGTGTTTCAATTTCCACCGTCACATTCTCGGGAATGATCTCATCCAGTTGCGGATCATCCTTATCAATTTCTTTCACACCATGATTGATGAAAGAAATAAGGTAAGTAGCAAAGCGAAGACCCACAATTACCCCGGGACCGTAGAGGGTATGTTGTAAGCGGGTGCCGATGCCGAGATGAGTGGAGTTCATGCGGAAGTTTTAGGTTTTAAGTTCTAAGTTATAAGTTATGGGTTCTGGTTGAAGGCAATGGTTGGTTGACACAAATGTATTTTATTCTGAAAAATAAAATGGTCATCCAAAATAATCATCTTATCCTCAAGTCAACTTCCAAAAAACTTAAAACTTAGAACTTACAACTTAATACTCTTCTTCCAGCTTCAACGCATCCGGCGGCAATCCATTCTTAAACCTTT
Organism: uncultured Citrobacter sp.; assembly: GCA_964395095.1. Classification (GTDB taxonomy): domain Bacteria; phylum Bacteroidota; class Bacteroidia; order Chitinophagales; family Chitinophagaceae; genus CAYMZZ01. The sequence continues at coordinate 295,517 of CAYMZZ010000004.1, forward strand.
CAAAAGCCGCTTTAATGTAATACTGGAAATCATATTCCGACAAAACAAGGGCCAGTTCATAACTGGGGCGATACACAAACATGAAGGAATCTATTTCAGGTTCCGTGAGGCCGGTGAGGCGGCGTACCACGGCTTTGTTGAAGCGGCGGTCCACAAATTTCTCCTGCTCCTGGTTGACCAGCCTTTTTTGGAACGCGAGCATATTGCGGTTGCGTCGGAAGCGGAATACATTGATAATTTCGTTCAGGTCAAATCCCACGGCGGCGCCGTATTCTGTTTGTGGTCGCACCACACTGAGACCAGGTTTTTTGTAATTAAAAACCTTCGCATAGTCCTCACGATTCTGAATACTGTCCTGTTTGTAATCGCGCGGACGGATCTTCACTTCTTTCAGCGTCGTAATATTGATATGGAGGGCCACATCAAAACTCAGCGGGTTATTCATATTGGCCACCGGAAACTTCACCGTGGGTTTATTGAGATAACTAAACCAGATGGAGTCGCCGGGCATCAGGTCCAGTTCATACTGGCCATTGCGATTGGTATAAGTGCCCTTTCCGGAACTACTCATCACCGATACCAGTTCAATTACATAGTTGCGGCTGCTGTCGTAAACCGTACCCCGCACTTTCACCCGCTCCTGGGCCCATAAGGTCCACGCACCGGCAAGCAGGAATGTCAGCGATAAAAGAAAGCGGTAAAGTAGATTTCGGAGCAAAGGCGGTGGTTTAAGGGGGCAAATAACAAAAGAAAATGCTAAAGATTTTGTAAGAGTTTAAAGTTGTAAGTTTTAAGTTATAAGTTTTGAGTTGCCAGAGGGGTGTTATAAGTATTTAGACCGCTATATTCTTAAAGTATCTAATACCATTTACCCCTATAACCCCATAACCACTTAAAACTTATAACTTATAACTCAAAACTTCTCTAACGCTGCATACACCAACACTTTAAACTTATCATGTATCTCCCCATGCGAATGCGGAAACTGGTTGATGAATAGCTGCGCTACTATTTTTTTCTCCGGATCAATCCAGTAAGAGGAGCTGAAAAAGCCGCCCCATTGATAAGTGCCGGGGCTTACCGGGGTTTTACCATCGCTCTTGTCGGTGAAGACGCCAAAGCCCAGTCCCATCGTGGTTTCTGTCCAGCCTTCGGGATTATACTGTGGGCTGCGCATCATTTTCACCGACATGGGGCTCAGGATGCGCTGACCATTATATTCGCCATGGTTGAGCAGCATTTGCATAAAAATGCCATAATCGAGGGCTGTGCTCACCAAACCGGCACCGCCCGAATAAAGTCGTCCGTTCATATTGGGATAATCCACCTGCGCTTTTCCATTCAGCTCAAATTCACCTTTCAGGGTAATGCTTTCTTTTTTGTCGTTTTCGGTGGCCACACTCACCAGCCGGCCCTGTTTTTCTTTGGGGAGATAGAAATAAGTGTCCTTCATTCCAAGGGGTTCAAAAATGCGGTTGCGGAGGAAAGCATCAAGGCTTTGGCCGCTCACCACTTCAACCAGATAACCCAGCAGGTCGGTATTCAGTCCATAGGTCCATTTTTCACCGGGCTGATGTACCAGGGGTAGTTTGGCCAGTATTTTCATTTGATCAGCCAGCAGCAGTTGGGGTACGCCAATGCCCGCGAAAACACCATGTTTGTAAAAGATGGCGTTGGCTTCGGGGCTGCCGATTTGCGCATAGCTGATGCCCGAACTATGCGTGAGCAGGTCGCGGATAGTGATGGCCCTTTTGGCGGGCACCGTGGTATAACTGGTGTCGGCGGCATTGAATTTATCCAGCACCTGCATTTTCGAAAATTCGGGAATGTATTTTCCCACCGCATCATCCAGCAGCAGTTTCCCTTCTTCATACAGCATCATTACCGCTACGCTGGTAATGGCTTTGGTTTGCGAGGCAATGCGAAAGATGGCGTCTTTGCTCAATGGTTTGCGGGCATCAATATCGGCATAGCCAAAAGCTTTATGATACACCACCTTTCCATCCCTGGCGACCAGTATGCTGGCGCCAGGTATCCATTTCTTATCCACATATTCCTGCATCAGTTTGTCGATTCTCTGCAATCGATCGGCCGACATGCCCACTGAAGCGGGATTATTGAATTCAAAAGCCGTTTGCGCACCCGGAGTGAGGGTGCCAAGCAGGGCCAGTATGACCAGCAAGATTTGGCGCATAATGGGGTTGGTTTAGTGAAGCAGAAAGATACGATTTTGGGGTTTAAAGTTTAGGGTTTAAGGTTTATAGGGAGGCTTGGGTGCATGCAGCTTTTTACCGCAATCCCGCAAGGGCGGGACTACGAATCCGCAACGACCGCGACGATACGATGATTGACAAAGAGTGATCATTGCATAATTATCGCCGGTTAGCTGTGACTCTATGCTCGATCAGCACTATAAACCTATCGTCGCCCCGCCTTGGCGGGGAATCCGTCGCGCTCGTTACGGTAAAAAACTTCCTGAAATGGAAACAACTTGCCGGTACGAAATGCTTTTCCCGCAGATTTTTCTTACCCAACGCACTCCTCACGAGTCTCTCGGTTATAAAGGAAATGTTATTCGATTCGATTGGCGGCATTCACACAACCTCCCTTCAGGAGGTTAATATCCATTCTGCAGTTACTACCCATACGCCCTCCCTTCGGGAGGAGAGAATAGATCGATTATCGGCGGGTCATCCAAGTGTACAAGAGAAATTTCCCGAAGATTCGATTAGCATCAATCTTTTCGATTAAACCTTAAACCTTCAACGGCTCAAAAGTTCTTCAATTACTCTGGGATAATGCAAATGTTCCAACGCATGTATGCGTTCTGCCAGCGAATCGGCATTGTCGTTGGGCAATACCGGGCAGCGGGCCTGGAAGAGGGTATCGCCATGATCGTAGTGCTCATCCACATAATGGATGGTAATGCCGCTTTGCACTTCGCCGGCGGCGATCACGGCTTCGTGTACATGCCGGCCATACATGCCCTTGCCGCCATAGGCCGGTAGCAAAGCCGGATGAATATTGATGATTTGTCCGCGGAAAGCATGGATCAATGCCGGGGGTATCTTCCAGAGAAAACCAGCCAGGATTATTAGGGCAGGCTCTTGCGCCATCAGTTCCGCCACATAAGCATCGCCCCGGAAAAAGCGTTCTTTTTCGATCATCAACACCGGGATTCCTTCCTTATCAGCAATGCCAATTACTCCGGCACCCGGTTTATTACACACTATCAGGGAAACTTTGGCATCCTTACGATGCCGGAAATGATCAATAATCCGCGCGGCATTGGATCCCGCACCAGAAGCGAAGATGATGAGTTGTTTCAATGGAGATTCGATAAGGTTTCAATTAGGGATGGCAGGAATTTTTCTTTAGACATAAATAATTTCCGATTCAATTTCCCTCAAATATTTTGGTTTAATTGCTTTTCGGGATACCAAATCGACCTGTCGATTTATTTTGTTTTCCAAATAATCAGCAAGATCTATGAACTCAATACCTATGGGCTGCCTGAAATCTACAATGATGTCAATATCACTATCCTCCCGAAAGTCATCACGAACAACTGAGCCAAATAAGCCAATGCTGCTGATATGAAATCGGTCAATCAATTCAGGCTTAAGCTGTAAAAGGATCTTTTTGATGGTTGATAACTCATTCATAGCGCAAAGATACCATATTCTTATCCTGACTGCTTTTACCGGATGATCTTCATCCTTCGTCCCATTTTTCGCAGGTAACTGATGAAAAATCGGTATTGTCCAAAGAAAACTGAAACCAGTAATACGGCAAATGGCCAGATCAAGGTTACCAGTACTATATATATGACCACCCATAATAGGCCCTTCTCCAGCGGCAGCAGGTTCATGATCTGCTTGCCCAGCAGCCCGGTAAGACTGCCCCCAATGGCAAAAGTGCAGAGAATGAGCAGGAGCTGCATTCCGTTGACTTTCCATTTTTTCTGCAGGCGGCGGAGCATGAGTTTTAAGTTATAAGTTGTAAGTTTTAAGTTTTTGTTATTGGTTGTTGTATATATGATATTAACAACCAAACGATTCGAGAATTGGGTAATTCGGTAATTCAACGATTCAACGATTCAACGATTCAACGATTCAACGATTCAACGATTCAAC
>CAYMZZ010000004.1:299752-325967 GCA_964395095.1 uncultured Citrobacter sp.
ATTCAACGATTCAACGATTCAACGATTCAACGATTCAACGATTCAACGATTCAACAATTCTCAACGCGCGCAAAGATAATGACTTGCGGAGTTGAAATGTTGACTCGATTATCGAACGGTAGGAATATGGAAGGTTTAGGCATTACCCCCAGGTTTTAAAGTCAAAATCTGTCCCAGACGGCATGAATATTATGCTCTCGACCTATCGTCGCGTTCTTTGCGGATTCTTTGCGCCTGCCGCAGGCAGATTCTTTGCGGTAGAAGTTTCACTTCTTTGACGATGCTTCCAATTCCTGAAGTTTTCACCGCAACGAGCGCAACGCGAAGTTTACAGAACGAAATCTTATCAAATCTCCAAATTCAAGAAATAGTACCCACAAAAAAACCCCTCCCAACCCCATTAAACTTTAAACCCTAAACCTTAAACCATCCGCAGCATTCACATTTGTTGAACCTCCACACCCTGTTGACTGATTCATGACAAACAAAATTCGCGAAGCCATAAAAACCCTTACAAATCCGCTGAAATGCAGGCTGGTAGCGGGTTAAAAAATTTTTCAGAACCTTGGCATTTTGTTAACTCCGTGGCTTATTTTTGCAGCCGGTTAGAGCTATTTATCCACATTCTTTCAGAATAATCGCTGCTATGATTCCTTGTAAACCAAAGGCCACCAAACTGATACTTCTTCCGCTGATTTTTGTTGTAATTGCTGCGTTTCAGGTTTCGGCCCAGGATGGGAAAGCCCTTTTCCAGGCAAATTGCGCAAGCTGTCATAATGTGTTCAAGAATGGAACCGGTCCCGCCCTCGGTGGCGTGATTGATAAGGAATACTATGGCGGCGATATGACCAAGCTCTATGCCTGGATCGCCAATCCGGGTAAGCTCATCGCCGAAGAACCCTACTTCGCTGATCTGAAAACACAGTATGGTTCCGTGATGACCGCCTTCCCCGCCCTGAAGAAAGAAGAGATTGACGCGATTTTCGCTTATGTAGAAAAGGAGTATACTGCTCCACCTGTAAAGGTAAATGAACCAATTGGTGGTGAAGAACCTGCCAGCAACCGCAACGCCGTCATCTTTGGTATTATCTCCCTGATCCTGGCCATCATCGCCCTGATCCTGTTGCAGGTAAACAGCAACCTGAAAAAAATGTCGGACGATGCAGAAGGCATCAGCCGCCCCGAGCCTGTTCCTTTCTATCGCAATAAAGTATATATCGCCATGCTGGCCGTATTCTTCTTTATTGTGGGTGGTTATTTTGTGGCCAAAGGCGCCATCGGTTTGCAACGTCAACAAAACTACGAACCCGAGCAACCCATTTTCTACTCACATAAAGTGCATGCCGGCATCAACCAGATCAACTGTCTTTATTGCCATGGCAATGCCTGGGAAAGCAAGCACGCCGCCATTCCTTCGGTGAACGTGTGTATGAATTGCCACAAAAACATTAGCGAATACAATGGTCCCCAGCTTTACGACCGCAACGGCAAGGAAGTAAACGGTACGGGCGAAATCGCTAAACTGTATAAATATGCCGGCTTTGATCCCAACAAACCCAACGACTGGGATCCTTCCAAAGCACAGGCTATTCCCTGGGTAAAAATTCATAACCTGCCCGACCACGTGTACTTCAGCCACGCGCAGCACGTAAGGGCCGGTGATGTACAATGCCAGACCTGCCACGGCGAAATCACCGCCATGGACGAAGTGTACCAGTTCTCCGAACTGAGCATGGGCTGGTGTATCAATTGCCATCGCGAAACCGCGGTCAACTTCAATTACGACAGCACCAAGGGTAATCAGTTTTATAGCATTTACGAGAAATTCCACAACGATATCAGGAATGGCAAGATGGATAGCGTGCGCGTTGAGCATATCGGTGGCCTGGAATGTCAGAAATGCCACTATTAATCCCCGGCTCCACTTGCGGAGAGGGAATAAGCATAGTATCACATTAGTAAACCAAAATAAACTCCATTCGGGGTTTGGGGTATAATTAATATGAGCCAAAAAAAGTACTGGCAGGGATTCGGACAGTTAAATGATCCGGCGAATTTTCAGAAGAATGCAGAAGATGAATTTCGTGAGGATTTACCTTTTGAAGGTTTTGACAGTGGAAAGCTGGTGGATGCCAAAGCGCCCCGCCGCGACTTTCTAAAATACCTCGGCTTCAGTACAGCCGCCGCTGCCCTTGCTGCCGGTTGTAAAGTACCGGAGCGCAAGGTGATCCCCTATGCCAACAAACCCGAGAACCTGATTCCCGGTGAAGCCCGTTTCTATGCCACTACCTATGTGCAGGATGGGGATGTATTGCCCATTGTAGCCAAAGTGCGCGACGGTCGCCCTATCAAAATTGAAGGCAATACCCTTTCTTCCTATACCAAAGGCGGTACATCGGCCCGCGCGCAGGCATCTGTGCTCGATCTATATGATATGCATCGCCTCACCAACCCCAAGCATCGCAAAGATGATAAACTGGAGGAAGTGCCTACTTACGAGCAGCTCGATAAAGAAGTGAACGCGGCGCTGGCAGCCAATACCGGCAAAGTGGTTTTGCTCACCGGCTCTGTTACTTCGCCCAGCACAAAACAAATCATCACTGAATTCTTAGCGAAATATCCCGGCAGCACACATGTTGTGGCCGACCCGGTTTCGTACAGCGGTATGCTGCTGGCCAATGAAGCCACAGGCTTCGGTCGCAGGCTGCCCTCTTATCATTTCGACGCGGCCAAAGTAATCGTGAGCCTCGATGCCGATTTCCTCGGCAACTGGATGAACCCTGTTGAAAATGCTGTGGGTTATGGCAAGGGCCGCAAGATCGACGAGAAGAATCCGTCGATGAGCAAGCATTACCAGTTCGAAGGTCACCTGAGTACCACCGGCGCCAATGCCGATGAGCGCTATACGCATCGTCCTTCCGAAACGGGTCATGTAGCGCTGGCACTGCTCGCCGCTATCGATGGTTCCGTATCCGCACCGGCCATTGCCGATGCCAAACTGAAAAAAGGTATTGAAAAAGCCGCGGCCGATCTGAAAGCAAATACAGGCGCTGCCCTTGTTGTTTCCGGCAGCAACGATAAAAATGTACAAATTGTTGTAAACGCCATCAACAATGCCATTGGCGCTTATGGCACTACTATCAACTGGGCTGTTACCAGCAACTATCGCCAGGGTATTGATAAAGACATGGCCGACCTGCTTACCCAAATGGAAGCTGGCCAGGTAGGCGCCCTGCTGATTGCGGATGCCAACCCCGTGTACAGCTATTTTGATGGCGAACGCTTTGGAAAAGCGCTGGCAAAAGTGAAACTGACCGTTTCCTTTAGCGGACGTATGGACGAAACCACTTCGCTCTGCCAGTATTCGGTACCCACACATCATTACCTGGAAAGCTGGGGTGATGCCGAACCCAAGTCGGGCTACCTGAGCTTCCAACAGCCTACCATTCATCCCCTGTTTAAAACCCGCCCCTGGCAAACTTCTTTGCTGAAGTGGAGCGGTAACGATACTACATACGATAATTATTTCCGCAATTACTGGGCAGGTCGCCTCGGTTCGGATGCCGCATTTGAAAAAGCCCTGCAGGATGGTGTGCTGGAAACACCCGCCACCGCTGCTGCTGGTGCTTATAGCGGTGCTGCCGTAGCTACTGCTGCCAGTGCTGTTAGCGGACCAGTAAGTGGTACCGAACTGGTGCTTTATCAAAAAGTATCCATCGGCGCGGGCGATGGCGCAGCCAACCCCTGGTTGCAGGAACTGCCCGATCCCATCTCCAAAGCATGCTGGGGCAACTATGCGCTCATCAGCATGAAGATGGCGAAAGAATTGCTCGACCTGAACCTGATCGACGGTTCAGAAAAAGAAAGCAACAACTACGAATACTATCCCCAGAAACCCGTGATTAAGATTGCCATGGGCGGCAAAGAAGTAGAGCTGCCTGTACTGGTAATTCCGGGTATGAATGAACATACTATTGCGGTAGCCCTCGGTTATGGCCGTGCCGAATCCCTGGGTAAAACCGCCGCGAAAGTGGGTGCGAATGTATTCCCCTTCGCGAAGCTGAATGGTGAAACCATCAACTACAGCAGTGTAGTGGAGCTCACCAACATGAAGCGCAAGGAAAAAATTGCGCAGATGCAGATCCACAATTCCTACGAAGGACGTGTGGAAGTGGTGCGCGAAACCACCCTCGCTACCTTTAAGCAACGCCCCAACGAAATACTCGACGCCCGCAATCACCTGAAAGAGGCTTATGCCAAGAAGACCGGTGACTATCGCGCGGAAGCGACACTTTATGGCGTACACGACAACCCCGGTTTGAAATGGGGTATGAATATCGACATGAATGCCTGCTATGGTTGTGGCGCCTGCGTGGTGGCCTGCCATGCAGAGAATAATGTGCCGGTGGTAGGTAAGAACGAAGTATTGCGCTACCACGATATGCACTGGCTGCGTATCGACCGCTACTTTGTGAGCGATGAAAAAAATCCCGACAATCTGAAAGGCGTGGTATTCCAGCCCATGATGTGTCAGCATTGCGACAACGCGCCTTGCGAAAACGTTTGCCCCGTAGCCGCTACCAACCACAGCAGCGAAGGCATCAACCAGATGGCTTATAACCGCTGTATCGGTACCCGCTACTGCGCCAACAACTGTCCTTATAAAGTTCGCCGCTTCAACTGGGCCGATTATACCGGCGCTGATAGCTTTAACAACAACCAGGATCAGCAACTGGTTGGTAAGCTCAACGATGTGGTATTCCAGATGAACGATGAACTTACCCGCATGGTGCTGAACCCCGATGTAACCGTTCGTTCACGCGGTGTGATGGAAAAATGTAGCTTCTGCGTGCAGCGTACACAGGCGGCCAAGCTGCAGGCAAAGAAAGAGAATCGCGTGCTGCGCGATGGCGAAGCCAAAACGGCCTGTCAGCAGGCTTGTGCAGGCGATGCCATCATCTTTGGTAATGTGAATGATCCCGAAAGCCAGATTACGAAAGTGCGTGAGGAAAATCCGCAGCGCAGCTTCCTGGTGCTGGAGCAATTGCACGTGTTGCCCAATGTAACTTACCTGGCGAAAGTGCGCAATACCGATGAGATCATTGAAGGAAAAGGACATCATGCGAAGCCTGCTGCGGAGCATGCGGTGGAAGAGGGAGCGCATCATTGAGAGGGAGTGGTAAGTAGTAAGTTTTAGGTTTTAAGTGAGGTTGATAATAGGTTTTTGAATTTTTTGTATTAAGCAATAAGTAAGCTAAGCTTTCTTTCCGCTTTAAGTTTTGAAGCGAAGAAGCTAAAACACAGTTTATGGCATTACTCAGATATGAATCGCAGGCTAGGCCGCCACTGGTAGATGGTACAAAGGACTACCACCAGGTTACCGAGGATATTTGTCGCCCGGTGGAAACCAAACCTTCCAAACTCTGGTGGGTAGGTTTCCTCATTTCGGTGGCATTGCTCATCTTCGGTATTATTTCCGTGGCCATGGAAGTGATCTATGGTACCGGTCAGTGGAACCTGAACAAGACCATCGGCTGGGGCTGGGATATCACCAACTTCGTATGGTGGGTAGGTATTGGTCACGCGGGAACGCTGATCTCCGCCATCCTCCTGCTGTTTCGCCAGGGCTGGCGTACCGGTGTAAACCGTGCCGCAGAAGCCATGACCATATTCGCCGTAATGTGCGCGGGCCAGTTCCCGATCTGGCACATGGGTCGTGTGTGGGATGCCTTCTTTGTACTACCTTATCCCAATACCCGTGGTCCGCTTTGGGTAAACTTCAACTCACCGCTCTTGTGGGACGTATTCGCGATCTCTACTTACTTCACCGTATCGCTGCTGTTCTGGTATTCCGGTCTTCTTCCCGACCTGGCTACCCTGCGCGATCGTGCGAAATTGAAATGGCGTAAATTTTTCTATGGTGTAGCTTCTTTTGGCTGGACCGGTTCTACCAAACACTGGCAACGGCACGAAGCACTATCGCTGGTACTGGCCGGTTTGAGTACGCCTCTCGTACTTTCGGTACACACCATCGTATCCTTCGACTTTGCCACATCCATTGTTCCCGGCTGGCACACTACCATCTTCCCCCCTTACTTTGTGGCGGGTGCCATCTTCTCCGGCTTCGCGATGGTGCAAACCCTGCTGCTGGTAACCCGTAAAGTATTGTCGCTCGAAGACTATATTACTATCGAACATATAGAGGTAATGAACAAGGTAATTGTACTCACGGGTTCCATTGTGGGTATCGCTTACCTGACTGAATTGTTCATGGCCTGGTACTCGGCGGTTCCTTATGAGAACTTTGCCTTCTTCGAAAACCGTTTGAACCTGAACTCACCCTATGGCTGGAGCTACTGGCTGATGATGGGCTGTAACGTGTTGTCGCCGCAGATATTCTGGTTCCGCAAAATGCGCCGCAATATTCTGCTCACCTTCTTTATGAGTATCCTGGTGAACATCGGTATGTGGTTCGAACGTTTCGTGATCATCGTTACCTCCGTGTACCGCGACTACCTGCCCAGTGCCTGGAGTACATATTATACGCCCACCATTTGGGAGATAGGTTTCTATCTGGGAACATTTGGCCTCTTCTTTACCTGCTATTTCCTCTTCGCGAAATACTTCCCCGTAATCGCGATAGCGGAGATCAAGCATATCCTGAAGAAGAATGGCGAAAGCTATAAGAATAATATGGATGAAGTGGAGAATGAGAAGATAGAGGAGTTTGGGGAGAAGCATGGGCATGATCATGGTGCGTAAGGAAGTAGTAAGTTGTAAGTAGTAAGTTATAAGTTAATAGGGAAGGGTTGTAAGTAAATGGACAAGTAATAAGTCAAAAGACTTAGCACTTAAAACTTACAACTTAAAACTAAAAAAACATGAGCGTAAAAAAATTCATAGTAGGCAACTTCGACGACGAAGCGGTCCTTTTTCCGGCGGTGAAAAAAGTACGTCGTGCGGGCTACCGTATTCACGATGTATTCACGCCCTTTCCGATTCATGGTTTGGATAAAGCCATGGGCCTGCGCGATACCAGCCTGCATACTGCGGGTTTCATTTATGGTATCACGGGTACGGCCACTGCCGTGGGCTTTATTACCTGGGCGCTCAGTTACGATTGGCCCATCAATTTTGGTGGAAAGCCATTCTTTTCATTGCCGGCATGGATTCCCATCACCTTTGAGTTGACCGTATTGTTTGCGGCCGTAGGGATGGTGCTCACTTTCTGCTGGCTTTGCCAGTTGGCGCCCTTTGTGAAAAAAGACCATTTCAATCCGCGCAGCACCGACGACACATTTGTGATGGCGCTCGATTGTACCGATAAAACCAACGAACAGGAAGTGATGGCTTTCCTCAGCAGTCTGGGGGCCAAAGACGTATCGGTTCAATACCGCGAAACCGGCTGGTGGATGGGTCGCTACGACCAGGAAACCGTGAAATATGGTAAGAAAGTAGAAGCAGTTCATTAATCGCATTTTATTAAAACAGCAGCATGAAGAAATTTTTCATACTCGCAGCAGTTAGCGGATCCCTGGCAGTGCTCGTAGGTTGCAAGGATAAGGGCAGCCCGGGTCGTGCCTATATGCCCGATATGACCTATAGCAATGCGTACGAAACCTATGCCGATGCGGAAGCGCGCCTGAAAAATTCAGGAGCGGAAACCACACCGGTATATACAGCCATGCCCGTTCCTGGCACTATTGCCCGGGGTGCTATGGGTTCCTATCCTTACCAGAACGATTCGGCAGGATATGCCAATTCGGCTTCGGTAACCAGCCCCATCAACGCAGCGGATGTGGATATGAAAGAAGCGGATCGTATTTACCAGATCAACTGCGGCATTTGCCATGGCGCCAAGCTCGATGGTAAAGGTCCTTTGTATAATGACGGTAATGGTCCCTATAGCGCAGCACCCAAAAACCTGCTGGCCGATGATATGAAGAATCTGGCGGATGGCACCATGTTCCATTCCATTACCTATGGAAAAGGACAAATGGGTAGCTATGCTTCACAGCTCAGCACAAAAGAACGCTGGGATGTGATCGCCTATATTCGATCGAAGCAAAACCCGGCTGGTGCTGCTAACGACAGCACGGCTGTAGCCCAGGCGAAGTAATTTTTTTTGAAGCAATAAAAGAAAGCTGATGTCACTTAAGCTCAATTTCAAGGTTCCCAAACGATACAATACCATTTCGCTGGCATTGATGGCCTTTGGTATCCTGTCGATCATTGGCCTCTACGTTACTACCCATGGATCGGCGGCCACGCCCGAGGAAGAAGCGCGTAACGACGCACGCTTCTGGGCCAGCCTGCTGCAAAACAGTGTGTACTTTCTGCTGGTGGTGAACGCGTGTATGTTTTTTATCTGTGCCACCACTTTGGCCTGGGGGGGATTTCAAATGGCTTTCCGTCGCGTACCCGAAGCAATCTCCGCTGTTATTCCTGTAATTGGAGTTATCTGCGTCGCTATTTTACTTGCCATCATTTTTGGTAGCAATCATACCATTTACCACTGGACCGATGCCCATCATGTAGCGGAAGATCCCATCCTCGATTTCAAAAAAGGATTTTTGAACAAAGGATTCTTTACCACCGCCACCGTGCTCACCGTGGTACTTTGGTCGGTTTTGGGATGGAAGATGCGTAAGCTGAGCCGTCAGCTCGATGACAACCCCCTGCCCGATTTGGCAAGTAAACGCAAATATTTGTGGAAGAATACCGTATGGGCAGCCGTGTATATTGTGGTATTCGCGCTCACGGTAATGTCGTCTATTCCCTGGCTCTGGCTCATGAGCATCGATGCACACTGGTACAGCACCATGTATAGCTGGTACACATTCGCCAGCACATTCGTGGCGGGCCTGGCTTTGATCGCCCTTTTTGTGATCTACCTGAAAAATTCGGGCTACCTCGAGTTCACCAACTACGAGCACCTGCACGACCTGGGTAAGTTCATGTTTGCTTTCTCCATCTTCTGGACCTATCTCTGGTTCTCCCAGTTCATGCTGATCTGGTATGCGAATATTCCGGAAGAAACCGTTTATTTCAAACCCCGCGCCGAAGGTATCTATAGCGGTATTTTCTGGCTCATGTTTATAATCAATTTCCTTGCTCCGTTGTTAATATTAATGAGTAAGGACTCGAAGCGGAACTATGCCACGATGACCTTCATGTCGCTCCTGATCATTTTTGGACACTGGCTTGATTTCTATCAAATGGTGTTCCCGGCGGTTGCCCCCGATCATGTGCCCATGATTCTGTATGATTTCGGTGTGGCGCTGGGATTTGTAGGGCTGATCATGTTCGTAACCGGTAAAGCTCTGGCCAAAGCGCCGCTACTGGCAAAAAATCATCCGCTTACGAAGGAGAGTGTGATACACCACGCGTAGAATTTGTTGATTTGTTGATTCGTTGATTTGTTTATTTGTTGAATCGTTGATTTGTTGGCGTAAAGAAAAGTTGAACAAGGTTAGTTTGAGTTGATAAAGATTAGAGGAATTGACGCGTTTCGAAAAATCAACTTAAAACCTAAAACTTAAAACTCAGAACTTAATTCATATGCAAACTTTTTTCATCGTTGCGATTCTGGCTCTCGGCTTCCTGGTTACATTCCAGATTGCCAAGGCAAGTGAGTATGTGGCCATCCTGCGTGGTGAAGAGCGGTCGCGGAAGCAGTCGAACAAGATTAATGCCTTCCTGCTGCTGGCTTTCCTGATTGTGGGATTGTTTGGTGTGTATTATTGCAATGAGCAACTGAAAGGCAAGATCCTGGGCGAGGCTTATTCCGATCATGGGTATTATATCGATCTGATGCTCTACATTACCCTTGCCATTACAGGTATTGTATTTTTCCTGACTCAGATCGCGCTGTTCTGGTTTTCTTATAAATACCAGGAGTCGGAAAACCGCAAAGCTTATTTCTATCCCCACAACAATAAGCTGGAGTTGATCTGGACGGTTATTCCCGCCATTACCCTTACCATCCTGGTAGGTTTTGGTATCTACTACTGGTTCCGCATTACCGGCGATGCGCCCAAAGATGCGATGGTGGTGGAAATTACCGGCAGCCAGTTTAAATGGGAATACCGCTATCCCGGTGAAGACGGTATCCTCGGTAAAAAATATTACAAAGAGGTCAGCGACGCAAAAAGCAACCCCCTGGGTCAGCTTTGGGATGATCCCGCTAACCACGATGATATCTACGGTACAGGTGCGATGCACCTGGTGGTAGGTAAGCCGGTGAAACTGGTTATCAACGCCAAGGATGTGATTCACGATGTGGGTCTGCCCCATTTCCGCATGAAGATGGATGCGGTGCCTGGCACCCCCACCACCATGTGGTTTACACCCACCAAGACCACCAAACAGGTGCGCGAAGAAACCGGCGATCCCGAATTTGTATTTGAAATAGCCTGCGACCAGATGTGTGGACGCGGACATTATAGCATGCGCGGCACCATTGTAGTGGAAACACAGGAAGAGTATGATGCGTGGATGGCAGGGCAAACACCACAATATGTGGTGGCCAATCCCAAGCCAGAAGCTGCACCTGCCCCGGCAGGCCCAGACTCCACCAAAGCTATTGCACAAACTGTACCCGCCAAACTGGCTGCTGCAGGAGGAAATCATTAATGGATAGAATGGCAAACGCCATTCCCTAAAATAGAAGTATTATGAGCGAAGCATTGCATGTACAACCCGGCACAGCGGTAGTACCCGAGGTTCATCACGATGAACATAACGGACATGGTCACCATCACCAGTCCTTCGTATCGAAGTATGTCTTCAGCATGGACCATAAGACCATCGGTAAGCAGTTTCTGATTACCGGTATCATATGGGCTATTATTGGAGGTCTGTTTTCGGTACTGTTTCGTTTGCAACTGGGTTACCCCGGCGAAGCGTTCCCCATTCTGGAAACCTTCTTTGGTGAGCGCGCAGCAGGTGGCCTTATCAAGCCCGAGTTCTACTATTCGCTGGTAACCATGCACGGTACCGTACTGGTATTTTTCGTGTTGACGGCCGGTTTGAGTGGAACCTTTGCGAACTTCCTGATTCCCCTGCAGATTGGCGCGCGCGACATGGCTTCGCCCTTCCTCAATATGCTCTCCTACTGGTTCTTCTTCCTCGCCAGTGTGGTGATGCTTTCTTCCCTGTTTGTACAAACAGGCCCCGCCAGTGGTGGCTGGACCATGTACCCGCCCCTGAGCGCCCTGGGCCAGGCAGGTGATGGATCCAAAATTGGTGCCGACCTCTGGCTGATCAGTATGGCGCTCTTTATCATTAGCTCCCTGCTGGGTGGCCTCAACTATATTTCCACGATTCTCAACATGCGTACCAAGGGTATGAGCATGACCCGTATGCCACTCACCATCTGGGCCCTGTTCTTCACCGCCGTTCTGGGTGTGTTGTCGTTCCCCGTACTGTTGTCGGGCGCAATACTGCTGCTGTTCGATCGTAACCTGGGTACCAGCTTCTTCCTCAGCGATATCGTAATTAATGGTGAAGTATTACCCAACGAAGGCGGTAGCGCCATCCTTTACCAGCACTTGTTCTGGTTCCTCGGTCACCCGGAAGTATATATCATCCTGCTGCCCGCGATGGGAATGGTGTCTGAAATCATGTCGGTCAATAGTCGCAAACCCATCTTCGGTTATATGGCCATGCTGGGTTCGCTGTTTGCGATCGCCATTCTCGCCTTCCTCGTTTGGGCGCACCACATGTTTGTAACCGGATTGAACCCCTTCCTCGGCTCGGTATTCGTACTGCTTACCCTGCTCATTGCGGTTCCTTCTGCCATCAAAGTATTTAACTGGCTTACTACCCTGTGGCGTGGTAATATCCGCTTTTCACCGGCTATGCTTTTCGCTATCGGTTTTGTAAGCCTGTTCATCTCCGGTGGTCTTACCGGTATCTTCCTCGGCAACTCCACCATCGATATTCATCTGCACGATACCATGTTTGTAGTGGCCCACTTCCACATTGTGATGGGTGTGGCTTCCATGTTTGGTATGTATGCCGGTATTTATCACTGGTTCCCCAAAATGTTTGGCCGATACCTGAACACCACGCTTGGTTATCTGCACTTCTGGGTTACCATGGTAGGTTCTTACCTCATCTTCTGGCCCATGCACTACCAGGGTCTGGCCGGTATTCCACGTCGCTACCTCGATAAATCGATGTGGCATTCCTTCAACCAGTTTGGTGATCTCGACAAGATGATTACGGTAGTGTCGATCGTGGTATTTGCCGTGCAGTTAATGTTTGTATTCAATTTCTTCTATTCCATATTCAAAGGACGTAAGGTTACCAATAGCAACCCCTGGGGTGCTTCCACACTGGAATGGACCACGCCCATCAATCCCGGTCACGGCAACTGGCCCGGCGAAATTCCGGAAGTACACCGCTGGCCCTATGATTATGGTAAGGATGGAAGAGAGTTTATTCCCCAAACAGAAGCGATTGGGGCGAATGAGAGCAAAGGACATTGAGTAAGTGGAGAGTAGGGAGTAGTTAGTAGGAGTTTAGGGTTTAGAGTTTAAGGTTTAATGATAAACTTCGAACCCAATACTATCAACTTTAAACTTTCAACCCTAAACCTTAAACCAAACGTAAAACGTAGAACGTACAACGTATAACATAACAATCGAAAGCGTGATTCAAAAGCTAAAAGATTATCTGCAGCTCATAAAGCTTTCGTTGAGTATAATGGTGGTGTTCAGCAGTGTAATCAGTTACCTGCTGGCGCCGAAAGTGGTGGAGACGGACTGGAGGATGGTAGGATTGCTCTTTTTAGCAGGATTGTTGGTGACGGGTAGTGCCAATGCCATCAACCAGGTAGTGGAGAAAGGAACCGACGCGCAGATGAAGCGAACCAGTTCGCGACCCATAGCTTCGGGACGTATGTCGGAAACCGAAGGCTGGGTATTCGCGGTGCTGGCGGGTTTGATTGGTGTGCTGATGTTGGGCTATTATTTCAACTGGCTTGCAGCAGGCGTGGCCGCCTTTAGTCTTTTTCTCTATGCCTTCATCTACACACCGTTGAAAAAAGTGAGTAGTATGGCGGTGTTGATGGGAGCGGTTCCCGGTGCCCTGCCCTGCTTGATCGGATGGGCCGCCGGCGATGATCAACTCTCCCTCGGCGGATGGGTGCTCTTTGGAATACAGTTCTTATGGCAGTTTCCCCATTTTTGGGCGATTGCCTGGATAGCACATACCGACTATTCGCGGGTAGGCTTTAAGCTGCTGCCGGCGGATAAAGGACCAACCAGGTTTACAGCATTGCAAACGGTAATTTATTCCACGTTGTTGCTGCCGATAACCCTGGTACCCTATGTTACAGGTATGTGCCAGTATAGCGATCTTACGGGCAAAATAAGCCTGGCGTTGATTGTAGCAGCCAACCTGTTTATGATCGGCCGGTCGATGAGCCTGTATAGAAGCATGGAAGTAAAAGCCGCCCGCAAAGTGATGTTCGGCAGTTATTTGTACCTGCCGGTGGTGTTGTTGGCGTTGCTGTTAAGTAAGGCAAGTGGAGAGTTATAAGTTGTAAGTTTTAAGTTCTACGTTTTTGGAGGAATGAGTGAAGCACTGCAGTCTTGTGATGACTCCAAAAAATAAACTTTTACTGACTACAAAAACTTACAACTTAAAACTTAGAACTTAAAACTGATAGAGCATGGCTACGACGATTATGGCAGAAACAACGAATCAAAAGAAAAAAATTCATCCCCATAAGTTCACCCTTTGGGTGGCTATCGGGAGCATACTGATGATGTTTGCCGGCCTCACCAGCGCTTTCATCGTAAAAAGCAACCTGGTGGGATGGCGCGATGTGGTGATGCCACAGATTTTCTGGGTATCCACCGCGGTGATTATTGCCAGCAGCATCACGGTGCAACTGGCTTTACGCTCTTTTAAACAACGCGATATGGGCCGCTACCGGCAGCTTATCGCTATGACATTTGTGTTGGGAATGGCCTTTGTAGTAATGCAATGGCTGGGTTTCCGGGAACTGTGGTACGATCAAAACGTAACGCTGAAAGGCGTAACGGGTGCGGGCCAGTTTCTCTATATCATCTTCGGCCTGCATGCCCTGCACGTGCTCGGAGGTGTAGTAGCTCTTTTAGTAATGTTTATCAAAGCATTCTTTGGTAAATCGAAAAACTATAGCTCGGTACCGGTGGAATTAGCCGCTACCTACTGGCATTTTGTAGACCTGCTTTGGATCTATTTGCTGGTGTTTTTTATAGTGATAGGATGATAGTGTTGGGAGGGGTTTAATGTTTAGGGTTTAAAGTTTAATGTTTACGTAGGGTAAGCTTAGACCTTTTTGAATAAACCTTAAACCTTAAACTCTCAACTTTAAACTCAATGTAGAACGTACAACGTAAAACTTATAACGTAGTATTATGTCGACAACTGCAACTGTGCATCAAACGAAATGGTGGAGTGGAGGAAAAAGTCCCTTCAATCTGGAGTACGGCAAGCTGATGATGTGGTATTTCCTGATGAGTGACGCTTTCACCTTTGGTGCCTTTCTGATTTCCTATGGCACTATTCGTTTCAGCCAAAACTTTTGGCCCGATCCCAACGTAGTGTTTAACGCATTTCCCGGAGCGGGACATGCCAATCTGCCCCTCGCCTTCGTGAGTGTGATGACCTTTATCCTGATCATCAGTTCGGTGACCATGGTACTGGCGGTGCATGCGGGACATAAAGGCGATAAGAAGGGTGTAATCAAGTGGTTGGTATGGACCATTATCGGCGGCGCGGCCTTCCTTGGTTGTCAGGCCTGGGAATGGCATCACCTGATCACCGGCACACATGCCACCCTGGTAGATGGTAAAATTGAAATGATTGGTCAAACTATGGCGGCCAACCCCTGGGGCGACCTGGTGCCTGCGGCCGAACTGAGCCAGGCACTCAATAATTCTTCTACCCATACCCTGGCCATGCTGGCGCATGAGTCGGGTGCTACGCAAACGCATGAGCAACTGATGGGCATGAGCAAGGAAGAATTGATGGGATTGATCAATACTGCGGAATTACATGTAAGGGAGAAAGGTCCGGTAGCTTTTGGTGGATACTTCTACGGTATCACCGGCTTCCACGGCTTCCACGTATTCTCCGGTGTTATTATCAACATCGTGATGCTGATCATGACCCAAAAAGATGTTTTCCAAAAACGCGGACATTACCTGATGATCGAAAAAGCCGGACTCTACTGGCACTTTGTAGATCTGGTATGGGTGTTTGTGTTTTTATGCTTCTACCTGATATAGGGAGTAGTGAGTGGGGAGTAGATAGTAGGGTTTAAGGTTTAGCGTTTAAAGTTTAAACCTTAAACGCTAAACTTAGAACTTAAAACTTAGAACTTAAAACTTATCAATACATGGATCACCAACCTGCATCATCCGAAATCACTTTCGAGCATCATATATCGGATGCGGAGTTTAAGAAGAGGGTAAAGAATACCACCATTTTGCTGTCGGTTATTACCGTAATCGAATTAGGAATTGGTTTATTGCTCTATTCCTGGCCCGAGGCCAGTGATTTGCTGGTGCTGATGTTCAAGGGCGCGGTTTGTATTCTTACGCTGGCCAAGGCCTATTATATTGTGGCGGTATTTATGCACCTGGGCGATGAAATCCGCAATATGATCATGACCATTGTAGTGCCCCTGCTGCTTTTCGTGTGGTTTATCGCGGCCTTTATCATTGATGGCAATTCCTATAAGAACCTGCGGAATACTTATGACCTGCATTTCAAGGAAAGCACAATGCCGGCCAAGGAAAAAGCCAAACAGGAGGCACAGCCAGCCCCCGAGCCCGGCAAGCAATAAGACGACCCCTCACTTGAGAAAATAAACGCCACCGGCCGCTTTTGAGTTGAACATTCAAGACGGCCGGTGGTTTATTTTTCGGAACTTTGCAGCCTAAACCGATTATGACGTGAATAAGACCGCTCTCTATGCCATTCTGCTCGCGGCACTGGTACCCCTGATCAGCTATTTTGTGGTGAAAAACAGAAGCGAGCAAAACATACTGATGCCCCGGCATTACCTGCCCGATTCCACCATCACCAGCATCCGCAATGGCAAACAATATACCGACACCATCTGGCATACCCTGCCCAATATCCGGCTCACCAACCAGTTGGGTCAGTCCGTTACCTGGGACGATCTGAAAGGAAAAGTGCTGGTGGCCGATTTCTTCTTTACCCATTGTCCCACCATTTGCCCGGCACTTACCCTGAATATGCGAAAGCTGCAACAGGGTATTACCAATTCGCAACGCGTGGGCGACAAAACCCCCGACTTTGTACACTTTATCAGCATCAGCATCGATCCCGAAAGGGATTCGGTGCAGCGACTGAAATTCTGGGCCGACAAATACCAGGTGGATCCCGAACAATGGTGGCTGCTTACGGGCGATAAGAAGGATATCTATGATTTTGTGATCAACGATCTTAAGCTGGGCCTGGTGGATGGCGAAGGCGTTGACAGCAATTTCATCCATACCGATCGCTTTGTACTGATCGATACCTTCCGGCAGGTAAGAGGTTATTACCGAGGGCTCGATACCGTAGAGCTCTCCAAACTTTCGGCCGATGTGGTGATGCTGAGCAAGGAGAAAGACCCCAACAAGAAAAGTTTCTTCGCCGGCAAACTGCAGATCATGGCGGTTGCCTTTCTCTCGGCCATCATTGGCGTAGGACTATTGTTATTTTTCATCAACAGAAATAAAAAAGATGTTAGCACCCGTCTGGAAAAAGAAGGATAAGCAGGCCAGTTGGCTCATCATCGTATTTTCCATAATCGTATTTGCAGCCGTAGTGCTGCTCAACCGTGTAAAGCTGGAGGTAGACCTTGGCTTCGATGTGCATTTGTTTGCGCTGGCCAATGCCATCATCAATTCCATCGTGGCCGTATTGCTGGTAGTGGCCCTGCTGGCCGTGAAGCAAAAGAAATATGTGCTGCATAAGCGCATCATGCTTACGGCTATGGCGCTGTCGGTCTTGTTTCTGATGAGCTATATCTGTCACCACCTTTTTGCGGGCGATACCATCTTTGGCGACGTGGATAAGGACGGTGCCTTGAGCGAACTGGAAAAATCAGCCGTGGGCAGCGGGCGCACGCTTTATATACTGGTATTGCTTACGCATATTCCGCTGGCGGGATTGATTCTCCCCTTTATTCTCTTCACCGCCTACAGGGCATTGACAGGCGAATATGCCCGCCACAAAAAACTGGCGAAGATCACCTGGCCGGTATGGCTCTATGTGGCCATCACAGGTGTGCTGGTGTACTGGATGATACAACCATATTATTGATAGCTTTCGCCTCAGGAAAATAAGGATGTTGTTAATAACATGAAATCCCGCAACCAAAACCTGCCGACAAAAAACCTTCTTCCCAGCGGGAAGAAGGAGCAGAGCTTTTTTGAGCAGGTATATGCCGTAGCGCGACAGATTCCGCGCGGGCGCGTTACCAGCTACGGCGCCATAGCAGCCAGCCTCGGCGCCAAATCATCGGCGCGCATGGTGGGCTGGGCCATGAATGGGGCGCACCAGGTAAAACCCAAAGTACCCGCGCATCGCGTGGTCAACCGTGTGGGATTGTTGAGTGGCAAACACCATTTCGCCACACCCGATACCATGCAGCAATTGCTCGAGAAAGAAGGCGTGAAAGTGAAGGATGATCAGGTGGTGGAGTTTAAGAAGCTGTTTTGGGATCCGATGCGGGAGGAAATTTGAGGATTTGGGAATTTGTTGAAGGGTTGAAGGGTTTAGTGTTTAAAGTTTAAAGTTTAATTGCTACAATAGGCGTAAAACTAATAAGTAGCAAAACAACCATCCATTTCGTCCCCTCCCGAAGGGAGGGTGTGTGACACTGGCACTAACAGCATGGCACACAAAAATCAGCCTCAATCTGCGGGAACCTCTCCTGCACTTTGAAGCAATCGAAAACTTCAAAACATGCACGCATCTCATCAAATACCCAAATAATCAAATCCCCAAATTCACAAATTCTCTCTCTCCCTTTTTTCCTTCAGCTCCGTTCTCTTCGGCTCGGGCACATTATCAAAATCGTAGGGGCAATGCAGGCATCCATTGCCGCAACAATAGCCACGCTCCAGGTGGTATTGCTCGGTCAACACCACATATCCATCTTCATTAATGTAATAATGCACGCCTTCAATCCACTGCATGGCTGATGAGTTGCTTAAGTTCCTGGTCCTTTTCGATGCCCGGAATAGTTTCTGGGAGAGTAAATTTCAAATAATGTACTCTGTTGCTGCCGGCAATATCTAATGATTCGTAATGCGTTTTGATCTGCAATTCCTCCGGGATATCGGGCTGTTGATACAGATCATCGTAATCCGTATGCAGGGTACAGCCATACAGGCGGATCACCAGCCGGGTAAACGCGTACAGGTCCGGGCTATCGGTCTTCAGGTGTATAGAACCACCGGGCCGCATGATTTGTTGATAGAGGCGCAGAAATTTAGGATGTGTGAGCCGCTTGCGGGCCTTACCGGGCCGCAATTGCGGATCGGGGAAGGTGATCCAGATATCTTCCACTTCCCCCGGAGCGAAATAGCTGCCGAGCTGGTCGATCTGCGTGCGCAGAAAAGCCACATTGCCCAATCCTTCCTGCAGGGCTTTTTTGGCGCCCACCCAAATGCGGTTGCCCTTCAGGTCTACCCCAACGAAGTTGCGATGCGCATGCAGCCTGGCCATGCCCAGGGCATATTCGCCCTTGCCACAGGCCAGCTCCAGGGTAATGGCACCATCATTCTGAAAGAAATCGGCCCATTTACCCGGCATTCCCTCCGGGTACTGCAACACGTTGGAAAAAGTGGTCAACTCCGCAAAGCGTACAAGTTTCTTTTGCCCCATAGGTAGCGTATAAAAAAGCTCAAAATTCCCTTCCGAAAATCAAAATTTCACCAGCAAACCCAGTCCCACCAACGATTTTAATTGCAGGCCCGCACCCTCACCGGTTTTACCAAAGAGGCGCACATCATCGTCGTAGATCATGTCAACGCTCCATGTCATCGACAGCACTTTACTGAGCTTTACATTCAGCACATTGGTCATGTAGATATCAATGTTCTGCGGATTTCTTTTGTAGTTTGAAAAAAGGTCGAGGCGGCCCTTGTAGGTTACCACTTTGTTGAATTCTTTCAGATAGTTGATGGAAGCAAAAGCGCCCATTTCATTATTGGTATGGCTGCCGGGATCCACGCCATAAAGGCCCTGGTTCGAGAGGCTGTCGTCCATCACAATGGTCCAGCGTACGGTGGCCGGAGAGATGAACAGCGATAAATCGCTATTAGGTTTAAAGTCGATACCGGGGCTAAACAATACATAAGCCGGCGAGAGGAAGGCGGAGGAGAACGTCTTAACGTTATCGGGATAGGTATAGCCTTTAAACAATTGCGAGCGGAAGTTGAAGAGACCCGCCAGGTTGGTTTTGGGTCCCAGTGCATAGCCGTATTTGGAAAGGATATCGATACGGTCGTCGTTTTTGCGGCTGCCCAGGCTGCTGGTGCGCACATAGCCCAGGTTGAAGTCGAAAGTATTGTCCCAGCTATGCTTGTCTTTTTTGTAAAAGGCATAGAGGCTCAGCACGGAATTCACCGAAAGGGAGAAATCATCACCACCAGCCGCCCAGTTGTTGAGCGAGCCCTGGGAGATATTGATGCCATAGAGGCCACCCTTTCGCCAGGCTTTTTGGGTAGTATCGTTCGGGTCTTTTTTAATGGAGCGGTTGGCATCGTCGCGGAGTGCTTTCACGGTTGGGTCCTGTGCGTAGAGGCCCATACCCGCGAGGAGAAGGATAAAGCTAAGCAGGCAGTGTTTTAGCATGAGGTAGATTTTCCGCAAAAATAAGGAAGTAGGGAGTAGGGAGTAGGAAGTAGGGAATGGTGAGAAGTGATTAGTCGTAAATGGATGGCTACTATACACCTGTAAGGTTTTTAAAACCTTACAGGTGTAAAAAGACCACCTATGAGGTTTTAAAAACCTCATAGGTGGTCTTAAAACCTCATAGGTGTAAACAAAACACCCGGAAGGTTTTCAAAACCTTCCGGGTGTCAAAATAAAAAAGCCTTTGCAAAGCATAGAAATACAAGGCAAAGGCAAACAATCACATGAGAAAAAGCAGCTGTAGGGGGAGGAGTCGAACCTCCACGAGGCAGTTAGCCATAATGCAAATTCCAGTGGTCAACCCTGGTCGGTCCTGAACAAAGTTCAGCACCGGCTCTACATTACGTTTATCCTGTGATCCTCACCCCCGAGACGAGAGGGCATGTCTGCCAAAAATTTCATCACCCCACAGTGTGTTTTGTAAACCTGTAAGGACTGAAAGTCCTTACAGGTTTTTTTCGTTCGACAAGACAAATATCTATCAAAACGCCCTTTCATTCCAAATTTTTCAAAGAAATTTTGGAAAATATGGAAATTATTCAAATATTTGCCAAATACATTGAACAAAATCAAAAACAGATGGATAAAACGGCCGCCAAATTGAATCTCGACAAATTGGACCTGGAGATCATTCACCACATGATGCAGAATGCGGAGACCTCCTATGCAGACCTGGGTAAAAAACTCTTTGTTTCCGGCGGCACCATTCACGTGCGCATCAAAAAGCTGCAGGAAGCAGGCATAGTGAAAGGTACTAAACTTAGCGTAGACCTCAAGCAATTGGGGTACGATGTAATCGCTTTTATCGGCATCTACCTGCGCGAAAGTTCACTGTACGACAACGTGGCCCGCGAGCTGCAAAAGATTCCCGAGATCGTGCGTGTGAATTATACCACGGGCAACTATAGCATGTTTATCGAAGTGGTGTGCAAGGATATCTCGCAATTGCGGCATGTGCTGCACGATCAGTTGCAGAAGATCAAGGGTATTGAACGCACCGAAACCCTGATTTCCCTCGAAGAAAGCCTGAACCGCAGTGTACGCGTGGTGCCCTGATTCGGGAGTGCTGCCGCAAATCTTTATCTTTCCCCCGTGAGCAACGCAACGCTTAGCTTTCAGCAGGCCGCCTGGCGGCGATTGAGGAAAAACCGCCTCGCCATGGCCGGGCTAATCCTCATTGTACTCAGCTTGTTGTTGGCAATATCAGCCTATTTCATCGCGCCCGATGGTTCACCCTATGCCAACCGACAGATACTGGAAGTGGGTGGCAGCCGCCCAGGCAGTAGCTGGCAATTTCTTTTGCTGAAAAAAGAACCCGCCCCGGCGGCCACCGGTTTTTTGGAAAGGCTCGTATCCGGTCGCCCCGATCCCTATTTTTATATCCCCATCACCGCCTACCGCGAAACCGGCGATTCCCTATATGTAGATAAATATATTGATGAAGACCTTACCGAGCCACAGGTGTATGCGCGAAGTCAACTGGCAGCCGAGCCGGTGTTGCAAACAACATTTTGGCTGGGAACGGATAAGTTTGGCCGCGATATCCTGAGCCGTATTGTGCTCGGCACCCGCGTGAGCCTGAGCGTGGGGCTCATCACGGTCATCATTTCCCTGAGTATTGGCCTGCTGCTTGGTTCGCTGGCGGGTTATTTTCGTGGACGAACGGATTCGGCCATCATGTGGCTGATCAATGTAATCTGGAGTATCCCCACTCTGTTGTTGGTGTTTGCGATAACCCTGGCCCTGGGTCGCGGGTTCTGGCAGGTATTTGTAGCCGTGGGTTTTACCATGTGGGTGAATGTGGCAAGGCTGGTGCGCGGGCAGATACTGGCCGTACGCGAGCTGGAATATGTGGAAGCCGCCAGGGCCCTGGGCTTTTCGCATTTCCGCACCATCATCCGCCATATCTGGCCCAATATCATGGGGCCGGTAATTGTGGTGGCCGCTTCTAATTTTGCCTCAGCCATCGTGATAGAAGCGGGCCTCAGCTTTCTCGGTATCGGCGTGCAGCCGCCCCAGCCCAGTTGGGGATTGATGATTAAAGAGAATTACAATTTCATCATCACACAAAACCCCGCCCTCGCCCTGGCGCCGGGTGTGGCCATCATGCTGCTGGTGCTGGCTTTTAATTTGCTCGGCAATGGCCTGCGCGATGCGCTGAATGTACGCTGATTATTTACTCGAAAAGCGATAGCTCCCATTCCATTTATTGGTAGCCTTGGTAAGGGAAGTAACCGTTACCTCCACCAGGCAGGGCGTATTGGCCGGCACACTGGTGATGCTGATATTGTTGACAGCATTGCTGGAGTTAACCGAATAATTGAAGAAAGCAGGCGCCCCCGAGCCATCATCCTTGCGGGCCCGCACTTCGAGCTTCACGCCATTGGGTGGCATGGTAGAAGTAACCGAAACACGCACCGCATAGGGCCCCAGGGCCGGCGGCACCACCGAGCCATTCGCCGGATCGGTTTCCACCACCAGGTTGGCTTCCTGCGGCTCCGGATCCGGATCAGCACCCGAACCACCCTTGCTACAGGAAAGGGTGCCACAAACCAACAAGGTTAAAATACTCCAGCGAAGGCAGGCAATACGCATAGTAACGTGTTTTGGATACACAATATAGGAAATTCCGTGGAAACCCCCAGCCAAACAGGATTTAGGAAATTTGAGAATTTGGGGATTTGGGAATTTGTCGGTCGGTCAGCAGGTTCCCCAAATTTCCAAATTCTCAAATTCCCAAATTTCCCCAAACCCCTGTCTTCTTGCATCAAAACCGCCGATGCACTATATTGACGCTTATGCGACGATTATTTTTAGCCCTGGTTATTCTGGGCCTTCAGATCGGCGGGGCACAAAGCCAGGAGCCACACATCAAATCGGATAGTAGCAACCCGGAAAGCATGCGCCTCGCTGCCGACAGCCTGCAGCAGCTAACCGATACATTGCAGCGGTTGCTACATATCGTTCAAAACACCGGCACTGATTTAAAAGCCCATGCCGACAGGGTACGGGAATTTATGCGCCTGGGAACCCGCGAACGGGAAGAGCGGCTGGCATACCATATCAACAGGCTGCAACCCGCCAATGAAACCATGAAGAAGGACCTGCTGCAACAGTTCCGTTTCATCATGCAGTCGCTGGCCCTGTACCGTTCCGATCTTCGAAAAGCGGATTTTAAACCAACGGAGAGCAGTGAAGAGGAACTGATCTATCTCAGAAAAAAATTACCTGAATTAATAGAAAGCCTGAAAAACCTGGCCAGTTTACGAAAAGCTACGGATTAGCTTTAATAGCTTTGTAAGATATTGTACCTGCGATGGGTTGTACCCGGCAACATGCCTAATCTATTTTCATGAGCATTTTTTCCTATCACCTCCTCACTGTACCGCTGTTAAAGGGAATCGGCCATACAATATCGCCTTTAAAAGCGAGCTCGATAAAGGGTTTAATTCATGCGGAGGGGATGACCGTCATGACCCTTGGCAGCCCTCTTCTTTCCTCAAAAAGAATATTGGTAAGGCAACAAGCCTTTTTTGCCCAATGGGAACAGGTATCTGCGCTCGATCATTTCCTCTCCCATCATCGCATAGGAAAACAATTAACCAGGGGCTGGCACTGCCGGCTCCGATTTATACGCCAATGGGGCAGCTTTCATGGCTTTAAGATTCCAGGCAATATACCCGAGCCGGAAATGATCGATGGCTCCGTTGTTGCCGTAACCATCGCCCGCATGAAATTTTTGCAAATACCGCGGTTCATCAATTGGGGCAGGCCGGTAGAAAAGCTGGTGCGCGATCATCCCGCAACCAGCCTCGCATTAGCCTCCATAAAACTGCCCAACACCGTATCCACCTTTTCTGTCTGGAACTCTTTGAAGGATATGACCGATATGGTGAGGGGACATAGTAGCGTGCCCCAACCACACCGGCATATAGATGCCATGAAGGAAAGGGAGAGAAAAGACTTTCATTACGAGTTTACCACCCTTCGTTTTGCGCCCCTGGCGGAGTATGGCGAATGGAATGGGCGTAGCAATATCATTCCTTCACTACGCATTGCGAACTGATATGCCATTAGCCGATACCCGACAAAGCTTTCAGGACTGGTTTACCCAGCAATGGGTAATCATGTGGGGAAGCAAGGTGAACCTGGAAAAGGAAGCCTGGTTAAAATCGCCATTTGGCGAAGTGGAACTGGATGCGGAGGATTTTATCGCTGCGCTGGCAAAAAGAGAAAACCTCGTTGTTGATGACAGCAATGAGCACAAAGGCTTACTTCAGTCATTCGACGAACTCCAATTGCCTGGCGAAAAGCGGAAGCAGATTGCAGCACCGATCATTGATTTTTACGAAAACACATCCGCATACGACCTGCAATTCTCCGTAAAATGGAACCCGCTATTTAAACCCTTTGGGCGACTGGTAAGCAAGCTATTCAGCAGCCGTATCAACCAGTTAAATATTCCCAGTCGGGATAGCCGCGAGGCAGAGGCGCTCACCAATGAGATCATACGCCTTGTGGATGTCCCAAGCGGCCATGTTCAATACAATATCTGGCTTCGCAGAAGCAAGGCAAGCGGGCAGGTAATTTATTTGGGTATTTACGGCACTTGCACCCTGCCCTCAGGTACCACCTGTGTGAAAGCCGCCTTCCCCTTACCAAAGGGAAATGCCACCGTGCTGCTGATACCCAATGTGGGGCCCAATGGAGAATTTATTTTATCCTCATCCGGCAGAAGAAAAGGCGATGCGGGTTTTTATTTTCTCCTCAACGACCGGAAAGGCAATACCTGGACTCAATTCCATCGGTCATTCCGTGACCAACTAACCGTAACAGCAGGCAACAATCAAATTGATGCAGAGCAGGTGCTCACGCTATGGGGATGGAAGGTTCTGACCATGAAATACCAGATACATAAGAATGCAGAGGCGAAATGATGAGGAAAATGCCGCAACACATAATTGGTAGTACAAACAGCCAGGGTGAATGTAATGGTAAGGATGCGTTGCAGCAATTGCCTACGCCACTTTTAGGGGTGGGTGGCGGGCGGGGCAGTGTACTACCTTAATTTCACCTGCTCAATGTATTCAGGGAAATGAATGACCTTCCTGACATCAGCAGGGTTAAATAAGAAAGCGGCTACATCCCGACCCATTTCGTTCATATCGAGTTGAATCAAGATTTTTTCTTCCAGGTGACCAGACAAACCTTCTTTGTACAATAGTTCGGGAAACCGAATATGACAATGAAAGGCACTTTTAAGTATTGTTTTCATTTCTACCTGGTATCCTTCTTTCTCCAATTCCCTTTCTATTATTTGCGCCACTTTCTGAAATTCACTTTCTTCCATTCCAAAATTGTCAAAGTCAAGGTCCTCAGAAAAGCGATTATTGCCATGCACAATTCTCAAGCAAGTGCCGCCCAGAAAACACAGCCGGTTAGCGAATTCACTGTCGAACACAATTTGAAGTATTTTATGCTGAAGATATTCGCGAAGGATGAACCGCTTGAATCCGCGAAGATTTTCAGGGTAGTACTTTTCTATTTCAGTAAGTGGGAGCATTGTTCATAATTTTCTGAAACATGTGGAGTCGCTTCATTAAAGCCTGGCTTTCATAGGCCGAAGCGTAGTGATAAATTTTTTTCCAGTCAAGCCGGTTCTCCAGTTCAAATGCATTCAGGCGCATAGCCTTAATATCCTCTTCAGTCTTTAACCCTGCATTTAAGTAAAAATAATCGAGCAAGGCTTTTTCGGGTTCCGCCATCAGGATCGGAAAATTGTCGTTTCTAACAACTGCATAGCCGAAATAACAGGAAGTAGGAATGGTTTGGTATTGAAACAGTCCAACCGCTGTATTATATTTAGTTGTTTTTCGCGTACTAACCGCCTGAAGTGTGTAAACGGCTTCGGGGATCAAATTATAAAACGACAGGGCTGACGCCAGGGAAACGTAGGAAGGCTGAAGCAGGCAGTTGCTGATTCGGTAAAGCAGGTTTTCATTGATGGCAACCTCGTTAAACAGATACCATTTATTGATCAGCTTTTTGAGGTAGCCTTTCTTTTGCCATTCCACCAGCCGCTTGGTATCCATCGTCGGAAAGGCTTTTTTCATTTCCACTGTAGAAACTACCTGAAGCGGCAGCAGGGCTTTCTCAAACTCCCGGTATGTTAAATTATTTCTTATAATTCCTATTTTTAGCAAATATAAGAAATAAAATTAAAATTTGCATACTGGCTCTATCCAGGCTCCAGGCTATGGGTAGGGGCGCCCTGCAG
>CAYMZZ010000005.1:0-22385 GCA_964395095.1 uncultured Citrobacter sp.
TCATTGGGCCCCTTATCTTTTACTTTTTTGATATTTTTACCGGACAACAGTGATACCCAAATCCCCAAATTCTCTCTTACTCAATCTTGGTTATCTTCAACACATTCGTGGGTAAGTGCTGCGCTACCGGCGTACTTCCGGTATTAACAATGGTATCGCCGGGTTTCACAAACCCCCTTTCCTTAAGAATGGAGATCTGGTCGAAGATGATATCGTCGAGGCTTTCTTCTTCGTCGTAGAAAAAGGCTCTAACGCCCCAGCTAAGACTGAGCTGATTGACCAGCGATTTCTTTTTAGTGAAGATATACAATGGCGATTTAGGTCTATAGCTGCTCAGCATGAAAGCCGTGTAGCCGCTTTGCGTCATCCCTACCAGGGCGTCGGCAGTAATATCGCTGGCAATCTTACAGGCGTTGTAGCAAATAGCGTCGCTAAGGAAAGAAGGTGAGTGGGCTATGGCTTTGAGGTCTTCTTCGCGGTTGTAGCGGTATTCGGTACGCTCTACTTCAAGGATAATGCGACGCATGGTTTCAACCACCAGGGTGGGGTGCATGCCCATAGCCGTTTCGCCACTCAGCATTACGGCATCAGCGCCTTCCAAAACCGCATTGGCCACATCGGTAATTTCACTACGGTTAGGTTTCACCCGGTCCATCATGCTCTCCATCATCTGGGTGGCTACCACTACAGGTTTGCCCCGGTGAATACATTTCCGTATGATATCCCGCTGGGCCATGGGCACTTTCTCAACCGGAAGTTCCACACCCAGGTCGCCACGCGCCACCATCACGGCATCCGATTCAACGATGATATTGCGGAGATCGGCCAGGGCTGATGGCATCTCGATTTTTGCCATCACTTTTATCGAACTTCCTTTGTCGGTCACTCTTTTCTTCAGGTCAACTATGTCTTCTGCCTTACGCACAAAAGAAAGCGCCACCCAATCCAGTTGATGTTCAATTATAAAGTTGAAGTCTTCAATATCCTTTTCCGTCATGGCTGGCAGGGAAATGGCGGTATCGGGGAGGTTAACGCCTTTCTTGGGCAGTAGCATGCCTCCGTAAGTTACCCGCACTTTTACTTCGTCACCGGGCGTTATTTCCGTAACCACTACCTCCAGCTTGCCATCATCAATCATTATCTTTTCGCCCGGTTTTACATCGCGGTGTAAGTCGGGGTAGGAGATATAAATTTTTTCCCGGGTACCTACCAGTTTTTCTTTCGAAGTGAATGTGAGGATATCGCCCGGTTCAATCTTCAGTGCGCCATTTTCAATTTCCCCCACGCGCAATTTGGGGCCCTGCAGGTCGCCCAGGATGGAAATATTATAGGGCTCCGTTTTGTTGATGCGGCGGATATGATTAATAATTTCCAGCTTGTTTTCATGCGAACCGTGCGAAAAGTTGAGACGAAAAACGTTCACTCCCGCCTTCACCAGCTCCAATAATTTTTCGTAAGTATCGCTGGCTGGGCCCACTGTGGCCACAATTTTGGTTTTATGAAATGTATGCGCTAAACCGGCGGAACGGTCCATTTCCGCATGGTAGTATTTTTCTGCTTTCTTGCTCATGGTGCTTATGCTCATTAAAATATTCGGGCGGGTGGCTATCGGGTCAGGATGCGAGGATCTTCACGATCTTCATCCATTCGTCGCTGATATGCCCTTTGTTTTTCACCGCCTGCTCCAGCGGGATATAATGCATCTTATTGTTTTTGATACCGACAAACATATTATGCTTGCCTTCCATCAGGCATTCAACTGCGTGGTAGCCCATGCGGCTCGCGATCAGCCTGTCGATGCAACTGGGTGAACCACCTCGCTGAATATGGCCCAGGATGGCGACACGGATTTCAGCGTTGGGCAGGTTCTGCTGCAATACTTTCTGCACTTCATTGGCGCCGCCAAAATCGTCTCCTTCGGCCACCACAATCAGGTTCACCAGTTTCTTGCGGCGCTCCTTTTCCTGCAGCGATTGAATGATCTGGTCGATATCTGTTTTTTGCTCAGGGATCAGAATATTTTCCGCACCGGTAGCGATGCCGCTATGCAGGGCGATATAACCCGCATCGCGACCCATCACTTCAATGATAAAAATGCGATCATGAGCATCCATCGTGTCACGTATCTTATCAATCGCGCGTACCGCCGTATTCACCGCTGTATCAAAGCCTATCGTAAAGTCGGTACCATGAATATCCTTGTCAATCGTGCCAGCCAAACCTACACAGGGAATATCGCATTCCTGGCTCAGTTTTACCGCCCCGCGAAAAGAACCATCGCCACCGATGATCACCAACCCGTTGATGCCCCGCGACTTCAAATTGGCATAGGCCTTCTTCCGGCCCGCTTCTTCAAAAAACTCTTTACAACGCGCGGTTTTCAATATGGTACCACCACGCTGAATAATATTGGCTACCGACTTGGATTCCATCAAAACGATGTCATCATCAATCATTCCCTGGTAACCACGCATGATGCCATAAACTTCAATCCCGTGATAAGTCGCTGTCCGCACTACTGCCCGGATGGCTGCATTCATGCCTGGCGCATCACCACCCGATGTAAGAACACCTATCTTCGTAACTTTATTTGCCATTTGGTGTGTAAATAACTGGTTTTTAAGAATATCTAATTTGGTTTGGCAGGCATCCGGAACTACTCCGGCCGTTAGCGGCTCAAAAATAAGGTTTTGTTGTCATTGTGTGTGATGCTTACATATTGTTATTTGATTGTGAAGCAAATGGGCGTTAGTTTTGGGCTAAGTTGTAAGTAGTAAGTTGTAAGTAGTAAGTGGGGAGCAGATCATGAGTAATGAGTTGAAGAAAGAAGAGGCGCCTGGAAAGCGGGAACTGAAAATTGGTTTCAGAAAAAAATCTGCGAAAATCCGCAGATCAGCGCAGATAAATGATTTCTGCTCTAAACAATTCAACGATTCAACAATTCAACAGTTCAACAATTCAACCATATGCAAAAACTGTTTCTAACATTAATCTCGATCGGAATTATGCAGGGGCATGCGCAAATGAAATATCCCAATACCCATCGCGAAACGATAGTAGAGGATTATCACGGTACTAAAGTGGAAGACCCTTATCGCTGGCTGGAAGATGACAATAGCGAGCGAACCAAAGAATGGGTACAAACACAAAACAGGCTCACTTTCGACTACCTGAACAAAATACCTTTCCGGAAAGAAGTGCGAAACCGTCTTGAGCAGTTGTGGGATTATCCAAAATATTCATCTCCCTTCCACAAAGCCGGCTGGTACTATTTCTTCAAGAACGATGGGCTGCAAAATCAGTCGGTCATGTATCGCCAAAAGGGACTGGAGGGTGAACCGGAAGAGTTCCTGAATCCCAATACCCTGAATAAGGAAGGCATTGCCGCCCTCGGTGGTTTGGGCTTCTGCAAATCCGGCAAATACCTGGCTTATTCCATTTCGCTGGCCGGCAGCGACTGGCAGGAAGTATATGTGATGGAAACGGAGAGCAAAAAACTATTGTCCGACAGCATTCGCTTTGTCAAGTTCAGTGGCTTTAGCTGGAAAGGGGAGGAGGGCTTCTATTACAGCCGTTATCCGGAGCCGGAGAAAGGCACCCGGCTGAGCGGGCAAAACGAACACCACAAAGTCTATTTTCATAAACTGGGTACCCCTCAATCGCAGGATGTATTGATTTATGAAGATAAAGAAAGACCCAGGCGTTTTCATGGAGCTTCGCTCACGGAAGACGAACGCTTTCTGATTCTGAATATTTCGGAAGGCACCAGCGGATCCGAGCTTTGGTATCGCGACCTCAATGACGCGAACCAAAAGAACTTCAAATTGCTGATAAAAGGATTCGCCACAGAAGCGAATGTGGTCACCAATGATGGTAATCGCCTCCTTGTGCGTACCAATGCCGATGCCCCAAACTATAAATTGGTTTCCATCGATCCGGCTAAACCGGGTAAGGAAAACTGGCAAACCATCATCCCGGAAAAACAGGAGGTGCTGGAAGCCGTTTCCACGGGTGGCGGCTACCTCTTTGCCCGCTATCTGAAAGATGCGAGTAGTCGCGTACAACAACTGCAATACAACGGACAGCCGGTTCGCGAAATCGGTCTTCCCGGTATTGGCACAGCATCCGGCTTTGGCGGCGAGCGGGATGACAGGGAGTTTTTCTATAGCTATTCTTCCTTCAACCAGCCGCCAACTATTTATCGATTTACCATTGCCACCGGTGAATCGCAATTATTCCGCGCTACCAAGATCAATATGGATCTGAGTGATATAGTAACGGAGCAGGTATTTTTTACCAGCAAGGACGGCGCTCGGGTTCCCATGTTTCTCACCCATAAGCGCGGCATTGAACTCAATAGCCAGAATCCGGTATTGTTATACGGGTATGGAGGTTTCAATATTGCCCTCACTCCGGGCTTCAGCATCAGCAATGCATTTTTTGTGGAGCAGGGAGGTATTTATGCGGTAGTCAACCTCCGTGGTGGCAGCGAGTATGGGGAAAGCTGGCATAGGGCCGGCATGCTCGAAAAAAAGCAGAATGTGTTCAATGATTTTATTGCCGCGGCTGAGCACCTGATCCGTTCCCGCTACACCAGCCCGGAGAAAATAGCCATTCGTGGCGGCAGCAATGGAGGCCTGCTGGTTGGCGCCGTTATGACGCAGCGCCCCGATCTTTTCCGGGTTGCGCTTCCCGCTGTTGGCGTTCTCGACATGCTACGTTATCACAAATTCACCATCGGGCAGGCCTGGGCTGTGGAATATGGAAACGCCGATTCTGCCAGGCAGTTTCCCTATCTCTATAAATATTCGCCTTATCACAATATCAGGACAGCGGTTAATTATCCCGCTACGCTGATTACCACTGCGGATCACGACGACCGGGTAGTGCCGGCCCACTCCTTTAAGTTCGCTGCCAGGCTGCAGGAATATGGAGGGCCTACCAACGAATTGCCCCTGTTGATCCGCATCGATACCGATGCCGGCCATGGTGCCGGCAAACCCACGCAGAAATTGATTGACGAAGCAGCCGATATCTGGAGCTTTACCATGTATCACCTGGGTATGAGCTATGGAAAGAACGGGAAAGATAATAAGGCCGCCGATGCTAAGGGAGAAGGAAAGAGTGGTGCTGCTGGCAAAACCGGCGGAGCGAATAATAATACCAGCGAAAAAACGCAGGGCCGGGGTAATATCGATTCTGGTCAAAACGGTACAACAACGCCGGGGAACAGGCCTGCAGCCAGCAAGGCCGAGCAGCAGGCTGCGGAAAAAGCTAAAAAACATCCCGGACAAAAAGGGGGCGGCAACTAAGCGCTGTTTTGCCGCGCATCTGACGTAAACCAGTTATTCAAAACAGTAAATACAGGACATGATCCTTGTAACAGGTGTCAATGGTTTTATAGGATCCTACCTGGTATCGAAGTTAATAAGAGAAGGCTATCCGGTGCTGGCAACCGGCACGGGTCCGTGCCGGTTGCCGGCTGATCAATGGCCCGGCCTGCGCTACGAATCCCTCGATATAACAGATCCCTATGCTGTGCACGATATCTGCGCGGCTACACAGCCTGATATTATCGTGCACTGCGCGGCCATGGGCAAGCCCGATGAATGCGAACTAAGGCAATGGGTGGCCCACCAGGTGAACGTGCAGGGCACCATTCATCTTGCACTGGAAGCTGCTGAACGAAATGCTTATTTCCTTTTCTTATCTACCGATTTTGTATTTGATGGTGAAGTGGGTATGTACAGGGAAGAAGCTGCTCCTCATCCGGTAAATTTTTATGGCCACACAAAGCTGGAAGCGGAAGCGGCTGTAGCGGAATTAACTACCCATTTTGGGATTGCCCGCACGGTACTCGTTTATGGCGCTCCCCAATCGGGGCGAAGCAATCTGCTGAGCATTGTGGCCGATAAATTGAAGAAAGGCGAAACGTATAATGTGGTAGACGACCAGGTGCGAACGCCCACCTATGTAGAAGACCTGGTGGATGGATTGATGGCCATGATTCGAAAAAAAGCGCAGGGAATTTTTCACCTTTGTGGCGAAGAAATAATGACTCCTTACCAGATGGCTGTGGCGACGGCGGCATTTCTCAAACTTGATACCTTGCACCTGAACAGGGTGCTGACAAAGGACCTGAATCATCCCGCGGTTCGCCCCATGCGGACGGGGCTAAATATCGAAAAAGCCAAAAGGGATCTGGGCTACAGGCCGAGAACCTTTCGCGAAGGACTGGAAGCCATGTTTAAGCTGGCTTAACCCGGCAATGCTCCCTGATAGGTATTATCTTTTACTGAATCTTTTTTCACCGGCTTCTAATCGAACGGGAAGGCTGTTTTCTTTGGGTGGAATGGGGCAGTTGTATTGATCGCTCACATAAGCGCAGTAAGGGTTATAGGCTTTGTTGAAATCAATACTTATAATGTCGCCGGCAATATTGCTTAGCCGGAGGTCAAGATAGCGGCCCGACTCATAGGTGGAGTCTTCATTGCTGGCATCAGTAAAAGGAAGGAAAAGATAGTCCTTGTATTGTTCCATACCCAGCAGGCTTTGGGATTGATAGATGGTAAGCTTGCATGAAACGCCCTCCCATTGGAAATGAGCATAGCCGTAAATACGAAAGGTTTTTTTACCGCCACTGCTGGTACCCATCTGCAACAATTCCGTTCCTGCCGCCTTTTCGAAGCGCGCCAGAACGCGTGCTGATTCATTGATGGGAAAGAAACGAAAACCAGGTTTATCATCCGCCTTTATTACTTCATGCTCTTCCACATAGCTGGCACGATATTGCTTAAGCGAATCCATATATCCCGACTGTGCGCTGATGGAAGGAGCAAAAAGCAGGAGGCAAGAAAGAAACAGTAGCGGGATTGAATAAAGCTTAATATCGTAAAATCTTTTTTTCATGAATCCTGCCTTCTTTCGGCATGGCCATAAATGAATCTGCTATTGAAAGCTATTATTTTTTCGCGGGAAGAAAAACTTCCGCCAACATGCATCTTGCACTACCCCCGCCATTTTTTTCGATGTTGTCGAGTGGGCTATGCAGAATGGGGTTATATTCTTCCAGTTTTGCCACTTGCCCGGCTTCAAGCGATGCATAAGCCTGGCTGCTCATTACCAGGAACTTTTCGCCGCCAGCATTTTCCACTTGCAGCATATTACCGGCAAAATGTTGCATCTGATCCAGGCTGATGGGTATAATCTCCTTGCCACTTTGGATTATTTCATTCTCCACCATTTCTCTTTGCTCCGCCTTCCTTATCGAGTC
Organism: uncultured Citrobacter sp.; assembly: GCA_964395095.1. Lineage (GTDB taxonomy): Bacteria > Bacteroidota > Bacteroidia > Chitinophagales > Chitinophagaceae > CAYMZZ01. The sequence continues at coordinate 7,274 of CAYMZZ010000005.1, forward strand.
AAGGCAAATTACAACATAGCGATCTGCCACGCACATCATCACGTTGGTATGATATATGGGGAGCCCGTTGCCATCCACCGCGTCAAATGCCACCATACGATAACCGGTGATTCGGGCAAATTCCTCCAGTACCGTAAGGTGCGTTCTGGGTGAAAGACAGGCATAGGCAATTTTTTGGCTGCGATCCAGTACCATGCTGCCTGTGCCCTCGAGAAATTGATCCTGCGATTCGTAGGTACTAAGATCAAGCAGTTGAGCGATTTCAAATTTCTTACGAATCTCATCCAGCACGCCAGGCTTTCTTTCCAGTCGCCGGTTTTCGGCAAACATGGGATAGAGGAACACCGTTCCGTCGGCATGAAAGGAAACCCAGTTATTGGGGAATACCGAATCGGGTGTATGCGGTTCCGGACTGTCGTTTACAATACTAACGTCAATGCCCTTGCTTTGCAGGAGTCTGGCAAAATTGTCAAATTCCTGTTGGGCCAGCATGGCAACATCCTTATCCTGGTCGGGCATCTGGAAGGCATTGTTAACTGCTGTTTGCGCATTGAATTCAAATCGCAGCGGGCGAATCATCAGCAAATGCGAAGTGGTTTGCGATCGGTTGGTAGACATCACTCTCGTATTGTTTCAATCTTCTAAGGCATCGCGCAGCAAAGGCATACTCATACAGTGGAAGCCGCCACGTGCCCGGCTCAGTTCAGCCGAGGGCATGGTAATCAGGGTGTCTTTCAGGTCTTCAGTATTCAGCTTTCCCCCTTCCAGTTGTTGAATGAGGTCGTGCGCATGAATTATTTGAAACCCGGCTTCCCGAAACGCATCCAGAGTTTTATCGTTGCGGTCGTAACCCAGCACTACCCCTTCGCGCAAAGCGAGCAGGTTACAGGAATCCGTCCATTGCTCACGCGCATCGTAGGGGAATTCATTGTTGCCGGAATAGATGAAACGGACTTTTTCGTCACAGCCCAAATCATGGCGGCTGATATCGGAAAGCAGGTCTTCGAGGTTATCAAAGCTGGTCGGGTTACCCGGGTCCTTTCGCCGAAACTGCGTGATGCGGATCTTTTCGTCTTTCTTGCTTCCTTCCAGCACCCTTTGTACAGGATCCGCATCCTCCATCTTGATCGATTTTTTGGAAAACGCGCCCAACAATACCCATACATTCCGCTTCACTTGCGTAAAGACGGTATCGATGTGCATATAATCCCGCTTCTTTGGTATTTTGATAACCGTGATCTTCTTCACGATATTTTTTTCGAATAGCACATTGATGCACTGGTGGGCGGCTTCGGTAGTGGTGCGCTCGCTGATACCGATCAATAGATGATCGCGGGTCACCACCATGATGTCACCACCTTCCAGGGTCACTTTCTTATCATCACCGTCCCTGGGCAGGAGGAAGTGATGCGATGTATTGGGCAGCTCAATAATCTTATCCCGGAAACCGGCAAAAAGGGGATGGTTAAAGAGAATATATTTCACCAGCAATGCTTCCCGGGTACGGGCTTTGCGCGCCGGTTTATTCAGCAAAATATGATCATTGATGGTGATCCCTATATCGCGGGTGAAAATAAAATTGGGAATAGGGGGGAAGAGCATTTCCCGGTCGTCCATGGAGCCGCTGATAAAGATCTTGGCCAGCTTATGCCCATCCATCCCGGCCAGCTCTTCCTGCAACTGGTAAGAACAGTTTTCCAAAGCGCAAACGGAAGCGATGAGCTTCAGCTTAATCTCGCGATTTTCCAGTATCTCACCCAATAACCATTGCAGTTCCACCACCTTGTCGGATTTATAAAACTCCGGATGGCCTGGTTTGTAGAAATTATAGTCTGCTTTGGGATCATCAATCTTCTTTAACCGGCCTTTAATCTTATCCGGGTCCAGGAAATAGAGGAGCAGCTTGGTATAATAGTCATACTCTTTCCGGCGGATGGTTTCCAGGTGCACGATATCTTCGAATAGCCAGTCCTGCGCCTTGGAGGGTACCACTTTGCCTAAACCCGCATCGGGGCTATGCACCAGCAAGCGGCGTAAAGTTCCCACTTCCGATGCCACATTGATTTCCGAACTTTTCTTAGCCATAAGTAATTAACTCTAACGAGCGTTAGGCGAAGTTAGAAGTTTTAAGTTATAAGTTATAAGTTTTAGGTTTTTGGTAAGAGGTTAAAGGATTACGAACGCAGCGAGTCACTACAAAATCCAACCACTAATAATCCAGAAATAGGTAATCTCCAACTTATAACTTAAAACTTACTACTCAACATTACTGATGCGCTGCCAACAACGGCACCGTGCTGCTATGCGCCAGCTTCTTCGTATTACTGCTGCTGAAAAGGTTGTTGAAGAAAGAATGATTCTTGGGTATGATAATGATCAGGTCGATCTGGTGGTCTTTGGAGAATTGGGTAATTGCATCCTGGAAATCATTCATTCCGATGAAATAAAATTCAGGATTGAATTCGGCAAACATTTCCTGCATTTTTGCTCTTTCGGCCAGGAACTCTTCCGTGAGCGTTACATAATGCTGATTGTCCACATTTACGATATGCAGATTGGCCTGAAAGAGCTCCAGTACGGTTTTAATCGCCAGCACGGGTGTACTGCCGGCAACGTCTTTGAAATCGGATGTGAGGGCGATATTGTTCATGCCCGAATAGCTTGCATCTTTCGGAATGATCATTACCGGGCATACATTCTTGGCGGCCATCCTGAGTGAGTTGCTTCCCTTAAATAGCTGGCGCCACTCGTCCTTTTCAGAAATCCCCATCACCATGAGTTCGGCCGTTTTTTGATAAGCCAGTCGTCCCAGGCTGTCGATCAGATCATCGCCGGACTCCTTGATGCATTCAATTTGCCTGATACCTTTCTGCTGCATTTCCTTGCTCAGCGTTTCCAGGTAATTACCCGCGGTTTCGGCTTCGTCATCATCCTCATACATATGATAAAGGATAACCCGAACATCGTTTCTGCCGCTCAGCATATCGGCAGCAAATCGGGCAGCATGCAAACTGTTTTCGCTAAAGTCAACCGGAATGATCACATCTTTCATGGTGGTATAGTATGTTGGTTAATGAGCGACAAAGAAACGTAAAAAAAGCATAATTCGTCTTACCCCTGAACGCCTTGCGCATAACCGCGTATTTTGATTTCTGATATTCTTCACCTGGCTTGAGAACCAGCGGTAAGGTATGCAGCTATTAGCTTTTAAGTGTTAATACTCAATTTCTTAGAAAACAAACTAAAACCTTCATATTTACGTATATAGCTTATACCTTGCCATGTTGGCTCAAACTTTTTATGTGTAGCAGGGCCCCCCAATAATAATGTACCTATGAAAAAAGCGAAACTTCCATTTGACGAAGCATTGCGCTTAAGCGATCTGGATGCCTATGAAATTCTGGATACCGCCAATGAAAAGGAGTTCGACGATCTGGTTGAACTGCTCAAACAAATAACCCAATGCAACTATGTAGCCATTTCCTTTCTCGACACCCATCGGCAATGGCACAAGGCCCAACTGGGCTTACCCGCCGATTCTCACTCACGCGAACTATCTTTTTGCTCCCATACGATTCTTGATAAAAAAGTGATGGTAGTGCCCAATGCCCTGGAGGATGATCGTTTTCATGATAATCCTTTTGTGACCGATGATTTTCGGATTCGCTTTTATGCGGGTGTGCCCATTGTTTCAGCCAATGGACGAAATATTGGAACTGTTTGCGCATTCGACTCCGAGTTCAGGCAGTTCACCTCTGAGCAGGAGAGAGCTATTGAAATTATATCAGGTCAGGTGACCAAGTTATTGGAACTGCGCATTCGTAACCGACGGGCTGTTCGTAAAGCGAAGGAATTGTTGGAAATGGAGCGCAAGACCCTGGAATATACGCTGCAAGCCCAGGAAGAAGAGCGGAGGGCTTTTGGGGTAGAACTACACGAGAACTTTGCGCAGGTGATCGCTGCCTGTCTCCTGTATATGAACCTGGCGCTCGAGTCGCAGGAACCCAATCGCAATATGATGTTGAAAGCCCGCCAGGAATTAATGGAACTTTTGCAGGAAATGCGCCGAATGTCGCGTACCTACAATCCTATCGCTATGCCGGTAGTGAGCCTCGAAGAAGTGGTGAAAGAGTTCCTTGATCAGTTTAATAATGGAAAAATACAGGTGCAACTCAACTGGCAGGATAAGTTGGTGGATTTGCCCAATGAAGTGGCTTTGATTCTGTTCCGGGTCATGGATGGCTACCTGCGCCTGATCCGGGATTCCGGCAGGGATGGTCATGTGTCGATCCGCATCAGCGCGCAGGAGGATTTGAGTATTGATATTTCAGATGATGTTCCGTACGACAATTCGATGGGTTCCGATTTTGAAATCGGCCTCAATGCCATTCTTAGCAGAATCGATATTCTTGAGGGCCGCTACAGCCTCGAGCGGGAACCTGGCAAACCCCATTGCTTCCGAGTGAAATTGCCTTTTCCCCTGAGTATTGCCTGTTAGGCTAGGCCTGCGAACTTTGAGCAGCGTTTTTGCCACCGGGCAATTCACCGAGGTGGGTGAACTTAAAGCCGGTCTGGTATTTCAGCCCATAACCGAGCGCGCGATCAAAGGCGCTATGGGCGAAGAGCAACAGACCAGCCGCCAGCAAGATCTGGTGATCATAATACCAACCCGCCAGGGCGATGGCAACGGCAAATCCTTTGTGGTGAAAAAGATTATAACAGAAAGCGCCGACCCTGTTTCCTCCGGCATAGCCAACCATACTGATGTCCGGGGCAAAAAATAAAAGGATCCACCACCCCCAATGCAGTGGTAATGCCTGTTGAGTAAGCAGAAAGATAGCGACACCCATTTGCATCCATTCTTCCAGTTGTAAAGTCTTTTTCATGATCTCCATTGTTTAGAGCACAAAAATCTCATTCCTCGCTCTCACATCACTTTACAAAAGATAATAAATAAGGATGGGCTACCGGATGCGGTTGCGGATCCTGCTTAGGCTCACGGGAGTAATCCCCAGGTAACTGGCGATATATTGCTGAGGTATGCGCTCCAGGATTTTCCTTTTGTTGCTTTGAAGCAATTGCTGGTAGCGTTTCTCCGGGGAAAGGGTTAGCAGATCCACCATTCTGTCTTCCAGACCCATTGCCAGGTATTCGGCCAGTAGCCGACCAAATCTTTCCCAATGGTGACTTTGCTGAAACAGATCGGTTAATGTAGTATAACTGAAACGCAAAATACGGGCATCGGTTAAAGCCTCGATGCTCAGCTTGGAAGGTTGCTGCGTGATGCAGCTAAAATAAGCGCTCATGAGGTGACCTTCGAAATAGAAATAGGTGGTTTTTTCCTCTCCATCCAACTCATAAAATTGCCGGAAATCGCCCTCGCAAACAAAAGCTACCCATTTTTCGCGACGCCCCTGTTCGGCGAAAAACTGCCCTTTGGCCAATTCAACGGTTTCCAGGTGCGGCTGCAATAATTCCCAATCCGCTTGGTCGATTTTCGTGAATCGCTCTATATGGGCCCGCATAAATGCATGATCATTCATGGGACAAAGTTACTATTTGCCAAACCTGCCATTGCACAAAACCGGAAGCCGCTCTTGAAAAAAGCGGCTTCCGGTTTTATGTCGAATGTGATGTTGGGCCTTACTGCTTGATCAGCTTACTGGTCTCCACTTTATCGCCACGCAACACCCGAATCAGGTATTGCCCGGAGGGGAGATGGCTGATGTTGACGGTTTGGGCAGCCTGCAGACTTTGTTGCAGCAGCCTTTGTCCGCGCATGTCGTATACCGATACCGTACATTTTTCCCCAGGCTTCAGGCCGTCAATTTTCACCAGGTCCCTGGCCGGGTTGGGGTAGAGCCGGATAGCGGTGGAACTATTGGAAAGCTGCACCAGCAATTCCTGCGAATACCTGAACCGGCCATCTATGTCTACTTGTCGTAAACGATATCGAATATGGCCTTCCAGGTTTGCCCTGTCGGTATAGCTGTACTGTTGTACGGAGCTGCTATTGCCGGCGCCGGGAATGCTGTCAATTGCTTCATACGTACCCTGACCCTGCGCGCGCTCAATTACAAACTGGTGATTTTGATCTTCGATAACCGTTGCCCAATCCAGTCTGATTTGCCCGGGCTCAGAATGCGCCCGGAAGTACAGCCAGGTTACGGGCAGGGGGGAGCCTACCGAAAATTGCCCTTCGAGATACTGTGTGCTATACACGGGAGCTGCACTGCCATTGTATTCAATCAGGCGATAGTAATAGGTTTTCTGATCGGTGAGTCCGGTAATAGTAACCTGGGAGCCGGTGTTGGCGTACACAACATATTCGCCAAGTCCTACCTGGCTGCCATTTCCGAAACTGGCGTTGGCAGGATAAATAGTCAAATTGGTGGGTGAGGCCGTAACGGGCGCTCCTTCCCGAACGATCAGCAGCCTGGCTTGTCCATCACCTTTTTGCCATTGCAGTTCCGCACTGGTTCCGGTTACGGTAGCCTGCCCATCAGTAGCACTATTTTGCGGTGCCGCTACCGTAGCGCCATTTCCTGCCAGAAACGACGCGGTAAGGTAGGCCGTTGATGTGCCGGTGCCATTATATTCAAATACCGCGAAATGATACGTACTCGCCGGGTTCAGCCCCGTCAGGTTAACGGCATTTTGTTCTCCGTCATATATCACAAACTGACCATTGCCCAGGTCCTGGCCGGATTGCCAGGCGGCGCTGGCGGTATAGCTTTGCCCATCCTGCGGTTGAGCGTCCACTGCAGCCCCTTCCCTCGCAATCACCACCCTGCGCGAACCATTGCCAGCAACCCAGGAAAAGCGGACACTATTTCCTTCGCGGTTCGATATGCTGGGAGCCGAAGCGGCTACTGTTGGCTTGGTAGTTGGCGCCACACCGGCCGTGGTGAAACTGAAGCCGGCTCCCGGACGCAGATATACAGGCGCCGCACTGCCATTCGCGGAGTAGCCATTCACATAATAGGTGGTACCTGGCTCCAGTCCCGATACGTTAAATGCAGTATTGGTGGTGGTCTTCGATATCAGGTAATTTCCATTACTCAACTCGGCCAATCCGAATATGGAATTAGTCCCGTAATATATCAGGTCCAACGGATCCGCGTCTACAGGCGATCCCTTTTTCATCACCCATAGTTCTCCTTCTCCATCACCCGGGGTGAAGCCAATAGTAGCGGAACCGGTTTGCACATTGGATGCGGCAATGGACGAAGGCTGCGCCAGCGGCACTGAATGTGTAGCTACAGTTCCGGCGAGGAATGCGCTCGTCAGGTAATCGGGTGATGTGCCCGAAAGATTGTATTCAAATACTGTAAAATGATAGGTGGTTCCCGGCTCCAGGTTGGATACCTGCACGTTATTATTCGAACCATCATATACCACAAACTGATCGGGCAGGATAGCCGTACCATTTCCGAAAACATCGTTGGCTGTATATTGGACTCCGTCAACCGGCAGTGCGGTAACGGCAGTATTCTTCCGTCCAATCACAATTCGCCGGCTTCCATCGCCATTCGTCCAAAGAACCCGGAAGCTGTTTCCTTCCCTGAAATTGGAGGTCATATTGGTGGAGGGTTGAAGGGGTTCGGCCGGCATGGTAATCTGAACGGTGGTAGCTGTTGCCGAATAAACCGGATAATTGTTGCCCGAATACTCAAATACCGCAAAATGGTAGGTTCGGCCTGGTTGCAGGTTCGTTACATTGATAGCTGAACCATTTGATCCACTATTGAGGGCATAGTTGCCATTTCCAAAGTGAGTGCCGCTGCCAAACGCGCCGCTACCTGTATAACGCAGCAGGTTGGCCGGTTGCGCATTCACGGGCTCGCTCTCTCGACCTAATACAAAGCGGTAACTTCCGGTACCGGCATTGAAACGAAGGGTAAGGGAGCTTCCCGTTACATTGTCGAAATAAACATTGGAGGGAGGAAGGGGCGTAGTGGCGGTAGAACCACTATTGTTCCGGGGAACATTCAGATAATAGGTGCTGCCATCGGCATTCTGATCAAATTCCACCGCGCGGAAATGATACGTGGTATTGGGTTCGAGGTCAGTAACCGTTACGCTGGTGCCCGTGCTGTTCAGCACCACAAATTCGTTCGGTGCAATTTCTGCGCCAGCGCCGAAGGCGGCGTTGGCAATATAGCTTTGGCCATTCACCGGCATGGCGGTTACGGCAGCGCCTTTGCGCGCGATCAGTATACGCCGCGAACCGTTGCCTTTTGACATGGAAATGGAAAGCCTGTTTCCTTCAATGGTTGTGAACACGATCGATTGCGTGGCAACCGTGGGACCATTACTGGTGGTTACTGATGCGGTTGCCCCTGGCGTTTTATACACCGGGTATGAGTTGCCGTTGCGCTCAAAAACGGCGAAATAATAGGTGGAATTGGCTTCAAGGCTATTAACGATGACGGCGGTACCATTACCAGCAAATAAGACAAAATTGCCATTGCCCAGATCAGCACCTTCGCCAAAATCTGTATCGCTTGCATAGGTTTGAAGGTTGGCAGGTTGTGCGTCGACCGGGGAACCTTTCCTGGCCACCACGAGCCGGCCATCGCCGGATCCGGCCGTGAAACTCAACCGCACCGTGCTTCCTGCCAATTGCGAAAAACTGAGATTGCTGGCCTGGGTTTCCGGCGTTATGGCCGTAGACTTTGAACCGGTAAGGGGGATCATCAAATATTCCGTATTTACGCCCGTACCGTTCATTTCATAAATCGCGATATGATAAACCGTGTTAGGCAACAGGTTGGTGACGGTAACGGTGGTACTGGTTCCTTTGTACACCACATATTCATCTGCGGCAGTAAAGGCGGCGGCCGCGGTACCAAAAGCGGCGTTGGCGATATAGTCCGTACCATTGACCGGTTGTCCGGTTACCGGGCTACCCGCTTTCATCACAATGATGCGCGAAGCGCCATTGCCGGCTGTGAATCGTAAGGTGAGTCGCGAGCCTTCATTGCTCGTGAACTGTAAATTGCTGGACGGAACGGTAGGCGGTGCGGCCAGCATCACAAAGGCCAGCAGAGCAGCACCGATAAGCGTAAAGATTTTCTTCATAATACGAAATGATGGTTAATGATTGATTCAGCGCAAAACTGTTCAACTGCTATTGTTTTTACCAGCAACAGCGGAATGAACCGTATTTTAAGACGCATGAATTGTAACCATTCATTCCAAATCTAATCATCGCCACAAATGCCCTTTATACCCCCACGCCAAAGGGGTGGGGGTATAAAAGTTTTGCTATATTTGCGCCATGACAACAGAAAAATTACAGGATATGCGGTCCCGCATTGCCGGGATAAGGAGGTTTCTTTGACGTCGCTAACCGACGTGATAAGATAGAAGCCGATAAGCAGCTTTCGTTGAGTCCCGGGTTTTGGGACGACAATCAGCGTGCTACCGAAATACTGAAAAATATTAAGCTAAACGAGTTCTGGGTACGGTTGTTTGAAGAAACGGAAACAGCCGTAGAGGACTTCGCTGTGCTTTTCGAATTCTGGAAAGCGGGCGACGCCACCGAGGAAGAAACCAGGGAGGCATACGAAAAAGCCCTGGTAACCCTCGAAGATGCCGAGTACAAAGCTACCCTCAACGAACCGGAAGACGAGCTCCCCGCCGTATTGCAGATCAATGCCGGTGCCGGTGGCACCGAAAGCCAGGACTGGGCAGAGATGCTGGCCCGGATGTACCGTATGTATGGCGAAAAGCAAGGTTGGAAAGTGACCGAGCTGGATTGGGTTTGGGGCGATGGAGCAGGCATTAAAACAGCCACCCTCCAGTTTGAAGGGCCCTTTGCCTATGGCTTCCTGAAAAGTGAAAGTGGCGTACACCGGCTTGTGCGCATTTCACCTTTCGACAGCAATGCACGCCGGCACACCTCTTTCTGCTCCGTTTTCGCCTATCCCCTGGTGGATGACACCATTCATATTGATGTCAAGGATTCCGAAGTAAAAATGGAAACGGCCCGAAGCGGCGGCGCGGGTGGTCAAAACGTAAACAAGGTGGAGACCAAAGTGATGTTGACCCACCTTCCCACAGGTATAGTGGTCGTGTGCCAAACAGAGCGTACCCAATTGGGTAACCGCGAGAAAGCGATGACCATGCTGAAAAGCCGCCTTTATGAAGAAGAATTGCGCAAGCGCAATGAACTGAAAGATGCCGCTAACAGCAAGAAGAAAAAAATTGAATGGGGTAGCCAGATACGTTCCTATGTATTCCATCCCTATAAAATGATCAAAGATCACCGCACCGATTTCGAAACGGCCAATATTCAACCGGTAATGGACGGTGAACTGGATGGGTTTATTAAGGCGTATTTGCTGGCGGATAAAGGGTAATGCCCAATTGGAGAATTTGGGAATTAGTAGATTTGCGTGATTTGTACTTTGTGAGGTGGAAAAAACCGATGTTTTGCGGTGATTTTCACAGGGTGGTGATGCATTGCCTTCGTAGATTGGAGCCATGGGGATCATGGATAAGGATAATCTGATTGTGCGATTAAGTTTTGAATTTTCATTACATATAATCGCATATGTGGAAGAGCTGAACAAGCAGAAGCAGTATGTAATCGGAAATCAACTTTTGCGCGCCGGAACAGGTATAGGGGCCTCTGTTTTTGAAGCTCAGAATGTCGAAAGCCTGGCGGACTTTATTCATAAAATGAAGGTAGCTGCCAAGGAAACGAATGAGTCAATTTACTGGCTAGGTTTATGCAAGATGAGCGCAAACTTTCCTCCATGTGATTCACTTTTAGATGAGTCCAAAACTATTCAGGCCATTCTGTCAAAAATAATCGGCACCAGTAAAAACAAACTGAATAATTCAGACACAACCCAACAGAAATCCAAATAGACAACTACAAATTTACAAATTCACAAATCCACAAATTTCTACCATTCATAAATCGGAACACCATGCTTGTAGGTACTTTTTCCTTTCCGCTTCCCGCCAACGAACCCGTTTTGTCTTATGCGCCGAATTCGCCAGAGCGTAAGCGGCTCAAAGCTGTATTGGCCGAACTGAAGAAAAAAACGGCTGATATACCGATGTATATTGGTAATAAGGAAGTGAGAACCACCCAAAAAATGCCCATACATCCGCCGCATGAAAGGGCACATACCCTGGGTCATTTTTATATGGGTGATGAAAAGCATGTAAAGCAGGCCATAGATGCCGCGCTGGCGGCCAAAGATGCGTGGAGCAATATGAGCTGGGAAAACCGTGCGAATATTTTTCTGAAAGCAGCCGATCTGATTGCCACTAAATACCGGCCTTATATGAATGGTACTACCATGCTGGGCCAAAGCAAGAATGCTTACCAGGCGGAAATTGATGCCGCTTGCGAACTCATCGATTTTCTCCGTTTCAATGTGCATTTTCTCGACGAAATATACCGGCAACAACCCATTAGCGGACAAGGTATGCACAACCGTATGGAATATCGGCCGCTGGAAGGGTTTGTGCTGGCAGTAACCCCCTTCAATTTTACCGCTATTGGTGGCAACCTGCCTACTTCAGCGGCCATGTGTGGCAATACCGTGGTTTGGAAACCCGCCAATACCCAGGTTTACTCCGCCGCGATGTTTATGCAGATACTGAAAGAAGCGGGATTACCCGATGGCGTTATCAACCTGGTTTATGTGGATGGACCCACCCTGGGCCGGGTTTGCTTCGCGCATCGCGAATTTGCGGGCGTGCATTTTACCGGATCTACCGGCGTATTCAATCAAATGTGGGAGACGATCGGGAAAAATATGGCCAGCTATCGCAGCTATCCCCGTATTGTAGGTGAGACCGGTGGTAAGGATTTTGTGATGGTGCATCCCAGCGCCGATACTGATGTAGTAACTACCGCCTTGCTCCGGGGCGCATTCGAATTCCAGGGACAGAAATGTTCGGCAGCTTCCCGTGCCTATATACCATCCAACCTGGCGGAGGAAGTGAAGAAAAAGCTGATCGCCGGGGTGAAGAAAATGAAAATGGGCAGCGTGGAAGACTTTTCCAATTTCATCAATGCAGTGATCGACGAAAAAAGTTTCGACAAGATCAGCGCATATATCGCTAATGCGAAAAAAGATAAGAAAGCGGATGTATGGGTAGGAGGAAAATGTGATAAAAAACAGGGTTACTTTATACAACCCACTGTTATAGAAGCCAAGGATCCGCATTATGTTACCATGTGTGAGGAGATATTTGGTCCTGTACTCACCGTTTATATTTATCCGGAAAAAGAGTTTGAAAAAACCCTGAAACTTGTGGATACCACATCACCCTATGCCTTGACCGGCGCCATCATTTCGCGCGACCGGCAGGCGATAGAACTGGCCACAAAGGCACTCCGGAATGCCGCGGGTAATTTCTACATTAATGATAAGCCCACGGGTGCGGTAGTTGGCCAACAACCTTTTGGCGGAGCCCGGGCCAGCGGCACCAACGATAAGGCCGGATCCATCCTCAACCTCTACCGCTGGCTTAGCCCCCGAACTATTAAAGAAACCTATAATCCACCAACGGATTTTGCTTATCCGTTTATGGAGTTATAAGTTTTAAGTGGTAAGTTTTAAGTGATAAGTTTTAAGTTTTAAGTGGTAAGTTTTAAGTGGTAGGTTCTAAGTCTTAAGTTATTTATTGTAAGTAGTGGAGAGTAACGACGTCTCTTAGTACTTGCAGCTTACCACTTACAGCTTATCACTTAAAACTTAAAACTCAAAACTTAAAACTCAATACTCAAAACTTACAACTTACAACTCAAAACTGTCAATTCATCCAACTCGTCCGGCATTTCAAACGCCTGTCCATTCTTTTCATCCGTTCAGACGCATAGGTTTGCATTCACAAAAAAACCAAACAATTAAATCATTTACACATGAAAAGAATTCTCTTAGCGATGAGTGTTAGCCTTTTTTCGGCTGTTGGATTTGCTCAGTCAGGTAATAATCAAATTGGAGTTGCCGCCAATGTTGCTTTCCCTACTGGTGATGCTTCCGACTTATACAAGCTGGGTCTGGGTGGTACAGTAAAAGGTCTTTATGGTATTGGCAGTGCGGGACAAATTACGTTTACTACAGGACTGATCAGCTTCTCAGCAAAAAGTGAGATCAAAGAGGCACTGGATGCCGACAAAGTCAGCTCCAATATTATACCTCTGCTGGCTGGATATCGCCACAACTTTAGCGGATTTTATGTAGAGCCCCAGGTAGGTTATGCCATCCATAGCTCCAAAATCAAAGGAGGCCTGTTTGATGGCAGCGATTCAGAAGGTGCTTTTACATGGGCTGCGGGTGCAGGATATGTATTCAACAACATCGAAGTGGGTGCTCGCTACCAAAGCAGCCATAAAGACGGCACATCGTCTTCTTTCTTCGGTGTAAAGATTGGTTACCTGTTCTCCCTGGGCGGAAAATAATTCCCACGCGCTTTGAAAAACCATTTTTCGAAGTAGTCAACAAAAAAGCCGGGCCTTGCCCGGTTTTTTTGTTGAATATGTAAGAGACTGAAAAACTTGGAATAATGAACGAATATGTGTAAGTTTAGTGGGTCAATTCCTCTTTAACCACTAAACACTTGTTATGAAAAAGCTTCTTCTTTCGATGGCAGTGTTACTATTTGTGGGCACTGCAATGGCGCAAAAGGATTCCAAATCATCATCCGGTTTTCGCTGGGGGGTAAAACTGGGCCCCAGTTTCGCCAGCATGGCAGGGGAGGATGCCGATCCCTCATCGGGGGAAAGCAAGAAAATGTTGCTGGCCTACCATATGGGCGTATTTGCCGCCCTTCAACTGAATTCGATTTTGTTTTTGCAGCCTGAAATCCTGTATGCCCGACAGGGGGTAAGATATAAGGAAGGCGATGCCAAGTTCACACTTTCCACGAATCATATTAACATACCAATTGCCTTGCGCATCCAGTCGCCAAGCGGCTTTTATGCAATTGTGGGCCCACAAGTGGGATTTACATTAAACGGGAAAGAGAAATATGAATACCAGGGTGACGAAGAAACGGATGATGCCGAAGACCTGCGTTCAGTGATTTTTTCCGGTGTTATCGGAGCCGGATACGCGCTGCCCAATGGCTTTGGCGTTTATGGTCGTTATGCGCGGGCATTTAGCTCAGCTTATGATTTTGACGATCTGAAATTTTACCACAGCACCGTTACGCTTAGCTTTTTCTATATGTGGAATATGGCTAAAAAAAGATAAACTTCTAAATCGAATGGTTGCAAAATCCCGGTGCTCTGAAGTACACCGGGATTTTTGATTTTAGGAAGCCCAAATGGCGTGATGGAATACATTTTATTGCCGGATGCAGCAATACCATTTAGCGGGTATTTCAGCGCCAGTCTCGAGTATTTTTACGCATTTGAAATCTTTTAACAGGGGCAATGCTTTGAAATTCAGAACCTTGATATTATGTTTACCCCCGATTTCATTTATTCACTCTAAACCACAAAAAACACAATTATGAAAAAACTCCTTTTCCTGGCTGTAAGTTTCACTGCATTGACTTTAGCAGCAAATGCTCAACCAAAAGAAGGCTTTAACCTCGGTGCTGGTTTGCGTGCATCATTGCCTATTGGTGATTTTAGCGATACCCATTCTTTTGGTATTGGCGCCGAATTACAAGGGGAATATGGATTTGCTGAGAATTTCTCCGGTGTTTTCACTACAGGTTATTCCAGTTTCTTTGGGAAAAAAATTGATCTGGGTGGTGGAAACGAAGTTAAGCTGGATGCCGTAGGTTATATTCCAATCCTGGCGGGTGTGCGCTATTACGCTGCTCCCAGTTTCTTCATCGGTGGACAACTGGGTTATGGTTTGCTTACCGGTAACGGAGATTCTGAAGGCGCTTTCAATTATCAGCCTCAGATTGGATACAACAGCGGAAGCTTCCAGGTAGCGTTGAACTATAATGCTCTTTCTAAAGAGGGCTCAACTATAAGCCACCTTGGTCTTTCAGCCATCTTCCTTTTTGGCGGTAGCAAGTAGTAATTCTTCCCTCAACCTAAAATAAAAGGCAACCTATCGGGTTGCCTTTTATTTTAGGCCCTATCGGACGGCCCTCATATATGCCGCCCCTCCGGGGC
>CAYMZZ010000005.1:22485-302405 GCA_964395095.1 uncultured Citrobacter sp.
TTGATTTGATGATTTGTCGTTCACATTTGTGGCCGCCCTGGCGGACGGCCCTCATATATGTCGCCCCTGCGGGGCTTGGTAGGGTGATTCATCGTTTGCGTTTCATTTTTGATATATAGGGTCGCTCTATCGGACGGCCCTCATTTATGCCGCCCCTGCGGGGCTTGATTTGATGATTTGTCGTTCACATTTGTGGCCGCCCTGGCGGACGGCCCTCATGTATTTCGCCCCTGCGGGGCTTGATTTGATGATTTGTCGTTCACATTTGTGGCCGGCCCTGGCGGACGGCCCTCATGTATGTCGCCCCTGCGGGGCTTGATTTGATGATTCATCTTTTGCGATTCAAGCCTCACGATTCACGTCTCACGATTCACGCCTCACGTCTCACGATTCACGCCTCACGCCTCACGATTCACGCCTCACGCCTCACGTTCCATTCGGCCACCCTGGCGGACGGCCCTCATAAATGCCGTCCCTCCGGGGCTTGGTAGGGTGATTCATCGTTCACGTATCCAATTTCCATTTTTACCCACTTACAACTTACAACTCAAAACTTACAACTTTCCTTGATTTTTGTCAAACAAATTGATCCTTAATTAATGACAATTGTCAAATAATCATAATTTAAGAGATTCCCCTTATAGCGAATCCGGGTGGCACCACTTAGTTTCGTGCATGATTCGAAGAACAATATTGTTCTCGACAACCAATATCATTTAAAAAGCCACCTCCATCATGAAAAATCCTATCCGTTTCGGCAGGATTATGGCCATCTGCTGTATTCTCCTGTCTGCAATCAGTCTCCGGGCGCAGATTACCGGCACCGGTACAACGCTTTCCGTAAACGCATCTTCGGCAACCGTCATTGATCCGGCCATTGTGGTCAGCGGTTCCACCAGTATCACGAATGTGACGGTTCAGATCTCGACAAACTTTTATGCAGGCGACGCCCTTTCCTATGACGCCAGCCTGGCTGCAACACTGGGCATTACCGGTGAGTACACCACCATGTCAAACGCAACAGGTATTCTTTACCTCACAGGTACCACAACACCTGCCAACTGGCAGGCTTTGCTGCGGACGGTCAGTTTCCAGAATGCCAGTGCCGCCTGTGGGCCCTCTACCCGTGAAATTGTTTTTATGCCGGGTCGGGTTTTACAGAACCTGTATAATGGCCACTATTACGAGTTTGTATCGGGCAGTTATACATGGAAAGAAGCCAAAACAGCCGCCGCTCAACGGTCTTACAACGGCATGCAGGGTTATTTAGCTACCTCTACCTCTGCCGGCGAAAACAACTTTGTTTGGAAGTTGATGAACGCAGATGCCTGGGTAGGCGCAACCTACGATCGCGACGAGTTGCTGGCTGCGGGTATTACAATCTATGCCGACCAGGCCGCCGCAAACGGGAAAGTATATTGGGTAACAGGACCGGAAAAAGGTATGTTTCTCAGTTCGGGGCTGGGGACACCGGTGGCGCAAAATGGCGCATACATGAACTGGAATTCCGGTGAGCCAAACAATTACAACGGAACTAATGAGTTTTATACACAACTTTATTCGCAGCAACAGGGGCGCTGGAACGATCTTCCCATTAGCAGCAAGCTAAGTTTATTGGTGGAATACGGCGGCATGCCCGGTGATGTTCCGCAAAACATTACCTACTCCCGTCAGCTCAGCCTCACCAACACAGTGGGAGGGGAGATTACAGGTGGAAATATTTCAGTATGCAGTGGTACCAACTCTACTGTGCTCACCACTACCGCCGCTGTACCGGGCGTCACCATCACCCGTTGGGAATATTCATACGATAATTTCCTGACAGCCGGCGTTCCCATAGCACATACCGGCAGTACCTATACCGCTACCAACCTAACACAGACCACCTACTTCCGCACGATTGCCAATGGTAACTCCTGTAGTGGTGCGCCTTCTTCCTCCACCCGGATTGAAGTAGGATCAACCGTTGCCGGTAACCTGAGTGCCAACTACTCCTCTTTGTGTAATGGTTCATCGGCCAGCATCAGCCTTACCGGCAATACCGGCGATGTACTCAAATGGCAGGTAAGCAATGATAATTCCAACTGGAGCGATATTGCGCATACTGGTGTCGTGTACAACACGACAAATCTGGCAACAGGTACTTATTACTACCGCGCTGAAGTTCGAAATGCTTCCTGTCCTGCCAGTGCCTTTACCGCATCTCTTGCCATTACCGTAAGCGCGGGGTCTGGTTCTGTAAGCGGGTCGCTTTCGGGTACCAGCAGCCTTTGCGGCACTACCAACAACGGTAGCCTGAGCTTATCGGGACAAACAGGAAATGTGCTGAAATGGCAAAAATCGATCGATAATGGCATTATTTGGACCGATATCAGTAATACGACAACCACACTCAATATTGTCAACCAGACAGTCGCTACCAAGTATCGTGCACAGGTGCAGAATGCAAGCTGTAATCCCGTGTTTACCGATGCTTATACTGTTGGACATTTTAGCTATGCATTTACCTGGCTGGGAAGCACCAGCACCGATTTTGGAACGGCATCCAATTGGAGCTGCGAAGTGCCCGGTGCAGGCGATCCCATCCTGATCAGCGCATCGGCGCCCAATATGCCGGTTCTTGATCAAAACAGGACTTTAGGTAATATTGTTTTTGAAGACAATACCTCGCTGGATTTGAACGGATATAATTTGATCGTGAACGGAACCATCACTTCGCCAGCAACTGGTCGGTTTAGAGGTGGGATTGGATCTTCACTGGCATTAAACGGACTCAACAATCCGCAGGGTATCTATTTTGATCAATCCAATCCTGGTACAAGCAATTACCTGGAATCGCTCACCATTAATAAGGAGCAGGTGATTACCACTGGCGGAACCGGCCATTGTACGCCTACCGGCAGCAACAATGTATATGGTATGGGTATTACCCGGGTGCAGTTGGGTAGCATCGATAAAACCTCTACAGCTCCCACTACAGTTTCGGCGGCTTATACCAATAATTTCGCTACTGACATTACGGAGCTCAGCCCATCTACGGCTTACACGCTGACCGTTAAGACAGGTTCAGCAAGCTATACCCAGAAAGCGCAAGCATGGATCGACTGGAATGATGATGGCGATTTTAATGACGCCAATGAATTACTTGCAACGTCTGCGAGTTTGGCAGGGGGAACCAGCATTGCGCTCAATTTCACTTCGCCAGCGATTGGCGCAGAAATTTCCGGAGGAGTGAAGCGGATGCGTATTGCCGGAGAGTTTAGTTCAGTCGCTGCTACGAATTGTTCAGTACAATATGGCGAGATTGAAGATTATCAAATCCATTTTTTACCGCTGCCCACATTGAATGGCGAGCTTGTTATTGGCAACAAGTTGGTGCTGGGTTCGGAATTAATTCTCACCAAGGGATTATTGAAGCTGAATAATCAGGATTTACAACTGGGTGCGGGAGTCAGCATCCAGGGTGCTGCTGCTGACAAATACGTACAGACCAATGGTACTGGCCGACTTTATGCGACGCTGGCCAATGGCCAGTCACTCAGCCTGCCGGTGGGTAATAGTGCCTATAACCCCGTTACCATAACCAACAATACCGGCTCGGCTGATCTCTTCGGTGTGAAAGTGCTGGATGAAGCATATCGCAATGGCCAGGATGGGGACGTAATTGCCGTTGGCCACGTAGCGCGTACCTGGGATATCAGCAAGCAATTACCCAACGGAGGTGCCGGCGTTAATTTCCAGTTCAACTGGAATGATGGGGAAGCCCCGGCTTTATCGAATCCCCTGCTTTTTCATCACAATGGCAGCAACTGGGAAAGGCTGACTGGCACTACCAACAGAGTAGGCAATACCTTATCTTATTCAGGATATACCGGTGGTTTCTCACCATTTGCCGTGGCAGAAAACAATTTTACGCTTCCTGTGCAATGGTTGTCGTTTACGGCAAGCAGGTTGGCGCAATCGGTACAGCTTCGATGGACTACAGGCGAAGAAATCAATGCCAAAGATTTCGTGATTCAGCATAGCGCCGATGGACAGAACTGGCAGGATCTCGCGATTCAGGATGCAATAGGCAGCAGCCGCTCCGTAAATGAGTACGCTTACCTGCACCAACAACCCCTGAAGGGCGATAATTATTACCGGATTTTGCAGCGAGATCAGGACGGTCGCAGCAGCTATAGCGTGGTACGGAAAGTACAATTGACCGCAGATGCTGAAAAATTCCGCTTGCTGGGTAATCCTGTTAGCAATGGACAGATCCGTGTATTCAGTCCTCAGGCGCAGGTATTGCGACTCTTCGCGGCCGACGGGCGACTGGTATGGCAGGGTACTGTAGCCGCGGGTACCCATTCCCTGGCAACAGGAAAACTGGCACCGGGAATCTATAGCCTCCGTTACAATGAATCGGCTTTGAGCATTTCGATACTGCCCTAAACGCAGTGGATTTGGATAGATGCGAATGGGGGACTGGGTGAAGTCATGCGTGGCTTCCCTCAGTCTCCTTCGCTTTTCCAGCCAGAGAGAAACTGCCTTTTCCCTATTTTTACGGTATGAAGTCTATCCTGAACGAGCATCAGCTATCCATCACTATAAAGCGACTGGCCCATCAGATCCTGGAGAATCATCCGGGATTAGACAATACCGTACTCATCGGCATGCAGCCACGCGGTATATACATGTCGGATCAAATTGTGCGATCTATTGGTCAGGAGTTCCCAGGTACATCTATTACTTACGGAAAATTGGACATCACATTTTATCGCGACGATATCCGCCAGGAATTGCATGTGGCCAATAAAACGGAAATTCCCTTCTCTATTGAAAACAAAAATGTAGTGTTGATAGATGATGTACTGTATACAGGCCGAACCATACGCGCGGCGCTGGATGCCCTCATCGATTTTGGCCGCCCGGCCAAAGTGGAGCTTTGCGTGTTGATTGACCGCCGCTTTAGCCGTCAGTTTCCTATCCAGGCTGATTATACCGGCAGGGTAGTGGACGCATTTGAATCGCAAAAAGTGAAAGTGCGCTGGAAAGAGAAGGACGGGCATGAGGAAGTAGTGATTACCACCGATTAAGGCAGCCGAATGGGGACTTTCGAGGTGATCCCGCGGCATCGTACCCCTGTAGAACTTTTACTTTTTAGTTTTTTCAATTCCCATTAACTTCGCCCTTTAATGCGACTATCTACCAGACATCTTCTTGGCATTAAAGACCTTTCTAATGAAGATATTTCCCTTATTCTCGATACCGCCCGCCAATTTAAGGAAGTTTTGCAGCGACCCGTTAAGAAAGTGCCTTCCCTGCGCGATGTGGTGGTGGTGAACCTGTTTTTTGAAAACTCCACCCGTACCCGCATTTCATTTGAGCTGGCAGAGAAAAGGCTTTCGGCCGATACTGTCAATTTCACTGCCTCTTCATCTTCGGTATCCAAAGGTGAAACCCTGCTCGATACGGTGAACAATATCCTTTCCATGAAAGTGGATATGGTGGTGATGCGCCATAGCGCCAGCGGTGCCCCGCATTTTCTGGCACAGCATATACCCGCTGCCATCATCAATGCAGGCGATGGCATCAACGAACATCCCACGCAGGGTTTGCTCGATGCGTTTTCGATAGAGGAAAAAACGGGGTCGCTGCAGGGACGCAAAGTGGCCATCATAGGCGATATCATGCATAGCCGGGTGGCGCAATCCAATATTTATTTATTGAAAAAAATGGGTGCCGAAGTAGTGGTGTGTGGTCCGCCTACATTAATACCTAAACATATCGCAGCCGCACTTGGCGTGAACGTGAGTTACAATTTGCGCGAAACGCTGCAATGGTGCGATGTAGCCAACGTGTTGCGCATTCAATTGGAGCGGCAAAACCAGGTGCTGTTTTCCTCCCTGCGCGAATACAATCTGGCTTATGGAATCAGCCGGCGACTGCTCGATAGCCTGCAAAAGGAAATAGTGATTATGCATCCGGGACCTATTAATCGGGGCGTGGAACTCGACAGCGACGTAGCGGATAGCGGCCAGTCCATCATTTTACAGCAAGTGGAAAATGGGGTTGCCGTTCGCATGGCGGTCCTTTACCTGCTTTCCGGACAGCAAAGCTGAACCATCGCGGCATTTTCATGTTTGGTAATGCGAATTTGATTTTCTTTGCCCATTATCATTATTCAACAAAACCAATTTAATGGCCCGAATATGTCTTTTTCCCGGCACTTTTGATCCTGTAACGCTGGGACATGTGGATATCGTGAACCGGGCCATGCCCTTGTTCGATAAGATCATTATT
Source organism: uncultured Citrobacter sp. (assembly GCA_964395095.1). GTDB lineage: Bacteria > Bacteroidota > Bacteroidia > Chitinophagales > Chitinophagaceae > CAYMZZ01. Next base: position 28,771 of record CAYMZZ010000005.1, read on the forward strand.
GGGGTTGGCCTGAATGCCTCCAAAGCTCCCATGTTTTCTGCCGATCAGCGCTTGCAATGGATTAATGAGATTTATAAAGATGTGGACCAGGTGGAAGGCGCCGTGTATGAAGGACTCACCATTGATTTCTGCAAGAGGATTGGCGCCCGCTTTATTTTGCGTGGTATTCGCTATGTAAGCGATTTTGAGTATGAGAAAACCATTGCGGATGCTAACCGAACCCTCGATAAATCTATTGAAACAATTTTTCTCACCGGAGAACCCAAATACACTTCGGTAGCCTCTACCATTGTCAGGGATATTATCCGTAATGGTGGCGATGCGAGGCTTTTTCTGCCGGATGTAGTATATGCATCTCTGAAAAAATAAAGATTATGCCAATCTGGTTCAACAAAGACCTGCAGTTGGGTGACTTAACAACGCTGCTTCCGAATACAATGGCGCAGGCATTAGGAATTGAGTGGACCCGGCTTGGCGATGATTTTCTGTCGGCGCGTATGCCGGTAGATGATCGAACCCGGCAGCCTTATGGCCTTTTGCATGGAGGAGCTTCCTGCGTACTGGCAGAAACCATTGGAAGCGTGGCTTCGGCCATGGTGGTAGACCATGAAAAGTTTGCCTGCGTGGGTTTGGAAATCAATGCCAATCATGTGCGCAGTGCCAGGGATGGATTCGTATTGGGAACAGCAATGCCGCTACACCTGGGAGCGAATACGCATGTATGGGATATCCGCATTACGGACGACGTGAATCGCCTGGTTTGTGTCAGCCGTTTAACCGTGGCGGTCATTCCCCGGAAGACTTCATTTATTAAATCCGGCCTCTAATACATCTGCCACAGAGGGAAAGCTGAGCGGATAATATTCCTTTATCGATTCGCCGCCAACCCATTTTATCTCCGTGATATCTTCTTCGGTCTGAGGAACCAGTTTTTGGGGCCCCTTGCAGCGCATTTTGTACCAGTGCGATTCCTTCAACACAAAGCGGGTGCCTTCGTGATAGGTATGCCAGGTTACCAGCAGGGGTTCTGTTAGTTCCACCGCCTTCAAACCAGTTTCTTCCTTTACCTCACGTAAAGCACAGGTGGCCAGGTCTTCACCCGGATCCAGTTTTCCTTTGGGCAGATCCCATTTGCCACGGCGGAAAATCAATAATGCCTCTTCATTTTCGTTTAGGACCAAGCCGCCCGCAGCAAGTATGACCGTGAACTTCCGGAAGAATGTTTTTTTCAGCTCCTCGAGGTCCGGGTGCAACAAAACACCCGCATGCACTTTTTCCAGTTGCATTTCGTGAATCATGCTCTTCACAGTATGCAGATTCAACTCATCGATAAACACGGCATCATCATGATGCAAATAGGGCTCAATAGCCGGATCGATGGCATCGCAAAGGAAGAGGGGCTTATTGTCGAAGTAGATTTTTATGTACATGGGAAGTTGTAAGTTATTAGTTTTAAGTGCTAAGTTTTGCGTTACGGAGGCAAAATTGAACAGATGAAAATAAAATTCCATTCAAAATACCTTTACCAGAGAATTTATCGGGAAAAAACCTGAGGCGATTTTGCTAATAATACTCAACCCTATCTCAAAAGCTCATTATCTACAACTTACAACTTAAAACTTAAAACTTACAACTTCAATCGTCCTTACCTTTGCCGCATGACCAACGCAAAAGCAGTAGCAGAGAAATTATTACAGGCCCAGGCGGTAAAGTTGAATCCGGATCAACCCTATACATGGGCGAGTGGCTGGAAAAGTCCCATATATTGCGATAATCGGCGGGTTCTTTCCTTTCCTTATATCCGTGATTTTATTAAGTCGGAACTGTGCAACCATGTATTTGCAGAGTTTCCTGATGCAGATCTTTTGGCGGGTGTGGCTACGGCTGGCATAGCCTGGGGAGCCATGACGGCTGACCAGTTGAAACTGCCCTACATATACGTGCGACCCAAACCCAAGGAGCATGGATTGGGTAACCAGATTGAAGGCTATTTTGAAGCCGGACAAAAGGCAGTGGTAATCGAGGACCTGGTTTCCACCGGCAAGAGCAGCCTGCAGGTTGTAGATGTATTGCGAAATGCGGGGGTTGAAGTCGTGGGTATGGTGGCCATATTCACCTATGATTTTCCGCAGGCGAGCCAGGCATTCACTTCTGCAGGGGTACCCCTTCATACGCTTACAAATTACCCCGCATTGCTGGAACTTGCCGCCGAAAAGGGCCAACTCAACCCGGCTACGCAGGAAGTTTTGTTAAAATGGCGCGATGATCCGGCGGGTTGGAAGGGAGTTTTGTAATTTGTGGCAAATCCTGCATATGAAGCAATTACTGGCGATCCTTGTTTTTACCGCGAGCTTTCAGCTTTCAGCGAAGGCGCAGGGCAGTACCCTGGTAACGGCGCGGATCAATACCCCCAACGCCCTATGTGCGGAATGCAAGCCGCGAATAGAGACTTATCTAAAGCGAATTGATGGAGTAAGGGTGGTGACGGTTAACTTTCGTAAGGGTGAAACACTGGTCAAGTTTATACGCGACCGGACGAATATTGAGGTAATCAAAACGGCAATCGCCAATCTGGGATATGATGCGGATGATGTGACGGCCAATGAGGAATCCTACAAAAAACTGCCCGTTACCTGCAAGAAACCAGAGGATGGTGGCAAGCATCCCAAGCCTAGAAATCCTTCCACAAACCTGTAAGGTCTTATAAACCTGTAAGGTCTGTAAGACCTTACAGGTTTTTTTGTGTGAGCATTACATCCATCGGAATCGTGCGGTAAATCCCATTTCGACCTGCTCTCAGTTTCCCCACAATTTTCAGTTGTAAGTTTTCCGTGCCTTTATCCTGCAACAGATCCCGTGAAAGCTTCAGGGCCTGCTGCATATTCAGCGACAAGATAACCGGAACAGCAAACTCCTTCTTAGCCTCCGCAACCACAGCGTTCTCAACCCGGAATGGGCCCAGATAAACGCTATCCATCCAGGCTTCCCCTTCCGCCCATTGCAATGCACCTTTGAACCGGTTCGGATTAAAAAATACCAGGTTCAATTTCAATTCAGATTTGACCAGTCCCAGCTTTCCCAATTCTGCAGACGAAACCCGCCTGAATTCAGGATCCTTCATCTTTCCACAAGATGACAAAATGGCCAGGGTGAAAATCCCCAATACTGTTTTACGCATGCACACAAATTAACTAACAATTCCATTGATCCGCCGCCACCCCCGTTCATTTTGATGCTTTCGTTTTGTTAATTCAAACCCGGTAGCTAAGGATCGGATTTTTCTTCACCCGATTTCCCGGTACGGTAGGGTGGGAAAGGAGCACTCCCGGCACCCACCATTCGGCACAAGATTTTCGTCGCCGGCAAACAGGGCACAACCTATTAGCATTTCTTTTTACCTAATATTATTAGTATTTCAGCCACCGATTAACGATTTGTTGTTTACTTAAATAGTTAGTATGCAATTAGTAGATTAAATAACTAATATAGAATAAGTAATAGGCTTCAATTGAATATTTATTCATAATAAAATGAGACAAGAATCACCTATAAACCAGGCATTATTGTCAAGATTAAACAAAAGTCAATAAAATGTATATAAATATTTGGTTATTAACTAAAAATAGTGCTTAATTAAAATTTATAATTCACAAATAAAACAAATAGTCAAATTCCCGAATTTGTTCTGTCTGTTTTTTATGATAATCCATCGCAGAAAGCCACTTCCTGCGAGCCCCCTGCTTCTGTTTGCTGATCTCAGTTCTTCGCTGTATATTCATTGAACCTTTTGTAGCCAGCTTCCTGCGAAAAATTACTTCCTTCATCCTTCCTGATGACCTCCCTGGTGCGGAATAAAGCACCCCAAATCGCCAAAACGGATACTGTTACTCCATGAGAAAGATTAGAATTGCGGGTACCCTGCTAACCTTGCTTGCTGCCTGGAACCTGTCATTTGGACAGGATTTTTCGAATAAGGGAAAAGACTTTTGGGTGGGTTATGGTTACCACGAAAGGATGAATGCGGGTGGCGGTGGTAGCCAGAATATGGTGCTCTACTTCGCTACCGAAGCCATCACTAATGTGCGGGTAGAAGTGCCCGGCACCGGTTATGTGCAGAACTATACAATTCCCGCTAATACCATTTTCACCTCCAATCCCATTCCCAAATCGGGGGCACAGGATGCCCGCCTCGACCGCGAAGGCGTGCTCAATCGGGGTATCCACATTACCAGCGACAAGCCTATCGTTGCCTATGCCCATATTTACAACATGAATGTGTCGGGTGCTACCTTGCTTTTTCCCACCAACACCCTTGGCAAGGAGTACTATTCCATCAACGCTGACCAGGTATCGAATTCCAATAATGCCAACAGTTGGTTCTATGCCATTGCGGTGGATCCCGGAATAACCACGGTTGAAATCACGCCTTCCCAAAACACACTGACCCGAACTGCCGGAGTGCCTTTTACCGTCAACCTGCAACAGGGGCAGGTAATTAATATGATGGGAATATTGACCGGTAATTTTGGTGATGAGTTTCGCGGTGTGGACCTTACCGGCTCCCGCATTCGGTCTGTAAGTTCCGGAACGGAGGGCTGTAAGCGGCTGGCGGTATTTAGTGGCAGCGGACGCATCGCCCTGATTTGCCCGGGTGTGGGCAACACGCAAAAGTCGTCTGACAACTATATGGTGCAGGCATTCCCCAAAACCGCCTGGGGTAAAACCTATCTCACCGTTCCAACGGAACTTCTGGAAAACAACATGTTTAGGATTGCTGTGGAAGATCCCAGCACCATCGTCCGGGTCAATGGCCAGGTGATGTCACCACTCATTAATAATTTCTATTATGAAGTGGGCCCGCTTAACAGGCCAGCCAAAATTGAAGCCGATAAACCGGTGATGGTGGCGCAGTATATTTCCAGCGCGGGCAATTGCGGCAATACCCGGTCTGGCGAACTGGGTGATCCGGAAGTCATTTACTTGAGTCCTGTTGAACAAACGATCAACCGGGTTATCCTGAACTCTACGCCCAATCACCAGATACTTCAACACTTTATTAATGTAACCATTCCCTCAGGCGGAACAGCCATCAGTTCTTTCCGGCTTGATGGGGCAGCGCAGGGAGGGTTTGTTCCGCATCCACAAAATCCGGATTTCGCCTATGCCCGCTTCCAGGTGAATCCGGGACAACATATCCTTCAATCCGATTCGGGTTTCAGTGCTATTGCCTATGGATATGGCAATTACGAGTCATATGGATACAATGCAGGCGCCAATGTAAAAGACCTTTATCAGTTTGTAACGGTAGATAATGAGTTCGCCTCGGTCGATTTCCCGGCCGCCTGCAAATCGGCGCCCTTTGGACTGTCTATTAGTTTTCCCTACCAGCCCACCCGCATAGCCTGGCAGTTTAACGGCCTTTTCGCAGATGTTTCTAACGACAATCCTGTTCCCAGTAGCACTTCCGTAGTGAATGGTCGCACCATTTATTCTTATAAACTTCCGGGAAGTTACACAGCCAATACCCCTGGTACTTACCCCATACGTGTAATAGCTGAGAACCCCACGGCTGATGGGTGTAACGGCGTTCAGGAAATTGACTACGACCTGGAAATTTTCGATCAACCCAACGCTGATTTCAGTTTCAGCACAAATGGCTGCGTCAGTTCCCCGGTAAGCTTTACCGGTGCAGCCGACAATACCGGGGGAAGACCCCTGCAAAGTTGGTTCTGGGATTTTGGCGATGGCAACACCGATCAGTCTGGAGCCAATGTTGCCCACACCTATGCCGCGGCCAGTTCATACCAGGTTCAATATGCGGTGCTCACTGATGTGGGATGCAAATCTGATACGGCCATCCGAACCGTTGAATTACTGGATCCCCCCATAGCCGATTTTGATATCGTGGATCCGGCATGTGCCGGAAAACCGGTATTGTTCAATGACGGGTCCTCGGCCCCATCAGGTAGCAATCTGGTGAAATGGATTTGGAATTTTGGAGACGGAACTCCGGTAGTAACGGTAAACAACAACAACCCGCAGTCGCATAGTTTCGCAACCCCCGGTACCTATACCATCAGCCTGCAGGTGGAAACCGCCTCGGGATGTTTGAGCCAGGTATTCACCCGTAGCATCAGCATCCATCCCAATCCTGTAGTTGACTTCAATCTGCCGGCTGTCGTTTGCCTGCCCGGCGGTGAAGCCAGCTTTATCAGCCAGTCTTCTATTAGCGATGGCACCGAGTCGCAGTTTACTTATTCGTGGAATTTTGGAGATGGCGCAGCGCCGGCTGCAGTGGCCAATCCGACCCATCAGTTTTCGGCAACCGGTCCTTTCAATATCAGCTTGCAGGTTACCTCAGGCGCTGGTTGCAGCACCACGGCAACCAAATTATTGCAGACGATTTACGAAGAACCCCAGGCCGCCTTCCAGGCTGACGCCGAAATTTGTTTCGGGGATACCCTCCCATTAACTGATCAAAGTTCAGCGGCAGGAGCAACCATTACCGGTTGGACCTGGGATTTTGGTGACGGAACCGGGTCGATTTTGCAAAATCCCCAAAAACTATATTCAGACCCTGGGCGATACACGGTTACCCTTCGTGTTGTTTCCGACAAGGGCTGCCAGTCGGTAACCCGTATAGCCACACAGGAAATAGAAGTGATGGCCCTGCCAGTGGCCGATTTTGTGCAGGTGGGCACCGCCTGTGTGGGCAGAGAAATCTGGTTCCGGGATAATGCCAGCACCGCGTCGGGTACATTAATACAATGGAACTGGACTTTTGGCAATAATGGAACTGGCCAGGCCAATCAGCCCGGGCATCAGATCGGAACCATATATAATCAGGTTACCGATTTCATAGTTGGCCTGCAGGTGCTCACTGATAAGGGTTGTATAAGCCAGGTGAAGCGGGATACGGTAACGGTGCATCCCAACCCGGTAGCTTCCTTTGAAGCGGCCAGTATTTGTGTGAATGACCGGAACGCGCCGTTTGTGGATGCTTCTACCGTTAGTACCGGCAGCATCAGTACCTGGCATTGGAATTTTGGTGATCCCAACGCCAATGCCAACAATCCCAATACAGCCAACACAGCGCAGGCAACGCACCATTATACCCTGCCGGGCACCTATACCAGTACCCTTATTGCGGGTAGTGCCGCCGGCTGCTATGATACCACGCAGCGTACTTTCAACGTAAATGGTGCAGTGCTCACTCCCTCATTTATTGTTGATAACAACAATACTGTCTGTAGCAACCAGGAACTCATTTTGCATGATCAGTCACAAATTGATGCGGGTCGTATTATCCGTGTGGAAATATCCTGGGATATGGCTGATCCCTCGGCGCTAACAATCGATGAGTCACCATTCCCCGGTAAGCAATACACACATCGTTATCCGGTATTCAGTAGTCCGGCCAGCAAGCAATACAGGATACGGTATAGGGTATTTTCCGGTATTGACTGCGTGGATAGTTTTGAAGATGTGGTTACTGTTTTGGCCAGTCCGCAAATAACCATGCCGGCCGTTTCGCCCATTTGCAGCGATGCCCCATCCTTATTGCTTTCCGCTTCGGTAGCCAATAACCTCCCCGGTGCTGGCTTATTCTCCGGGCCTGGAACCAGCGGCGATGGCATCTTCAATCCGGGTCTGGCAGGAGCGGGGCTACATCAGTTGTATTATCAATACACGGCTGGAAATGGTTGCACCGAAAAAGATAGCATCCAGGCAATCGTGAATCCCACACCGATTGCCGAGGCAGGTCCGGATAAAGTGGTCCTCGAAGGCGGAGAAGTAACACTAACACCGGTACTGATTACCGACTATCCGGTCAGCTATACATGGTCGCCAGCTACGGGCTTGAGCGACTCGAGTATTGCGATGACCATTGCTTCGCCCGCTATGGATATGGTTTATCAACTTCGGATTGAATCAGAATTTGGCTGCAGCAGCACGGATGAAGTGGCTGTCAAACTATTGAAAATGCCGGTAATTCCGAACATATTCAGTCCAAACGGTGATGGCATCAACGACCGGTGGGTGATACCGTACCTGGAAACCTATCCCGGTTCCGTCATTCAGCTCTTTAACCGGTATGGACAACTGGTACATCGGATTGTTAATTACAGTAGTCCATGGGATGGAAGAATCAGTGGCCGTGATGCGCCGGTAGGAACCTATTACTATATAATCGATCCTCGTAATGGACGTAAGCCCATGACAGGGTTTGTAGATATAATCAGGTAAGTTATGAAAAAGTGTAGCTTGTTGTTAACAGCATTTATTTCCTTCCTGGGAGCCTGTGCCCAGCAAAGGGCTCATTATACGCAGTATGTGCTGAATAATTATATCCTGAACCCTGCTTTGTCTGGAATTGAGAACTATACGGATGTAAAGCTGAGTGTTCGCGATCAGTGGGCGGGCATCAATGGAGCGCCCCGTACCACCTATTTCAGCATACATGGACCGCTCGGTAAACAGGACTATAAAACAACGGCCACTTCCTACCAGGTGCCGGGCGAAAATCCGAGAGGCCGGGCTTATTGGGAAAACTATACCGCATCGGAACCCCATCATGGCATAGGGCTCAGTGTAGTGAATGATCGCACCGGTAATTTCAATCGCTTCACCAGTACCATCAGTTATGCATATCATCTGGGGCTTACACCCAGGCTGAACCTGGCTGGAGGCTTTGCCGCAGGCATCACCTCGGTAGGTTTAAATGCAGATGGCAAGGCTTTTTTTGGCGCCAATCCCGCCGATCCCGCCATCGGTGGAACCACCGCCGAGGAGCTGCGAAAGATCAAACCCGATTTATCGGTAGGTCTATGGCTGTATTCAGCCAACTTCTTTGCGGGCGTATCCGCACAACAGGTGATTCCGCAAAAACTTGCTTTTGTAGATGATGCCAATTTTCAGCAAACGGGTAAACTGGTACCACATGTTTTCCTGACCGCCGGATATCGGTTTCTGCTCAACGACGATATCAATGCCGTGCCTTCTGTGATGGTTAAATATATCAATGGTGCTTTTAAGAACAATTACCAGGGTGAAGTGAATCTCAAATTACAGTATCGGGATATGCTTTGGCTGGGGGGTAGCGTCAGGCAGTTCGACGGTTTTGCCGCAATGGCCGGGCTCAACGTGGGTAATACCTTCAATATTGGGTATGCTTACGATTTTACTACCACTAATTTGCGAACCTATAGCCGCGGTACACATGAACTTATTATCGGATTTCTGATTGGTAACCGGTATGGGGATACTTGTCCGAGGAATGTGTGGTAAGGGGAGTTGTAAGTTTTAAGTTGTAAGTTTTAAGTTGTAAGTTGTAAGTGGGAAGTAGATAGTAGGATGTGGAAAATTGTGCGCAGTTGATAGCAAATGTATATAACTACCAATCCGAACTTAAAACTTAAAACTTAAAACTTAGAACTTAAAACTCTTAAATTAAAGCTCCACCACTTTCCTTTCCTTCATCTCCTTCAATCTCTTCACCAATTGTTCCAGTTGAATCCTTTTGGCTGTTACGGCTTCGAGGGTTATGTCGGTGTCGGGAATGGATTTGGAATCCACTTTATGCAATTCCCTTTCGAGGTCGGTAAGGTTGGCGATCGCAACATCATACACGCGATTAAGGCTGTCGAGGCGGATGAGGGATACAGATTTCTCCAGTCCGGCGTTCAACTGTTGCCAGTCAATTTGAGCGTAGGCCTGACGAAGCCGGCCTTCCAGTTTTTCCCAGTCAGCCTTCTGGGCTTCCTTGTCCAATTGCTGGCGAACCAATTCTTTTTCAGCAGAGGAGAAGGCATCGGCAATAGATTTCTCTAAAGCCTTCCACTGCACTTCGGTTAATACTTTTTGCGTGGCTTCCAGGGCTTTTTGGATCTCGGCTTCCTGCTCACGGGTCAGTATCTGTTCCCGTTGATCCACAAAGCTCAACATGCTTTGCAGCAGCGCATCATTAGTTATCGAAGCCAAATCCGGAATTTCGGCCTCTGGTATCACTGATTCTTCTGCTTCTGCCGCAGAAGCTGCGCTCTTCGAGGAGGGTTTGTCTTCAGCAACGGCTATTGTATTGATCGTTATATCCGAACTTTTTTCAGGCATGTTGGACTCGTCGGCTATTTCAGTCCTATTGCTGTTTCGGGAATTGGAATAGTAGCCGCTGAAATCAGAGATATCGGATATATTGGCGAAACTGGTATAACCACCATCGGTATTGGAAGCCTGTTTGGGTGCATTGGATTGAAGCAGGTAATGCATACCGGCCATGCAGAATAAGGCAATCAATATACCAGCCAGTCGCATACCCGTAAAACTGTTGGCTTTGCGAACACCCAGAATATTTTCGATTCTTCCCAGAAGTTGGTGCTTATTCGCACCGGACGCAGCTACTGCCATCGACTGCCGCAGACTACCCGAACCTTGCTCTATAGCGAGCAGGGCACTGGCATAGCCATGCGCGTCGTAAGGAAACTGCATCACCAGTTCGTCACAACTTTTTTCTCTTTCTGCCTCCACGATCCGGACAAATGCTTTGACAAATGGATTAAAATAGAGTAAGGTTTGTATAAGCCGAACCAGGAGATTCAACAGGTAATCGGCACGACGGATATGGGCGAGTTCGTGTAACAAAACCGCTTCTACCTGTTCGGTTCCCAGGTTATTTACCGCAGCAATCGGCAACAGAATAATGGGTCGGAGATAACCAATAGTAACCGGGGAATGTACCAGATCAGACACCCACAATTCCACTTTTTTCTGAATACCCATTTGTGCCGATAATTTCTGCACAAAAAGCCGCAACCCTACATCCGCCTTGAACAGGGAATGGGTGCGGATGATCTGCACATACCGATAATTGCGGATAAAACGAAGCACAGGTATTGTTAACAACAACAGGTACAGGATGGATGCGAAGGGTAATGCCTGCTCCAGCATCGTATACCATCCCGAGTTGGCACTCAGCAGAGGAAAAGGAGAAGCCGGTTGAATATTGTAGTTTGAGTAAATAGATCCCAGCGTGTAGGCAAACCAGGCAAAGCCGGCCAGCAAGGATCCCGTAGCGAGTGCGCTACGGGTAGATGCCTTCAACCGGGGCATAAATAATATCAGGACCTGGTAAGCAATCCATAGCAGGGCCATCTGCCAAATGCTGTGAAGCACGGCCCAGCCCAGCGCTTGTAAAAACTCGGATTGGTTCATGGCAATTGGAATCGTTGGTTCGGTTATTTGGTTTTCATCTCATTCAGCAGCGCCTGAATCTTGTCTATTTCTTCAGGGCTTGCCTTATGTTCGCCCAGCGCCTGTATCACCAATTGGGTAGGTGACCCGCCAAAAAGGCTATCGATCATCTTGCCCAGTAAATGTTTTTGTGTCTTTTCTTTGTTTACCGAAGGTTGGTAAACGTGGGTGCGCATGGAATCATCTCTTTTCACCAGGCCCTTTTCATGCATGATCTGCATCAGCTTCAGGGTGGTGGTATAGCCCACATCCTTGGTGGCGGTGAGCTCTTCATGTACTTCGCGCACAGTTGCAACTCCTTTATTCCAAAGTATTTGCAGAATTTCCAGCTCGCTCTCTGTCGGCTTCAAAGACTTAGTTGTTGTCATGGCTTCCGGTTTTGCAAAACGAATATACGACCTTTTTCGTATAAAATCCAAATGGGGGTGGATTTTAAGGTTTTTTAACATTGGAAGCAGGGCGAGTTTAGCGTTTAAAGTTTAGGGTTTAAGGTTTAATGGTTTAAACCCTAAACTTTAAACTCTAAACTTTCCGCCATAGACATTCTACCAAACGTATAACGTAAAACGTACTACGTACGACTTCTCTCACCTCCACCTTCTCCATTCTCGATACTGCCTGTGTTTATGCCATGACCTATTCATGTATCTCCGGTCGAGATAGTATCGGTTGCCCGGGCCGCGCCAATAAATATAGCCTTGCGGGTGACGGTAAAAATATCGGCCGTCGTGGTAGCGTGTAACCACCAGTCCGGGTCCCGCATGAAGAATTAAGGATACACTGGTGCGTGCAGGGGGTGGGGGCGGGTAGGAGCGGTATTGACGCCCGCTTCCACAACTGCTGATGATTGCCGCTACTGCCAGCAATGCAACCGCTTGTACAATTCTTTTTCTGTTCATGGGTAATGCGTTTATTTTAGGACGGCAATGGGCTAGCCAAAAAAACTTAAACTCTGTTAATATGATCCGTTTTTCACTAATCTTAACAGCTCTGCTTTTTCAGTTGGGGCTGCATGCGCAGAATAAAACATCATCCGCCAGCACCGAAGATTCCATACGGGCCGTGATTCAATCTTTATTTGAAGGAATGAATAAGGCAGATGCGGAAATGGTGAAAGCCGCTTTTTCGCCCAATGCCATCATGCATACTTTTGCGCGAAGCCAGGATGGAAAACTTATGGTTAAAGACGAGCAGCCCGCTGAGTTCGCGGTGGTAGTGGGGCAGGCCAAAGCAGGATCCCTCGATGAGCGGATTCAATTTGAAAAAATTCTGATTGACGGACCGTTGGCCAGTGTATGGACGCCTTACCAGTTCTATTACGAGGGAAAGTTCAGCCATTGCGGCGTAAACTCATTTCAAATGGTGCGCCTCGATGGCGGCTGGAAGATTCAATACATCATTGATACACGCCGAAAAGCGGGTTGTGAGTAAACGAATGCCGGGCTTCTAAAGCCATTATTTCTTGTTGCTCAGCCGGTATTTCTTCTGCACTTTAGGGCTGTTGAAATAATCGTTCAGTTCCTCCTCGGTCATATTGCTCGTAATGTCGGTAGGAACATCAATTAACTGCATCTGGCTTTGGCGGAGCTCGTCCTTCAGTTTATTTGTTTTGGTAACGATCGCCGGGTCTTTTTCACCCACCAGCGTATAGTCGTAAAGCATATACTCCAGTCTCTTGATGGAGGCGCGGATCAGTGAAGCCTGGTTTTGCTCCACATTTTTATTGGGCGCGGTAGCTTCCTTTACGGGTACCAGGGCCACACCCACGCTGGGCAGTATCTTTCCAACGGTCTGTTCATTCTGGCCGCCCGCCGTATTTAAGATGGTACCCGAGAGTGCCGTGGTGGCCGAAGTGAGGTCAAACGTGGTTCGGGTATTCTTGGTTTTTCGCAGGCGCTTGTCGATTTGCAGGAAAGTGTACTTGAGGGTAAGAATATATTTATTGATGTTGGCAATGACCTGCTCATATTCCTTTTTCGCCTGCGGATAATTCAGGGCATCTTTCACAACAATACGCACAGTGGCGGTATCGCGTACCTTGAATTTGGTGGAGCCAACAAAACTCAGGTTCAGTATCTTGACTTTCGCTGAATCCGTCTCTTTCACAAAATCAAAGGGAGGGGTCCACACAAAATCGTCATTACATTGCTTCACCAGCTTAAAATCGTGGATGGTGATATTGCTGCTGAAAAGAATGTCTTCAATCGGGAAATTGCCTGCCTCACATTGCACCCGGAAGGAAACCATTTCGCCCTCTTCAACGGTGAGCGTGCTGGTAACACTGGGTTTCACTTTCGGAAGAATGATATCGGTGTTGTAAAAGACAAGTGTGAAGCTCGTATCTACCTTGTCTTTGGGGTCGGAGAGATTCTGCACACCCAGGCTCACGGTATATTCCTGGTCGTATCGCAGTTTACCGGAAAGAAAGAAATTTTTATCCGCCTTAAAGCTCAGCAGGCCATTGTCTTTATTGATCTTCAGGCCAACCGGCGAATTTTTCAGGTACCAATAATATTTGGAACTTTCCCTGTTGATCGCCAACTGGTAGTTCAACATGGAATCCACATGGATGGTGAAGAAGGGGTTGAGATTGGTAATGCGAAGGGTGCTGTCGACCACCAGCACCGGAATTACCGGCGGTATGGTATCCACTTCCAGTGTATCCGATACCACCCTGACGGGATCCTGTGCCTTTACCTGTACCATGGCCCCAAAAAGGAGGACCAGGCTTGCTACAATAGTCTTTCTGAACATGTCCGATGCGTTGGTAGAATGCGCTAAGTTACCTCATTTTCTGCAAAGCGATGGCTGACACCTGTTTGTAAAAATAAAAAACCCCGTCGTGGAAACGACAGGGTGTAAACCAAAACCAACTGCTTATGAGAAAGATTCTTGAGGCAACTTTGCCTTTATTAATTTAATTGTCTGAAAGAATGCGATCAGCCTTCCCACTTAAAACCTAAAACTCAAAACTTATTACTTACTGTACGCTGATCTCTTTTGCTGAAGCTTTGACTTCCGCTTTACGGGGAAGGTTTAATACCAATACTCCGTTCTCGTATTTAGCTTCAATTCCTGCTGTTTCAATTTGCTCATCCAGTGTAAAAGATCTTTTGAATGATTGAAAACTGTATTCACTCCTTATCCAGTTTTCTGTTTTTTTCTCCTCGGTCTTCTGCTCCCTGTTGCCTTCGATGGTCAAAAGGTCATTTTCCACACTCACTTTGAAATCATTCTTATCAAAGCCCGGTGCTACCAATTCCAGTTGGTAAGCATTTTCCGTTTTCCGAATATTCACCGGAACCGATCCGGTCACTTTCGGTTGGCTCTCTTTACGATCATAGACGGGCCAGGCATTGAAAAAGTCGTTTAAGAGATTGTTAAAGCCTGCGTCGATCGGGCGGCGATTGATTCTTAACTGGGTCATAGTTGTATGTTTTTATTTTGTTTGGTAAAATGATTACAGGCATTCCTTTTCAAACCCTATACCAGGGCCCTTTTCAGGTTGCTGGTACGACAGAACTGCCCCATTAGCCATTTTGAGCCTGTCATTGTGGCTGCATTTGCCTCCGGTATGCGCCAGATTGGCGCATACCGGAGCGATGAACTTTTTAGCTAACTTTGCGTTCCACTCTTAAATCAAATTATGACTATGTATCCTGCTGAAATAGTAGTTCCCATGAAAGAGGAACTGACTGACAATGGTTTTACCGAATTACTTTCTCCCGATGAGGTTGATGCGCAATTGAAGAAGGAGGGCACCACCCTGGTAATGATTAACTCTGTGTGTGGGTGTTCTGCCGGTTCGGCCAGGCCCGGGGTTCTGATGGCGGTTTTTAACGCGAAACACAAACCTGATTTTCTGACCACCACATTCGCCGGTTTTGACGTGGAAGCTGTGCAAAGACTTCGCCAGCACCTGATGCCTTATCCGCCTTCTTCACCGGCCATTGCCCTGTTCAAGAATGGAGAACTCGTTCATTTCATTGAGCGACACATGATCGAAGGGCGCCCTGCGCAATTGATCGCTCAAAACCTGATTGCGGCATTTGATGAATACTGCAATTAAAGAATACAAAAAATAACCCCGGATATCCGGGGTTATTTTTTGTATTGTATATTGCCTGCTTAAAACAATCTTACCGCAATGTATCCTAACCTTTATTATGCTTTCAAAGACCTGTTTGGGGTGGAATGGCCATTTCTGCGGTTTGTGAATTCATTTGGATTTTTTGTTGCTATCGCTTTCATACTGGCAGCGCTTGTGCTGGCTGCTGAACTCCGAAGGAAAAGCCGTGAAGGTCTGCTGCAACCAACCGAAATGCAAATGTTGGTGGGCCGCCCCGCCACCCGTTCGGAACTGATACTGAATTTTCTGCTTGGCTTTTTATTAGGGTATAAGATTATCGGATTATTCATTATGGATAGCTCCGCCACGGAGGATACCCAGGCATTTATTTTTTCAGGGATTGGTAGTTGGCCCGCCGGTCTTATAATGGGCGCTTTCTTCACCTGGCTTAAATGGCAGGAAAAGAATAAGCAAAAACTACCTAAGCCCGAAAAAAGAACCGTCCGCATCTGGCCGCAGGACCGGGTAGGGGAGATCACCATCCTGGCCCTGGTATTTGGGCTAATAGGCGCCAAACTCTTTGATATCTTCGAAAACTGGAGCGATTTTCTAAAAAGGCCTTCCGATTACCTGCTTTCACCGGCCGGTCTAACCTTTTATGGAGGATTGATTTTTGCCGCAGGCGCCATCTGGTGGTATGCGCGCAAACATAAAATTGGATTCTGGCACCTCAACGACTCCGCGGCTCCGGCACTGATGCTGGCTTATGGCGTGGGCAGAATTGGTTGCCAGGTTGCGGGCGATGGCGATTGGGGAATCGCCAATCCCAAACCCAACCCCTATAGCTGGTTACCTGATTGGATGTGGTCCTACACCTATCCGCATAACGTCAATGAAGTAGGTGACCCCATCGCCGGATGTGTCGGCAAATATTGTAATGAATTACCCACCCCTGTGTATCCAACGCCATTTTACGAGGTGATTATGGCCCTTCTCTTGTTCGCCCTCCTCTGGTCGGTTCGGAAAAAACTGAAGGTACCGGGAACGCTCTTCGCACTTTACCTGCTGGTAAATGGCCTTGAAAGATTCCTTATCGAGAAAATCAGGGTGAATACAACGATCAATCTGTTTGGTTTTCAACCCACTCAGGCCGAAGTTATTTCTACTTTATTGGCGCTGACCGGTATTGGCCTCTGGATTTTCCTGCATCGCCGGCATCGGAAATCCACAGGACAATCCTGAACCTGTTGATATCTTTTTGAATTGCCACGATTTTGTTAAAATCCGCTTCCCCGCTGCATTTGAAGTAAGTTAGGTTGTCATCAGGGTGGAACCGACTGGAATAATTCAGGGGAAAAACTATGAGATTCAGACATCCTGACGTATTTTTGCAGACGGACGCGGACGGTTTTACCTACTTACCTCTTTGCAACTTTCTGCAAACAAAGACTGTCTACCATTTGTAGTTTACTAAATTGATTGAATCATTATGAGGCAGCTAAAAATCGCTACCCAGATTACGAACAGGGATTCCCAGGCAGTCGAAAAGTACTTGCAGGAGATTTCTAAGATTTCCATGATTACCCCCGAAGAGGAGACCACGCTGGCACAGCGTATCAAGATGGGTGATCAAAAGGCTTTAGACAAACTGGTGCAGGCCAACCTTCGTTTCGTAGTTTCGGTAGCCAAACAATATCAACACCAGGGACTTTCATTGAGCGATCTGATCAATGAAGGCAACCTCGGTCTGATCAAAGCCGCACAGCGCTTTGATGAAACGAAAGGTTTTAAATTCATTTCTTACGCGGTGTGGTGGATCCGTCAGTCCATTCTGCAGGCTTTGGCCGAGCAGGGCAGGCTGGTGCGTTTGCCTCAAAACAAGATTGGAACGTATAATAAAGCGAATAAAGCCTATATGGCTTTTGAGCAGGAGCATGAGCGTGAGCCTTCCACAGAAGAACTGGCCGAATTGCTCGAGATGAGCGAAACAGAAATCAACAATATTTTCCAAAGCAATACCCGTCACACTTCGCTGGATGCACCCGTGCATGAGGCAGAAGACGTGGCCATGGGTGATTTGCTGGAAGGCAGCGACGATACCGACGATGATGTGATGAAGGATTCCCTGCGTAATGAAATCCGTCGCGTGCTGAAATCGTTGAGCCCCCGTGAAGCAGAAATCGTGAATGCCTATTTCGGCCTCGATGGCGAGCAGGGTGTTACTATTGAGCAAATCGGTCAAAAATATGATCTGACCAAGGAACGTATCCGCCAGATCAAGGAAAGAGCGATTAAACGTTTACAAAAAGCCCGGTACAGCAGCGCACTCAAAGCGTACCTGGGATAAAATAGCAGCATCTTTTTCGCTTTTGGCGGAAAAGAAAATTGGTGGGTTTATTTACAATGAACAGCTCCGGTCGCTTATGCGGCAGGAGCTGTTTCCTTTTTTAATCGGCGCCTTCCCGCCTCCCCTGCCGGGCTTTTGGCAATCTCCTCAAATAAACTTTCTTTTGCACAAAACTGTTTTAAAAGCATGTCGGTAGAATCGATAGAAAAAGTTCAGGTATTGATTATAGGAAGTGGGCCAGCGGGCTATACAGCCGCCATCTACGCGTCGCGTGCCGGATTAAAGCCGGTGCTATACCAGGGCATACAGCCGGGTGGTCAACTGACCATTACGACGGAGGTGGAAAACTATCCTGGTTATCCTGATGGCATCCAGGGCCCCGAAATGATGGTGGATTTTGAAAAACAGGCCAAGCGAATGGGCTCCGATATCCGCTTTGGACTGGCAACAAAAGTGGATTTCAGCCAGCGACCCTTTCGCGTTCAAATAGATGAAGAAAAATGGCTGGAAGCCGAAGCGGTAATCATTGCCACCGGAGCTTCGGCCAAATGGCTGGGCCTCGAAAGTGAACAACGACTCAACGGCTTTGGCGTGAGCGCCTGCGCGGTTTGTGACGGATTCTTTTTCCGTGGAAAAGAAGTGGCAATAGTTGGCGCCGGCGACACCGCCGCCGAGGAGGCACTATATCTCAGCAAGCTCTGCACTACTGTGCATATGCTGGTGAGAAAGGGTGAAATGCGCGCCAGCAAGATTATGCAGGATCGTGTTTTGAAAACATCGAATATCAAAATATACTGGCATACCGAAGCGGTGGAAGTATTGGGTGAAAAGAATGTGACCGGTGTAAAACTTCGCAATAACGAAACGGGTGAAACCAGTGAGATTGCCGTCAACGGATTTTTCGTAGCCATCGGGCATGAACCCAATTCGGCGATCTTCCAGGGATATTTGGATATGGACGAGGCCGGTTATATCAAAACCATACCCGGCACAAGCAAGACCAATATCGAAGGCGTTTTTGCTGCCGGTGATGTGCAGGACAAGATCTATCGGCAGGCAGTAACAGCCGCAGGCAGCGGTTGCATGGCAGCCCTGGATGCCGAACGCTTTTTGGGAGCGCTGCATTAACTTCATTGCCGGTAAAAAAATTCCATTGTCCGATCAGTTGCATATCTATATTCGAAATTGCCGCTTTCGCGCTTTTCATGGTTTATACCCGGAAGAGCGACAGAAAGGGAACGATTTCGTGGTGAATCTGGAAGTAGCCTATTCCCCGGATTCCGGCATGATAACTGCTTTAGAGCAGACGATTGATTATGCCTCCCTGTTTGGGCTGGTAGACAAAGCCATGCAGGAGCCCGTGGATCTGCTGGAAACCCTGGCTCAAAAAATGGCCACGGACATCGAAAGGGCCTATCCACAGGTGAAAGCAATCAGTATTGAGATCGAAAAGCTGAATCCACCCATTGATCAGTTTACCGGTTCAGCGGCTGTAAAACTGGTTCGTCTTCCGGGACAGGATTCATAGGGCTCAGGCGGTTCGCAGGGGATTCAGTTCCCCTTATTATCTTTAAACAAAGGCCTTGAAAAAAGTATTCGACATAAAGTCTCCTTCCCATCCGGATTCCGGGATGTTGGTGATGCGGGTAAGTTCGCGTCATCTTGCCTTTGCGCTAACCAATGAAAGTGCCAGCAGGCTCGATGAACTGGGTTATTATATTTTACAGGAACCACTCGACGAAAATGGGCTGATGAAAATTTATCAGCAGGAAGATGTGCTGCGAAAAACCTATTCACAGGCTCGTATCGCTTTCGATTATCCTTTCAGCACGCTGGTGCCGGAAGAGTATGCCAGTGTTTTTCCCGACAACAATAATTTTCAGCTTCAATTTGGCATACAGGGTCGCATGCATGGTGAATCTGATTTGTTGACCTCGCAGCGTTTGCAGAATCACTATTCCCTTCCTTTCGCTGTTTGGGACTGGATGCAATCGCATTTCTCCCAGGCGAAGTGTATGCACGGTTATTCGGCCGATCTATGCCGCCTGGAACCCACCGATTTTGAAGGAGCCATCTCCCTCGATTTTCGTGCAGATGAATTCAGCCTGCTGGCATCGCGGGCGCAACAGTTGTTGCTGGCGCAAACATTTCCCTACGAAAATCCCGCTGATGTACTCTACTACCTGTTGAAAGTGGCAGGCGAGTTTGGGTTGTCGCAGCGCGATTTGCGCCTTTCCTGCTCAGGCCTGATCGAAAAGGATTCGTCCCTTTACCGCGAACTGCATCAGTATTTCCTGCACCTTCGATTTCGCGACGCGGCCTGGCTATTGCCGGAAACAGAGGAACCTTTGCCGGCACATTATTTCACCGCTTTGTATGATTTGGCGAAATGCGGATAGTGGGCGGACAATATGGAGGACGACGGTTTAATCCGCCCGGCAAAATGCCCTATACAAGGCCCACCACCGATATTGCCAAGGAGGGGCTCTTCAATGTGCTGCAGCATAAATTGGATATTCCTTCGCTTAAGACACTCGATCTTTTTGGTGGTACCGGCAGCATCAGCTATGAATTGGCGTCGAGAGGCGTAAGCCAGCTCACGATCGTGGAAAAAGATGTAGTGATGAGCCAGTTTATTAAGAAAACGATCGCGGAATTGAAAATTGAAGGCGCACAGGTACTAAAGATGGATGTGTTTCGCTTCCTGGATCAATGTACCGATACCTATGATTTCATTTTTGCGGGACCTCCCTATGCCCTTTCCCGAATTGACGATTTACCCCGGATTATTTTCGATAAAAAGCTCCTGAATCCCGGAGGCTGGTTTGTGTTGGAGCACACTCCCCGCAACGATTACAAATCATTCACCGGGTATAAAACCGAAAAGAATTACGGCACTACCATCTTTTCCCTGTTTGAAGAAACGGGCTCGCCCCGTTAATCATCCGCTGATCAGGGCTATCGTTAAGTAAAATGGTATGGATAAGAAAACAGCAAGAAGTATTTACCGGCAAAAGCGAATGGCTTTGGCTGAGCGTGACCGGATCAGAATGGATGACCTGATTCTGATTCAGTTTCAGACCCTGCAATTACCCGTATTGGAGCAGATGCTGAGTTATCAACCCATGCCCCTTCAGCACGAGCCCGCCACCGATCTTTGCACAAGATACCTGCAGTTTCAGCATCCCGCCCTTCAGGTCGCATATCCCAGAACCAATACACAGACCTGGCAAATGACCGCTATATCCACCGATGAGGAAAGCGAATTCGGAATAGGCGAGTATGGACTTTATGAGCCGGTATCGGGCGAAATTGTCGATCCAGAATCTATTGACCTGGTATTGGTGCCCCTGCTTATAATGGACAGGAAAGGGTTCCGCGTGGGTTTTGGCAAAGGTTGTTACGATAAGTTTCTTTCTACCTGTCGTCCGGATTGTATCAAGATTGGTTTGAGCTATTTTGAACCCATTGAAATTATCAATGACCGGGATGAATTTGATGTACCTTTAGATTTCGGAATTACGCCCGACCAAGTTTATGTTTTTTAACCGGTTCTTACATTCCTTTCGGTTTCTGCTTTTGCCTTTTTCCCTGCTATACTGGTTGGCTATCGGCATTCGCAATTTCCTCTATGACCGGGGTATCTGGAAGACGACTGAATTTGGGATACCCATGATATGTGTGGGTAACCTGTCGGTTGGCGGCACGGGCAAATCGCCAATGGTGGAGTACCTGGTCAGGGCCCTTCAATCCCAGTTTCAGCTCGCCACGCTAAGCAGGGGTTACAAACGAAAAACCCGCGGATACGCGCTCGCCAATTCGAATACGACAGCTATAGAAATTGGTGACGAGCCCATGCAGTTTCACTTGAAATTTCCAGAGCTGTCTGTTGCCGTGGGCGAAGACCGTATAGAAGCAGTAGCACAGTTGCTGCACGATCGACCGGCTACCGAGCTCATCATCCTCGATGATGCTTTTCAACACCGGGCTATCAGTGCGGGCCTCAATATTTTGTTGACGGAATACAGCAACTTATACACGCGGGATTTTTACCTGCCCTCCGGTAATCTCCGCGACCTGAAATCTTCCGCCAAAAGGGCACATTGGATTGTAGTCACAAAATGTCCAACCGACCTTAGCCAGGAAGAGGCGAAGCAAATAGAGGCAGAACTGAAATTGCTGCCCGGTCAGAAAATTTTCTTTGCGTCGATGGAGTATGGACAGCTTTATCATTTGCTGAATGGCGAGACGCGAAGCCTTTTACCGGACGATGAAGTGATGCTGATTACCGGCATCGCGAATCCACAGCCTCTCCGAAACTGGCTGAGCGCCAGGTGCAGGGACTATGTGCTGCAGGCTTATTCAGATCATCATATCTTTACGATAGACGATTTGCGCGCCATTCATCGCCGTTTTGACGAAATGGAGGGGGCATCCAAACTGATGCTGACAACGGAAAAGGATGCGGTGAGGCTGATTAAATTCCGGGAAGGGCTAAGTGAGCGGCCTTTGTATGTGGTGCCTGTACGCCATAGAATTTTGTTTGAACAGGAAGGGCACTTTATTAATTTATTGATTGAGTATGTTCGGAACTTCCGGACATCTGTGAAAAATTGACTTATGGGAAAAAAGAACAGTAGCAAGAAAAAAGCAAGGCATAGTGCCAGCGAAGGAAAAAACTTTACTGGTACATTGGATATTACCCGGTCGGGAATGGGCTTTGTGATAGTACCGGATATGGAAACCGATATCCTGATTCGTCCTAATGACTTTTCAACTGCCATGCATGGCGATAAGGTTCAGGTGCGAATAAAACCAGGTGGTGGCCGTCGTTTGCAGGGCGAGGTGGTGGAAGTGCTGGAGCGTAAGCGAACTGAGTTCATCGGCGAATTGCAGGTGAACGAAACATTCGCATTTTTCGTTGCGGATTCCGATAAACCCATGCCAGACCTCTTTATCCCGCTCAGCCAGCTTAACCAGGCGAAAAATGGCGACCGGGTAGTAGCCAGGCTGGTGAAATGGGAGAAAGGCGATAAGCGGCCGGTTGGCGAAGTGGTAAGTGTGCTGGATGCTGAAAATGACAACGATGCGGCCATGAAGGGAATCCTTCTCGAAAACGGCTTTCCGCTTGAGTTCCCCGACGATGCGATCGAAGTGGCGGCAAGGATTCCGGATACTATTCCCGAGGAAGAAATCCGCAAGCGAAAAGATATCCGTGATATATTCACTATTACCATTGACCCTGCTGACGCCAAAGATTTTGATGATGCCATTTCTTTCCGCGAACTAAAAAACGGAAGCTACGAGGTGGGCGTCCATATTGCCGATGTAAGCTATTACGTGGAGCCCGATACGGCGCTGGATAAATTTGCTTATCAGAAGGCCACTTCCGTTTACCTGCCCGACCGCGTGAACCCGATGCTTCCTGAACATATCTCCAACGTGCTCTGTTCACTGCGTCCGAATGAGGATAAGCTCACTTTCTCGGCTATTTTTCAAATGAATGCCAAAGCTGAGGTAAAACAGTACTGGCTGGGCCGAACGGTGATTCATAGCGACCGCCGCTTTACCTACGAGGAAGCACAGGAAATCATTGAAAAAAAGGAAGGAGATCATGCGGAAGTGATTCTCAAGTTGAATGAGCTTTCGCAAAAACTGCGGAAAAGACGATTCGCCAAAGGAGCTATCAATTTCAGTTCCCAGGAAGTGCGTTTTAAACTGGATGAAAAGGGCAACCCTATTGGTATCGTAATTAAGGAGAGCAAGGAATCGCATCAACTGATTGAAGAACTGATGTTGCTGGCAAACCGATACGTGGCGGAGAATGTATCGAAGATCAAAGTAAATAACCGACAACTTCCATTCCCTTATCGGATTCACGATACACCCGACGAAGAAAAATTGCTGCCTTTTATTGCCTTCGCCAATAAGTTTGGTCATAAGTTTGATATGTCGAGCCCCGAGAAAATTGCCTCCTCTTTCAACCAGCTTTTGAAGGATGCGCATGGCAAACCCGAGCAGCACGTGCTGGAGCAATTAGGCATTCGCACCATGGCCAAGGCGAAATATACCAGTGAAAATATTGGTCACTACGGCCTCGGCTTTGAACATTATTGCCATTTTACTTCGCCTATCCGGCGCTATCCCGATATTATGGTGCACCGAATTTTGCAGGATGTTTTAGACAACAAGGCTTCCGTTGATAAAAAGCTGGAAGACCGATGCAAGCATTGTAGTGAACGGGAGCGTGCTGCCATGGAATCTGAACGTGCGGCCAACAAGTACAAGCAGGTGCAATTTATGCAGCAGCACCTTGGCGAAGAATTTGACGGTGTAATTAGTG
Source organism: uncultured Citrobacter sp. (assembly GCA_964395095.1). Taxonomy (GTDB): domain Bacteria; phylum Bacteroidota; class Bacteroidia; order Chitinophagales; family Chitinophagaceae; genus CAYMZZ01. The sequence goes on from CAYMZZ010000005.1 coordinate 52,777, forward strand.
GAGTGGCCAGCTTTGGATTTTGGGTGGAGACGGTGGACCATAAATGCGAGGGCCTGGTTAGTGTTGCCAGCCTTTTGGAATACGACGAGTTTCGCCATGTGGAAAACGAGTATTGCCTGGTGGGTTTGCGTAGTGGCCGAAAATTCCGGATGGGCGATAAAGTGCGGATCCAGGTAGCCGCGGCCAATTTAATCAAGCGACAGTTGGACTATGTATGGGTATTGAGCGCGGAGGAGGAAGAGGAGCAGAGTAAGCGCAGAAAAAAGAAAGCGAAGAAATAAACCCGGATACGGCCGCTATGTTATTCTTTTCTATCCCAAACAAACTACCAGCTATTTTAATTAATAAGCCATCTCTATGCAAAGCTTTGCCGATTTGACAAAGGCTTTTTCCAGCCATTTTTCCCAGGTACATTTTCCGGCCGAACCCGCCAGTCTGTATGAGCCCAACAATTACTTTCTGCAGTTGGGAGGTAAGCGGGTACGCCCGGTAATTTGTTTGATGGGAAATGAATTGTTCGACGAAATTCACCCCGAATGCTGGGACCTGGCTGCTGCCATCGAACTGTTTCACAACTTCACATTGATCCACGATGATATCATGGATAAGGCGCCCCTTCGACGGGGTATGGAAACCGTGCCCAAAAAGTATGGGGAAAATACGGCCATCCTCGCTGGCGATGTGATGTTGATAATGGCATACCAGTTGCTCAACCGGCTCAATGGGGATGTTATTCACCGGGTGCAGTATTTATTTAATCATACGGCCAGGGAAGTTTGTGAAGGCCAGCAATACGATATGGATTTTGAAAGCCGTGCAGATGTAAGCCTGCATGAATACCTGCGTATGATTGAGCTAAAAACTTCGGTTTTGCTGGCCGCCAGTCTGCGCCTGGGCGCTATCATGGGTGGGGCGGGTCAGCGAAACCAGGATTTGATCTATGAGTTCGGGCGAAAACTGGGGCTCGCATTCCAGGTACAGGATGACTATCTCGATGCATTTGGTGATCCCGCCAAATTTGGCAAGCAGGTGGGTGGCGATATATTGTCGAACAAAAAGACTTTTCTACTGATCCATGCCTATGAAATGGCTACTGCCACACAAAGGACGGAGTTGGACCGCCTGTTGAAGGGAAACGAACCCGGAAAAGTGGAAGCCGTGCTCCAGTTGTTTCGTGAAACCGGTGTGGACGCCTGGGCGCTTGCCTTAAAAAACCGCTATCTCGATGAAGCGCTAAAGCACCTCGACGATATAGCGGTGATCAGTGAGCGCAAAGCACCATTGAGAGAACTGGCCCTGTTCCTGGTGCAACGCGAACATTAATTCCATCATGCCAGCGCCATCGCGATACTGGCAATGATAATACCCAGGTCGATTAACACACTCAGGAAAAATACAGGGATGGTGATCCTGGTAGGCATAGCGGCCAGGTTAGTGACTACTGTCATAGCCATAGCTGCGATGGCGAATGGCCAAAATATAAAGTTGTTGCCGGTAAACATCACCACCAGCATGGTAATAATGGTAATCACGCAACCATGCCCTACAATACCTATCGATAACCATAAAAAGCGATTTTCTTCCTGCGAATCAGCCCAGTTGATAAATCGGCTCCACAGGCTTTTGTGGGAATGCTGAGCTAAGTTGGTAGCGGTTGATTGAATAGCGTGGTTCATTTCCTTTTGTTTAGACCACAAAGATTGCCTGCCATGCGGGGGGAAATACTGACCCTGATCAGTAGGTGGACCTGATTCTGATCAACCTACCTGATTTTTACCTATTTTGGAGCGATAAAACCAAGCACTGCATGGCAAATCCATTCTTTCGCAAAAAGTCGATTGATCTGATCAAAAAGGAATATGAAGCGGGATTGGCGGACAAGAGTAGTGGACTTCGAAAAGTATTAGGAGTAAGGGATCTCACCTTTTTAGGAATTGCGGCGGTGATTGGTGCCGGCATTTTTTCCACCATCGGTGGTGCCGCTTATGAGGGAGGCCCCGGTATCTCTGTTCTTTTTATCATTACGGCGGTTACCTGCGGTTTTTCCGCACTATGCTATGCCGAGTTTGCCAGCCGCGTGCCGGTAGCCGGCAGCGCCTACACCTATTCCTATGTCACCTTCGGCGAATTGATCGCCTGGATCATTGGCTGGGCCCTGATACTCGAATACGCCATCGGCAATATTGTAGTGGCCATTTCCTGGAGCAGTTATTTCAATAACCTGCTGGTGAATATTTTTCAGATTCATTTGCCCGACTGGCTGCTGGTTGATCCCACAACGGCGAGCAGTGCCTTTCAGGAAGCCAGCGCCGCACTTTCATCAGGACAGGCGTTGAGCCCGGAAGAACTGAAGAATTTCCAGTTTGCCATTGACGCGTACAACAATGCCCCCACTATCGGCGGGACGCATATATTTTTCAACCTCCCGGCATTTATCGTGGTTTGCCTTATCACCTGGCTGGCTTATATCGGTATCAAGGAGAGTAAGCAATCGGCCAACATAATGGTGATCTTCAAAGTGGTGGTTATCATTTTCGTGATTGTCGCGGGCGCCTTTTTTGTGGATACCAATAACTGGACGCCCTTCATGCCCAACCAGTTTGAAGGAGTGCTGAAAGGCGTGTCTGCGGTTTTCTATGCCTATATCGGCTTCGATGCCATTTCCACCACGGCGGAAGAATGTAAGAACCCCCAGCGTGATATGCCGCGGGGTATGTTGTATTCGCTACTGATTTGCACGGTACTCTATATTCTTATCGCCCTGGTGCTGACGGGCATTGAAAATTATTCCGCTTTTAAAGACGTGCAGGATCCCCTTGCATTTGTTTTTGAAGAACGTGCGCCCTGGATTGAGAAGATCGTATCGGTGAGCGCGGTGGTGGCCACCACCTCGGTGATGCTCGTGTTCCAGTTGGGCCAGCCCCGTATCTGGATGAGCATGAGCCGCGATGGCTTGCTGCCCAAGAAATTTCAAAAGATTCACCCTAAATTTCAAACCCCCTCTTTTGCCACTATCGTTACCGGTGTAATCGTGGGTGTTGGCGCATTATTGTTACAAGGAAGCCTGATGACGGACCTCACCAGCATTGGTACACTCTTCGCTTTTGTATTGGTATCCGGCGGGGTATTGTTGCTTCCCCGGATTCCCAAGGAGCCCGGTAAGTTTCGGTTGCCCTATGTGAATGGGCAGTTGATTGTTCCGGTACTCTACGCCCTTTTTGTGTATATGTTCCGCGACAGAATTGCTGATGCCTTTTCCAATTTCAAACTTCTGTTTACCGATAGGGCGAATGTGAGTTTTGAAGAAGTGCTGTTTTTGCTATTTATTCTGATCGCCGGCCTCCTGACCATCTTGACGGCGGTAAAGAAATTCTCGCTGATCCCTATCATGGGTGTGCTGTCCTGCCTTTATCTGCTGGTGGAGATCCCCGCGGTAAGCTGGATGTGGTTCCTGATCTGGATGGCGCTCGGCTTGATGATTTATTTCCTCTATGGCCAGCGGCATTCGCGTCTGAATCAAAAACCGGCAGATGCTTAGCCGGATAAACGGCGATCATTCTATCTTTGCGTATGAAGTACCAGGTAGGTGACAAAGTGCTGATTTTGCATTCCGGCGAGGAAGGAGAAATCGTAGATATCATCAACGAAAAAATGGTGATGGTAGAAGTGCGAACGGTGCGTTTCCCGGTGTATATGGACCAGATCGATTTTCCGTACTTCAAACGCTTTACGGAAAAGAAAATTAAGGCTTCCTCCAAACCAAAGCAGTTTGTGGAGGACCTTCGACCTGAAAAGCCTTCGCAGGAAGCGCGAAAGCATGAAGGCGTATTGCTCAATTTTTTGCCCGTGCTGGATACCGATGAGTTTGGGGATGAAGTGGTGGAGGAACTAAAACTGTACCTGGTCAACCGAACGGCGGAGGCATATCAATTCACGTATCAACTTCATTTTTTTGGAGAGAAGGATTTTGAATTGACAAATACGATTCAGCCCTGGCAGGATTTTTACCTCCACGATATTCCTTTTGCGGATTTGAATGATTCGCCATCCTGGCATTTTGATTTTTCCCTGCTAAAGCCCAACAAAAAGAAAGCAGATCATTTTGAATCATCGGTGCGGATTAAGCCCAGGCAGTTTTTTGCGAGGATTGAAGAAATCCGCAAAGCTAATCAGGCCAGTTTTTCCCAGTTGTTGATGGATCAGTATCCTGATAAAGTGGAGGAAGATCGCCTCGAGCTGGGTCCGTTGGCCCGTAAAGGCTATAAAGTGTATGATGCATCGGAGGTTCGGCGTCACCTGGAGCCCGCGCGTTCGGTGGTGGATCTGCACATTGAAAAACTATCCGACGACTGGTCGCATATGAGCAATTTTGAAATGCTGACATTGCAGCTTCGGACATTTGAAAAATATTATGAGCTGGCGGTGGCACACCACCTGCCCAGCATCATCTTTATCCATGGCGTGGGCGAAGGCAAACTTCGTGATGAAATCCATGATGCCCTTCGGCTCAAGAAAGAAGTGAAATCATTCGTAAACCAGTATGACCCGAGGTTTGGATTTGGGGCTACGGAAGTGTGGTTTGGAAAATAGGAAGTAGAAAGTTGGGAGTAGGAAGTAGGGGAGGAGGGAATACGGGTGTGAGGAGTGGTTATTGGAGTTTGGTTGGGTTGCAGCAGACCTCGTAAGCTTTGAAGAAAAGTAATATGTCTAAGCTTTATGCGCTTAATCTCCTGCATTTTGAGGTTAATTTGTCTGTTGCCACTTTGTCTCGCTGCTAATTCAGAATGAATCCACTGGATGAAGCAAACTTGACATGAAATAAATGATTTTTTTTCAGGTCTCCATACCAACTCCCTACTCCCCACTTACTACTTTCTTCTTCCTTCGTATCTTCGCCCCGGCTGCGATTCGGGTCATCGCATTCCAGCAATGGAAGGAGGAAAGTCCGGACAGCACAGGGCGGTGTACCGGTGAATAGCCGGGTGGTGGCTCGCCACCAACAGAAAGTGCCACAGAAAATTACCGTCCGCTATTGGCGGATAAGGGTGAAAACGTGAGGTAAGAGCTCACGGGTGTTGTTGGTAACGGCAATGCCGGGTAAACCTTGCACGCTGAAATGCCACATATACCCCGGTTCAATGGAGCGCAAGCTCCGGCGAGGTGAGCGGCCCGTTCACTTTCCGAAAGGAAACAGGGGAGGGTAGGCAGCTTGACTCCGGCAGGTAACTGCCGGAGCAGATAAATGATGACCATCCCGCCTGGCGGGATACAGAATCCGGCTTACAGAATCGCGGCCACTGCATTAAATGATGCCGTTTCTTTCTTATAAGAAGCGGCATCACCCTTTGAGGGAATTCCCCAGGTATCCTCCTAACTCCATCAGCCAGGCAATGCCCAGATGCACCAGCAGCCCCCCGTAGATCTGGCGACTATGATAGGAAACCACTCCCAGCAAAAGGCCTCCGAAGAAGGAGCTAATACATTCTCCCAATGGCTTTCCAAAATGGATGGAACAATAGAAACAGGCCATGGGTAAAATGCTGTCTTTCCCCAACCATTTAGCAAATCCAATTACAAGAAATCCACGGAAAAAAACTTCAATGGAAAGAAAATCGGAACCATACCCCAATTCAAAAAGCAGGGAATACCAGTAAGCAGGTTCCGCGGAATCGGGAAGGGGCCAAACCTGCTGCAGTTTGGGGTAGGTTTCCAGGAAGTCGGCCTGTGTGGAAGCGAGCGCGATAAGCGGTGTCATCAACAACAACATCATCAGGTAAGGTTTCCAGTTAAAACCCGCTTTTCGCAATCCGAGCATTTCGGCCGGCCGGCCTATGCTGCGGGTGAGTATCCATAATACAGTCATCAACAAAAGAACGCGCAAAGGCCAGTACAACACCTTATTCCAATACAGGTTCCAGTCCGGGTCTTCCGAGAGGGGTAAATAACTATCCAAACCTACTTTCAGGGCAAACCAAAGAGGAGACAGCCAAAGAAGGAGATGAATGCCCGGCTTCATGGGCTTTTTGTAAAGCGCCAGGTGCAGCCACAATACCGGCCAGAAAGCGAGCGCATATACCATGGCCGGGGAATAATAGGCGGAAAGGGCATGGTCGGGCCAGAGATAATAAATGCGTGCTTCCAGGTCCCAGGAATAATTCAAATAAATCAAAATGGCTATCCAAAGGGCTGAAATGGCCAGTAGTTTCCTGTTTATTTCTTTGAAATATAAGCGGATATAGCCTATCAACTGTATCATCGGCGGGGTTGCATCATTTTTTTTAAAGTGCCGTTAAACTTCCGGTTTCCTGGCGCATCCAAGATAGCGTTATTCACTTCCTTAACCCTAAAAGTATAGCCATGAAATTTTTAAGCATTCACCGAATCAAAGCAGCCCTGACGATGCTTTTTGCCGCAGCCCTGCTTTATTCCTGTCAGAAATCAAACAACCCTGAGCCCGAGCCACTCACGGAAGAAGAAAGCACACAATTCTCCTCTGAAGCCATGGAGGCCGATGCCAGTTACGATGATATTCAGGACGTAGCCATGACAGCCGCTGGTGAGGAGGAACTGGAAGCGCAGGGCCGGGGCAACGACGGTGTGCGTGTGTATGTGTTCGCTTATCTGCGCTTACGTATTGGTCAATGCGCCAATATCTCCGTTTCCCCGGACGATGGCACTTATCCCAAAACGGTTACCATTGATTTTGGAAATGGCTGCCGTGGTGCCGATGGAAAATGGCGCAAAGGAAAGATTGTATTGCACTATACCGGTCCCATTCGCCAATCGGGTTCTGTACTTACCATTACGCTGGTAGATTTTCAACTGAACCGTGCGAAAATTGAGGGCACTAAAGTAATTACGAATATGAGTGCCGGCGTCAATATTCAATACACCGTTCAGGTAACGGATGGCAAAGTCACTCTCCCCAATGCAAGAGGCTATGCCTACGAAAAACTGAAATACGTGAAGCAAGTGGCCGGTGGCGCAACTGACGAACTGCGTGATGATGTGTACGAAATTGAAGGCCGCTCCGAAACCAGCTTTAACAGTGGTGTGAAGGTAGTGCTGAATACGGAAGACGCGCTGGTGAAAAAACTGGCCTGTCCCTGGGTAAGTGACGGCAGCCTGAAAATAAAGATTAATGAAAATATATTGTTCCTCAACTATGGCTTTCCCAACAACGGCGATTGCGATAATAAAGCGATGTTGAGCTGGAATGGCGGACAGGGGCAACTAATCATCAACCTGCCTTAAAGCAGATCATATTCTTTAGCTTTGCCGCATGCGAAAAATTATCTTTTTCCATGCGGCATTTTTGTGTGGATTATCGTTATTGAGTTCATGCGGCTGGGTGGGTAGGCTGGGCAAGCTTCGTCCGGTTAGTTTGAAGTATCATGATCAATACCGGATTCCCGCCGACCAACAATTTGCACAGACTGCGGTGAGGGGGCTTTCCGGTATAGATTACAATTCCATTACAGGAGAGTATTATATTATTTCCGATGACCGGTCGCAACAACAGCCTGCTCGTTACTATACCGCCAATATCCTACTGAAGGGATATGCGATTGATACGGTTCTTTTTAATCGGGTAGATAGTTTGCGAACAGACAATGGCACCCTCTTTCCGGCGCGTACGGCGGATCCTGAAGCGATTCGCTTTGATGGCCTTTCCGGTTTTTTAGCCTGGAGCAGTGAGGGGGAGCGTGTGGTGCAGCCGGGCAGGGAAATACTACAGCAGCCCTTTATTCGCCTGATGAATAAGCGGGGAATGGTGCTCGACAGCCTTCGGGTGCCGGAGCGGTTCCGGTATCAGGCTTTTGAAAAGGGGGCGCGCAACAATGGCAGCCTCGAAGCCATGAGTTATACCCCTGATTACCGGCAACTCTGGCTTTGCATGGAGGAACCGCTTTATGAAGATGGACCGCGCCTTGATACCGCCAACAACAACAGCTATCTTCGGCTTTTTGGAATCGACCGATTTACGGGCAAACAGGTGGGTGAGTTTGCCTATCGGGCCGAAAAAGTGGCATTTGCGCCTTCTCCTGCAGATGCATACCGGATTAATGGAGTGTCGGAAATTCTTTTTCTCGATAGCAACCGCTTTCTCGTGATGGAACGTTCTTTCAGTACCGGCCGGCGAAGTTGTACGGTTCGGATTTTCCTGGCCAGCTTTGCCGGGGCCACGGATATCAGCGGCATGGAGTCCTTAGCACTACAAAAAGATATTCAACCGGTTTCCAAAAAATTATTGTTCGACTTTAATGTATTGAATCGTCATATCGATAACCTGGAAGGCATGTGCTGGGGGCCAGTATTGCCCAATGGCCATCGCTCCCTCCTGATTATTTCGGATGATAATTTTTCGGACCGGCAGGAAACACAGCTCTTTTTGCTGGAGTTGATCCAATAGTCGCCTTCTCGTTCATCACAAAGACGAGGAATTTGTGGCATAAATCAATTCTGTTTTCTATATTCACTGCATTAAGCACTACTATGCGAATTGTTCCATTCCTGATCAGCGCGCTGCTGACAACGGCGTTGGTATATGCCCTGAATAGAAGCTGGGGTAGCGTACCCCCCCTTGGTAAATTCATGAGTCCGCAGCAGGGTTTTTGGCGTAATGCCGAGCCGGTGGATTTTGATTTTGGGGGTGAGATGTCGTTTAAAGCATTAAAGGGAGAGGTGAATATTTATTTCGACGAGCGGCTGGTACCGCACGTGTTTGCCGAAAATGATGAAGACCTGTATTTTGCTCAGGGTTATCTGCATGCCCGCTTCCGCCTTTTCCAAATGGATCTGCAGACCCGGGCGGCGGAAGGAAGGGCCAGCGAAATCGCCGGTCCGGTCGCCGTCAATTACGATAAAGAACAAAGAAGGCTGGGCATGCGCTATGCGGCGGAGCAGGCATTGCAGGAGATGGAAAAAGATCCGCAGTCGCAAGCCGCCTATACCGCCTATACCGCGGGCATTAATGCCTACATCAGTTCGCTTACCGAGAGCAGCCTGCCGCTTGAATACAAGCTGCTCGACTTTCAACCGGAGCCCTGGAGTAATCTCCGCACAGCCCTGCTGCTGAAGATGATGGCCAAGATGTTGTCGTCGGGAACTGAGTCGGATTTGCAGCAAACTATCGCCCGCTCACTTTTTACGCCTGAGCAATTGGCCCAGATCTATCCCAAAGCCCATGACTCCCTGAAGCCCATCATACCGAAGGGCACGCCTTTTCAGGCGCCGGGCTTTTTGCCCTCTGCTCCGGCTGATGCGGATTCAGCTTATTTCCGTTCACATGAAGCTATCGGGGCTTTGGAGAAGGACCGGCCTGATCCGGGCAACGGCAGCAATAACTGGGTAGTATCGGGCTCGCGTACACAGTCCGGCTCGCCCATCCTGGCCAATGATCCCCACCTGGAACTCTCCCTGCCTTCTATCTGGTTCGAAATGCAATTGCAGGTGCCGGGTAGTAATGCTTATGGAGTTAGCCTGCCGGGCAGTCCTTTCATAATTATCGGTTTCAATGATAGCATTGCCTGGGGCGTTACCAATGCGGGCAGAGATGTAAAGGATTATTTTGAGATCCGTTTTAAGGACAATACCCGCAAGGAATACTGGTACAATGGGGAATGGAAATCCACGATACCCCGTGTGGAGGAAATAAAAGTGAAGGGGCAGGGACCGGTGTACGATACAGTTGCTTATACCATTTTCGGGCCCGTTCAGTTCGACAACAGTTTTCAATTGGAAGGGAAGGAAGGCAGCAGCCTGGCGGTACGCTGGATAGCCCATGAGCCCAGCAATGAGGGCCGCACATTTTACCGATTGAACCGGGCCGGCAATTATGCTGACTACGTGGAAGCCATCAGCAGTTTTCAATGTCCGGCGCAGAATTTTGTTTTTGCTTCCAAAACGGGCGATATAGCCATCTGGCAACAGGGAAAGTTTCCCGCGCGCTGGGAAGGGCAGGGGCTTTATCCCATGCCGGGTATCGATTCAAGCTATAACTGGCAGGGGTATATTCCGCAGGCAGAAAATCCGCATGTCCTGAACCCGGCCCGGGGTTTCCTGGAAAGCGCAAATCAGCGCCCGGTCGATAGCAGCTATCCCTATTTTATTCCCGGTGGCTATATTTCCCCGCGGGGCATGGCCATTGAAAAATTTCTCGACGGCATGCAGGGAGCAACCGTACAGGATATGCAAAGACTACAGAACAATTATTACAATATTCAGGCTGAGTTGTTGCGGCCGACATTGGTAAAATACATTGATCGGGCAAGCCTTGATGCGAAAGCGGCGGAATACCTGGCTGCAGTGGAAGGTTGGGACCTGGAAGCCAGTCCGGCTTCGATTGGTCAAACCGTATTCCAGGCATGGTGGGACAGTCTCGATCGTGCTATCTGGATAGACGATCTGATGGCAGGTGTGCAATCCGCCTCCTGGCCCGAGGACCAGACCACCATAGAATGGTTGCTTCGCGATAGCACGGCTATGCGCTATCTGGATGATCGAACTACCGAAGCCGTGGAGTCGCTGACCGACCAGGTTACTCAGGCCCTGCTAAAAGCTACCGTGCATTTGAAGGAACTCGAAAAAGAAGGGCGGCTGGAATGGGCAAAGTCGAAAAGACCCACCATATATCATTTACTCAAGCAAAACCTGCTGCCTTTTGCCAGGCAGGACCTTCCTGTTGGCGGCAACGGCAATATCATCAATGCGATGAAGCATAGCCACGGCCCCAGTTGGCGCATGATCGCACACATGAGCCCGATTACCGAGGCCTATGGGGTATATCCGGGCGGGCAGCAGGGGAATCCCGGCAGCCGCTTCTATGACAATTTTATAGACACCTGGGTCAAAGGCGAGTATTATCCTCTGTGGGTGATGAAAAAGTCGGATGCGATAGACCGAAAAGTGAGATGGACGCTGACTATGCGTGCAGGGGAATAATTCAACAAAAAAAGATTAATAGCATCAACATGAAATTTATAGTTGCTACCTTATTGACCGCTTTCCTGGCCTTCTTTGCAGGATTGTATCTGCCCTGGTGGAGCCTGGTGATTGCCGCCTTTATTGCCGGATGGCTGGTTTATCAGTCTGCATGGCGTAGTTTCCTGGCCGGGTTTCTGGGCCTTTTTCTCTTGTGGTCTTTCCTGGCCTGGTGGAGCGATTCGGCCAATGAAAGCATTCTTTCCACACGCATTTCCCAATTATTACCCGGGCCCGACAATGCTTTATTTGTCATTATCCTTACCGGAATCCTGGCCGGTATTACGGCAGGAATGGGGGCGTTGACGGGACATTTTTTACGTAGAACGTAATACGTATTACGTTTTACGTTCTACGTTTTACGTTTGGAGTTATGGGATGATTTGTTGAATTGTTGAATTGTTGATTTGTTGAATTGTTGAATTGTTGAATAATTCTCTTCCCGAAGGGAGGCTGTGTATAGCGAAGAGTAGAAACTGTTTCAATAACCAATGAATCTTTGCTTCAACGATCGCTATTGTAAAGGCAGACCCTTACCGAAACGACCCCAAAAATCGAACAACGATCTTACCAAATACTTAAAACTTAAAACTCACAACTTAAAACTCCCACCCCAAACCCAACGTAAAACGTATTACGTAAAACGTACAACTTCCTATCTTTGCATCGAAATTTGGTTCAGCCTGCAACTGACCAATTATTGAATAATTTCCCGCTGTCGCGGGATCAAATTTCGCCAGATGCCTTTACACAACCGCGTCTCCCGCAGGGAGCTGAAGGAGCGTATCCTTCTTGACCCCACACCCCGGTGTACTATTTCCTTTTACTGTTATTTCCCAATCGGCGACCCCCAATCGTTCCGTGACCAATGGTACCGTGATCTGTCGGAATTGGGTGTGCTGGGACGGATTTATATCGCCAGCGAGGGGGTGAACGCTCAAGTAAGTGTACCCAGGGCCAATCTGGAGGCTTTACGCGGGTACCTCTATGCCATTGAGCCGCTGAATGGGCTTCGGCTCAATATTGCGGTGGATGATGATGGCAAATCCTTTTATGTACTCGACATTAAAGTCCGAACCCGCATTGTGGCCGACGGTATTGAAGATCCAAACTTCAGCATGCAGCGGAAGGGACGCTACGTGAATGCGGAAGAATTCAACCAACTCACCGATGATCCCAATACAATCGTGATTGATATGCGGAATCATTACGAGTTTGAAGTGGGCCATTTTGAGAAGGCGATTGAAATTCCCAGCGATACATTTCGGGAGCAATTGCCCATGGCAGCGGAGATGATGAAGCCTCACCAGGATAAGAATATCATCATGTATTGCACCGGTGGAATCCGTTGCGAAAAAGCTTCGGCGTTCATGTTGCACCAGGGCTTTCAAAACGTGTTTCATCTCGAAGGAGGCATCATCCACTATACCAATGAGGTGAAGCAAAAAGGATTGCCCAACAAGTTTCATGGAAAGAATTTTGTGTTTGACCAGCGGCTGGGCGAGCGGATAACCGATGAAATCATTGCCAACTGCCATCAATGTGGTAAGCCCGCCGATACGCATGTGAATTGTGCCAACGATGCCTGCCATCTGCTCTTTATTCAATGTGAAGCCTGTAAAACGAACTATGAGGGATGTTGCTCCGCCGAATGCCAGCAGGTGATTCATCTTACGGAGGAGGAACAAAAAAAGATCAGGGCAGGGGTGGACAAAGGCCGGAACGTGTTTCATAAATCGCGGCAGCGAAAGCCTGTTGCTGGCAAGTAAGATCCTGGAAATTAATGGGTTGATGTTTTTTTGCATTTCCCAAACCAGGGCAATACTTTCTGCGTATATAGATGCGTTCATACCTGAGTCCTTTCCTTTGAAGATTCCATCCGATCCCATCCCTACGAAAGCCGTTTGTTAACCAACGCTTCCGTACTATGACTTTTTTCCAATGGCTGAAAGGCGCAATTACGGCTATACGCCGAATTGGCCATCACGACTTGCTCGACGAATATGAAAGCCGAAAACTCGGCATTTTCAATTTACTCAATTTCACCGCCCTTATTTCGGGTATATTGTTACCCGTTGCCGGATTGATTGACCGGCATCAGTTACCTGCCCTGGCCTGGGTAGTGGCTTTTTCTCCGGCGCTGATCAGCCTGCTGGTGTTATACTGCAATTACCGGCAAAGGTTTGAGCTGGGAAGAATGATCTACTTTTCGCTTTACCCGGTGATGACCAGCCTCGTTTATGCAGCACGAATAGACGTTGGTATCGAGCTGTTCTTCCTGTTGTATGGGGTGCTGTCCGTCTTTTTTCTGAAGCGGATTGTGAATGTGATCCTGGCCTTCGCGTTATCCATTTCCTGTTACCTGGCCGTTTTTGTTATCTGGAACGATTATGATTTCCGGTTGATTGATGCCAGCTATGGCTTTTATTTTCTCAATCATCTGTTGGCCGCTCTCTGCATTTTTTTAGGACTTTACCTGATCAAGAAGGAAAATGCGCGCTACCAGGAAGGGATTATTTCCAAGAATGTTCAGTTGAATGCTTACAATAGGGCGATTGAAGCGCAGCGCAAGGAAATTGCGGATAAAGCGGCCTTACTGGAAAAGCAAACGCAGGAACTGAAGGAACTGGATGCGTTGAAGAATAAATTGTTTTCGGTGATTTCGCATGATTTGAAAACGCCGATATATGCCTTGCGTAACCTGTTCAGAAATGTAGAGCAATACAATCTGCCTGCCGAAGAATTGAAGATGATGGTGCCCGATGTGGTAAAAGACCTGAACTATACCACCGGCCTTATGGAGAACCTGCTTCATTGGGCGAAAAGCCAGATGCAGTCCAATGCGGTACATCCGCAGGTGCTTGACCTGCAGGAATTGATTCGTGATGTGGCCGCGCTTCTGCGGCTACAGGCTGAATCGAAAAAAGTGTATCTAGAATTGAAGGCGGAAAATCCGGTATATGTTTTCGCCGACAAGGATATGATCAACCTGGTATTGCGAAACCTATTGTCGAATGCCATCAAGTTTACACCGGAAAATGGGCGGGTTTGCCTGGGCGCCCAGTCGGGCCAGGAGTTTGTGGAAGTGTTTGTGGAAGATACCGGCATGGGGATGACGTCGGAAGCCCTCGACAAAATCAATGGCCGTGAGTTCTATACCACCAAAGGCACGGCCAATGAATCAGGAACCGGCCTGGGCCTGATGCTTTGCAAGGAATTCCTGAGTAAGAATGGAGGAAAAATGTTTGTGGAAAGTGAGCCTGGAAAGGGCAGTGTGTTTTCCTTTGTTTTACCACAAGCCTCCTGATAGTAGTTCGGATGTCGGTATCAGGGTTTTTTGATCCACACAAAGGATACAGGCTTTCCAATGGCTATCCGGTTGCCGGTATCCTGCAAAGCACCCGTTGCCGGGTTGTATGAAAAAAGAACTACCTGATCGCTATTCTGGTTCCCTACCAGCAGAAACCGCCCCGAAGGATCAAATTGCATATGCCTTGGCGCTTTCCCCAGCGTGGATTGATGTCCTCTTAGAGAAAGGGTCCCTTTTTTTGGGTCAATCCGGAAGATGGCGATATTGTTGTATTCCGCCCGGTTGGAGACATAGAGATAACGGCCATCCGGGGAAACACGGATATCAGCACTACCTGCAAAATTCTTTTGGCCTGGTGCGAGAGTGGACAGACGCTGTACTTTTTTCAGGCTTCCTTTTTTCCACTTATACACGACCACGGTACCGCTGAGTTCCTCCACGAGATAGGCAAATTTTCCTGCGGGGTCAAATGTAAGGTGCCGGGGTCCGGAACCGGGGTCAACCGATATTTTTTCCGACCGGGAGGGGCTGAGTTGATTGAATTCCGCATTTACATCATAGGGAATAATCTGGTCGATACCCAGATCGGTCACCAACAACTGACGGCCATCGGGTGTAAACAGGGTGCAGTGCACATGGGGTTTTTCCTGTCTTTCTTTATTGACACTGCTTCCGCTATGCTGAAAGCTTGTGGCCCTGCCCAGCCGGCCATCGGGCTCCACAGTAAATGCCGAAACATTCCCGCCCGTGTAGTTGCCAGCGACAACCAGTTTTCCCGAAGGGTGAACAGCCACATAGCAGGGGTGGTCGCCTTCCGTGCTTTGGGTATTGAGCAGCGACAGCTTGCCCGTTATCGCATCAAACGCATAAGCCGAAATTTTGCCGCCACCGGATTCCTGTCCGTCTTCATGTACGGCGTAAACAAAACGCCCGTCCCTGCTCGCAGCTATATAGGAGGGATTGGAAGCATCTGTAACACTCATTTCCCTTGCTATTCCCGTCTTTGTATTGAAAGCATGCACATAAATGCCCTTGCTTTTACCTCCGGTATAAGTGCCGGTGAGCAGGTAATATTCATCTTGTGCATGGCCTATAACGGATAGGAGGAGGAGAGGGGTGAGGAGGAATTTCATTTGAAAGTACTAAGTGGTAAGTTGTAAGTTTTAAGTTGGGAGACTGTTCGGAAAATTCACTATTGTAAATGCTTTCCTGTGAGACGTTAAATTACGAAGTAAAACTGATAAAGCCAGACCTTAATCAATTACAAGACAATATTCTGATTTCATTAATTCGCTCAGAACTGGCGATATCCCTTTTAACTTAAAACTTATTACTTAAAACTCCCAACTCATATTAAGATTTCCTTTACCATACTTTAACAAGCGTTAGCTAAACGCGGTGCAGGCTTTGCCGTCTTACACTTAAACGGATCGAAACCAGGGTTAATCACATTAAATCAAAGTTTATGAAACGGACCATTACACTCGGAAGCCTGTTGGTATTGTTTACCATCCTACTGGCCAGTTGTACCCGCCGCGGCTACTGGGGTGGCGATGATACGGATTACTGGATGAATAAGGAGAATGGCTTTGTTGTTTACAGCGACAGTTATTGTCCCTATATGGTAGTAGAAACCTATTATGGCTATACCATTATCCGCCATACAGGTGGGCTGGCGCCTTTTGAAGGGGACGAGGTTTTTGGAGATCTGAGCCGCTCAGGCTATCGCGATTTCTTCAACTATACCGATGGCAGCATTTTTAGCGGGCAGGTTACGGATTACTGGCTCAGCTATAGCGAAGCCCAATACCTGATCGATAATCTTTGCTATACCTATGGCAGGGGTGGCGAAAAGAAACAGATCAAACAGGGGCTTTACAAAAAGAGATAATCAGTATATCTTACTATAAGGACGGCGAGCAGTACTGGCCATAATCATCCGGAAGGGATTGGATTATGGCCAGTTTTTTAAATGAGAAAGCTGTTCAATCAGTAGAAACCATCAACCTGAATGGTTATCGTCGTGGGCAGTTTGAGGCATCGTTGACTAAACAATTCCGGTTCCAAAGCGGTTTAAGGCTTTCGGTTTCCCCCAGCTTTAATTCGTCGCTGACAAGATCCAGAATATGGATAAATGAAATTGATGCCGCCGCCAACATTCTTTCACTTATGCCATTTCTGCGGGTGTCGGCCAGCCTTAAGGAAAAAATAGATCTGGAAGCCCGCTACAATCTACGCTACAGCAAATCAGGGTATAGCGATGAGCGGTTTACCGGCCTGGAGGCAACCACGCATTCTGTATGGTCACAACTAACCCTTCGCCTGCCGGCAGGCTTTGTGTTTCAGTCCGATATTGATTACTTTATTAATCCAGACGAAAATCCGCAACTGAGCAATAGCAGAACCTTATTCAACTTGGGGCTTAGCTGGATGTTTTTGAGGGATAAGAAAGGGCTGCTAAAGTTGTATGCGTATGATGTTTTAAACCAGAATAAGCAACTAAATCGAACTGTTGCTGAAAATTTCATCATTGACCAGCAAACGACTGTGTTAAGAAGGTACTTTCTGCTTACATTCAGTTATAATATCCGCAATTTTTCAACGAAAAAACCGGGAACCAGCTTCAACCTCTTCTAATCAAAAAGCCTTCATTTTCCTGACAATGGAAATAAATTTACTGATCCAAATTCCCAAATTCACAAATTCCCCAATCACCTAATTCCCTAATTTCTCCAGCGCTTCCACAACCCGCTGGTAAGTTTCTTCCTCACTCAGTGGTTCTGGCCGGAAGGATTGACCAATCACTTTTTCATACAGCTCAATATAGCGATCGGAAATGGTTTGCACCCATTCGTCTGTCATCTCAGGAACGGATTGGCCTTCTTTGCCCATAAAATTGTTGGCGATCAGCCATTCCCTTACGAACTCCTTGCTGAGCTGTTTTTGTCGTTCTCCTTTTGCCAGCCTTTCTTCAAAGCCATCGGCATAGAAATAGCGGCTGCTGTCGGGGGTATGAATTTCATCCATCAGGTAGATCTGGTCGCCAATTTTGCCAAACTCGTATTTGGTATCGGCCAGTATCAAACCTCTTTTGGCGGCCAGTTCACGTCCCCTTGCAAATAATTGCAGGGAATAGGAGGCCAGTTTTTCCCATTCCTCACGGGATGCCAGTCCCTGGGCAATGATTTCATCAGGCGAAATATCTTCATCATGGCCGGCTTCGGCCTTGGTAGAGGGGGTAATAATGGGCTGGGGAAAGAATTCATTTTCGCGCAAACCCTCGGCCATCACGGCGCCACAAAGCCTGCGACCTCCGGACTGGTAGGTCCGCCAGGCATGCCCCACCAGGTTGCCCCGTACGACCATTTCGATACGGAAAGGCTGACACCTGCGTCCGATCGACACATGGGGGGCGGGTACAGCGAGCAGCCAGTTGGGGCAAATATCCCGGGTGGCTTCCAGCATGTGGGCTGCGATCTGGTTCAAAACCTGTCCTTTAAAGGGAATGGGGCGGGGGAGGATGACATCAAAAGCGGAAATCCGGTCGGAAGCCAGCATTACCAGCTTATCGCCGATGGTATACACATCCCGGACCTTTCCCCTGTAAAACCCGGTTTGACCGGGAAATTGAAATGAAGACATACACGAAGGTAAATTGACGGCAAAAATACCCGATTTATCTCCGGTTCAAGATTTCAACAATTTATTCTTTTTCCTTAAAAATTAAATTTTTAGATCAATTCGACAATCCTTATTTTTCCATTATATTCCAAAACCTAAACTGCCTGAATATGAGAAAAGGCTTTCGCTTCCTGGCTGCGTGGTTTTCTGCCAGCCTACTTTCGATTGCTGCATTGGCCCAAAACATTACAATCTCCGGTACCGTACGAAACAGCGTTACTTCGGAGCTGGTACCTGCCGTATCTGTCCTGGTAAAGGGAACCAACCAGGGTACCTTCACCAATTCAGATGGGCAGTTCAGCCTCAGCGTTGAAAAATTACCTGTAACACTCGTCATTAGTTCCGTTGGTTTTGAGCTGATGGAGATGAATGTCTCCGATCCTCAAGCCACCCTTGACATCAGTTTCAAACCCATTAGTACCCTGGGCCAGGAAGTGGTAGTGGCGGCTACACGTACGCCTACCCGCATTCTGGAGTCTCCGGTTACTATTGAGCGCATGAGCAGTACAACCATTCGTAACCTGCCGGCACCCAATTATTACGAAGCCATCGCCAACCTGAAGGGGGTGGATATGCATACCGCCAGTCTTACATTCCGCACCGTTACTACCCGCGGATTTGTCAGCAGTGGTAACACGCGTTTGAACCAGTTGATTGATGGTATGGACAACCAGGCTCCCGGACTGAACTTTTCCGTGGGCAGTGTGATTGGCCCTACCGAACTGGATGTGGACAATGTGGAATTGCTGGCCGGTGCTTCTTCCGCGCTCTATGGTTCAGGCGGTATCAATGGCACCTTGTTGATCAACAGTAAGAACCCCTTTAAGTACCAGGGACTGAGTTTTAATATCAAGCAGGGTATCATGCATGTGGATGGCCGGCAAAGGCAGGCAGCGCCTTATTACGACTGGTCGCTGCGCTGGGCCAAAGCCATCAATAACAAATTCGCCTTCAAGATCTCCGCTGCGCTTACCAAGGCCAACGACTGGGAAGCTGATGATTACCGCAACAAACAACAGATTGGCGTATTGAGTAGTGTTGTGGGCGGCAACAGGCAAAATGACCCCAACTTCAATGGTGTAAATATTTACGGCGACGAGGCAAGCGCGAATATGTTGCAGTTTGCATCGTTGGTGAGTTCAGTGGTTCGTTCCAATCCTCTTTCGCAGGCATTTGCCAATTTCGCGAGCAGTGGCGGCACTACAGATATTGGTGTAGTGGCCAATTCCATCCTGGGGTCTAATCCCAGTACCGCGCAGCTTAACGGTTTCTTCGCCAACCTGGCGGCTTTTGCGAATAATGTGCCGGGGCTTACCGCTGCGCAGCGGCAGGCATATCTTTCCGCCATGCAGGGTTTCGTTCCCATCAACCTGGGCTTAAACAATGGAACCATTCCCAACCAAAACGTATCGCGTACAGGATACGAAGAAGAGCATCTTGTAGACTATAATACGATCAACGCGAAAGTGAATGTGGGTTTGCACTATATGCTAACCAACAACATTGAAGTAAGCTGGAATACTTATTTTGGTACAGGTACTACCGTATATACCGGTGCTGACCGTTATGCCCTGCGCAACCTGCGCATCGCGCAGCATAAGCTCGAGTTTAAAGGCAAAAACTGGTTTGTACGCGGCTATACCACACAGGAAAATGCGGGTGGCTCATATAACGCCACAGCGTTGGGTGTGTTCATTAATGGTCAATGGAAAGACAACCAGACCTGGTTTACACAATATGTAGCGGCATTTTCGGAATCACGTCGCCTCGGTGGCACAAATATGAGCGATCAGAATGCACACATGAACGCCAGGGGAGTGGCCGACCAGGGTCGGTATCTTCCAGGCACACCCGCTTATGAAGCCGCCAAAAAGCGCGGCCGTGAAATCCCCATTTCGCAGGGAGGCGCTCTTTTTCTTGACAAAACAGATCTCTATGCCGGTGAAGGTCAGTTGAATCTTTCAGATGCCATGGGCTTTACGGATCAATTGGACGTAGTGGTAGGTGCACAATGGAAACAGTGGGCGCTGAACTCAGAAGGTACGCTGTTTGACGATGGCGGCGGGGTAATACGCATTAATGAAACCGGAGGTTATATTCAGCTTCGCAAGAAATTGTTTGATGATTTCCTGACACTGAACGTAGCCGGGCGCTATGATAAGCAAACCAACTTTGAAGGTAAGTTCACACCGCGCTTCACTGCTGTATTCAAAGTAGCCAAGGATAATAATATTCGCGCTTCTTACCAAACAGGTTATCGTTTTCCCACCAACCAAAACCAGTATATCGACCTGCTTACTGGTGCCGGTCTGCTGATTGGTTGCCTGCCGGAACAACAAACCAAATATGGGTTGAATGGCAACAACCCCGGTTACACGGCTGCCAGTGTACTGGCTTATCGCGCAAGTGGTAATCCTGCCAATACCAACCTGCTGGTGCAGGCAAACTATCGTGAAGTGAAGCCCGAAACGGTTAATTCATTCGAATTGGGATATAAGGGAATCCTGGGTGGTAAATTGCTGCTGGATGCTTATGCTTATTACAGCATCTATAAGAACTTTGTGGCCACCATTGGTGTTGCCCAGTCGGGTACGGCTGCTCCTTCGCCCACAGACTTGTATTCCCCCTTTACCACACGCAACGTATCGTATGTACAAAACGCCACAGAAGATGTGAAAGCCATCGGATGGGGTATCAGTGCAGAATACCAGTTGCCGCATAATTTCAATCTGTATGGTAACCTGTTCAGCGATGAATTGCAGGATGTACCGGCCGGATTCGTTTCCTTCTTCAATGCGCCCAGATACCGCTGGAACCTGGGTCTGCGCAACGATAATGTGTACAAAGGTGTAGGCTTTAACGTGGTTATGCGCTGGCAGGACAATAACTTCTACGAAGGCACTTTCGTGAGTGGTACCCTGCCTTATTTTACATGGGTAGATGCGCAAATCTCTTATCGCTTACCCAAGACCAAGAGCGTATTCCGCATCGGCGGCACCAACCTTGGTAATAATTATTACCGCACAGGCTTTGGTAGCCCGTATGTGGGAGGATTGTATTATGTGAGCTATGGGTACAATATCTTTTAAGTTATAAGTCGTACGTTTTACGTAGTACGTTTGTTGAAAGTTTAGGGTTTAAAGTTTAGGGTTTAAAGTTTAAGGTTTAATCTGATTGTTAGCCTTAAACTTTAAACCCTAAACTTTAAACCTCAATAAAACCCAAAACCTACAACTCATCGAAGCCCCATCACAGATTTTCCGAGCAAATGCCCTTTGTGCCATAGTTCCAGCACATAATTACCTTTTTGAAATTCGGGGACGTCGAGTGTAAAACTCAGGGATTTCAGTTCGTCGCGGGTATAGTCGAAGCGTACTTTGCGGGTGAACATACGGCTACCCTGGTTGGTGGTCATTTCGCCGGAATCCCAGGCGGCATCCTGCAGTACTTCCCGGTTGGGTTGGATAATACAGATGCTGATTTCGGCATTGGAGAAATCCTGTACCTTGTTTTGGAGGGTAAATGACACCTGCAATTTTTCGGCCCTGCGTGCCAAGGATGTTTCCACTTCCTTATTCGAGCTTTTTCGGTCGATGGCCGCCAGTTTGATATCATTGGCCACGAACAGGGTGGCGAGTTGTATCTTTTCTGCCAGGCTCGCGTTTTCTTCGCTCAACTGGCGTATGTTTTGTTCGAGGGAATTCGCATTGCGGCTCAGTTCGTCGAGCGTGCGGGTTAGCTGGTCTTTTTCGGATTCCATGCCCGCTTTTTGGGTTTCCAGTTGAGCTACCTGTTGCTGCAATTCTTCAATTTTTTTACGGGCCAGGGCCATGTCTCCGCCCGAAAGTTGGCGGCCCTTTCCCAACAGGTTATTGATTTCTCCCCGGAGCCGCTCAATTTCCCGCATTCGGCCTGAGAGCGATTTTTGAAGCGAATCGGCGCGTTGCCGGGTATAGCTCAGGCTGCTATCTGAAAAAAGAAGCTGCCGGTCGAGTTGCTGAATGGTAGAGGAGAAAATCAGGGTCAGCGAATCCTTTATGGCATCCGCCACAGCCGCAGAATCCTTCACCAGCACTTCATGCCGCTGCCGGCTATACTGAGTCTTGTCGTACAAATGGTAAGACCAGGTCCCTACAAGGCCGATGGAAAGCAATACCAGCAGTAATGGTTTGATGTCGCGCATAAGGGTTCAAAAAAGGGGGAAGGGTAAGATAGTGAAATAAGTTTTAAGTATTAAGTTTTAAGTTTTAAGTTCTAAGTGGTAGGTTATTAGTTGGTAAAGTTCACGCATTATAGTGTAAGTATTTATTTGACTATCAGAGCTTAATTAAAGCTATCGCCTCAAATTGGATCGGTTGGGTTTAGCTTCGAAACTTAAAATTTCAGACTAAAAAAAACCGCCTCACCCTTCGGGCGAGACGGTGTGTTGCAGGAATGCAACTGCTTTTTAACCGAATAAACCACCTTTTTTCAGGGTTCTGATGCCTTCACCAATCTTGAACCCGTTGTGATAAATTTCAATCTTATAGTCACCGCGCTGGAAATCTTCCTGGCGGATGGGGAATTCTACGTTTTTGCGGGTACCCTGTTCGTATTCCACGCCCACTTTGGTGGTAAACTCACGGTCGCCATCCATACGGGTGCTCAGGGTTCCTGAACTCAGTTCAGTATTGGTTACCACTTTGCCATCGGGAGCCGTTACCATGATGTACATGTCGGCGGGACCAGAACGCGCAATACGGTTTTCGATGTCGAAAGAAACAACCAGCTTATCTACGCGCTTGGCAGTGGAAGTGGTTTTTTCTTTGCCATTCTTTCTTTCGTTCACCGGAGTAATCTGAATATTCGAAGCGCTAAAGGTAGAGCCTACATCAACGGTGCTGGCCAGTGCTTCTTTTTCAGTGGCGGACGTTTGCAGGTTTTGCTCCAGCACCTGCTTTTCAGCGCTCAATTGCATATTGTTGGCAGAGAGCTCCTGGTTTTCGCCAGTGAGTCGGGCCACTTCCAATTCAAGGGCGCCGATCTGGTTATTCAGGTTGCTGATCAGCTCCTGGGCTCGTGCCAGTTGGGCTTTGGATGCATTGCGATCATTAAGGATCCGGCGGATTTCCGCCTTGTCTGCTTCGATCTTTTTCAATAGTTCGTTGTTCTGGCCCTGCAGGTTGTTGTTGGCGCCGGTAAGGGAGTCCAACCGGAGCTGGGCATAATCGAACTCAGCTTTCAGGGAGTCGCGTTGCGACATATAATTTTCAGCAAGGTTTGTTTTTTCCTGGATTTGTTCGCTGGATTTATTTTTGTCCCAAAGCAAATATCCCCAGGTGAGCAACAGACCCGCTACCAGCAATCCGATCAAAAGGTTTTTATTGCCTTTTTGCTGCGGCTGATTCGGCTCATTGACCGGCGTTGCGGATGGATAATTTGTGTTTGTCATAACTAAGAAATTTTAGTTCAATGTTAGGTTTACTGTGGATGGATTTTGTGTTTGTGTTGGGTTAGCAACGGCCATCAAATCCGTTTGATGCGGATAGTTCCGAAAACCGTGCCAGAAAATGGGAGATATGATCCGCATCAAATTTTCGCCGCTTTCCCAAAAGCTCATAGGATTTTGTATTTTAGCGCTTTATGTCGGCAGAAAAAATCATAGCAGAGTGGAAAAAAGGCCAGTTCAAACCCGTTTACTGGCTGGAGGGGGAAGAGAATTTTCCGATCGATCAGTTGGTGGATTATGCCGAAAACCAAATCCTGGATGAAGCGGAAGCCTCCTTTAACCGAAGTGTATTTTATGGCCGCGATAGTAATTGGGCGGATATTATTAACGCCTGCCGACGCTACCCCATGTTTGCCGAAAAGCAGGTGGTCATTCTGAAGGAAGCCCAGCATTTGCGGGATATAGATAAGCTGGAAGCTTATGTAGAACAGCCGCTCCATTCCACCATTTTTGTGGTAGCGCATAAGGATAAAAAGCTGGATGGGCGAAGCAAACTGGCAAAAATACTCAAGAGTAAAGCGGTGGTCTTATCTACCAAAAAGCTGTACGAAAACCAACTACCGGAGTGGACGCAGCAGTTGATTGTGGCCAGGGGTATGCAGATTCAGCCCAGGGCGCTCGCCTTACTGGTGGATCATATTGGAAATGATCTCTCGCGTATCAGTAATGAAATTGAAAAGATCAGTATCAATCTGGGCAGTAGAAAGAATATTACGGAAGACGATATTGAGAACTTTGTAGGGGTCAGCAAGGAGTTTAATGTTTTTGAATTGCAGGAGGCTATTGCCCGCCGGGACCTGGCGAAATGCCTGCGAATCGTGCAATATTTTGAATCGAATCCCAAAGCAGGTTCCATACATATGGCGTTGCCTTCCCTTTACAGCTTTTTTAGCAAGGCTTATATGGTAAGCGGGGTAAACAGTACGGATGAAAAAGCCATCGCCTCGGCCCTTGGCGTGAATCCTTTTTTTACGAAGGACTATATCCGCGCCTTTAAAAGCTTTGGTCCCCAGGGACTGGAAAGGGTACTGCTTTTATTGCACCAATATAACCTGAAGAGCCTGGGGGTCAATAGCCCCGCCATAGGCGATGCGGAACTTTTAAAGGAGATGATTTGCAAAATGCTGGCCTAAAGAATTAATTCCCGATTTGGCAGACCCGACGTAGATTGCAACCAATTTCAACATCTACACATCCCATATTTATATAAAAATCACATGAAAACAAGAATCCTGGCAGGCCTGGCCCTGCTGATGCTGGCATTAACCAGTTGCGAAACTACCAAGGAAATCATCATTAATGCCGACGGAACCGGCGAGTATTCTACCAGTCTTGATATGAGTCCGCTAATTGGCCTGGCCAAGATGTCGGGAGAGGAGGGGTTTGACGAAATGGAAAATAAGAAGGTAGATACCAGCATGTCGGTTAAAACAATCATCGACAGTATCAATGGGCTTTCCGCCGAGGATAAGGCACTTGCAGGTAAGGGTAACCTTCGCTTGCAGATGGATCTGGAAAATGAAGTTTTTAAAACAAGGATGAGTTTTCCATTCAGTAATGTAAGTGAGTTGGCACGTCTTGACAAGATCAGTGGTAAAACATCTACAAATGCTCTGATGACGGCCATGTCGGCAGGTAAGGAAAAGATGGGAGATATGGGTGATATGGGCATGCCGGAAGGCACGATTGACGATTATTTTGTGATGAACTTTACCAGCAACAGTATCAGTAAAAAGTTGATTGCGGAAAAATATGCGAAGGTGGATGAAGACGAAGGCATGCAGGCGATGAGCGAGATGGCAGGGCAGGGCATGACCACAACCAATACCATCGTTATTAAATTACCCCGTCCGGTAAAGAAAGCGGAAGGCAAAGGAATTGCAGTTTCGGAAGACAAGATGACCGTAACGATTAAGGAGTCGGCCGAGGATTTTCTTGCTGATGGCAAGAGTTTTGAGTTCCTGATCGAGTATTGATTTTACTTTTTTATTTAAAACCTGTAAGGTCTGAAAGACCTTACAGGTTTTTTTTTAAAATCTCCAAACTCGCTACTTTATCCTTGTCCATCTGGGCGATCAATTCGTTCAGCGAATCGAATTTGACCTCTGCACGCAGGTATTTTTCCACCGCTACCATCAACTGCCGGCCATAGATTTCTTCGGTGAAATCAAACAGGTTTACTTCAATCACCCTTTTTTTTCCGTCTACTGTAGGACGAAACCCAATACTCATCATTCCACCCAACCATTGGGCCGGCATCCCGGATGGTTCTTTTTCCAACAACGCTGCCCTCACCGTATAAATGCCATTGGCGGGAATAATCTTTTCTTCATCCGCCACCCGAATATTGGCCGTTGGATAACCCAGTTGCCGACCCAGCTTATCGCCGTGTACCACTTCGCCACTGAAGAAAAAAGAATAGCCCAGTAAACGGTTGGCGTCATCCAGCCGGCCTTCGAGCAGGGCTTCCCGGATTCTTGTGCTACTAACGCCCGTTGCATCCACCACGTGGCGGGGTATTTCCAGTAATTCGTATTGATAGCGCGCGGCCAGTTGTTCCAGCAGTTTATAATCGCCCAGGCGACCTTTGCCAAAGCGATGATCGTACCCTATAATAATCGTATGCGGTTGAAAAAGCTTTACCAGGAATTCGGACACATAGGCTTCCGCATCCTGGTTGGCAAAGGCATCGGTAAAGGGTACCACTACCAGGTGGTCAACGCCGAGTTGATCCAGTAATAGGGTTTTTTCAGGCAGGGTATTGATTAGCCTTACGCCGAGAATAGTGCTGCTCACTACTTTGCGGGGGTGAGGGTGAAAAGTAATGATCACCGATTCCCCATCGATAAGCCGGGCCTCCCTCACGAGGCCTTCAATAATCTGCCGATGGCCATGATGCACCCCATCGAAAGTTCCAATAGTGACGACGGCGCGACGAAAGGCAGGCAGGTGGGCGGGATCGGTATGTACTTGCATAGATTGGGGTGCAAAACTACAGGGAAAAACCAAAATTTCCCTTTAGTTTTGCCGCTTAATTCAGTTCATGAGCCTTTACGCAAAAAGAGGGGTTTCAGCCCAGAAAGAAGAAGTGCACGCGGCCACCCGCCATCTCAGCAAAGGATTATATCCCAAAGCATTTTGTAAAATTTACCCTGATGTGATGGGGGGCGACGATAATTGGGTCAACCTGATGCATGCCGACGGCGCCGGCACGAAGAGTATCCTGGCCTATCTCTACTGGAAAGAGACGGGCGATATTTCCGTTTGGCGGGGCATAGCGCAGGATGCCATTGTGATGAACCTCGACGATCTGCTTTGCGTGGGCATCTATGATCAATTGCTTTTCTCCTCTACCATCGATCGCAACAAGCGCCTGATTCCCGGGGAAGTGCTGGAAGAAATCATCCATGCCAGCCAGCAGCTATTTGATCAACTCGGGGAATTTGGCGTGAATATCACCTATATGGGCGGGGAAACCGCCGATGTGGGCGATGTGGTCCGCACTATTGCCGTTAACGGCACCATGGCCGCCCGCTGGCCCAAAAACAAAGTTGTAAGCAACGAAGCCATCGCTCCGGGTCAGGTGATAGTGGGCCTGGCCAGCTTCGGCAAAGCCAATTATGAAACCGAATACAACAGCGGCATCGCGAGTAATGGGCTAACGAGCGCCAGGCATGATATGCTGACCAAATCCTATGCCCGTCAGTTTCCCGAAAGTTTTGAAGGCAGCCTGGATGATTCAGTCGTTTATATTGGCCCCAACAAATTAACCGATGAGGTAGCTATACCCTGCGGCAAAATGAGCGTGGGCAAACTCCTGTTATCTCCCACACGCACTTTTGCACCGGTGATGAAATCCTTGCTGGAGAATAATTTTTCCGATATCAAAGGTTTGATTCATTGTAGTGGAGGCGGACAAACAAAATGCCTGAAGTATCTGCCCGACCAGGTTCGCGTGATCAAGGACCAGCTTTTTGAAGCGCCTGAAATTTTTCAGATGATACAGAAGGCCAGTGGCGCCGACAACCGCGAAATGTACCAGGTGTACAATATGGGAACGCGGTTGGAAATTTATACGACTGAAAAAGCGGCCCCTGCTATCATAGCAGTCGCTGAATCATTTGGAGTGGCAGCCCGTGTTATCGGCCACACCGAAGCAGGGGAGAAGGGGCTGGAGATTGTGTTGGGCGAAGAAAAAATAAACCTATGAGGTCTGAAAGACCTCATAGGTTTTCTTAAAAAGACCTCATAGGTTTTTGATCAGTTTATACGTCAACCCTTTATTTCCACCCATCAGCACCTGCACAAAATAGGTTCCCGCTTTCAGGTTATTCGTCGCCACCGAAATGGTATTGTTTCCCTTCACCAGGTTCACCTTTTTCTGAACACCGGTTGATTCACCCGATAGCGTAACAATCCTGATCGTTGCCGGACCTTCCTGTTCCGCATTCAACTGAATGGTACATTGCTGATCCGCAGGGTTGGGATAAAGAATACCCTTCGAAGCAGATTGTTCCGAAAGCTCGCTGGCTTTTTCTTTGAGCGTTAAGGCCTGTCGTTCTGCCTCTTCCTTTTGCACCAGGAAGGTGATCGGCTGCGTACGAAATGCCCGGACCAGTTTGCCATTCTGTTGTGCAGGTTCCCATCCCGGCCCTGATTTAATGACACGCATGGCTTCCTCTTCCATGCCATATCCGTGCATGGTTAGTGGCGCCAACTGGCTGATGCTGCCATCCTTTTCGATAATAAATCGAATCTTCACAGTGTAGCGGCCCAGTGGCGCATTGTTTTTAACCGCAACATTTATATCAAGATTCCTTTCCAGATGCTTACGCCAGGCAGCATCGCCACCTTTTGGCTGCGGATCCTGCTCTACCTGATCAAATAATGGTTCCTGCTTATGGTCATTTTTTGAATACCCCACTACTACCACTTCATTCAATTCGTTCACTTTGCGCGCTTCGCGGTATTCGATCTGGTCGGCTTCCAGGCTGGCCCTGCCTTCCACGATTATTTCCTGTTGGGGTTCGCCGACGCGGCTTACCCTATACTTTTTGGCCGGCATACCTTGCACCTGGATTTCTTTATCTGGCTCTCCTTGCCGGCTGACTGTATATTTTTGGGAAGGTTTGCCCTCAACAACCAACTCTTTTAACGCCTCCAATTCGATCTCTTTGGTATTAATAACAACCACACCAGTAATAGCTTTTTCGCCATACAGGTCGGTAGCGGATTTCCCTTTCAGCACATTCACACTCCTGATTCTTGAAGGGCTGAGGGTATCCAGTTTTATTTTTTCATTGGGTTTAAGAATTTCTCCGTCAATCACGAATAACGGATCAGCTTCGCCACGGATACGAATATTGGAAATGCCGAGCTTTTCTTTTTCCGGCTTAGGTTCCAGAATAACATTCTTTTTCAGAAAAGAATCCAATACAACACTTTTTTCTTTGAGGGGAGTGGTATCTTTCGCGATATCACCGCGAATCACTTCAACCTCGTTACCTAAATCATTAATCAACTCCGTTTCCAAAGCATCCAGGTTGGGTTGTTCCGGATGTGCTTTCACTTTAAATGCTACCAGGCCCAGCACCAGCACCGCCAGGGGCAGTGCCAGCACTTTGCGCAGGTAGCGATGGCTGGTTTTTTGCGAATTTGTAATCATGGCTATACGTCTTTTAATTTGACTGTGAAAAAAGGGATTGACCAGGCGGTGACGGCTCTGCAGCGCCTGCATCAGCAGAAATTCGGCATAAGCCCATTTTTCCTGCTCACGCACGGCAAATTCATCGGCCAGGAATTCATGAATGGCGCGCAGTTCTTTTTTGATCAGATGGAAAAAAGGATTGATCCACAAAACGGTTCTTACAATTTCCATCAGTAATACATCCCAGCTATGGCGCTGTTGTATATGGAATATTTCATGCCGGAAAATCTGCATCCCGTTTTCTGAATCGAGCGCAATCTTTTTATCCCAAAAAAGCCAGCGGAAAAATGTGAAAGGCGTTCCCGGCTCTTCTGTATTTACAAAATGAACACCCTCCAGTTTTTCTACCCGGTGCTTCCTTAGCAATCGTCGGATTTGAACCAGGGAAACCAGCAAACGCAGGAATAGCCATCCGCCAACAAAGGCATAAAGCCAGGGAAGCATATCCCATACCGTAAAGGAAGACCCGACCTGGCCACTCACCACAAATTCTTCCCCCTCACTGCTCCAGGGAATGGTTTGCAGCCCACGTAATACCTGCGAAGACGCAGCATCTGTGCCACTGAAATAGACAGGAATCTTCAGCAGAGGTACCAACAAACTGATGAGCACCGCCGATAAAAGGTAAAAACGATTGTACTGGTGAAATTCTTTATTGCGCAGAAAGAAGTGGTAATAGGCATACAGGATGCCGGAGGCGACAATCACCTGCAGGAAATACATCAGCATTTCTTTCATTTTTTACGGTTTTGTTGTTTACGAATCTGCTGCAGCAGTTTCTCCAACTCATCCACGGAAATATTATTTTCCTTCACCATAAAGGACACCACATTGGAGAAGGAGCCTTCAAAATAGCCCTTCACCAAATTGCGCATGCTTCCCTTCGAATAATCCTCTTTGCTGATGACAGGGTAATATTCGTGCTGCCGGCCAATAACATTAATGGCAACAAATTCTTTCTCTGTCAAAATTTTCAACAGCGTAGCTACGGTATTCTGGTGGGGGCGGGGCTGTGGCATGGCTTCCACAATGTCGCGGAGAAATGCCTTTTCCAGCTTCCAGAGTACCTGCATTACCTGCTCTTCGGCCCTTGTAAGTGTCTTCATGTTTCGAAATTGTAAAACGAACCTACAACTAAAATTTTAGTTTTCCAACTAATTTTTTAGTGGATAAATCCGGCCAGCCAATATTCCGCTTCCCA
Source organism: uncultured Citrobacter sp. (assembly GCA_964395095.1). Classification (GTDB taxonomy): domain Bacteria; phylum Bacteroidota; class Bacteroidia; order Chitinophagales; family Chitinophagaceae; genus CAYMZZ01. The sequence continues at coordinate 83,147 of CAYMZZ010000005.1, forward strand.
CTCTCCCTATCTTTCCGTTATTTTGCAGGAAAGCGTTTGACTAATGGCTGAACCGATTATAGAGATTAGACATGCTAATATTTACCAGGGTAGCAACCTCATTCTGCAGGATGTGAACCTGACGGTAAACAAGGGGGAGTTTGTGTACCTGGTGGGTAAAACCGGTACGGGTAAATCCAGTTTATTGAAAACGCTTTATGGAGAATTGCCGCTGACGGAAGGGGAGGCCACGGTAGCCGGATTCAATCTTCGTGGCATGAGTTGGCGCCAGGTGCCTTACCTGCGTCGTAACCTGGGTGTGGTGTTCCAGGATTTTCAATTGCTGACCGACCGCAATGTAACCGATAACCTGAAATTTGTGTTGCGTGCTACCGGATGGACGGATACCAAGCTGATGGAAGAAAAGATTCAGGATGTGCTGGAAAAAGTGGGATTAAAGGCAAAGGGTTTCAAATTTCCTTTTGAGCTAAGTGGCGGGGAACAGCAAAGAGTGGATATCGCGCGTGCGCTGCTCAATTCACCCAAGCTGATCCTGGCGGATGAACCTACAGGAAATTTGGATCCGGAAACTTCGGATGAGATCATGAACCTGCTGTTTCATATCGCCCGCGATTTCAATACCACGATCCTGATGGCTACGCACGATTATATAGTGGTGCAAAAATTTCCCGCGCGCCTGATCCGCACGGAGAGGGGAAAAGTGATCGACAATGCTACCATAACCATCGAGTAAGTTCGAGGGTGTTTTTTTCGTTGTTGAAAGTTTGACCCAATAATCTTTCGCGAAGCCGGATTTCTTCTTCCGGAAATGGCTGATGATAGAGTTGCGTAATAATGGAGGCGAATGCATTCGCGCTGTCGCCGATATGGCAGGCATCCTCCAGGCCCGTTCCTGCCACCATCGCTTCGTTCACCACACAATGTCTTCCTTCAAACAAAACATGTAGGAGCTTAAGCCGAATACCCGTTATATGTTTATTGAAGCAGGGTAACACATGTATATGGGCTTTGCGGACGAGGTCATCCATTTCTGCGTCGGTGGGGTCTGCTACCAGGCAGGTATGCTGGCAAAGATGCGCTGCTTTCTGCAATTGTAAACTGGGCTTTTTGCCGGCTACGACAAAGGGATAGCGAACTTTGGTAAATACTTTCCGTAGTAACCAGAGCGCGGCTTTTTCATTTTCCGGTACGGACAAATTTCCGTGATAAAGACAGAGATTGCCCTGTCCTTCCGTGCTAATTACTTTTTGCCAGGAGGGAAATGTGGAAAGATAGCGGGCATTGGGGAGATGAAACTCATGCTGAAATACAGCAATGTCGTTCTCAGAAACGCAGGCATACACGCATTCTTTGGGTAAATGCCGGCTATAGCTTCGCAATAAGCGCGATTCGTTGAGGAAATAGATCTTCTTCAACAGGTTGGTTTCAGATCGCGCCAGTTCCCGGTAATAGCGGCTTTCCTCATTATGCATGCGTACCACAATCTTGCGATCCTGGTATCGCAGCTTCTGCAAAATGCCGGTGCAGTGAATGCCTTCGAGCAGGATGGGATGCCGGTCTTTTTCCAATTCCGTCACCAACGCATCGTTCATGCGCGATGAAACAATGAAGGGAAGACGAAAGGAAAATCCCTTATGAATTTTTTCCCGCTCATATACATGAATACTTTCGCAAAACTGATTCAGTTCATTGGGGGTTCCCCGGTCATTATAACTGAAATAATGCAGGTGAATCCTTACACCGAGGTGATGAAACATCCGGATGCGGTTCATCATATCAATGGCGCCACCGTAATCGGCTGGCCAGGGCACATCCAGGCATACAATATGTAAATGGCGGCTCAAAGGGTAAAAAGGCTACGATAAATTTTCAATAAGATTTTTTCTTCTGCCTGCCAGTTCCATTCCAGGCGCTTTTCGCGGCAACGGCGCTGCAGGGTTTCATACAAATCCTTATCCGACAGTAACTTATTTAAGGCTTTGGACAGGCCCTGCGGACTAAGGTCACCGGTGAGTAACGCCACGGCACCTGAATTGTTCAATTCCCGGTAAACGGGGTAGTCGACACAAAGCTGAGGAATGCCAGCCTGTATATAATCGAAAAACCGATTCGCCAGCGAGTAGTAGTTGCTCCGGCCCCTGGGGTCAAATAGAGTTATGCCCAACAGGGCGTGGCGGGTAATTTCCCAAAGTTTGCCAGGCGGGATGCTGCCCAGAAACAACACTTTATCTTCCAGTCCATATTCCTTTACCAATGCTTTTGCCTGCTGCATAAAATTACCGTCGCCGGCGATCCAGAGCGGAACAGGTACATCCTTCATGGCCGGAATCAGGGTTTCAAAACTTCTTCCCTGGTTGACGGCTCCCTGGTATAGGATGTATTTCTCTGATTTGACGGGTATTTCCAGTTCCCGCAGCATCGGCAGGTTGCGCACTACCTCATAATCTACCCCATACATTCGATGAAACTCATCGGCAATGGGTTGATTGACGGTGTAGCCTGTTTTAAAATGGGGTACCGTCAATTTTTCGAGTCTTTTCCAGAAACCGTATATCCGTGGTCGCTCTACGATTTCCTGCATTTCGCAAAAAAGTTCATGCGCATCATACACTCTTTTCTTTCGTCGAATGGACGATACCAGGTAGCAGGGGAGGATGGTATCGAGGTCGATGGCACAAACCAGGTCCATCCGGCAAAACAGGAGATAGAAAAATAAACGGAGATTGTATTCAGCATAAAATCCCAGGCCCTTTCGGAACCAACAGCGCAGCCTCACCTGTTTAAAGGGTTCTTGCTGCAATGCCGGAGCTTGTGGATGCTGACAACCCACCAGCTTTACGTGGTAACCTGCCCGACTGAGCGACCCGCAAATACGAATCATGCGTTGGTCATAGACCAGTTGGTTGGTCACCGTGAATACCAGCCGGGGAGGGCGCATCGTGTTCTGTTGGCGTTCGCGCATGAATGGCTGGCAAAATAGTGAAAAAGTATTAGGTTGTACGTATTACGTTGTACGTTGTACGTATTTGTGGGTTTGGTTTGGGTTTAAAGTTTAAAGTTTAAAGTTTAGGGTTTAAGGTTTAGGGGTTAAAGTTTTTTGTTATACACTTTAAACCCTAAACCTTAAACCCTAAACCAACTTAAAACTTATAACTTAATACTTATAACTTATAACGTTTAACTTACAACGTACAACTTATTGCATCATTCCCCCTTCCATTCCACCACTCGCGCCTTCTCTTTCGCCCTTCATGTTCTTACGCTTGAAAAGATTGGGATCGAATTTGCCAAATCGCCAGTTGAAATTGATACGCACTACTTGCGGGTCGCGACGACGGAATGCATCCTGCACAAAGAATGCCGACTCGGAGAAAGAATAAATCCGGCGTGTGCGGAAGATATCGTTCATGTTTACAGATACCGAAGCCTGCCGGCTTTTGCCAAACTCGTATCGAACGGCTATATCCACGCCATAATTGCTGCGGATGAATCCCTGTGATGCCATGGCGGGGCCACCAAACATGAATCCGCCACCACCACGTCCACCACCACTACCACCGGGAGGAAGAATGGTTTTGGATTGGTAATCGCCGGATAATTGAACACTGATATTATGGGGCAATTTGAAATTATTGTTGAGTTTTCCGAACCAGCTCGTCAATGCATCCTGGTCGGCCTGACCGGGAGCTTCAATTTCTATATCCGACATATAGAGGTTAAAGTTGGTGGTAATTTCCCACCACTTCGTAATCCGGTTACGCGATATCAGTTCCAATCCGGTTACATAACTGGAGTTGGCATTGATATAAGTATTCAGGATCAGTTTTTCACCGGCCGTTCCACGGGCGGAATCCTGGAACCGGGTTATCAGGTCAGTGGTACGCTTATAGTAAATAGAGGCGATGAAGTTATCGCGGTTGCGGAAAGTTTTTTCGTATGATAGTTCAAACGAATTGGTAAACTCGGGATTCAGTCCCGGGTTACCCCTGCTGGGGTTCAGCTTGTCGGCTGAGTCGGTAAACGGCGTGAGCTGCCAGAAATTGGGGCGGTTGATCCGGCGGCTGTAGTTTAACTGCAAACCCTGGCTATCATCAATCTTCTGGGTCAGAAAAATGCTGGGGAAAAGGCTAACGGGAAATTTGATATCAAATACTTCGCCCGTCCGCAACAGTTTCCCCTGGTAGTTGCTGCTCTCGGCACGGAGACCCAGTTGATATCCGAAATTTTTCAACTGGCTGCTATAGGTAACATACGCGGCATACACATTGTCTTTGCCTTCATATTCTATTTGCGACGCGGGCTGTAGAATATAGGTGCCCGCTTTTTCTTCGTAAAAAGCACTGCTGCTGCTATTGTTGCGGATTTGCGCGCGCAAACCGGCTTCTATCTTGATCTTGTCGGTGATGGGGTTCACAAAATCAGTTTGCACCACCAGGTTTTCGTTGCTGCCGGTTATCTGCTGCAATTGCGCATAGCGTCCGATCAGGCTGTTGTTGTTCAGGTCAACAGTATCAGTAACGATGTTGCTGTTATTGCTATTGCGGCTCTTGTTATAAGTGGCATCAGCCGTCCACTCCATGCCTGCCTTGGGGAAATTATGCTTGAAACTGATGGTACTGCCGAGGTTGCGGAAATTGCCGCTAACATCCGCCGCACGGTTGTAAAAAGAAGTATTGCTCGAAGGGGATAGGGTATCGACCCAAATATCGCTGTTGGTGTTGGGATTGAAAGAACCCCTGGCAAAATTTGCGGCGATCGAGAGCGTATTGCGGTTGCTGATGAAATAGTCAACACCGGCCCTTCCAAAACCAAATTCGCCCAGCATCACCGATTTATCGAGCTGATAAAGTTCCGTATTGGGATTATCAAAAAGATTGGTTCGCGTGGTTCGGCCATTGCTGATCGACTTACGCTGCATATACATACCGCTGGCAAAGAAGTTCAGCTTCTGCTGGCGCAGATTGATATCACCACCAAATCCCACACGTGCACGTGAGTCAATATTGGCGCGAAGACTACCATTATAACCTACTTTCTTTTCTTTCTTCAACACAATGTTCAGGATGCCGGCAGTGCCACCCGATGCATCGAATTTGGCCGAAGGGTTGGTGATCAGTTCCACCGACTGTATGGCATCAGCAGGTATTTGCTCAAGGGTGAGGTTGCTGGGGCGACCGTCCACAAAAATTTGTGGTGCATTGTTGCGCATGGTTACATTACCATCAATATCCACATTAAGCGAGGGAATATTGCGCATGACATCAATGGCTGTACCTCCGGCCGACACGATATTTTTCTCCACGTTGAAAACCTTCCGGTCGATGGCCAGTTGCATCGTGGGTCGTTCGGATGTAACGGTTACATTACCCAGCACTTTCTCTTCGATCTCCACTTTTATGTTGCCCAGGTCTTTGTCGAGAGCGCCCATCATGGCGCTCATGTCGCCGCCCGGCTTAAAGTTGAAATTGACGGGAATCAGCTTTTCCTTGAAGCCGATGGCCGATATCTTGAGTCGCAGCGGACCGAAAAGGGGGACATTTTCCACGCTGAAATCGCCATTGCTACGGGTGAGCATGCCACCGATTATTACATCTTTGCGCTGGCGGGTACTGCTGTCCATTCGGCTGCTCAGCAACTGAACGGAGGCGAATTCCACCGCTTTGCCCGTGATGGAATCCACAATTTTACCATAAATGCGGCCTGTGGGCGCATTGGCACCACCCCGGGCAGCGCCTCCCGGAGGAAACTGGGCAAATACTATCTGGGTAAGGATCAATGCAATAAATGCTGTAAATATATATTTCATTTGAAAGATTGTGACCATTAGACGCTGCAACAGGGTTAATCCTGCTGACAGTATCATGACATTGGGATGAAAGGTTGCTAAACACAATGAGTGGAAACAGGTTCGCTAAAGCCCTGAATTTTGCAGAAGCCAGATGGCGCCTGCCATGATCAGCCCCAGAACAATTGCCAGGGTATATAGACCTTTGAAAACGGGTTGGAGGGCCTGGCCCAGGTTTTGGCGTAGTTCCTGGTCGGAAATGGCCTGCAAACGTGTGAGTACCAGGTCATACACCGGAATATCTTTCTGCAGGTTGCCCGCATATTGCGCAATTACACGAGGGAAAAGTTTTTCAATTTCGGAGATGAAAATTCCTTTTAGAGAACTGATGGTTTTATCACCGATAAACATGCTGATCATGGGCATCTGTTCTTTGAGCCGGTTGCGAAGGAAATCGTCCATGTGGTCTTCAATTACCGGTTTCAATTTATCAAAGTTCTCCGGTTTGGTCAGTTGCTCTTCCAAACCCCTGATCTGGGCAAACTCATCGGCTGCCTTGCGGGCAAGGCTCTTTGAAAGGCTTTCGCGATTGGCGGGTACCAAACCCTGGAGGCGGAAGCCGGGCAATTGAACAGGCCTGGCGGGTTGGTCAATATTCCATCGAATGAGGCTCACAAATATGAGCAGGGAAAGAAGTGGAAATAACAGGACAACTATTTGCACGATGGATGGTTTTATTCCAATAAAAATCCCGGCTGCTATTTACCGCAACCGGGAAGAACAGGGTGGCTAACCGGGCTCGAACCGGCGACCCTCAGAACCACAATCTGATGCTCTAACCAACTGAGCTATAGCCACCGTTTTGTTGGGATTGCAAAAATAGAGGAAAAACCAAAAAGTAAAAAAACAAAAACAGAGTTTGCTTTCCGGTTTGATCAAAGCCAGCCGATTTGGCGCCCGAACCGCTTATCAAAAACCACTGTTAAAACTCCCTAAGCGCAAGAAAAGCAACTATTTTACGTTAATTTTGATACATGCGTCAAGCCTTAAAATATGTACTCCATATGAAGCGACTTCCTATCGTGATCATGATGATTGTGGCGGGTTCTTTCCTGGCATTTCAAACCATGGGCAAAAGCTATTCAGCACCGCCCAACAAGTATGAAGAGATTCTGCGGTTGGTAGGGGAAATGTTGCGCCAGGCACACTTCAATCCGAAAGACATTAATGATGATTTTTCGAAGAAAATTTTTGATAAGTACCTATCGGAACTGGACCCTGAGAAGAACATGTTCCTTGCCTCCGACGTGCACCGGTTGGATACATCTTACGGACGCAAAATTGACGATGAAATAAAGGGCGCGCCGGTGCAGTTTTTCCTGGCAACGGGAAAGGTTTTTAAGCAAAGGATGGAAGAGGCGGCCAGTATCGCCAATGAAATCCTTACCAAACCCTTCGACTTTAAAGTGGAGGAGCGGGTTCAACTGGATGGGGAAAAACTGGACTATGCAAACAGCCAGGGTGAAATCAGGGAGCGCTGGCGGAAAAAGCTGAAGTACCTGGCGCTGGAGCGCTATGCCGATCTGCTCGATATAAGGGAGAAGAACAGGGGTAAGGAAGGTTTTGAAGTGAAAACCGATGCCCAACTGGAAAAGGAAGCGCGTGAAAAAACACAAAAAGTAATTGACCGGCTTTTTGAACGCTTCCGGCATAAATTTAACGACGACGATCAGTTCAATGTATTTGTGAACGCCATCACCACTACGATGGATCCGCATACGGAGTTTTTCCCGCCGGTTGATAAGCGCTATTTCGATGAAGAAATGAGCGGACGATTCTTTGGCATTGGCGCCTCCCTTCAATATGATGAGGGCAATATCAAGATAGCCAGTATCCTAACCGGAAGCCCCGCCTGGAAATCGGGTGAGTTGCAACCGGGTGATATCATTCAAAAAGTGGCCGAAGGCGACGCTGAGCCCCTGGACCTCACGGGTTATGTGGTGACCGACGCGGTGAAAGTGATCCGCGGTAAGAAGGGTACCGAGGTTCGCCTGACCGTGAAGAAAACCGATGGTACCCTCAAGGTCGTTAGCCTGATTCGCGATCAGATTGTGCAGGATGAGACCTTTGCCCGCAGCGCTATTGTTAAAAACGACAACAGTAAAATTGGATATATCTTCCTCCCCGAGTTTTATGCCGACTTCGAAAATCCCAACGGCGCCCGCAGCTATGTGGATGTGGCCAGGGAAGTGGAGAAGTTGAAAGAGGAAAAGGTGGATGGAATCGTAATTGATCTGCGCAATAATGGAGGCGGCTCCCTTTATGATGTGGTGCAGATGGCCGGCTTGTTTATTGAAGAAGGCCCGATTGTGCAGGTGAAGGATAAGGACAACAGGCCCCAGGTATTGCGCGATAAAGACAAGTCGGTCATGTATAGCGGCCCGCTCGCCGTAATGGTGAATGAATTCAGCGCCTCGGCCTCTGAAATATTTGCGGCCGCCATTCAGGACTATGGCCGCGGTGTGGTGATCGGCTCCACTTCCACTTATGGAAAAGGAACGGTTCAGCGCAATATAGGTCTCGATAGCGAACGTGGATTCTCCATGTCGAGCGCAGACCTTGGGACGGTGAAACTGACCCTGCAAAAATTTTATCGCATCAACGGAGGCTCTACCCAATTGCGTGGAGTGAATTCCGATATCGTGTTGCCCGACCAGCTTGAATATCTCAAGTTTCGCGAAAAGGATAACAAGGATGCCCTGCCTTGGGACGAGATCAACCATTCGCCCTACAGCGCCTGGAATTCAGGTTTTGACCTGAATGTTGTAAAAGACATCAGTAGGGCCCGGGTCGAAAACGACTCTGTATTTAATGCCATTCGCAGGCATACCGAATGGCTGGCCAAACATAGTGACCGCGAGTACAGTCTGAAACTCGATACTTACCGTAAGGAACAAAAGGAGATACGTAGCGTATTCGCCCAGATGGATTCACTCACCCGGCTTCGCGAGGAGCTGGACGTGGCGGCTCTCTCCACCGAAACTGATCGCTGGGCCGATGATAAAGCCAAGCAGGAAAGATTTCAGAACTGGCTGCGCAACCTGCGCAAAGATATCTACCTCGACCAGGCGGTGAAAGTGGTGGATGATATCATCAATCAACAGAATCTGGCAAAAGCCGGACAGGCGCCGAAAGGGGAGGAGAAGGTGAAGAAAGCGTTTTGAGTTCTACGTAATACGTTTTACGTTTTTGGGTTTAGAGTTTAAGGTTTAGTGTTTAAGGTTTAAACTTTAAACGCTAAACCTTAAACTAAAGAACGTATTACGTAAAACGTAAAACGTACTACTTAACAATCACTGCCCCCATCTGCTTCGTCAGTTCTATTTCCAATTTCTTCAAATGCTCATGCGTTTGGTGCAGCATTGCATACTCTTCCGGCGTATGCTGTTTTTCCATGTCCTGCTGGTTTTCGTGCAGCATTCTTTTTATTTTCCGAAGCTTGAGGTAGTTGACGGCGGAGCTCACTATTTCGGATGTACGATCTTCGCCCATCCGTGAAAACTGCATCAGTTGATGGTCGTTTCCCCGCGCCAGGGTTTGAATGAATACTTCATAAGGCTGCTCAAACAGCGCTTGCTGAAATCCCGTGCTTTGGCCATATCTTTTTTTCCAGTATTCGCTTTCTTCGTAAGGGAAATTGAGCAGTGATACCGCGAAGGCGCTGAGTTGCTGATCGGGATGATAAACAAAAAACTGCTTATCCGCTTTGGAGGGATTGCTGTGAATGATGTCGCGATAGGCCTGGATCAACCGCATCACATCTGCATTATCCATCAGCGACTCGTCCACCATTTCTTCCAGCACATATTCCGCTACCAGTTTTTCCTTGTCAAAAGAGCGGTTTCCAAATTCCAGCAAAACCCGGGCTACTTCCTTTTCCTGCAGGTCTTCCCTGAACAGCATATTGAAAGTGGCTTCGTCATAGTTGCCGGCCTCGGCCTGTTGCACATTGGCCTGCACATCGGGCTGCGCCGCCTTGCGCTCCATAGCGCTGATCCGGTCGCGGATAAATTTATTCACCAGCACATGCAATCCCTGCTCATCGATGCGTAGCATTTGTGCGCATTGCCGGATATAATCCTGCTGTTTGGTGAAATCCTCGGCCTTGTTGATCCGCGAAATGGTTTCGGCCATCCGGTTTACCAGCTCCGCTTTTTTGGAGCTGTCGTTGCCGGCATCATTCAGCGCCACTTCAAGCTGGAAGAAAATAAAGTCCTTCTTGTTTTGCTGCACAAATTCCACGAATGCTGCCGCGCCTACCTTGCGAACATAGCTATCGGGATCTTCCTTATCGGGTATCAGTACCAGTTTTACATTCAATCCCTCTTCGAGGGCCATATCAAGGCCGCGAAGCGCAGCTTTCACGCCGGCAGCATCGCCATCGTAAATGATGGTGAGGTTCTTGGTATATTTTTTAACCAGCCGCAACTGATCGGTGGTAAGGGAAGTACCCCCGGATGCTACCACATTCTCGATGCCGGCCTGGTGCAACGATAATACATCGGTATAACCTTCCACCAGCAGGCACTCATCGGCTTTATCGATGGCCTGTCTTGCGAAAAATGAACCGTATAGTATCTTGCTTTTTACATAAATTTCATTCTCGGGCGTATTGATATACTTGGGTGCGCGGTCGCTACTCTTGAGGATACGGGCACCAAAGCCCAGAACCTTACCACTATGATTGTGAACCGGAAAAATGACGCGCCCACGATAATTGTCCAACCATTTTTCGTTCCGGAAAATGCTTAGTCCCGCTTTTTGAAGTAAATCAGGATTGTATTGTTTGGCTATCGCTGCTTTGGTGAAACTATCCCAGGATTCGGGACTGTAGCCCAGTTCAAATTTTCGGATAATGGCTTCCGTAAAGCCCCTTTCTTCAAAATAACTTAATCCAATCTGCTGTCCCTCTTCGGTTTCAAAAAGTTGTTGCTGAAAAAAATCGCGGGCAAACTGGTTAATGATATAAAGGCTATCGGCTGTCTGAAACTGTTGCCGCTGTTCATCATTCAGAAACGTTTCCTGAATCTCCACCCCATATTTCTGTCCCAGCCATTTCAGCGCATCCACATAGCTGTATTTTTCATGATCCATCAAGAAGCTGATGGTATTACCGCTTTTACCGCAGCCAAAGCATTTATAGATTTCTTTGGCGGGGGAAACGGTAAAGGAGGGCGTCTTTTCGTTGTGGAATGGGCAAAGACCCAGGTAGTTGGCACCTCTTTTCTTCAGCTTCACAAAGCCGCCTACCACTTCGATGATATCGATACGGGAAAGGATCTGCTGTATGGTCTCCTGGGGAATCATGCAGCGACAAATGTACGATGGACGAAGCTGAAACCGGAACCCAAATTTAGCCCGGTGACCTGCTTAAGCCGGCAGTTTAAAGTATTCCTGAAAATAAGAGGAGGGCTTCAGGTTAAGCCATTCCGCGCGGTTGCGGGCCAGATCCTCATAAGTAAATCCCGCTATTTGTTCCGGGGTGAAATGCAATTGCTTTTCTGGCTGGCCATATGTCACCACCCCCAGGCCGTGATCGCAATCGAGCACAAATACATTGATATCAGGTCGGGTACGCAATTGCAGGATCGCCTTCCACACATCGCCATTCCACTGTCCTTTGAAATCCCTCGCTTTCCATTCCGCAAATGAGCAGGCCGCTTCCGGTGTTTGGGGATTACAATCGTGCATCACTATCACTCCATTCTTTTGAAGATAGCCCAGGGTGTTTTCTACATCCCGAAGGGCATAGGCAAACTCATGCATTCCGTCTACAAGGGCCAGATCCAGTTGCCGGCCTTTCAACACAGCAGCCGCATCGTCCCGAAAAAAATCATCGCTGGTCTTGGGAAAATAACGGTTGTAGATATTGAAGGGATTCAGAATAGTCTTGAGAATCTTTCTGCCGGTTCTGAACCGGAAATCGGGATCCACTGCCAGCTTGAGTTTGCTTTTAACCCGAAAAAAAATATGCCCGTTAAAGACCCCGATTTCCAGGTAGTTTCTTAATCCTTTTTCGCGCATTAGTTGCTGAATCACTTGCTGACGGTTCATGGCCGGTGTTGGTTTGGATGAAATGAATTTCCAGAATACAGGTTGCGAAAATAAGGGAATCCCGGAACTGTGGAGTCAGCCGTTGGTTCCCAAAATCAATCAGCAGAAATCTATATCCGGAAATATGAAATATTTCCGGATATAGATTAAACCAGGCGCGGCCGTGCTGGTCTGAAACCCCTGGTACCCGATGAAAATAAAAATTTAACCCTGTAAACCACCTTACCATTAACCTTTCAACTTTTTGCTATGAAGAAAAATCTATTGTCCGTAGCCTTTATAGGGCTGGGGCTGCTTTGCCGGGCGCAGAGCGGAGTCGACAGCACAGGTTTGCCTGGCGATCAATTCAGTCTTCAGGGCGCCCTTTCCCTTTTTAAAGAAGCGGAAAGCCCTGAAGCATTTGAGAAGCTGATTAATACGGCCTCCCAATCGGTCAATAACCTTGACCTGAATGGTGACGGGGAAACGGATTATGTTCGGGTGGTGTCGAAGCAGGAAAAGGATATGCATGTATTTGTGCTGCAGGTGCCTGTGTCCGAATCAGAAAGCCAGGATATTGCGGTGATTGAGCTGGAGAAAACCGGTGAGGAATCAGCCATGATACAGATAATTGGGGATGCCGATATTTATGGTGAAGAGCTAATAGTGGAACCCGAAGGCGGGGAGGAACCTACGGCAATTCTGATGAATGAGGAGGAGGCCTGGGCTTCCGGCCCTGCGATGCCGGAATATGCTTTTGGCAGGGAAAAAATCATCGTCAACGTATGGTTTTGGCCCAGTGTACGGTTTGTGTATGCACCCGCTTACCGGCCCTGGGTTTCGCCCTGGCGCTGGCGCCATTATCCAGGCTGGTGGAGGCCCTGGCGCCCGCTGGGCTGGCAGGCCTGGCATCCGGCAAGGCTACGCTATCACCGGCATTTTGCGATCGTGCCTACGCACCGGGTAGTAAGAGCGCATCGGATATATACCCCCCTCAGGGTGAGTTCAGTAACTGTTCGAACACGCCATGCTGTGACAGTCAACAATTACAGGGTAACGCGGACGAAAACTACCATAACCGGCCCCCGGGGAAATAAGGTCACCCGTACCAAAACAACCGTCAGGGGTAAGCAGGGGAAAGCGAAAAGGGTCAAGACCCGTCGCGTGCGCTAATTATGATCGTTAATACGATAAAATACTTTCTACAACAAAGCCGGCGGTACCGCCGGCTTTGTTGTAGAAAGTGAGTAAAAAAGTGGGTTATTCCGGCAAAATGGTAGTAAATTAGGATTACCATCCAACACCCCAGGGAAAATTAGAGAGTAACCAATTTATTCACTCTTAAATTCATCACCCATGGTTCAGGTTGAAATCTCACAGCTCGCCGCCGAGTGCAATTCCTGGAGAGAAGCACTCCGCGGCTACCGCGAAGAATTCGCAAACGACAAACTCAAGCTCCAGGACGTTACCCGCCACTCCCTCTCCAAAGACCAGCTCCAGGACGTAGAGCATCTCCAGAATCAGTTTCACATCCAGCTTATCAACATTCACGATCTCAAGCACGCCATCAAGGCCCATCTTCGAACAATGGAAATGGAATTGTCGGCGCACAAGGGCCAGCTCCGGGAAGAAACATTGGCCACACATGAAAATCTTTTTGAGCAGTATCAACAACTGGAGGGAATGTTGCTGGAGCTCCGGGGCGAATTCAATTGCTTCCTCTCTGCTGTTTGAAACAGCAGGTGATTGTCGGGTGGCTGACTGGCAATGACGACCTTCTCCTTCCGGGCGGCGAAAGTTCTGCTTATTAGGCGGATGTCGTATCCGACATTTGTTTCCTTGTACCTGACGGGGCCATATTCATGAGGTTCCGCCATTACTTCAATTCTCCTCACTTTTTAAAAACCGATTGCCATGCCTGAATTTGATACTTCACACGTAAAAAATATTGTCTTGCTCGGCCATGCCGGCTCGGGTAAGACCAGCCTGGCGGAATGCATGCTGTATGAAGCCGGGCTCATCAGCCGCCGCGGGAATATTGCCGATCGCAATACCACCGGCGATTACCATGAGTTGGAACAGGAAAGGGGTAATTCCATTTTCAGCAAGCTGTTGCATACCAAATGGCGGGGATATAAGATCAATATCATTGATACGCCGGGTTATGACGATTTTGCCGGTGAGGTACTGTCGGCCCTCCGCGTAGCCGATACCGGTGTGATGTTGCTCAATGCCGTGATGGGTGTGGAAGTGGGTACCGACGTGATTTGGGAATACACCGAAAAGTTCCGCACCCCCATGATCTTTGCCGTGAATAAGCTGGATGATGATGCGGCCGATTTTGACAAAACAGTACGGGAAGCAAAAGCGCATTTTGGTAGTAATGTAGTACTGGTGCAATACCCGATTCAAACGGGTGCGGGCTTTCACGAAATTGTGGATGTATTGCGTATGACACTCTACAAGTTCACGGATACCGGTGGGAAGCCGGAGAAATTGCCGATTCCACCCGAAGAAAAAGAAAAAGCCGAACAATTACATAAGGAACTGGTGGAAGCCGTTGCAAGCAATGATGAGGCTTTGATGGAAAAATATTTTGAGAAAGGAGAACTCGATGAGGAGGACATGAAGACTGGGCTGAAGAAGGCCATGATTGCCCATGACCTGTTTCCGCTGTTTTGTCTCTCAGCGGAGAGAAATATGGGAAGTGGGCGTTTGATGGGCTTTATCGATAATGTGTGCCCAAGCGCCAATGAAATGCCGGCTCAGAAAACAAAGAGAGGAAGTACCCTTGCCTGCGATATCGAAGGCCCCAGTTGCCTGTTTATTTATAAAACGGTTAGTGAACCCCATATAGGCGAATTATCCTTTTTCAAGGTGTATTCGGGTATCGTGAAGTCGGGTATGGAGCTGGAAAATGAAACTACCGGTGTTGTTGAAAAGATCAACCAGCTCTTCCTGGTAGAAGGCAATAAGCGAACGGCGGTGAATGAATTGGGTGCCGGTGATATTGGTGCCACGCTTAAATTGCGCAATACTCATGTCAACAATACCCTGCATGCAAGGGGGCAGAGCATTGAGTTGGAGCCCATCGTTTTTCCGGCGCCGAACCTTACCATGGCAATTGAGTCGCTGCGTAAGGGGGAAGAGGAGAAGTTGTCGCAGGCCCTTCATGTTTTGCGCGAAGAGGATCCCACCTTTCTGGTTGAAGTATCCCCGGAGCTAAAGCAGACCCTGATCCATTGCCAGGGCGATATGCACCTGGCGGTTGCCAAATGGAAGATTGAGCATAACCACAAGCTCGATATTCGTTTTGTGAAGCCACGTATTGCCTATCGTGAAACGATCCGCAAAATGGCAGAAGCCAGTTACCGGCACAAAAAGCAGAGTGGGGGAGCGGGGCAGTTTGCCGAAGTGTTTATGCGCATTGAACCCTGGTACGAAGGTATTCCCGATCCGGCTAACCTCAACGTTCGGGGCCGTGATGAATATAGTCTCGACTGGGGTGGTAAGCTGGTCTTTTATAACTGTATTGTCGGCGGCGCCATCGACACCCGTTTTTTACCCTCGATCCTGAAAGGGGTGATGGAGAAAATGCACAATGGCCCGCTTACCGGATCCTATGCCCGCGATATCAGGGTATCGGTGTACGATGGCAAGATGCACCCGGTGGATAGCAACGATATTTCCTTTAAGATTGCCGGCTTGCAGGCCTTTCGCCATGCTTTTCAGCAGGCCGATCCACAATTGCTGGAGCCCGTATACCAGGTGGAAGTACTTTGCCCCGACGACCTCACCGGCTCGGTAATGGGCGACCTTCAAAGCCGCCGTGCCATGGTAGAGGGCATTGATAGCGACGGTCATTTCCAAAAAATTACCGCCCGCGTTCCCCTGGCGGAAATGGATGGCTATTCCTCTTCACTTCGCTCCATCACCCAGGGCAGGGCCAAATTCAATATGCGCTTTCATGCCTATGAGCCGGTTCCTTATGAGCTGCAGAAGAAACTGATGGAGGAATATGGAAGGATGGAGAAGGAAGAAATAGCGTGAGTGGGGTGAAAAGTTGTAAGTTTTAAGTTATAAGTTTTAAGTTATTGGGGGATTGTTTTAAGCGTTTTGAGTAATGGACACTTGATCGGTGTCCATTATTTTTCGTCGTTGCTTTTCCAGGGGTCTCCCTTCATCCCAAATGAAGCCTTACAACCTATAACTTAAAACTTATAACTCAAAACCTCCGTTTTTTCCTCAGCATTTTTCCGTTTTTTTCCCATGGTTTTCACCCCATCCCAGCACTAATTTCATGGCATCACAGGGGCCCGTGATACGGGGAAGCCGAAAACCGGCTATTGAACAGAGTAGGCACCCAAAATTGAAATGCCATGAAAAAGATCTGGTATCGTGTGTTTTCAGTAATTGTTTTGCTGGGAGTATGCAGCGCTTACGCGCCTGCCCAGGACCTTCAACCCGACTATGGCCCCATTACTGCCCTGCAAAGCCAGGACCCGGCGCATCAGGCAAGGTTGGTGGATATTGTGTTGGAATCCGACCCCCTCATGATCAAAGCCAATAGCGAAGAGCGGGCCGCTCAGTTTCTGCGCGACAAGAATCATAAGATTATTGATTACCTGGTACAACGCTATCCGCAATACGGTGTTCCCGATGTGGATGTCAACGATCCGGCCACCACCTGGTTCGGGCTGATCTGTGCGATGTATGAGAGTGTGCACTTCAGGCCGCTTAATGAGCTAATAGGAACAGCCAAAGTTGCCGATACAGGATTACCCGACTGGTTGGAGTGCTCCTTAACTGTACTGGGATCCAGTTTGGGAATTCGGGAGATTATCAGGGATCTTGGAGCCTTTTCTTATGGAACCGCCTGGAAAGTCGTGAAATTCTTTGTAAAAAAATACATAGGCGGTTGGTTGGGTACTGCGGTTGCTTTATACAATATCTGGAATGAGTGCTTCTGACGGACAGCTTGTATATATTCCTTAGTGCGAGCATCCGTGACTGCTGATGCATTTAAGTAGTAGGAGGAATATTATGCCGGAGTATTTTCAGATTGCACGTACGATTCGGGAAATTATTCCCATGATTTGAGTTCTGGTTAAATTTTCTTAAATATAAAACTCTATCAGATGAATCGAGTAATGGAATATGCGCTGGCGGTCATATGCTCTTATGCATTTCTGATATATGCCGCAAGGTTGATTAAGCTATTGTTTAGTCCAAAATTATTAGGGAACAAAGTGTTTGATTTTCCTCAAGACAAATTTCGTAAGGCTTTGCTTTTGGTAGGTGCAATGTTTATTCTTCTTACTACTGCTCTACTAATACTTAGGCTAATTTAAATGGATATTTATGTGTGTCGTATTGGCTTAGAATTTCTGGTTGGTTCAATTATGCATTCTTTAAAAGGTACATTTTTCAATTCATTTATGAGTACAAAATGCATCGACCCGTCGGCCTAAGTAGGTCGACGGGTCGATTTTAATAGTCGGAATATTCCTTTATATCTATGAATTAACTATCAAACTTCACACACTCCTTCAATTCCTTTTCCGTATAAGAAAGTCCATATTGTTGCAAAACATCATCTGGCACGCCATTCCACTTATTGGCTTTATTGCCCGCATAGCCCAGGTCTTTTATGCCTATTTCAGAGGTGTAATAGCCAGTGGACGTCAAATTGCGCATCAGGTTAAAGAAGCTCACGCCCTGTTGCATTTCAGGGGCGGCTTTTTCCGGGTAGGCAATCAGGTCCACCACTTCAATTCGTTGTTCAGTACCACAATCCTTAAATGGTTTTTCGAAACGGCGAAGGCATTGCAGGTCGAGCCATCGCAAGCCACCCCGCATGGGGGTTTGGTGTTGCGGCATGTCCTTTACGATGAACTCGATAAATTCGGGAACCTTTGCTTCCGATGCGCTGCCGCCAAATTCATCTTTGGGAATGATGATATCAGCCAGAATGCTGATGGTGGCCATTTCATGCGGCGTAAAGAAGGCATCCATGGCCAGCAGCTCTCTTTCCCGCTCCCGTTCCGCATCATAGCGGTCAATTTTCATACCTTCCAACGGGTCTTTGGCTGCTGCCTGGTTTTTATCGGTCGTATTGCATCCTGCCACAATAGCGCCGGTGGCGAGTGCCCCACCAGCCAGTAATTTCAGGGATTTTCTGCGATCCATAGTTATGTTTTTTGGCCTGCGCCGGTGAATCAGAGATTTTGTTTTTTCTTTTGTTCGATAATATACTCGCTGGCCCGCATTGAAAGTGCGAGGATGGTCCAGGTAATATTCTTGTCGGCCTGCGATACAAATTGCCCGCCATCCACACAAAACAGGTTCTTGCAATCGTGGGCCTGGCTCCATTTATTGAGGGCCGAACGGCGGGGATCATTCCCCATACGCACGGTTCCGGCCTCATGAATGATTTCTCCGGGTTTGGATAGACCCCAGCTATTGCTCGCGTTATCATCCCCACCCCAGGTAATGACCGCGCCCATATTGTGCATGATCTCCTTGAAGGTCTCCTTCATGTGTTTGGCCTGCTTCACTTCATGGTCACTCCACTTTACGTTGAATCGTAAAACCGGAATGCCATACTTATCTACCACATTGGGATCAATTTCGCAATAATTCGATTCCAGCGGGATAGCTTCGCCCCTTCCCGCCATGCCTACACTGGCGCCATAGAAGAAGCGATAGTCTTCCTTCAAAGAGGCACCATAGCCACCTGCTTCCTTTTTTTGGCCGTTTACCACATATTTTCCATTCATGCTTTCAATACCAAAATTGAAGCCATAGGCCGGCTGCCCCATGCCACCCCAATATTCAATATGGTAGCCACGGGGGAAATCCAGCTTCTTGTTATCGAGCCACCAGGGTGAATATATATGCATGCCGCCCACGCCATCCTCATTGTAACGCTTGCGTCCAAACAGGGTAGGCAGGTAACCGCCCAGGGCAGCTCCGGTACTGTCGTGCAGGTATTTCCCCACCACATCGCTGCTATTGGCGAGCCCGTTGGGATGTCGCTGCGATTTACTGTTGAGCATGATACGTGCCGATTCGCAGGCACTGGCGGCGAGAATCACCACATCGCCGGTAACCTGGTATTCCTGCATATCTTCCTTGCTTACGTAGGATACGCCGGTTGCCAGTCCTTCACGGTTGGTAAGTACTTCACGGGCCATGGCGTTGGCGACAATATCGATATTGCCGGTCTTCATCGCCGGATATATCAACACATTGGGGGAGGAGAAGTCTGCTTTGTAATAGCTGCAGTTGCGGCCACATTGCGCACAGAAAGCACAGGAACCCCGCTCGGGACTGCCCGCCAGGGGTTGGGTCAGGATGGAAAGCCTTGACGGAATGACGCGTACACCCGCCTGAACTGCCGCATTCTTGATGAATAATTCATGCAAACGGGGCTTGGGTGGCGGAAGAAAGATGCCGTCTGGGTCATTATCCAGCCCCTCATTGGTTCCGAATATACCGATCAACTGATCTACGCGGTCGTAGAATGGCTTTACCTCATTGTAGTCGATAGGCCAGTCATCGCCCAGCCCGTCAATACTTTTCCGTTTGAAATCCTTGGGACCAAACCGAAGTGAGATACGGCCCCAGTGGTTGGTACGTCCACCCAGCATGCGGGAGCGGAACCAGTCAAACTCGGTGCCACCTGCTTTGGTATAGGGTTCGCCTTCGAGCGCCCAACCACCATAGCTGGCATCGAAATCGCCGAAGGGACGGAGTTTGGTGGAAGCTCCCCGCCGCGGAGACTCCCAGGGATTTAAAAACTGCGTAATGTTTTTTGTAGGATCATATAAAGGACCGGCTTCCACAATACATACTTTCATGCCGGCATTGGCCAAAATATAAGCAGCCATGCCACCGCCCGCTCCGGAGCCCACAATAACTGCATCATATTTCTTTGGATTCTTCTTAATCTGTAAATCGCCCATGGTTGGTTTTGTTGTGAGTGGGCAATTTACAAATAAATGGAAAACAGGAGGCAGAAGAAGAGTTTTAAGTTATAAGTTTTAAGTTTTAAGTTGTGAATCCTGCCGCGTAAGTAGCGATATTTTGTAACTTACGTACGTTAACGATTCTAACATTCGTACATACAACTTACAACTTATAACTTACCACTTACCACTTACCAAGTTCATGCGCACTCACAACCTCTCAAGCCTTATGCTACTCGCGTCCTTCATGCTCATTTCCTGTTCCGGCAAAATCGCTTTCGAAGATTACCCGGTTTATGAAGGAACCGATCTTGGCCTTCGTTATGAAAGCAATGGTTCGGTATTTCGGGTGTGGGCGCCAACGGCAGAAACGGTAGAACTTCTTTTGTATCGTGAAGCAAATGCCGGGGATGTTGCGGAAAGAATAGCCATGCAAAAATCGGAGAAAGGTACCTGGCGGGCCGAAGTGAAAAAAGACCTGCAGGGCTGGTATTATGTTTATAGGGCACGAATTGAAGGGAAATGGATGGACGAAGTACCGGATCCCTATGCATTCGCAGTGGGGCTCAATGGAAAAAGATCGGCCATTATCGATCTCGATCTTGCGAAGCCCCTTGATTGGGAAAAGGACCGTGCGCCGGAAGGCCTGCACCCGGTGGATGCACTTATATATGAATTGCATATACGCGATGCAAGCATTCATTCGAATAGTGGGATAGCTTCCAAAGGAAAATTTACGGGCCTCGCCGAAACAGGAACGGTGAATACGGCGGGTTTATCTACGGGTTTGGATCATATCCGGGAATTGGGGGTAACGCATGTGCACCTGCTTCCATTTTATGATTTTTTATCGATCGATGAATCACAACCGGAGAAAGCGCAATACAATTGGGGTTACGAACCGCTGAACTATAATGTGCCGGAAGGATCCTATTCCAGCAATGCGGCGGATCCGGTTGTCAGGATCCGGGAACTGAGGGAACTCGTTCAGCGCTTTCATCAGCATGGCTTGCGTCTCGTAATGGATGTGGTATATAATCATACCATGCTTACGCAGGAATCATGGTTTAATCAACTGGTTCCCGGTTATTATTACCGGCAGAACGCCAAAGGAGAATTCTCCAATGCGACGGCCTGTGGCAATGAGATCGCGAGTGAAAGACCAATGGTGCGAAAGTTTATACTCGAGTCGCTAGAATTCTGGATGCGCCAGTACCATGTGGATGGTTTCCGTTTCGATCTGATGGGTGTACACGATATCATAACCATGCAGGAAATTGAAAAACGAGTAAAGAAAATCAATCCACATGTTTTGCTCTATGGCGAAGGCTGGGCCGCGGGAGAATCGCCGCTGCCGGAAAAGGAACGGGCCCTGAAGAAATATGCAGCCCGGCTAAACGGTATCGCGGTGTTTAGTGATGATATCCGCGATGGAATAAAAGGAAGTGTTTTTGTAGAAGAGGATAGGGGCTTTGTGTCGGGAAAGCCAGGCATGGAGCAGAGTATCCGCTTTGGTGTGGTGGCTTCCTGTCCACATCCCCAGGTAGACTATAGCAAGGTGAACTATTCCGATAAGCCCTATGCCACAGATCCGGGACAGGTGGTGACGTATGCAGAATGTCACGACAATCATGTGCTATGGGATAAGCTGGCGATATCCGCCAAAGGCAGAACAGAATCGGAGAGGATCGCCATGCACAAACTGGCGCTGGGTATCGTTCTCACCTCACAGGGAATTCCCTTTTTGCATGCCGGCACGGAGTTTTTGCGCAGCAAGCAGGGTAATGAGAATTCCTATAATGCTGGTGACAGCATCAATGCCATCGATTGGGATCTCAAGACAAGAAACCAACAGGTATGCGATTATGTTAAGGCCCTGGTAACGCTGCGCCAATCGCATCCCGCATTTCGCCTGCGAAGCGGGGATGCCATTCGGGAAAGCATACGTTTTCTTGACAGCAACCCGGGCACTGTAGCCTACACCATTGATGGGGCCGCTCATTCGGATGAGTGGAAGAAGATTCTGCTGGTGTACCATGCCAATACCGAACCGGTGGATTTCGCTTTACCGGCTGGTAAGTGGATACATCATTCACTGCCCGGCCAAAGTCCCATAATGCCTTCCGCTACCGGCCGGGCCTGGCTGCCCGGTACCGCTCTTTACCTGTTTTATGCGCGGGAATAATAGCAATGAGCCCCTGGAATTCAGGGCTTCACAAATAAATAACAGCTATTTAGAAATTATATTCTATATTTGTGTTTCTTAATGTTTCGCTCTTCCAGTCTCGTAATGGTTCTCACCTCAACGGCCTGATGGCTAAACGTAAGGCAGGTAAAGTATCAGACTAATTCTGATAGCCTTACCTACAAATCAAGTTTTTCAAAAAATTAATTTAGCAGATCGGCTGTTCCGGTTTCCGTACTGGTATATTGTCAGGGTCTGCCTGATCAAAAAATCACACAAGTGTTATTTACAGATTTAGCGTTGATGGAGCCACTCCTTCGCGCACTCCAGGAAGAGGGTTATACCAACCCTACCCCCATTCAACAACAAGCTATTCCTATTGTATTGCAGAAAAGAGACCTGCTGGGTTGCGCGCAAACCGGTACCGGTAAAACGGCCGCTTTTGCACTGCCTCTTTTGCAGTTAATGTCGCAAACAACAAGTGATGAATCCGCAAATGGCCGCAGGCCGATCCGGGCGCTGATTCTTACGCCTACCCGGGAACTGGCTATTCAGATTGAGGAAAGTTTCAAGGCCTATGGCCGGTTTCTTTCCCTGCGTCATGAAGTCATCTTTGGTGGCGTATCGCAAAGCAAACAGGTAGCCGGACTCCGCCGGGGTGTGGATATCCTCGTGGCCACTCCGGGCCGTCTGCTCGACCTGATCAACCAGGGTCATGTTAGCCTGAAGGACATCCGTTATTTTGTACTGGATGAAGCCGATCGTATGCTCGACATGGGATTTGTGCAGGACGTTCGCCGCATTATCGCGCGACTGCCCGAACAAAGGCAAACCCTGTTTTTCTCGGCTACCATGCCGCCTGAAATTAAGCAACTGGCGGATATATTGCTGCAAAACCCTGCCAAAGTGGAAGTGACACCCGTTTCCTCCACAGCCGATACCATTCAGCAACATATCTTTTTCACGGAGAAGCAGAATAAACCACAATTGTTGATCCATTTGCTGAAGGATCCGCAGATACCCACGGCCCTGGTATTTACCCGCACCAAGTTTGGTGCCGATAAAGTAGCAAGGGCTTTGTCGAAAGTGGGCATTCGTGCCGAAGCCATTCATGGTAATAAAACCCAGAATGCCCGGCAGTATGCGCTCAATAATTTCAAGACCCGCCGTTCAAGGGTGCTTGTTGCTACCGACATAGCCGCAAGGGGTATTGATATCGACGAACTTACGCACGTAATCAATTACGACTTACCCAACGTACCTGAAACCTATGTTCACCGCATTGGGCGTACAGGCCGGGCAGGTGCTAATGGTATCGCCTTGTCGTTTTGTGATTTTGAAGAAAAGATATTCTTACGCGATATAGAAAAGCTGATCCGCAAACCGATACCCGTAGTGAAGGACCATCCCTTTGATGTGCCTTTGATGCATTCGGTACAACAGGCCCAGCCTTCACCTGCCATGCACGGGCATTTGAATATGCGTCGTGGTGGATCCAGGAGAGGCCGCACATTTATGCAACGCTAATCGATCTTACACTATTGAAAAATCCCGCATAGCGGGATTTTTTTTTGATATGTCAGATTCGACAATTATTTTGAGATATAAATTCTCTGAAATGCTAAAGTCGATACCTGTCAGTTGCCTGCTATTGTTCAGTGTCAGTCTGTGTGCCCAGGTCCGTTTTGAGCAAGGATTTATTGTGGATGAATCGGGTCAGCGAAAAGACTGTTTTATCCGAAATATTGAATGGGCTAATAACCCCGGTAGTTTTCAGTATACCCTCACCGAGAATGGTGAAGTGTTGAAGGGCAGCCTGGCAGATGTCCGCGAATTTGGCATTGGTCAGGAACTCTGGTATATACGGGCAACGGTGCAGGTAGACAGGTCGAGCGACAGGGTGAGCAATTTGAGTGTGTCGCAGGAACCCGAATACAGTGAAGAAACCCATTTCCTGCAGGTTTTGGCCGATGGTAGCAAGCGGCTTTATAGCTTTCAGGATGGTGATCTTCGAAGGTACTTTATGCAAACAGCAGCAGGTGAAATTGTACCGCTGGTGTGGAAACGATACCTGGATGGTACCCGTGTAGCTCAGAATCCAAAATTTCGGCTGCAACTAATGGATTCCCTTACGTGTGCATCCATTACCCAGGATCAAATCCTGAAAACCGCTTACACGGGAAAGAATCTTCAAAAATTATTTCATCAATACAACACCTGTATGGGAGGCAAAGCCATTGTATATGGCAGAAAAACGAATACGGGGGGAGATTATAATCTCAGTGTGCGGGTTGGTTTGGCCGCGACAAATGTAAAGTTGAATTATGGTGCATATTCCAACACCAACCATGAATTTGACAGCAAATTCACGGCAAGATTTGGCGTGGAGATGGAATACGTGATGCCTATTCTCCGCAATAAGTGGGCGGTCATCTTTGAACCCGGAGTGCTTTTCTACAAGAATGAGGAGGAATACCGAACCAACCAGATTGCCCGTATCAATTATACTTCCCTCGAATTGCCGGTTGGTATCCGGTATTATTTATACCTGTCAGAAAGAAATAAGCTGTTTTTAAATGGGGTATTCAATCCCGGTTTTGCCATTAATTCCACCAAATTTTTCACCAGCACGGGTGAAGTGGAAGTGAAGCCGGAACCCAATCTTTCATTGGGTGGGGGCTTGCAGGTGGCCGGTCGCTTTTCAGTGGAGTTGCGACATAACCTGAACCGATCGCTCTCCTCAAAATATGTAAGCTGGGATTCCAAATTTGGAAGTACAGCGCTCATGTTGGGTTATAAGTTGTTCTAAACAACATTTTTCAAATATTATCAGGAGGAAGCTGACAGTATATATTTTAGCGAAACCAATCCTGTATCGTAAGTTTTTGATTCCTTCAGTTCCAACAGTACACGGCCCTTTACGCCGGTGAAAAGTGGCTTACCACTTCCTAAAAGGATGGGGTGTACCGACAGCCATAATTCGTCTACCAGTCCGGCATTGATCAGGGAGGCGGTGAGCGCTGAACCCCCAAATAGCCAGATATCTTTGCCATCCTGCTCCTTGATTTTGCGGGCGGCTGCAATAGTATCTCCTGAAAGCAGGGTGGCGCCTGGTTTCACTTCATTCAGGGTTTGCGAAAAAATATACTCCGTCAGTGAAGGCAGTCCGGGCATCTCGGCAGCCTCACCCATTTTTTGCATGAGCTCGTAGCTTTTTCTTCCCATAAAAACACTATCGATTCTTTGGAAGAATTCCGACATGCCATAATCCTGGTCGGTGAAGCACCAGTCAAATTCACCATCGGATCCTTCTATAAAGCTGTCGAGGCTCACGGCCAGGCCAAGTATAATGCTGCGCATACGTTGAATGTATTGATGAACGGCAAAACTATGGAATAGCGGAACGGTAAGGGGAGATTTGGTAGAAATGGAGAAATAGGAGGATGAAAATGGTCGGGTAGGGGCAAAAAAAAGAGGGATAGAGAACTATCCCCAACTTTTTGACAGGGGCGAATCGGTGACCCCATGTCGAGCTTAAAATAACCTAAACCTTAACCATCAAAATGTTCAGAGCCTTAACTCTTAATTCGTTTGAAAACCTCTTTTCCAACAGGTTATTGGATCGTCTGGTTTTTCATGGCTGAATGATAGTGCAAAGATGCATCGGATCTGACAGCCGGAAAATAGAAGAAGACCGTATTCTGATGTACGGGAAAATTCGGATGCCTTGTAGTTGAAATTCTACAGAAAAACGCTTAATGCAGGGTTTATCCGAGCTGGCGGATTAAAGAGCAGCAGGCGGGATCAACAAAAATACCCGGCGCCTGAATTAATCCAGCGCGTTGATGCCCCGGTACAACTGCCGGAAGCAATTCCAGGGTGTATTGGTTTCCTTTTCGTCAGCAGTATGGTAATAACCACGCAAAAAAGGAGTGGCGCCTGACCAAACGGTTTGCATCATGCCCAACAATCTTTCACGGACCTGTGGAGTTGCGTGTTGGCGGAAGCGGAGCATATCTTCCAGTTGAGCCAGGGCAATTTCAGGCTTTCGCCAGGGGCAGGTAAGCACCCGAAACCCTTTCAAGGCAAAATAGATGGCCGTCGCATCCGGTCGTTCATAATGCCAATCGCAGATCACCACATCCTTTGGTATCAGGTCGATAGCGCCATGGGTATTGTTGTGGCTGGCCTCCCACATTCCCAATCCGGTGGTATAACCATCGAGCAGCCTGTCGCCCCAAATCCATAGTTCGCGGTTACGGCTTTTCAGGTGATTGCGAATAAGGGTTACCTCATTGGCAAAAAGCTCGGCTTTATTTTTGCCCGCGCAGCGCGGACAGCGGGAATCACCAATATAGAACACTTCATCAAGCCCGGCGTGAAAGGCGTCGGTTTCAAAAACATCACAGATTTCATCTACCAGGGCGAATACTATTTTGTGTACACCCGGATGTTGTGGACAATAACTTTTGCAATACAGGCTGTCGGCATTAGGCCATTTATATTCGGCGGGCATTTTTACATGCGGGGTTTCATCAAACTCCGGATACACTTTCAGCAGGTTGCCCAGTGTTCCGGCCCATGACTGATGGCCAAAAAGGTTGATTTGCGGAATAACCCGGATGCCGTTTTTACGGCAACTGGCAACAATCTTCTTTACATCATTTTTCGACAGGGCACTGGCGTCTGCCAGCTCCGGGTGCGAAGTAAACTGGTAATTGTAATCAACTCTTAGTATCAGGGTATTTACATTTTGAGCCGCCAGTTCCTGATCGATGAATAACAAAAAGGAATCCAGACCCTGTACAGACGGTGCGGCAATGCAAAATCCGCGAACAGGCAGCAGGCTGTCGAGTTTGTTTTGAGCTTTGGCACAAAAGCCGCTAAGGAGTAAACTGAACAAGAAGAAATTCTTAATCATATGCTGAGTAGTTCAAAAACAGGTTAGAAAGGATTTTAAATGTAACTTATTCTATGCAAAAAAGCCCGCCATGCGGGCTTTTTTGCATAGAAAGTATCGTAGAAACGGATGGCTTCGGCCAATAATCAGTTTACCGAAAACTTCGCCTGCGATTGACCATTAGCGCCCGTTGTTCGAAAAATATAGAGACCTGATGCAAGACCTGACAGTTCTATTTTTTCCACCGGAGCTGCCTGGCCAATTACAGATTGTTTGATCATCCTGCCGGCGAGATCCAGAATTTCTATGCGTAAGGTTTTTCCCTGCCAGCTTGCCGGAATTTGTACCTGTATATCGCCCCGGGTAGGATTGGGGAATAACTTGAGGTGAAGGGTTGCCGGGTTGGTGACGGCATTTACCAACTGGATCGCTGAATAGCTGTAACTGCCATCGCGATTAACCATTTTCAACCGGTAATAGTGGGTGGCCTCCGGCTGGGCGTTTCGGTCGCGATAGGTATAGGCCTGGGCAGCACCCGGCAGCTCGTTGCCAAAAATGGTAGCGATGGCAATAAAATCATCGCCATTCCTGCTTCTTTCGAGTTCGTAGTGGCTGAACTGGTTGCCTTCTTCACTCACCCATTGCAGCAGGGCCAGGTCGGTTTGCCAGTGGCCGGTGAATTGCTGGAGCTTAACCGGAAGAATGAATCCTGATTCGTTACAGGCCAGTACAGCCTGGTAGGTACCGCTGCTGAGTATGGTGCCTTCTGCCCCCATGGTGGCGCCGTTGGGTGTAAATTCCGTAACATGGGCAGAGTAGGAGTTGCCATTAGAACCTCCGGCAACAGAGCAGGTAAGACCGCTATGGCTGCTGATAACGAAACCGCCGCCCCCACCACCGCCCGGGCCTTCGGCTTCTCCGGAAAGAGACAATTGATCACCACCTTTTCCTCCATTGGCAATCAGGCTTATGCCACTGACTCCCGTATTGCTGAGTACGGCAATGGCACCGCCAGCGCCTGCACCACCCGCTGCGTCGATATTCGATCCCTCGGTGTTAAATCCATTTTGGCCATTCGCGGTTATCTGGCCGCTACCGGAAACCTGTCCCATGGCCTGAATGTAAACGATTCCACCACCGTTACCACCATTACCCGAAGAGTTGTTGTTGCCGTCGCCAGCACCACCGCCGCCGCCGGGAAAAAGACGATTGCCGGATGAATAGTCAAGCGGACGGCCACCAAATCCACCAACAATTTGCCGTTTATCGCCACCCCATGCATTTTGGGAAGGTCCCAGCGTAAGGGCATCCTGGTTGGTATTGGAGAAGGAGTAACCGCCTCTGCCACCACCTGTTGAAATATTGCTGGCAAAGTCAGCAAACTCCAGATTCCAGGCATTGGCCCATCCGGTACCCGAGGTGTTTTTGATGCCTGTACCATTCCAGGGCAATAAAGCTCCCGAACGTCCGGCATTGGCACCACCGCCGCCACCCGCGTTATGGCCGTTGCCTCCACCGCCTCCGTTAGCGGGCGCGCCACGTCCATTGGCACCATTGAGATAAGTATTGTAATCAGCCGCGTTACCGGCAATACTTTCACCTTTGGTAGCAGCCGAATTGGTGACATTGGTACGATATAAAGACACCACAGCGCTTCCGCTGGCCGAACTCTGTGTTTTATCATCTACACCACCTCGAAAACCCAGGGCATTCGCGGAGATGATACCATTGAGGGTAACTGTACCTTCAGCTTCTATAGCAACAATGCCGCCAGTTGCGCCATTCCAGGGAAGACCCGTAACGGTCGCATTACTGCCAATGCTCAGGTTCTGAAAACGGGGAACCCTTACTACCTGCACCCTGGAACGGTTGCCTACCGTATACGTATGGCTGAGGTTTTCACAAAGCAGCACCGTATTGCCACTTACCTGGTAAACCGTTCTCAGCTCATACAAACCCGTGCTATGATAATTCGTAATGGCGCCATAACCCGCATTATCCCCGGTTTCAATATCGGCACCCTGCATTTGTATGATCATCACCAGGTCGCCTTTGCCCAACGCATCATTCTGGTAGGGATTCGCACTATAGGTAAAACTGTGGCTGCCGGCCAGTTGGTTGATGTCGGCGACCGTAAAGCTGAGTGAACCCGATGCCGCGGTTGATGCCAGTGCTGTATAACGATTGAAGATGTACTGATTGTTGCCGTTATAATTCACATTGCCGTCCCTGCCTTTGAAGTCCTGGGTCAAACCAGTAGCTGTTGTCAGCAACAAGAGGGATAAAACGAAGTAGAGACGGCCAAAGCCGGCATAGGGTAAAGTTGTATTCATCATCAGGTATTACGGATTATCAATGCGGGCTGAGCCTACTTGCGTATTTTCAGCATCCGGGTGTAAAAATATACTTGGGAAATTTCCCATGCAAGTATTTCACGTATTTTTTCGGAAGGATAATCGTATTTTCTGCAAATGTTTATCCTGGTTCTGATTTAGTTTCTTCTATTCGTTTGTAAATCACACAGTTTCACAGCAAATGATAGTGGCTGCTCCGGATGCGTATTATTACGAGGCATACGTAGAATTACGTGGCTTCCATCCTGCCATTGCCCGGATTCTGTCTGTTATTCTTTAGAACAACAAAGCTTGTAGCGTTTTTGCTACATGCTATTATGTGTAGAATTGACATCTTAATAATAGGCTCTACTATTTTTTTCGGTGTAGTCGGATCGTTCCTTTGTTGTGGATCAGGTACCAATTAAAACTTAAACTGCTATTAACCGATCAACCACCTATGGGGATGCGTCAACTCAAAATCACGAACTCGATTACGAATCGTGAATCTGCCAGCCTGGATAAATACCTTCAGGAAATTGCCAAAGTAGAAATGATTTCTCCGGAAGAGGAGGTGCGGCTCGCTGCATTAATTCGCAAGGGCGACAAAGCGGCATTGGATAAACTTACCAGGGCCAACCTGCGTTTTGTTGTATCGGTAGCCAAGCAATACCAGGGGCAGGGACTTTCCCTACCTGATTTGATCAATGAAGGAAACCTGGGTTTGATCAAAGCGGCCCAGCGTTTTGACGATACCCGTGGCTTCAAGTTTATTTCCTTTGCGGTATGGTGGATTCGCCAGTACATACTGCAGGCATTGGCGGAGAATTCCCGGATCATCCGGTTACCCATCAACAAAGTGGCTATGAGCGGCCGTATACAGAAGACCCAAACAATGCTGGAACAAAGACTGGAGCGGGCTCCCAGTATAGAGGAGGTAGCAGAAGAAATGGAAATGGAGGTGAACGATATCCGGTTGTTAATTCAACAAAAACAGAATCATGTAAGCCTCGATACGCCGGTGATGGGAGAGGAAGAAGATGGCTCGCTGATCGATCTTCTGGAAAATGAATCGGCCGAAAAGCCGGGTGGCAAGCTGCTGCATAGCGATTCACTACGTCTCGAAATAAACCGTTCGCTCAAAGTGCTAAATCCTAAACAGAAGCAAACCATTTGCTATTATTTCGGTATTGATGTGGATCACCCGATGAGCCTGGAAGATATTGCGCGTCGTATGGACCTGACACCCGAGCGCGTAAGGCAGATCAAGGACAAAGCGCTGACCATTTTGCGTACCACCAAGAACACGCACGCCTTGCGCAGTTACCTGGGAGCCTAAGGGTTTGGGCCGGTGGCAATGGGTCGATCCTGCCGCGACCATTCGCTCCAGGAACCGGTGTATAAAGCAGCGCCACTGATACCTGCTTCTTCCAAAGCCAGCAGCGTATGGCAGGCCGTTACACCCGATCCGCAATGGACAATAATATTATTTGCAGGGGTATCGCCCAGCACCTTCAAATATTTTTCGCGTAATACCTCTCCGGAAAGAAATTCGCCCGAGTCGTTCAAGTTTTCGATGTAGGGAATATTGATGGCACCGGGGATATGACCGGCGATCAGGTCAATAGGCTCTTTTTCCCCGCGGTAGCGGAATCCTTCCCTTACATCAATTACCAGGTGGTCCGGCTCACCGGCAACCCCTGCCACTTCGTCTATGCTGGCAATGGGCAATTGCCATTCCTGCACCGGGTAAGCTTCCACGGGCTGAACGCTTTCATCCGCATTACTCAAGGTAAAACCCGCGGCAAGCAGTGCGGGTAGGCCGCCACTCAGCACCTGAACATGTTGGTGCCCCAGGCTGCGTAGCATCCACCAGAACCGGGCGGCCGCATTGGCACCGCCTTTGTTGTCGTACACCACTACCCGCGTAGCGGGGCTGATACCCTTACTGCCCAACCATTGCGCAAAACGGCTGGCGGAGGGTAGGGGATGCCGCCCACCCTGTGAAGCATCGGCGCCTGTATCGGCCAGATCCTTTTCAAGATCTGCAAAATGTGCTCCCGGTATATGTCCCTCTTGGTAAGAACGAAAAGCATCAGGACCCGAGCGAGCGTCGATCCAGTAGATATCAGTGGCGGATAAGAGGTCTTTTGCGTGAACGATGTTTTTCATGTTATACGTTTTACGTTGTACGTAGTACGTTTTTTGGGTTAAGGTTTAAAGTTTAAGGTTTAAGGTTTAAGATCGGAAAATTATGCCATTGATGAATATAATTTTCTTCCTTAAACTTTAAACCCTAAACCTTAAACCAAAAAACGTACTACGTAAAACGTATACAAGTTTCTATTCTACTCCCCCCTTCCTGTTCGGGCTCCTTTGCGTGGGCCAGTTCATCGGCTGCCCGGTACGCGGGTTATCCGGCAGTACTGCTTTCTCACGCGAAGTGAATTCAGGATCTTCACATGCCATATACACCAGGATCGCGGTCAGGATGGCATTGTTGCGGACATCATCAAACACAATTTTATCATACGTATCACGGTTGGTGTGCCAGGTATAGTTGCCATATGACCAGCTAAGCGAGCTTAGGGAGAAACCCGGGGCTCCGGCAGCTACAAAGGAAGCATAATCGGAACCGCCACCACCGGGAGAACCGGGGAAACTGGTTTCGATATGGCGACGAATGGGGGCGGGCACCGCGCTCAGCCATTTGTTGAGATAAGCATAGGCATGCAGGAATCCCTGACCGGAAAGATTAACCACGCGGCCAGTGCCATTGTCCTGGTTAAACAAAGCCTGCAGCTTGTTCACGATCTCCGGATGATCTTCCACAAAAGCGCGGGAGCCATTTAATCCCTGTTCCTCACTGCCCCAATGGCCAGCCAGGATGGTTCTTTTAGGGTTGGGGTAAATCTTTTTCAGAATGCGCATGGCCTCCATCATCACCAGTGTGCCGGTACCATTATCCGTTGCACCTGTGGCGCCATCCCAGGAATCGAAATGCGCGGAGAGCATTACATATTCGTTGGGCTTTTCCGTTCCCTTCATTTCGGCGAGCGTATTGAAAGTGGGTGCCATACCCAGGTCTTTGGAATCAGCACGAATATTCAGTTTGGGCTTTTTGTCCGATTCAGTCA
Source organism: uncultured Citrobacter sp. (assembly GCA_964395095.1). Lineage (GTDB taxonomy): Bacteria > Bacteroidota > Bacteroidia > Chitinophagales > Chitinophagaceae > CAYMZZ01. Next base: position 115,550 of record CAYMZZ010000005.1, read on the forward strand.
GGCGGTAAACCAGGCCATAGTCTTCCAAAGAAAGATCAATAGTGGGTATCTTTTTGGTGTTGGCGCCAAAGATCTTGTTCACGCCAAAGCCGGCCGACCAGTTGCTTTGTATCAATCCGGCGGCTCCTGCTTTCTCAAGGGCTATCGCCAGTTCACGGGCATTGTAGCCCGTCTTGCTGATACGTTTGCGCCAGGCATCCTGCATATCGCTTTTCAGCTTGCGCATTTTTTCCTGCGATTCTTCTGTGCCGAATTCTTTCCAGTTATAATCGGGGCGACCCGTGGGTTGCGCCATCGAAATCAACACAAATTTGCCTTTCACATTGGGCAACCAGGCCTGGAAGGCGGCGGAATCCGCTACATCGGCCAGTATAATGGTTTCGGCGCTGATAGTTTTACCATTGGTGCCAGGGCTCCAGGCCAGTTGCATACCTTCCAGCGATTTTACCCAGGGGTGAATCATATCCACATGTGTAATACCTCTTTCCCAGCTACGCCATTCGCCCCATTTTTCATTGCGTGCATCAATACCCCAACTCTTGTATTTGGCAACGGCCCAATCGTGGGCCTGCTGCATTTTGGGGGTGCCTACCAGCCGGGGACCAATTCCATCCATCAGCTCGTGGGCCAGTTTTTCCAGTTGCGAATTTTCAGTCGCTTCCTTCACGATGGCGTCGGCCACCTCTTTGTTTTTGTTTTGTGCAAAGCCTATGCTACCTGTTAGCAATAAGGCAGCGAATAGCAGAAGTGCAGTTTTTCTCATTGGTAATAAATGATTGTTTGCGACTAAGATAGGGCAATTCGCAATTAATTTGACCCACGCTCCTGTAATACCGATATTTGCTCCTTCAATTTTTTTTGCATGGTCCGCAAATTGACAAAGGGCAATTATGATGTTTTTCTTTCGGTATGGGAAAGATCTGTGAGGGCCACGCACGATTTTCTCGGGGAGGAGGATATCATGCGCATACGTGCCATGCTCCTGCCAGACCTGCTGGAGATGGTGGATGTATACGGCCGTTTTGATGCCGCTGATAAGCTAATGGGCTTTGTGGGTGTTGCGAATGGCAAGCTGGAAATGCTGTTTGTAGACCCATCCTATTTCCGCCAGGGTTTGGGTAAAGAATTGTTGCAATTTGCGGAACAGCACCTGGGAGCCGATCATCTGGATGTGAATGAGCAAAATCCCCGGGCGGCAGGTTTTTATCAATCCATGGGTTATATAATTGCTGGCCGGTCTGAGAAAGATGGGCAGGGGCAGCCATTTCCTTTGCTACATATGGCGAAGCAGAAAGGAGATGGGCCTGATGCGCATGGATGATTTATTCAGTAATTTTTAATGTGAGAATTTGTTTGAGACAAAACCAGTGCAGTTTCGTTTTGGTGGCATGGCGGTAGAAGTGCTGGTGCCGGATGCGGCCCAGGCCGCTGAGTATTTTCAGGAACGACCTCTGGCTGAAAGAGCCGATGGTTTCTGGACCCGGGTATGGCCATCGGCCCTGGCTATTTGCGAATACCTAAGTCGCCATGTGGAGTTGGTGAGGGGTAAAACGGTATGGGAAATTGGGGCGGGTCTGGCCCTGCCTTCCCTGTTTTGTGCACAATGGGCAAACCATGTGTACAGCACCGATATTTCGGTTGATGCCGTAAACAGCATAAAGCAATCTGTCCGGCACAACGGAATCAAAAATATGGAAGCCGCTGTTTGGGATATTGCTGCAGGTGCCACTGCATGCCCTGCTGATCTTGTGATCATGAGCGATATCAATTATGCCCAGCACCTGCATGCACCATTATTGTCATTGCTGATGAGTGCGCTATACAACCACCAAACCATTCTGTTGGCCACACCCGACCGGGTGGCAGGCCGGGATTTTCTCAATACGCTGTTACCTTACTGTATTCATCGCGAAACCCAAGATCAGGAGGCTGAAGGAACCAGGATCGGCATTTTTCTGTTCAGCTATTTCAAAGACTGAGCAGGGCTGCCTGCAAGGCTTCCATCGAAACCAGGCCCTGCCTGCGCCAGGTTTCTTTGCCCTGCCTGAAAATGATAAAGGTTGGATATGTTTCCGCATTCAGGTATTCGGCCAACGCAGGTTGGGTGGTTACGTCGACCCGAACGATGGCATACCGCCCGGCCGATAAGGTTTCAAGGCTGTCGATTACCGGAATCATTTTTCGGCAGGGCGGGCACCATTCAGCGCCAATATCCACCAATACAGGCCTGTCGTTGGGCAGACCAGCCACAAAGTCTTCCGGCTTTATCTTTGCTACATCGGGCGTATTGTTGTTTGCAACAATTTCTTTCCTGCTTCTTTGCCAGGCGGCAATGCCGCCTTTAAGGTGAATGACTTCAAACCCCCTTTTGCTCAGCCATGCTCCTGCCGCATCGCTGCGGGGACCTGCGGCACAATAAATGTAAAGGGGTTTCGACCTGTCGAGCGCTTTGGTCCTTTCCTCAAATTCCTTACTGTCGTTCCAGTTGGCCTGCATGGCAGCTTTTATATGGCCCCGGGCAAACTCAGTACTGGTACGCACATCCAATATCTGTACCGTGGAATTTTCAATCGCTTTGGCAAACTCATCGGCCGACAGTTTTAATTCCTGTGATCGAAGTTCGCAAGCGCAACACCAGGTACTCAGTAGTACGAGCAAAGTCAATTTGAAATTCATACTGTGCGGAAAATTTGCACAAAGTTAGGTTAAGCCATTCATACCCTAAATTCAAGTATGGCGGTCAGTCTCAAGCCAAACATTTTCAGTAGATTTACAGCCAGTAGCATTATGGATTATTCAAAGCAAGCCATCATATCAGGCTCCGGAACATCGGTCAATATCAATTCCCTGGTTCAGGTACTAAACTACTTTCATCCACTGGAACCAGGAATGGTTGACTTTTTTCAGCGTCATATTGTGCCGATGAACGCCAAAAAGGGCACCCATTTATTGCGGGCAGGAATGGTATGCACGCATATTTATTTTGTAGAAAAGGGGGTGCTGCGTGGTTACTTTATGGAAGGCGACAAAGACATCACAACCTGGATTACGGCCGAGAATGAAATGGTGACTTCCATTACCAGTCTCGACAAGGAGATACCCGCCATTGAAAATATTGAAGCCATTGAGGACTGTCGATTGCTGGCGATCAGCAGCCAGCACATGAAGCAATTGTATGAGGAATATCCCGCCTTCAATATCGTGGGCCGCAAACTATTGCAGGAGTATTACCGGGATGCCGAAAGCAGGGCTTATGTAGTGCGCCTGAGCAGTGCCGGCGTAAAATATCAATACTTCATGGAAAAGTACAGCCAACTGGCCAACCGGATTTCGCTGAAATATATTGCTTCCTTCCTGGGTATTACTCTCGAAACCCTCAGCAGGGTACGTAGCAGGATGTCGAAAACAACATGATTAGTGTCAATTGGAACTATCCACCGAAACCAGTACAGCATTCCGGATTATTTTGCCCTCCTGGTTGGTTAACGTAAACGCGATTCTTAGCGGGCCATTAAGCTGATCCTGCACTTTCCATTCTTCGTCGAAACTGAATAGCCTTGTACCGGGATTGGCTTCAAGGTTCATCAGCAAATGCCCCGTTTCGGCATGAACCAGGCTGGCAGTGGCGGATTTGATCTTATTGGCCTCAAAATCGGCGCGAAAGCAAAGGGTTTGGCCCGATTGGTAAACTGCACCCGGCCTGGGGTAAACAATCATGATGTTTCCATCCGTTAGCTTTTCGGGGTTTTCTTCGGCCTGTTGTTTGCTGCAGGAAACTGCCAGGCAGCCAATGAATGCGAAGAGTAACAGCATTCTCATGTTGGAGTTTTTTTGATGGTTATCCCTCACCTCCCGGGAAGGACGGGACCTGGATTGCTGACAATAAAATTAAATGGCCCCATAATAACTTACGAATTTTGTGCAGGCTCCGGATTTAAAATAGTCAATCCTGCTGCACAAATTCCCTCGCTCTTGTTGCCGGAACCGGGACATGGTTGAAAAGGGGCAAATCCTTATTCTACTAACAATTGTTATCTTTGAGCTTTCCTATTTAACTGAATAAAGAACCTGTACGAGATATGAAAGAAGTATATGTATTATCGGCCGTGCGTACCCCTATGGGAAGTTTTGGAGGCGCCTTGCGTCAATTGTCTGCAACACAATTAGGCGCCGAAGCGGTAAAAGCGGCAGTGGCCCGCGCTGGTATTTCGCCCGCGCAAGTGCAAGACCTGCTGATGGGTTGTGTAATTCAGGCCAATTTAGGCCAGGCACCTGCCCGCCAGGCGGCCAAATTTGCGGGATTGCCAAACGAAGTGAATTGTACCACGGTGAACAAGGTTTGCGCGAGTGGCATGAAAGCCATTGCACAGGCAGCACAAAGTATCAGGCTTGGCGATGCGGATATTGTGGTGGCGGGGGGAATGGAAAGCATGAGCAATGTACCTTTTTATGCCGAACAGATGCGATGGGGCAATAAGTACGGAAATGTGAGCCTGATTGACGGTTTAGCGAAAGACGGATTAACCGATGTATACGATGGCAAGGCCATGGGTAATGCGGCAGAACTTTGCGCGCGTGAATGCGGTATTAGCCGCGAGGAGCAGGATGCTTTTGCCATTGAAAGCTATAAACGTAGCCAGGCTGCCTGGGAATCGGGAAAATTTGCAGAAGAAGTAGTGCCCGTATCCATACCCCAGCGCAAGGGTGATCCGATTGTGGTTGCCAAAGACGAGGAACCCTTTAATGTTAAATTCGACAAGATTCCGCAACTAAGCCCCGCATTTCAGAAGGATGGTAGTGTTACGGCGGCCAATGCTTCTACTATGAACGACGGAGCTGCCGCCCTGGTGCTGATCAGCGGAGAGAAAGTAAAAGAGCTCGGCCTGAAGCCCATCGCGCGCATCCTGGCCTATGCCGATGCCGAACAAACACCGGAATGGTTTACCACCACACCTTCACTGGCCGTTCCAAAAGCCGTGGAAAAAGCAGGTCTTACAATGACGGATATCGATTATTGGGAACTCAATGAAGCTTTTGCGGTAGTGGGTATTGAAAACAGCAAGCGCATGCAATTGGATCCGGCAAAGGTCAATGTGCATGGTGGAGCGGTTTCTCTTGGCCATCCCCTGGGAGCCAGCGGCGCCCGTATTATTGTTACCCTGATCAATGTTTTGAAAGCGAAAAATGCCCGCTATGGCGCAGCCGGCATTTGTAATGGAGGCGGTGGCGCATCGGCAATGGTTGTTGAGTTGTTGAATCGTTGATTGGTTGAATTGTTGAATCGTTGAATTGTTGAGTTGTTGAATCGTTGATTTGTTGAATCGTTGAATTATTTTGAGGCCCATGATGGGCACAAAACTCTAAAACTTACAACTTAAAACTTACAACTTAAAACTTACAACTTAAAACTTACAACTTCTACCATGCACACATTCTTCTATCTTCCCCTATTCCTCGCGCTATCCATTCCGGCCGGAAAGGGTGCTTTGGATAATACGATTATGGGCGCCTGGGAGATTTCCAAGGGCAATGAACGGCAGGTACTGCTGGTGAGGGATCATTATTTTTCCATCACGCATTTCAGCATTGCCGAAAAGAAATTTCATCGAAGCCTTGGTGGTACCTTCCATTTTAAAGATGGAAAAGCCCTGTTGCTGGTAGAGTTTGATACCCGCGACCGGGAGGCTATTGGTAAGAAACATGAAAAGAATTTTGTTGTAAACGACCAATCGCTTCAGTTTGAGTTGGGCGAATACGGAGGACAATGGAAGCAAGTGGATAACGGACAGGCTCCTTTGGCCGGCAACTGGCGCATCAGTGGCCGTATGGTTGATGGAAAGATGAATGATATTCCCAAAAGAGACCGCAAGACACTCAAATTACTGACCGGCACCAGGTTTCAATGGATGGCCATAAACCCTGTCACCCAGGAATTTTTTGGTACGGGAGGCGGCACTTATCGTTTCGAAAATGGAAAATACATTGAAACCATCGAGTTCTTTTCGCGCGACAGCACAAGGGTAGGGGCCAGCCTTCAGTTTGACGGAAAAGTGGAAGGAGATACCTGGTATCATTCTGGTAAAAGCTCCCGCGGCGATGACCTGAACGAAGTGTGGAGCCGTGAGCAATAACCGGTGGCTGCTTTTTAAATCAGAAGAGGCCTATCGGCTCAGGTGGGATTTCCGTTATTGTACACCCTGGGATTATACAATTCCATATACCATTCAGGATTAGGCAATTTGGTGAATCCATATTTTTCATAAAGCCAGTCTGCCGTATTGGTTAATAAAATCCAGCGGCGGAGTCCCTGCAGATTGGGATGCGAGATGACGCTATCCATCAATTTTTTCGACAACCCCTGACCGCGATAGGTGCCGAGGATAAGTTTTAAGTTGTGAGTTTTGAGTTTTAAGTTGTACGTCTTACGTAGTATATAATTGTTTGGCCTCACATCGATTCAACGAATCAACGATTCAAAGGAATATTAGTACTCCATCCCGAATGATTAGATAAGAAATCGTGGATGGCAACCAGGTCCAATTTGTCCCTGTCGGTGGTAATCAGAAAATCTTCAAACCTGCATTCAATTATTTCCATGTTACTTTGAATTCAGCAAATTTCCGAATATCCGAATAACCGAATCACACATTGGCGTCCATATCAGGTTTTCTTCACTATATCATCGATAATTGCCACCGCATGTTCCCTTGAATTTTCGATAAACAGGCGATGAGTGTTCATGCCGCCACAGATTACACCGGCCAGGTAAATGCCTTTGCGGTTGGTTTCATAGCTCTGTTCATTTATCAGGGGAGCCATTACTTCATCATCCGACAACTGAATACCCAGTTTGCGTAGAAATGCCAGGTTGGGTTGATAGCCCGTCATGGCAATTACACGATCGTTGGCGAGCGTGAGTGAACCATCCGGCGTGAGTATATCCACCTCATTTTCGCGGATGGCGATGAGCCGGCTGTTGAAAAGGGCTTTGATGGAACCTTCTTCTATCCGATTCAGAATATCGGGTCGTACCCAGTATTTCACGCGCTTACCGATTTCAGGTCCTCGTATCAGCATGGTCACTTCCGCACCTTTGCGCCAGGTTTCCAATGCTGCATCCACTGCGGAGTTTTGTGCTCCTACCACCAGCACTTTTTGAAAGGCATAAAAATGCGGATCCTTGTAATAGTGCGTTACTTTGGGCAAATCTTCGCCGGGCACATTCAGTGGAAAGGGTATATCGTAAAAACCGGTTGCTAAAATGACATGGCGGGCGCGATAGCTGTGTTGGCGGGTGAGAACCTGGAAGCGAAAACCGGATGATGGAATTTCCTGCAAGTCCAGCACTTCTTCAAATAGCCGGATCGGCAACTGAAAGTGAATAGCCACCCGGCGATAATATTCCAGCGCCTCGTTGCGGGTAGGTTTGGGGTTATTGGAAACAAAGGGCACATCGCCAATCTCCAGTCGCTCCGAAGTGGAGAAAAAGGTCATATTTACCGGATAGTGGTAAAGGGAATTCACCAGGCAGCCTTTATCCACAATCATGAAAGACAGGCCGGCTTTTTTTGCTTCGATACCGCAGGCCAGCCCAATGGGCCCCGCGCCTACAATCAGCAGATCCAGATCCTTGTTTGGCATAGGCAAATATACAAAGGGCATGGGTGGCCGAATTAGGTAGTCTGCCTCATCTCACTTAAATTTGCCCCACTTTTTTAAAAGGAAATCAACATGGCAAGAAGCATCGCATTCAGAGAAGCATTACGAGAGGCAATGTCGGAGGAAATGAGAAGGGACGACCGGGTTTTTTTGATGGGAGAAGAAGTGGCGGAATACAATGGCGCCTATAAAGTGAGCCAGGGAATGCTGGCTGAATTTGGTGAACGCCGGGTGATAGATACCCCGATTGCTGAATTGGGATTTGCGGCCGTTGGTGTGGGAGCGGCTCAGAACGGTCTGCGCCCGATTGTAGAATTCATGACCTGGAACTTTGCCGTGCTGGCATTGGACCAGATACTGAATACGGCTTCAAAAATGCTGGCCATGAGTGGTGGTCAGATTTCCTGCCCCATCGTTTTTCGCGGGGGCAATGGCTCAGCGGGTCAGTTGGGTGCACAACATAGTACAGCCTTCGAAGCGCTCTATGCAAATATCCCCGGTATCAAAGTGGTATCGCCCAGCAATGGGTACGATGCGAAAGGCCTGCTGAAGCAAGCCATCCGTTACGAAGAGGATCCCGTGATGTTTATGGAAAGTGAGCTGATGTACGGCGACAAGAGCGAAGTACCCGAAGAAGAATATTATATCGAACTCGGCAAGGCCGATATTAAACGCCAGGGTACCGATGTAACCATCGTTTCCTTCAATAAAATGATGAAAGTGGCGCTGGGCGCCGCTGATGAACTGGCCAAAGAAAATATCAGCGCTGAAGTGATTGACCTGCGCACTATTCGTCCGCTCGACTGGCGCACGATCCTCGATAGCGTGAAGAAGACCAATCGCCTCGTGATTGTGGAAGAGCAATGGCCCTTTGCGTCTGTTTCATCTGAAATCTCCTATCAGATTCAGAAAGAAGGATTCGACTACCTCGACGCGCCGATTCGCCGGATTACCGCTGCCGATGCCCCTCTTCACTATGCACCCAACCTGGTGGCGGCCGCCCTGCCGGATGTGCCCCGCACGGTAAAACTGGTGAAGGAAGTGATGTATTTGAAAAAATAATAGCGCCCCGCTGCAAGAATTTATATCGTAAAAACCCGGAAGCTACCCGCTTCCGGGTTTTGTTTTGCCAATCCATAGTAAAAATACGGTATGCTTTTTTTTACATCGCATGCAGCGTTTTGCCTCTTATTCAGCATCTTTGTAATGGTTTTTCATAGGATATTGGATTTTAAAACGAGGCTGGATTTCTATCCGGCCTCTTTTTTTTGCGTTTAAGGTTTAGAGTTTAATGTTTAAAGTCTTTTAAATAGACTCATAAGACCTCAACCTCGCGGTATCACACAAACTCCATCTGTTCCCTTATTGCCATACCTTAAACCCTAAACCCTAAACCTTAAACATTATACTTACAACTTCCAACTTCCCTCCCTACATTTGCTGAAAACAAACCCTAAATGGCTGATATTCTAATCATTGATGATGAGCGTGCCATCCGGAAGACCCTTTCGGAAATACTTTCTTTTGAAGGCTATAAAATTGACGAGGCGGCGGATGGCGAAGAAGGGCTTAAGAAGTTTCGGGAACGGAATTATGATGTGGTGCTATGCGATATCAAGATGCCCAAGCTGGATGGCCTGGAATTTTTGCAGAAGGCGGCGGAAACCAACCCGGATACACCCATCATCATGATTTCCGGCCATGGAAATATAGAAACGGCTGTGGAAGCCGTAAAGAAGGGCGCCTATGATTTTATCTCCAAGCCGCCCGATCTGAACCGGCTGCTCATTACCATCCGCAATGCGATGGAAAAGACCACGCTGGTAACGGAAACCAAGGTGCTGAAAAGAAAAGTGAGCCGGGTACAGGAAATGATTGGCGATTCGGCACCGCTAAAAAAAATTCGGGAAACCATCGATAAAGTGGCGCCAACCGAAGCACGCATCCTCATCACGGGTGAGAACGGGGTAGGGAAGGAACTGGTGGCCCGTTGGGTGCATGAAAAGAGCAATCGCAGTAGCGGTCCACTGGTGGAAGTAAACTGCGCCGCCATTCCCACCGAGCTTATCGAATCGGAATTGTTTGGCCATGAAAAAGGATCATTTACCTCCGCCATCAAGCAGCGCATCGGCAAATTTGAACAGGCTAATGGCGGCACACTTTTCCTGGATGAAATTGGCGATATGAGCCTGAGCGCGCAGGCCAAAGTGTTGCGTGCCCTGCAGGAAGGCAAGATCACCCGCGTGGGGGCCGACAAGGATATTAATGTGGATGTGCGCGTTATTGCCGCCACCAATAAGGACCTGCTCAAGGAGGTTGACGCCAAAAACTTCCGTCTCGATCTTTACCATCGCCTGAGCGTTATCCTGATTCATGTACCCTCACTCAACGACCGCCGCGATGATATACCCATGTTGGTAGACCAGTTTCTCGATGATATTTGCGCCGATTATGGCATCGCCCGCAAGTCGATCGACGAGGAGGCCATTCGCTTAATGCAGGAATACAATTGGACCGGCAATATCCGGGAATTGCGCAATGTGGTGGAAAGGCTGGTCATACTTTCTGGCAAAAACATCAGTGCGGAAGACGTGAAGAGTTATGTAATGCCCCATTCGTGAGAATTACCAGCAGCTTACCGGAAACAGGCTGCTATTTACCGCCTTTCACAATTCTTTGCGGAGAAGCGCTTTCAGACCTAAACAGAAAGATTATTTTTGAACGAAACAAAAGAACCGGCTCATGCCCCTACAACATTTATTGATAATTTACCTGATAGGAACTTTACTCGTTTGGTTACCGGCTTTTGGTTTGGCGCCTCTATTTGAAAAGGCTGGCGAAAAAGGTTGGAAAGCCTGGGTTCCCTTTTATAACACCTGGGTAATGCAACAGATAGCCGGTAGACCCAGGCATTGGGTATTTTGGCAATTTATACCTGTAGTGGGTTGGTTTATTACACCCGGCATTTTTATCGAGTTCGCGAAAGTATTCAACCAGTTTTCACTGGGACAGCATACCATGGCCGCCTTGTTGGCGCCTTTTTATTTTCCCTGGCTGGCCCGGCATAAGGACACGCGCTTTATTGGGAAGGAAGGCGTTGCCAAACACGAGAAAAAGGGCTGGCGCGAATGGGTGGACGCGGCCATATTCGCCGTTGTGGCAGCTACTTTAATACGGGCATTTGTTTTTGAGGCTTATGTAATCCCCTCCGGATCGATGCAGAAAACCTTGCTGGTGCGCGACTTTCTCTTTGTTTCCAAATTCAGTTATGGACCCAGGATTCCCAACACGCCATTATCTTTCCCGTTTGTTCACAATTATATGCCCTTCACCAACGGCAAATCCTATACGGAAATGATCAGCCTGCCCTATATCCGATGGTTTGCGTCCAAACCGGAGCGGGGTGATGTGGTGGTATTTAATTTTCCGATGGGTGATACGGTGATACATCAGCCCCAATTTGAATCGGCAGTGCCTTATTACCAGGTGGTAAGAGAAATTGGCAGAGAGGCAACCTGGCAACAGTTTGGTAATGATATTGTCGTGCATCCGATCGACAAGACCGACAACTACATCAAGCGATGTGTAGCTGTTGCCGGCGACACCCTTGAGGTTAGAGAGGGAGAGATTTATATCAACGGTCAGTTGATGAAAGCTCCTCCCTATTCGGCTCGCGATTATAAGTTGACCCTGAAACAGGGAAGAACCCCCTCCGCAGAGTTTCTCGAGGATCTTGGTATACAAATCAATCAGAAAGATGATTATCGCTCCAGCGATTTGCGCTTCCGCCAGGACATGAATAGTTACCTGGTAGCGCTGACGGAGGAGGAGCGGGCACAGTTGGCTGCTTCTCCCCTGGTGGAATCGTTGACGGTGCACCTCGATACCAGTTTCAATCAAACGCAGATTTTCCCCTTCGATCCGCGCCATCCCTATTCCGTTGATCGTTACGGTCCGGTTTGGATTCCTGCGAAAGGGGCAACCCTTAATCTGACTTCGGAAAATTACCCTCTCTATGCCTGGGCCATCCGCAACTATGAAGGCAATGAATTTTATCAGAAAGATGGAAAATTCTACCTTAATGGGCAGGAGACAACCAGCTATACTTTCAAAATGGATTATTACTGGATGATGGGCGACAATCGCCACGGTTCACAGGATTCCCGCTTCTGGGGCTTTGTGCCCGAAGACAGGATAGTGGGCAAAGCCTGGCTGGTATGGTTCAGTTGGGACGGGGGGCCGAGGTGGAAGAGGTTGTTTAGGAGAGTGTTTTAAGTTTTACGTTTTACGTTTTACGTTCTACGTTTGGTTTAAGGTTTAAGGTTTATGGTTTAATTATTTGCAATATCATAAGCAACTTTAAACTTTAAACCTTAAACCTTAAACCAAACAGCTCCCATTATTTCAATTATTGAAATTAACCAATGGCCTTACAAAAGCATCAATTCACATACGAGTTACTCGACGACAGCCGCGAGCTGTCGCCGGCCGATGCGGATTTACTGGCCGAAGCCCGCGCTGTTACCCAGCAGGCTTATGCGCCTTATTCCCATTTTTATGTGGGTGCGGCGGCACGCATGCAGAATGGTGCGATTGTGAAGGGCAGCAACCAGGAAAATGCTTCTTATCCGGTTGGCGTCTGTGCTGAGCGGGTTTTATTGGGTAATGCGGCCACACTCTATCCCGGTATGCCGATCGATACCCTGGCTATCAGTTATGCCAATGAGCAGGGCCAGCATCATACACCCATTTCACCCTGTGGTATGTGCCGGCAGGCCTTACTGGAATTTGAAAATCGCAGCCGGCAGCCCATGCGCATCATCCTGAGCGGCCAGGCAGGGGAGGTTATTGTTCTCGACAATGCATCCGTTTTATTACCGCTTGCTTTTACCGGAAAGGAACTGGGGAAATAGTCTCCAGGGAATACCCCTGTCAAAATAAGGTTTGAATGCCATAGTAAAGTTTGCGCTCATGGTCGAGCAGCCATTTCTTACGCCATAATCCTCCCGCATAGCCTGTGAGTTCGCCTTTGGTACCAATTACCCGATGGCAGGGTACAATAATGGCAATATTGTTCTTGCTATTGGCATTGGCCACCGCCCGCGTGGCTTTGGGATCGCCTGTTTGTGTGGCCAGTTGCAGATAGCTGAGCGTTTTACCGAAGGGAATACTCATCAGTAGGCTCCAGACTGATTGCTGGAAATCGGTACCCGGCTGCGCCAGGGGAAGTTCAAATTGGCGCCTGCTCCCATGAAAATACTGGATCAATTGTTCTATGCATTCCAGGTGAAGGGCTGAAACGGCCGGATCGTTATGCAGGTCGCGGTCGGGGTTGTCGATAAAAGCAACCTCGCAAATGCATCCGCCACTCACACCAATGCGCAGGAGGCCGATGGGCGATTGATAATAAGCATAAGGAGTATCAGCCAACTTTTTGTCCATTGTTAACGGGCCTTTCCGGCGTTAATAGAATTACTTCACTGGCATGGTCATATACACCCAGCACCAAACATTCGCTGAAGAAATTAGCTATCTGCCGGGGAGGGAAATTGACCACAGCCAGTATTTGCCGGCCTACCAGGTCTTCAGGCTGGTAATGCGCAGTAATTTGCGCCGACGATCGTTTGTGGCCCAGTTCAGGACCAAAATCGATCAACAACTGGTATGCAGGCTTGCGGGCTTTCGGAAAAGGCGCCGCTTGCAGGATGGTACCCGTGCGGATATCAATTTTTTCAAAGTCCGTCCAACTAATTTCAGCCATATTCTGTCTATTATTCACGCAGGTCATCGCCTGCAATTGTTAACCGATCCCTAACGAACAGGAAGGAAATCGCATACAATTTAGCAATAAGCTGCATGCAATTTTCATCAGGGCACAAAGAGGGCAGATTTTTTTTTCTATTCCCCAACTTGCGCTTAACTTCCTGCAAATTTGTCTGCGCCATGCGAAGGAAAATGGGCAATCAAAATAGCAGAAGATCCTTTATCAGGCATTCGGCCATGCTGGGTGCGGGGTTGATGATTGTGCCGCGGCATGTGTTGGGAGGTAAAGGCTATATTGCTCCCAGCGACAAGTTGAATATTGCGGCTATAGGCGCAGGGGGGAAAGCCAATGTGAATATCGCCAATGCCTTCAATAATGGCGCGGAGAACATCGTGGCCTTGTGCGATGTAGACGATCGCCAGGCGGTAGATTCCCGGAAAAAACATCCCAAAGCGGCGTATTACCGCGATTATCGTGTAATGCTGGAGAAAGAGGGCCGCAATATTGATGCAGTGATCATCAGCACGCCCGACCACATGCACGCCATACAAACCCTGCCCTGTATGGAGCTGGGCAAGCATGTGTATGTGGAAAAGCCGCTGACCCACGATATTTATGAAGCACGCCAGCTTACGGAAGCGGCTCAACGCTACAAAGTGGTCACCCAAATGGGCAACCAGGGCGCCAGCGGAGACGATACCCGAAAAATTGAGGCATGGATCGCTGCCGGCCTGATTGGTGAGGTAGACAGGGTGCATGTTTGGACCAATCGACCGGTATGGCCACAGGGCATTGCCTCGCCCAAAGGAAAGAACCCCATTCCCGGCGAAGTAGATTGGAACCTTTGGTTGGGTACAGCGCCTTATCGGGAATTTAACCCCTTGTATATCCCTGCCAATTGGAGAGGCTGGGTTGATTTTGGTACCGGCTCCCTGGGTGATATGGGATGTCATTTCATGGATGTGCCTTACCGGGCTTTGAAGCTTCAGTACCCCGTTGCGGTAGAGTGCAGCGTAACCGCTACCTACACCGGATTTTTCCAGGAAGTATATTATACTGACAGTTATCCGGCTTCCTGTAAAATTCATATTCAATTTCCGGCCAGGGGAAATATGCCTGCGGTGGAAATGATCTGGTATGATGGTGGTATAAAGCCGGGCCGTCCTTCGGAATTGCTGCCCGATGAGGCTTTTGGGGAATGGGATGGCGGCATTCTGTTCGAAGGCAGCAAGGGCAAGATCATGGCCGGTTTGTGGGGACGCAACCCGACTTTACTGCCCACAAGAATAATGAAAGATACACCGTTGCCGTCGCCGACAAGGGCCCTGGTGCCCGGTGGGGCGGATGGCCACCAGACAGAATGGGTACAAGCCTGTAAGAAAGGTTTTGGCGCCTACACGAGTTCGCCGTTCTCCGAAGCCGGACCACTAACAGAAACCGTGCTGATGGGTAACCTGGCTGTGTTGAGCTATAACCATATTGTGAAAAATCAAAAAGGGGAGAACAGCTTCCCGGGCCGTAAACAATTGTTGTGGGATGGACCGGCCATGCGCATTACCAATTTTGAAGAAGCCAATCGATTTGTGCGCCGTGAATACCGCAAAGGATGGTAGGGGATAATGGCAGGCAGCACATAACGCTAAAACAGAACCGACAACGCAAACATAAAATTAAAAAACGCAAAGCAGATCATGAAGAAACGTTCTTATTCCGCCACGCGCCGTAAGTTTATTCGCAACGCTTCGGTAGCGGCTGCCGGATTTTTTATTGTACCCCGGCATGTACTGGGAAATGGGTATGTAGCTCCCAGCGATAAGTTGAATATTGCCGGTATCGGCGCAGGGGGAAAGGGTGAAAGCGATTTGGCGGAATTTGCCAAGAGCCCTAATGTCAATATTGTTGCCTTATGCGATGTAGACGACCGACAGGCCGTTAAGGCGCGCAAACGTTATGAGAAGGCGCCCTATTACCATGATTTCCGGGAAATGCTGGCGAAAGAAAAGAACAATATCGACGCGGTATCTATCTCCACCCCCGATCACACCCATGCGGTGGCTACTTTGGCCGCCATGCAATTGGGTAAGCACGTGTATACCCAAAAGCCTTTGACGCACGATATTTACGAAGCAAGGATACTGGCAGAGGCGGCAAAGAAATATAAGGTAGTTACCCAGATGGGTAACCAGGGCGGTTCCGGCGATGGGGTAAGAAAAGCCAAAGAAATGGTGAACGCCGGATTGATTGGTGATGTTACGGAAGCACATGCCTGGACCAATCGCCCCGTGTGGCCACAAGGGATTGCTACCCCAACGGGTAACTTTGATGTTCCCAGGGAATTGAACTGGGATCTCTGGCTGGGCCCCGCAAAGAAGATCGACTTCAATCCCGCCTATCTCCCCTTTAACTGGAGAGGATGGTGGGCTTTCGGTACAGGTGCTTTAGGCGACATGGCCTGTCATATCATGGATCCCATCTACCGGATTCTTCCCATCGATTATCCCGATTCTGCCGAATGTAGCGTGGCCAATATCTGGAAAGATATGTGGGCAGAAGGTAATTATATTGATAGCTGCCCGCCGGCTTCCATCATCCATTTGAATTATCCCCGCAAAGATGGAAAGGGAAATATTAAAGTATCCTGGCACGATGGTGGCCTGCTCCCGCAACGTCCCGATGAATTGTTGCCCGAAGAGGATTTTGGCAACTGGGATGGTGGTGTATTGCTCGTAGGTACCAAAGGCAAAATGCTGATGGATTGCTATGGCGCTAATCCGCGACTGCTGCCCACCAAACTGATGAAAGAAAAAACAATGCCCAAGCCCAGCATCAAGCGCGTGCCGGAAGGACATTACCTGCAATGGGTAAATGCCTGTATAGCCGGTTATGGCAAAGGAGAAACCAGTTCACCCTTTGAATATGCAGGACCGTTTACGGAAAGCATCCTGATGGGCAACCTGGCCATCCGTAGCTGGATGATGGTGAACCCCAAGCTCAAGGGCTGGGGCGATAAATACCTGGGTCGTAAAAAGCTTTTGTGGGATGCGAAGAATATGAAGATTACCAATTTTGACGAAGCCAACCAGTTTGTGAAAAGGGATTACCGCGAAGGATGGACGCTGGAACTATAGATCTACAACTAAAAATCCCCCGGTATAACCGGGGGATTTTTAGTTGTAGATTACAGGGAGGAGCTTAATTCCTGTAGCTCCCGCTGTTTGTACAAATCTTTTTCAGCGGTAAAGCATTTACCCAAACCGATTAAAAGGCTTTGAATAACTTCTTTATTTTTTCGGGGAATGAAGTGCTGGCTGGAAGGTTCTACCGTTATTCGGCGAAAATAACTTTCCACATCATGGTGGGTGAATACCTGGCCGGTAGTTGGGTCGATAAAGAATTCGATTAAATCGTAGGGGTTCTGCAGATTTTCCGCCGAGTAGCCTGGCCGGAAATAGGCGAGTATAAACTGTCGGGGAATTTCAACGGCCCTTACCGGGATATCCAGCATTTCGCAGAGCAGAAGATAGAGCACCCCATTACCAAGCTGGTTGCCCCGCTTGGTTTCTAATACTTTGTTCAAAAGAAATTCATTGGGCTCCGAATAGTTGGGTTCGTTGCCCTTCAACCCATAATAACTGTAGAGGATGCTGGTCAAAACATTCACCTGCTCCAGCGGAGTCAGATAGTTGTTCAACTCCAGCCAGATATTTCTCCTTATTTTTTCAATTTCATGTCTTACAGGCGCGAAGGCCAGATCGGGGTACTGAAATTTGGCGGCCAGCAGGGCGCCCAGTACCAGGTCGTGATGACCGGCCACATTCCATTGGTGAAAATCTTCCTTAAGGTCTCGGTAATGCAGACGGTGAATCAGTATTTCAATCCGCTCCTGTGTGGCATTATCCGGTGTCGTTTCCCATAAATGCTCCAGATTAGCGATGATAGGACGGCCATAGTCGACGATTTTTTGCGACACCACATCAAAAACCTCCTGATCCGGATCGTCGATCAATTGCAGAAGCGCAGTTATTTCTTTGTTTGTTTCCATGGTAACGATACCTCCACAATTTCACCATTGTTCTGTGAATTAAATAGTTAAACTTTTCCACAAATCGGCAAAGCTGTGGGCAACTATTCAGATACGCGCGTGCAGAGAAATCTATTTGTTTTTTACGGCCACCACCATCCAGTCCCAGGGGCCAGGGCTTCCCAACCAGGATGGTGGGTTTACAAATTCTGTTTTCCAGTCGTATTCAATTTTGCGTCGGGATTTGAATTGAAAGCCTTCCAGTTTCAGGAGTTGTTCCAATTCTTCGCCGAGGTAGTGCTTCGTAGCCACTTCATCTATTTCGGCATTTCCCTGCAATATATCAAGGTAGCGCGTGCCGGCTTTGGCGGCAGATGCTGTTTTGAATAAGTCCTGGTCAATCTTCCATTGATGCTGCAATATCCGGGTAAGCAGCCATGATTCGAGACTGGGAACCACCAGGATGAGGGTGCCGCCTGGTTTCAGTGTGGCATGAATATTCCGGAAAAAAGTTTTTCTTTTCGCAAGAGAACTGGTCAGGATCGCATTCACGCAGAGTGCCACATCAAAGTCCTGAAAGGGCGATGTACCGCGGCTCATATCCTGGCGCAAAAAGCGCACCCGGCTAAGTGACTGATGCCGTTCCCGCGCAATGGCCAGGTTGGTTTCGGAAATGTCGATGGCCAGCACTTCTCCAAAGTATTGGGATAAGAGCGGCAGCCATTTGCCAATGGCACAACCAATATCGATGATCTTCTTGTCGTTACCGGCAACCGACTTCAGCGCTTTCTTCACATAACCCTTGCGGTCGTTTTTCAACACATCAAAGATTTCCGCGTCATAATCAGGCGCTATTTGTTCCCAGTAGTCGCGTTCCATCATGCTTTAGCCTTTTTTCGACCGGGTTTTTCCGGGCGCTTTTTTGGCGGCTGCTTTTGTGGTTGTTCCCGTTTTCTTCACGGTTGCTTTTTTGCTGGCTGCTTTTTTCGGTGCCGCCGCTTTCTTTTCTTTTTTCGCAAAAGCGCCGGGCATTTCGAGCTCAATCATCTTCTTCACTTCTTCCAGATCAAATGCTGCCGCTTCTTCCGCCGTATATTTTGTATCATCCGCCTTGCGCGGGATCTTGATCATTTTTTTGCCATAGCGGATAAAGGGGCCCCATCGGCCGTTTTCAATCGCGATATTGGCATCGGCCCATCGCTGTATAAACCGATTCGCTTCTTTCTCCACTTTGGCTTTGATCAGTTCATTTATATCTGCTTTTGTGAGATGGTCGAAATCGTAACGCTTGGGCACATTGATGAACATGCCATCCCACTTGATGAATGGGCCAAAGCGACCCTTGCCCTTGGTTACCGGCTTTTCTTCAAACATGGCTACCGGCGCATCGGCTTTTTTCTTTTCTTCAATCAGCGCTATGGCCCTGTCGAGATCCACCGATGACAACTCGGTACCACGGGGTATGGAGATAAATTCATCGCCCCATTTTACATAGGGCCCAAAGCGGCCAACACCAAGCGAAATATCTTTTCCTTCGTATTCACCAAATGTATCCTGCAACTTAAACAGGTCCATCGCTTCTTCAAAGCTGATCGTTTCAATGCTTTGACCCGTAGGGATCTTGGCAAAGCGGGGTTTTTCTTCATCTTCGGCGCTGCCGATCTGCACCATCGGTCCATAACGTCCCATGCGGGCCACTACCGGTTTGCCCGATTCTGGATCAAGGCCCAGTTCGCGTTCGCCCTTGATCCGTTCGGCCGTTTCAATCGTTTTTTCCACATCCTTTTTAAAAGGGCTGTAGAAATCATCGATCATCTTATTCCATTTCAGCTTTCCTTCGGCCACTTCATCAAATTCCTCTTCTATCCGGGCCGTAAAGCTATAGTCCATGATGTCGTCAAAATACTGCTTCAGAAAATCCGTCACTACCAGTCCCAGGTCGCTGGGGAAAAGCTTGGCTTTTTCCGCGCCGGTGGTTTCCTGTTCTTTCTCCTGGCTCACTTTATCCTTCAGCAGTTTATACACGCTATACTCACGTATCACGCCTTCCTTGTCCCTTTTCTCCACATAACCTCTCTTCAATATCGTGGAAATGGTAGGCGCGTAAGTAGAAGGCCGGCCTATTCCCAACTCCTCGAGTTTTTTTACCAGCGATGCTTCTGTGTAGCGGGGGAGGGGGCGCGTGAATCTTTCTGTAGCACGCATTTCCCTTAAGGGAAGCTGCTGCCCTGTTGTCAGTGGCGGCAACATACCTTCCTGGGTTTCTTCCTCATTCATATCATCATCATCACGATCCTCGCGGTACACTTTCAAAAAACCGTCGAATTTCAATACTTCACCACTAGCGCTTAGTTCTTCCTTGTTGGTGGATATTTCAATTTTGGCCGTGGTCTTTTCCAGTTCCGCATCGGCCATCTGGCTGGCCATGGTTCTTTTCCAAATCAGTTCATAGAGACGTTTCCATTCCGGTTCTTCCACCGTTATATTGCTCATATAAGTGGGGCGGATGGCTTCGTGTGCCTCCTGCGCACTTTCGTTCTTGTTTTTGTATTTGCGAAACTGATGGTATTGTTCGCCATACATCCCCTTTACCGTGGCCGTAATATCACCAAGCGCCGTATTACTCAGGTTCACACTATCGGTACGCATGTAAGTGATATAACCGTTCTCATACAATCGCTGCGCGATCTGCATGGTACGGGCCACACCATAGCCCAGTTTGCGCGAAGCTTCCTGCTGCAGGGTGGAAGTGGTGAAGGGTGGGGCAGGTGAGCGTTTACCCGGGCGAACCTGTATATCCGTCACCTTATAATTGGCACCTATACAGGATTGCAGAAATTTCTCGGCATCCGAGCCATTGGCAAATCGATTACCTTCCGCTTTAAAGGCAATTTGTTTATCGCTTGCGTCTTTGGCCGTAAACCAGGCATCCACCCGGAAGCTGCTTTGGGGCTCAAATGCATTGATCTCTCTTTCTCTTTCTACAATCAACCTAACGGCCACACTTTGCACACGGCCCGCGCTCAGGTTATTGCGCATGCTCATTTTGCGCCAAAGCACCGGGCTAAGCTCAAAACCCACAATCCGATCCAGAATACGACGGGCCTGCTGTGCCATCACCAGGTTCATATCCAACTTGCGCGGATTTTCCACGGCGGCGCGGATCGCGGGCTTGGTAATTTCGTGAAATACGATACGCTTGGTCTGCTTGGGATCAAGACCCAGCACTTCGCACAAATGCCAACTAATGGCTTCCCCCTCACGGTCCTCATCCGTTGCCAGCCACACTTCTTCCGATTTGCGCGCGAGTTCCTTTAATTCTTTAACCACCTTTTCCTTGTCTTCCGGAACGATATAGCGGGGGGTAAAATTTTTCTCCACATCAATGCCCATACCTGCTTTTTCCAGGTCGCGAATATGGCCAAAGCAACTCTTTACCTGGAACTCTTTTCCCAGAATCTTTTCAATGGTCTTTGCTTTCGCAGGGCTCTCTACTATCAATAGGTTTTTCGCCATTTGCACAGGTATAATATATATGGTATAACAGCCGGTAACCTCATCGGTTCAGGCCAGGAAGCCGCTTATCCGGCGCCTGCAAGTTAGAACAAGAATAATGATTTTTTTGCGAAACAGAAGATTTGTCCGTTTTCGCCACGGTTTTAAATTGCACAAAAGCTACTGATTCACAGTACTCACGAAAGAATTAAAATGTCGTTAGAATCCTGCCTGCATAATGATGGCTGCCAATTTATCCGCCCAACGTCTGTATTCTTTTCCCGATGGATGCAGGCCGTCGCCGGTCAAGAGGCCGGGGTCTTGCGCTGCCTGCCTGCTCCCTTCGGTAATGGAGAGAAACAGGATTCCATTTTCGCGACAAATGGCGGAAGCCACGGCATTATAAGCATCAATTTCCAAAGCGATTTGCGCGCGATCGCGTCCTTCCGCAAAGGGCGTAACACCCCAGTCGGGAATGGATACTACCAATACGCGTTCTTTCCTCTCATCCGCAAATTGCAAAGCCCGCTGCAGTAAAGCCGCGAATTCAGTCCTGTATTCCTCCACCGGTCGCCCCCGGTATTGGTTGTTGACGCCGATCAGCAGGGTGACCCAATCATAATGGGAGCGTAAGGCTGCCTTATCAATGCCCGCCTGCAGTTCGTCGGTAGTCCAACCTGTTTTAGCCACGATATGCGGATCCTCGATAGGGTATCCGCTATCTCTTAAAATTTGTACCAATTGCATCGGAAAACTTTCCGCAGCCGGCACCTGCTCGCCAATGGTATAGGAATCGCCCAGGGCCAGATAGGTGAGCGGCTTCATCGGGTTATTGTCAGCGTTATGGGCCATAATATGAATTGAGTAAGATCGATGATTACAAAGTGAGTGTAGTTGAATTAGGAGGCGCTCAAATGTTGAACCACCGTGTGAACCACGGATGGCTCCCGGTAAATTCGTCGATGACCCAGGCCCTCGGTAAGCATGGTTTGCACATAGGGCAAACCCAGCGACCAGGCCGGCAGCGCATCTGAAAGGGGAGTAATCGTATCATCCTGGTCATGTATCCAAAGTATGGGTGTTTTATATTGCTGAATGCTTCGCGTTATGGAGAACCAGGCGGTATCCTGGCCACTCAATTTGTAAATGATGTTGTTAAAAGCATCTTGAACCGCCTCGTCGCGGATTCGAATGATCTCAAAAAACTGTTTTACGGCCGTGCGCGTTTCTGTTGCGGGGGCGATGAATGCCACACGCGGCAGTTGAGGAACCGGCCATTGCTCCAGTGCCAGGCTCAGCGCCAATCCTCCCAGGGAATGCGCCATCACCGATTTGAAGGGCCCATACTCCTGCTGCAGGTGTAGAATAAAATCGCGATAGATCAGCACATTGATCCGTTTGCCGCTGCTTCTGCCATGCGCGGGCGCGTCAAATGCATAAACTTCCATATCCTGCGCAATCAGGGCTTGCACATAGGCTTCAAAGTTGAGACTGGAAGATTGAAAGCCGTGAATAATGAGCAGTTTCCGTTTGGCACCCGCATTCCAACGGAATCCTCGGATATGATAACTGCGCCATTCAAAATTCAACTGCTCGGCCCGGGTAAACAAAACCGGCAAAGCCAACTCGTGCCGTGAAGGCGGCGTACAGAAAAGGTCAAAAGCGGCTTCAGCCGCTTTTGATTTGGAGAAGGCAGAAAGAATCTTGAATTTTGTTCTGACAGCCACCAGGGCCAAATGGTTGAGCCACTTCATAGGCCGCAAAGATAGTATATGAATATAGTCATGATAGGATCGGGTAATGCGGCCGCCATTTTGGGCCGCAAACTGAGGGTTGCCGGGCACCATATAGCACAGGTATGGAGCCGCCATCCGTCATCAGCCAGCGCCCTGGCTTATGAGTGGGATACGGAAAGTACGAACTATTACAGCATGGTCCTAACGGATGCCGACGTGTATATTGTTGCGGTTTCCGACAATGCCATAGCCGACGTGGCAGCGGAGCTTCGGCTGCCAGGCAGGGTAGTGGCGCATACGGCAGCCAGCGTGCCGGCTCAGGTATTGGCACCCATTACGGAACACTATGGCGTTTTTTATCCCCTGCAAAGTTTGCGAAAGGAAACCGGGCAATTGCCCGATATCCCCATGTATTTTGACGGGGTGGATGAAAAAGCCAGGCGATGCCTGCAACAGCTTGCTGCCGACATATCGGTTGCCGAACCGGTGCAGGCAGGTGATATCGATCGTCAAAAACTGCATGTAGCCGCGGTGCTGGCCAATAATTTTGTGAACTACCTTTATTCCGTTGCAGAAGACTATTGCAGAAAGGAAGGAATCGACTTTAAGCAACTCGTTCCCCTGATACAGGAAACAGCAGCAAGATTGAATTACCTGAACCCATCGGCCGCCCAAACCGGCCCGGCCATTCGACACGACCGGGAAACGATAGAAAAACATCTGCAATTGCTGGAAAAATATCCGGCAATAAGAGAAGTGTATGGGAAAATGACGGAATGGGTGGCGGGGAAATTGTAAGTGTTAAGTTGTAAGTTATAAGTGTTAAGTTGTCAGGAACGAACAATAATGCAAACATTTTTGGTATTGGCACTTTATAATTTCCCATCATTGCCCAAAACTTAAAACTTAATACTTAAAACTTAAAACTCAAAAACCTTGTTTTCCCCCATTCGCCTTTTCGCTTTCGACGTCGACGGAGTCCTTACAGACGGTAGTATTTTGGTTTTGGAAAATGGCCTCCAGGCCCGGCGTATGAGTATACGCGACGGATATGCATTGCAGTTGGCCGTCAAAAAAGGTTTTCCCGTGCTGGTGATTTCCGGTGCGGAATCGGAGCCGGTTCGGGAGCGGTTGGCAAAGTTGGGTGTAACGCGGGTTTTTATGGGGGTGAAAGACAAATGGTCGTTGCTTTCACAACAACTTCGGGAGTTGAAAATGGAACCGTCTTCCGTTTTATATATGGGTGATGATATTCCCGACCTGGAAGTGATGCAGCAGGTGGGACTGGCCGCCTGTCCGGCCGATGCGGCGCCCGAGATCAGGGCCATTGCGGCCTTTCATTCCGAATGGAAGGGTGGGGAAGGCTGTGTACGCGACGTAATTGAACGCGTGCTGAAGGCACATGGCTTTTGGGACACCGATGTGTTTACGCCCTCGCATTGAGCAATAATAATCTGATTCTTTCCTTGTAACCCGCATATCGCCGCAATTTATCCGAATTTGAAATCGGGGCCGGAATATTTGCGTTATCTTGCCAAAAATTACCTTGATGAGATTGATCGCAGCTTTCTTACGGATGATTCGACTGCCCAATCTCCTCTTCATTGCCCTCACCCAGGTACTCTTTCATTTTTGTATTTATTATCCTCTGTATGAAATTGGACCGGGCGATGAAAATTTGCTCCCTTTTATCCTGCTCGTGTTGGCTTCCCTTTTTATCGCCGCGGCGGGTTATATCATCAACGATTATTTTGATATCAATATCGATGAAGTGAATAAGCCGGGCCGGATGGTGGTAGACCGGCTCATCAGCAGGCGTTGGGCCATTGCCTGGCATTTTATGCTCAGTGTGAGCGGTGTACTGCTCACCGCGCTGGCCATTCCGCTGAGGGAAAAATGGTACCTTGTTTTAGCCAATATCGGCTGCGTATTGCTGCTGTGGTTTTACAGCACTACCTTCAAGCGCCGGCTCCTTATTGGCAATGTGGTGATTTCGCTGCTTACTGCCTGGACGATACTCATCATCTTTTTTTCCAAACTTAGCTTGCAGGATGCCTGGGCTCCCGGGTATGAGGGGCAGCCCAAATTTTTCCGATTTGCCTTTCTGTATGCAGGCTTCGCTTTCCTGATTTCCCTGGTCAGGGAGGCTATAAAGGATATGGAAGACATTGCCGGCGATGAAAAATATGGATGTCGTACCATGCCGATCGTTTGGGGCATTCGTGCCACCAAAGTGTACACCGCCATCTGGCTGATCGTGCTGGCGGCGGTATTGGGAATCGTGCAGGTGTATATTGTTCAGTTTCGGTGGTGGGCCGCCGTAGCCTACTGCTTCCTGGCTATCTTTCTGGCGGTGCTTTCCATTTTTTATGGATTGATAAAATCCAAATCCACGGCCGACTATGCACGCCTGAGCCGGATGACCAAACTGGTGATGCTGACCGGCATCCTATCCATGATCTTCTTTTATTTTTATCTATGAATTCTATCGTGTTAGCGTCCCAAAGCCCGAGGCGGCGGCAATTGCTCGAGTGGGCCGAAATTCCTTTTGAAGTACAGGTGAGCCAAACTGATGAGCGCTTTCCTCCACATTTGAGCCCGGAAGAAGCCGCAGTTTATATCGCCCGGGAAAAGGCAAGAACGGTTGCCAAAAACACCCAGCCGGGTAGGGTAGTGCTGGCGGCCGATACGATTGTTGTTCTTGATAACAACCTGATCGGAAAACCCGTTGACCGCCAGGATGCCATTAATATTCTGACAGCCCTTTCCGGCAAACAACATAAGGTAATCACGGGAGTGGTGGCATTGAAGGCAGACCGTGAATGGAGTTTTTATGATACCACCGAAGTGTTTTTTCATCCCTTAACCACGGAAGATATCTCCTTTTATGTGGACAACTACAAGCCCTACGACAAAGCCGGTGCCTATGCCATCCAGGAATGGATAGGAGTGGTGGGAATAAAATCGGTAGTTGGCGATTTCTACAATGTAATGGGCCTGCCAGTGAGCCGGGTAATGCAATTGTTGCGTGAAATTAATCAGTAAACTACTGTTATTTTCCCGGTAATTGCCGGGGAAAACAACCTGTTCCATTTCTTCGCTGTACCTAATTTTAGCGGGTGAAACAGATGGAACTTTTTCTGCAGGAGCGGTTGTTGCAGTTTATCTGGCAACACCAGTATTTCGATCGCCGGGAGTTGACCAGCACCCGGGGTGAATCCATAACCATTCAGAATCCCGGGAAACTCAACCGGAACCAGGGCCCCGATTTTGAGGATGCACGTATACGCATCGGGCAAACGGATTGGGCGGGAAAGGTAGAACTGCATGTATTCAGTTCCGATTGGAACAGGCACGGTCATGCAGCGGATGCGCAATACAACAACGTGATCCTGCATGTGGTTTGGGAACAGGATCGCGTCGTAAATGATATCCCGGTGGTAGAATTGAAAGGGAGGGTGCCGGGCATCTTATTGCAGCATTACGAACAATTGATGCATCAATCGGCCTTTATCGCCTGCGAACATATATATCAACCGGTTCCTGAACTGGTTTGGACAGGCTGGAGAGAGCGCTTGTTGACAGAAAGGCTCCTGCGCAGAATGGCGGAAATGGAGCCACTGTTGCGGCAAACACAGTTCGACTGGGAACAGCTTTGTTGGCGAATGCTGGCCCGCAATTTTGGCATGCGGTTGAATGCAGATGCTTTTGACGACATGGCGCGCAGTTTGCCACTGGCATTGATATCGAAGCACCGGCAGGATCGCTTTCAGCTTGAAGCCCTGTTGATGGGTCAGGCTGGCCTGTTAAAGGGGCCTTTTCACGATCATTATCCCCGCAGTCTTCAAAAAGAATACAAAGCACTGGCAAAAAAATATGGATTACAGCCGATCAGCATTCCCTGTGTTTACCTGCGCATGCGGCCCGTTAATTTTCCAGGGATCCGGTTGTCACAGTTGGCGGCGCTCCTCGGGCGGCAGGATCATCTTTTCGCCACCATCCGCGATAGCACATCGGTAAAGGAAATCCGCGAACTGGCATCGGTACCGGCCAGCCACTATTGGGAAACGCATTTTCGTTTCGATGAAAGTGCTGCCCCTTCTCCCAAACAAACCGGAGCCATGCTTGCCGATAGCATCGTCATCAATACCGCCATCCCGCTACTGTTTACCTATGCGCATAAGCGCCATGATCAGCGCCTTCTCGACAAAGCCCTGCATTGGTTTGCTGAATTAAAACCCGAAAAGAATCATATTGTAATGGCCTTCCAGCAATTGGGCCTGCCCACCGAAAGCTCGGCGGATTCGCAGGCCCTGCTGGAGCTGAAGAAACACTATTGTGAAGTACATCGTTGCCTGGAATGTGCCATTGGGAACCATTTATTGAAATCGCCGGTTTAGTGTTTCCATATCGTGCGCGATAGCACCGATGCATCGGTTCGCAGATGCAACAGATAGATATCCGAAGCGAGTGGCTCCAATAAAACCACCCTAACCTGGTTCAGTTGCGGCAAACGGTACCAGCAAATCCGGATGTTACGCCCCATCATATCCGTCAGCATCACCTGCCTGGGAATTTGCTGGTTGTCATGCTGTACCGTGAAATGATCGTTGAAGGGAACGGGGAATACTTTGACGGGGTCCTGTTGTGGAGTATTAATTTTGACAGTATTGCTGTTAACAGCATTATTCACTGCGTTATGAAGGTATTGTACCATATAGAAATTATCGCCCGCCAGAGGACTTTTGTCGATGGTTTGAAAATGCGTGGTTTCGCCGGAGGCAATGGACAGGGAGTCGATCGCCTGAAAGTTGCGACCGTCACCTGAGCGGAGTACGCGTATGGTGCCGCCAGCCTGGGCATTGTCCATTTGCCAGTTCAGAAGATTAGCCTGGTTTGATCTTTCTGCCCGAAAAGAATGGATGCGGGTAGCCAGTACGGCAAAGCTGGCACAGGAACTGCAATTGCTGAGCAAGCTGGCCGCACCCCAATCGTTGGGAGTACAACCAAAGGGCGTGCAGCCACTGTCGGAACTATGGCTCGCGCCCAGGCAGGCGCGTAGTCCTGATTCGGCGGTGAGTTGTCCAAAGAATTGCGAAAACTGCCGCACGCGCACACAGGCTGATCCGGATGGCACGGTATAGGTATTATCCACTTTATTGATGAGCACGGCCATATTGGTTTCGCTGCCGTTTCCCAAACAGATGGCACCGGGTGAAGCGGTGTTCTCCTGTATGGTACCCCAAAACTCCGCATCTCCATTATTCACAAACCAGGAATGGGGGTTATTGATGACGAGGTATTGGTTCGACATCCGAAATACCGCGTCGGCCGTGGCGTTGACGACAACATTTGGTTTGCTCGCGGAGGCCCAACCATTATCAAGAGAAAGGTTGCGCTGAATTTCGCAGGTGCCATAATTATAGATGGCTGAATTGCCTTTTAGCACCAGACCTGCACCCAATCCTGAGCCAATCACAAAGCGGGCTCCGGGATGAATGTAGATGGTGCCACTGTCCATATAGAACTGGTCAATGGTAAGATCGCCGCAAACCACCAGCGTGCCCCCATCCAGCGTGAGGCTGGTCATGCTGGTACTGCTGCCGCTGAAGTATTTGGTAGTTCCCTGGTTCAGGGTTTCATTGGCCGCTACCTGTGGGTCAGATCCTGAGCAGGGAGGTAAGGGAGGAGGTGTGAGGCATTGTGACCATCCGCTAAAGGGAAGAAAGAGTAAGGCCAACAATGCCAGCCGTTGTGGTTTCAACATGTGGTTTAGGTTTGGATAGTGGATCGCCGATATCACAAGGGTCAGGTCTGTGCCTGACCCTACCGTTCATGAACACGGCGACTAATCAGATATTGACAAACCCAAACTATAAAGGGATGTTGCTTTTTGCAACCCTTTGCGCAGGAGTCGCCATAAAACCTGAATGAAACTCCCCGAATAAAGCATGAACATATTCAACCCTGATTTTTGCCCTCGCATTTCATTCAGCGCTTTCGGCAGTTGATGCTTTTATTGCTTTTAATTAGCGTGGAAGTTTTAAAATTTGCGCCTTTACGGATAATAGCAGCTATGAATGTACTGGTGATTGAATACGAAAAAGGGGTGGCTGAGAAGATCAGGAAACTACTCTATGAACTGGACGCGTCGATACAGGTGTACGGCGTGAGTGGAGAGGCATTTGCGGCCGGGCAATGGCTCCGTCCCCATGCCATTCCGGATTTAATTCTGGCCAACGAAGCGTCTGTATTAAATATGGGTGTACCCAGTAAGGCCGGTATCAAGGCCCTGGTAACTTTCAGTGTTCATAACGAGCAGTTCAATTTCCAGGCATTACGCTACAATACGGTCCGGCACCTGCTGGAAGGGATACCGGCTACCGAAGAGCGTCCGGTGAATTTTGACCAACTCATCCAGGAGGCGGGTCGTCAATCGGCCGGCAGCCAGTACAAGGAAAGATTTTTGGTCAAGCAGGGCCAGCGGTTGCTTTCCATTCCCGTTACACAGATTGCCTATTTTTTTTCGCAGGAGCGTTTTATATTTCTGCGCACATTCGATAACCAGAAATACCTGCTCGAGTACCGCATCGAGCAACTGGAAAGTTTGCTGGATCCACAGCAGTTCTTTCGGATCAACCGGTCATTCATCATTTCCCTTCCCTCGGTAAAGGAGATCCATGCTTATTTCGGTAACCGGCTCAAGCTTTATTTGCAGCCCGCTGCCGACCGCGAAGTAATTGTGAGTCGGAAAAGGGTGACCTATTTTAAGGACTGGCTCGACAAGTAAAAGAGCAAATACACCGACCAGCGTTTCTGACCATCCCGGCGCCTGTCCCGGACTGTCCGTTCAATTGTATTCTTTTTCCTAAATTTACGTTATCGTTGATGGGAGCTGGGGGATACAGGCAACTTTTCCCTACTATTGCCCGTTCATAACCTATACTCCAATCAAGGTTTTTATCCATTCATAATCCAGCGATTTGTGAAGCATATAAGTTTGTTTTTCCTGATGATGGTTTCGGTGGCCCAAATGGGGATGGCGCAAAGTTCGAGAGAAGAGCGACAAGAGAAAAAGGAGGCCCGGCGCCAAAAAATCAACGACCTGGTTCGCCAGGCAGAAGAAGGCGTACTGGTGTACCATAAGCAAAGTGTATTTGGCATTCAGCTCCGGACCAACGGGTATGGTATTTTTTATGAGCTGGGTAAAATGAAGACCAATCGGAAAACCGAAATATACCGGATCGATATTGCAGAAATCAAGGACCCGCGCGAAGAGAAATTATTGGGCCAGAGTTTCATTTTTGGCAATCCCTATATTTTTGGAAAAAGGAATTATTTCTATCCCGTGACCCTGGGGTATGGTCAACAGTATATTTTTGGCCAGAAGGGTAATAAAAATGGTGTGGCCGTTACGGGACTCTGGAGCGCTGGTGTCTCTCTTGGACTGTTGAGGCCTTATTATGTTCGAGTGAATGACACACAAACGGGTGGCGAAAAAAATTTAAAGTATAGTGTTGAAGACAGTGCCCAGTTTGTTGATCAGAGTATTATTGTTGCAGGAGGCGGCATCGGCAAGGGCTGGGGCGAGATCCAGTTGAAACCCGGAGCTTTCGCCAAGGTAGGTATGCGCTTTGATTATGGTCGCTACAATGAAACGGTTTCAGCCCTCGAGATTGGGATGAGTCTCGAAGCCTATGGTTCCAAGATCCCCATTCTGCTCTATCAAAAGGAACGTCAGCTCTTTTTTCAGGGGTATGTGGCCATCGTTTTTGGTAAACGAAAGTGATGTATAGCCCTGCCAAAGGCCCTTTTCTCCTATTTCTTTTCCTATTCGTATTTTTGCAGCATGTCTGAAATTACTTCCGCCCCCTGTTCCGGCGCCGCACCCGTTCGTACCAAGAAGCCCGACTGGCTTCGGGTAAAGCTGCCTATTGGGGAAAGCTATAAAAATGTCCGTAACCTGGTTGATACGCATAAATTACATACCATTTGCGAAAGCGGCAATTGTCCCAATATGGGTGAATGCTGGGGCGCGGGCACGGCCACTTTCATGATCCTGGGCAATGTATGTACGCGTAGCTGTGGATTTTGTGCGGTGGCCACCGGCCGACCTGAAGCGGTGGATTGGGATGAACCCCAACGCGTGGCGGAAGCCATCTTTCTGATGAAAGTGAAGCATGCGGTGATTACCTCGGTAGACCGCGACGAACTGAAAGACGGGGGCTCCACCATCTGGCAAAATACCATCAAGGCGGTCAAAACCCTGAATCCCGACACGACCCTCGAAACACTGATACCCGATTTCAAAGGAAAGCGCGAAGATATCCAGCGCATCATTGAGGTAATGCCAGAGGTTGTTTCACACAACATTGAAACGGTAGAACGCCTCACCCGGCAGGTCCGTATACAGGCCAAGTACTGGAGAAGTATGGAAGTAATCCGCATTCTGAAAGAAGGGGGTTGCCGCACCAAGAGCGGCATTATGCTGGGGCTGGGCGAAACCAAAGAAGAAGTGATACAAACCATGACCGACCTGCGCGATAATGGTTGTGATGTGATTACGATAGGACAATACCTGCAACCTACCGCCAAACATTTGCCCGTGCAGCGCTTTGTGCACCCGGATGAGTTTGCCGAATACCGGGAGATCGGCTACCAATTGGGCCTCGATTATGTGGAAAGCGGTCCCCTGGTTCGTTCTTCCTACCATAGTGAGCGGCATGTATTCCCGGGGTTGGGCCGGCAGGAATGGGAATCGCGGAAATCCGCCACTTCTCTCTGATTATTGGTTATTTGGCAGTAAATTACAGGCTCATTCAAAAAATCTGCCTTACCTGCGCATGTCTGCCATTCGTTCCCTGATTACGATGATCTTTCTGCTTAGCTCCATACCATTATGGTCGCAGCAGTATCAGTTGAATGGTAATGCCCAGGCTAATTCCTGCAATTGTTACACTCTCACCAATGAAGCCAATTTCCAAAGCGGCAGCGCCTGGAATACTACATTATTCGACCTGAATAATCCCTTCGACTTTCGTTTCAGCGTCAACCTGGGATGCAAGGATGCTGATGGTGCCGACGGCATCGTGTTTATGCTGCAACAGCAAAGCACCAGCCTGGGTGCCTCGGGCGGTGGTATCGGTTTTGAGGGTGTAAGCCCGTCAATAGGTATCCTGCTCGATACCTGGCAAAACACGAATAATAACGATCCTGCTTACGATCATATCAGTATCCAGGCCAATGGTGTGCTATCACATGGTTCGGATCTGGCAGGGCCCGTGCCCGCATCGGCGAGCAGCAATAATATAGAAGATTGTGCCTGGCATATCCTGCGTATAACCTGGGATCCGGTTACGCAATGGATACGCGCTTATTTTGATGGCGTATTGCGGGTTGAAGCCCAGGTAAACCTGATAGCCGATATTTTTAACAACAACCCCCGGGTTTTCTGGGGCTTTACCGCCGCTACGGGTGGTTCCAATAACCTACAGCAATTTTGCACCGCACTGGCGCCCATTTTTCAAACCAGCCTTACGAATAACAACGGTTGCCTGGGCGACCTGGTAAGCTTCGATAACCGATCCGAATCCTTTGCCCCGGTCAGCGCTTATTATTGGGATTTTGGGGATGGAACCAGCAGTACGCTACAAAACCCGCCTCCCAAACTCTATGCGGCTCCGGGAAATTATACCGTGAAGCTGGCTTTGAAAGGTTTTGATGGTTGCGACAGCGATACCCTGCAAACCATTGTATCCATTGGTGACTTCCCGGTAGCGGATTTCGACGTATTCGATACCTGCGCGGCATTGACTCCCCGGATTATTGACCGTTCTACCGTTTCCGTCGGTGGCATCAGCCAGTGGAACTGGTGGTTGAATGGAGACCTGGTCAGCAATGCCCGGCAGCCACAGTTGAGCGATCTGCCTGCTGGTGATTATGAACTCAGCCTGCAGGTGCAAAGCGCGAACGGCTGTGCCTCATCCACCGTTTCCAAAAATTTCACCATCAGGCCCGCGCCCCTTATTGATGCCACTGTGGCGGATGGTTGTGTGGACCTGCCCATACCACATAGTGGCGTGCAGATCGATAATGCCACGCAGATCAGCCAGTGGGACTGGCGCCTGGGCGATGGTACCAGAGCCAGCCAGCAAAATTTCAATTATTTCTATACTGGTACGGGTAACTTCAATGCGGCGCTTGTTGCTGTGGCCGACAATGGCTGTGTTTCTAATACCGTAACCGTCCCATTCTTCATCAACCAGGCCAATGCTTTTGCGGGTAATGATACCGTATTTATCAGGGATGAGCCCTTTCAACTAAATGGCACGGGTGGCGGTTCCTATTTATGGTCGCCTCCAACGGGATTGGATAATCCGCAATCGCCGAACCCGATTGGCATATTGCAGGACGATATTACCTACACGCTCACCGTAACCACGCCGGAAGGCTGTACGGATAGTGACGAGATCAATATCACCATATTCAAGGAGTCGAGGGTGTATGTACCCTCCGGATTTACGCCTAATGCGGATGGACGCAACGAAACCTTTCAGCCCTATATGATCGGTATAAAGACCCTTGATTATTTTGTAGTGTACAATCGCTGGGGGCAGGCAATATTTCAAACCCGCGAACAAGGCCGCGGTTGGGATGGCCGCTACCAGGGTATGGAGCAGGGCTCCGGGGTTTATGTATGGCGGCTCAGAGCCACCGATTATGCCGGCAAGGTTTACCAGATGCATGGAACCATCACATTGATTCGATAATGAGCAGCAACAAATTCCTTCTTTTCGTTCTCAATCTTTTTATTACCACGCCCGTACTGGCTCAATTGCGCTGGCAGCCGGTCGACTCCCTGTTTGGCGATTTGCCCGCATCGGTTGCGGTATTCAGAAGCACCGATTCGCTGGATGGGCAGCCGGGGATTGCTTATTATGTGAAAGTGGATCTTAGCGACCCCGGGTTAATGATCAGTGTAGACAGCAGCCGGGGAAGAAGACTTACACCTACCCAGTTTTACGAGCGAAACGAGGAAGCATTGCTGGTGATGAATGGTACCTTCTTCAGTTTTGAAACCAATCAGAACCTTGGGCTTTTGATGGATAAGGGAAAGCTGCTGGCTTATAATGTGCACGCCAATTTTCAGAAAAAAGACAGTTTATATCACTATGTACTGCCGGGTAGTTTTGGTATCAGCCGCAAGCGAAAAGCTGATATCGCCTGGGTGTTTACCGACAGCAGCCAAAGGAAAGCCTGGGCGGCACAGGAGTATCCATTGTTGAAAACAACAACAGGTAGCGATTCGCGGCTTTCCAAAAAAGAGCTGAAGAACCGGATGCAAAAAGGGTCGGAGCTGAAGCCCTGGCGCATGCAAACGGCCCTGGCGGGAGGCCCGGTGGTTTTGCAGAACGGTGAGCCCCGGGTTTACAATAATGAGGAGCGAAAATTTATGGGCAAGGGCATCCAGGACCGGCACCCGCGTACGGTAATTGGCTATACGGCCGATGGGTATATGATTTTGTTGGTCATAGAAGGCCGCAGGCCGGGAGTGGCGGCTGGCGCCACGCTGATGCAAGAAGCCATTATCATGCGCGACCTGGGCTGTGTGGAAGCCCTAAACCTTGATGGAGGGGGAAGTAGTTGCCTGCTTGTGAATGGAAGGGAAACGATCCGGCCATCGGACAAGCAGGGTCTCCAGCGACCTGTTCCCGGGGTTTTGCTGATCCAGCGCAGGAATTAACCCCTAATTCGGGCAGAAAGAGGCCCCAAAACTTGCATTTGTGGGGAATTGGCACAATTTTGCGTGCTAATCCTAAAAGTCCCTCCATGAAAAGGCTCATTTACCCCATCATGCTGATCAGTCTGTCACTGGCTGCAGCCGCTATCATCACCACTGTGTTAGCCAAAACCATGGCATCTTTTGATACCGTGCCGGAAGGGCCGGCGATTGAAATGGCAGCGGTTCGATGAGTAATAAGTTTTAAGTTATAAGTTTTAAGTTGGAGGGAGGGTTATACACCTCCCGATTTTGGTCGTATTTGATTGCCCACCCCAAGCCAACTCTTAGCCAAAAACTTAAAACCTACAACTCTCCACTAAGAACTTTACTTTTCCCAGGCTAGCGCGCTGGCACCCAAAATCGCCGCATCTGATTCGCGCAAATGGCTTATCAAAATCTTCACTTTATTCTGGAATACCTGGATCAAATTGGCTTCCATATGCTCGCGTGTGGGTTTCAGGATGAGGTCACCTGCCTTGGTGAGTCCGCCAAATAATACAATCGCTTCGGGGCTGCTGAACATTACCGCGTTGGCCAGGGCCAAACCCAATATTCTTCCGGTAAATTCATATACATGTCGGGCCAGGGCATCGCCCTGTATAGCCGCTTCATAAACTTTTTTGGAATCGAGTTCATCGCGGGGAACATCGCGCAGCAGGCTGGGTTCATTTGTCGTATCCAACAACTCAATGGCCGTATAGCGAACGCCTGTTGCGCTGGCATAACTCTCCAGTGAGCCTTTTTTACCGGTGCCTGGGTGCAGGCGTCCGTCGGGTATGATGATGGTATGGCCCAGTTCGCCCGCAAAGCCATCATGTCCATAGATGAGTTGGCCATTGGCCACAATACCGCTGCCTACACCGGTACCCAGGGTGATCATGATGAAATCGCGCATGCCCTTGGCGGCGCCATACATCATTTCGCCAATCGCGGCTGCATTGGCATCATTAGTAAGGGTTACGGGTAATTTGAATTTGGCTTCGAGCAATTTAGCCAGTGGTATGATTCCCTTCCAGGGCAGGTTGGGAGCGTATTCGATGGTGCCGGTATAGAAGTTGCCATTGGGTGCGCCTACGCCAATTCCCTTGAGCTGGCCAATGCCGCCGGATTTATCAATTAAAACGGATAAAGCTGCATGCAGGTCATCAATAAATCCGTGTACATCTTCGTGTTTGCGGGTCGATATCTCATCGGAGAAAAGAACATTTCCGTCGCGGTCAACTATGCCAAACTTGGTACCCGTACCGCCAATATCAATACCCACAGCCAGTTGTTGCCTTGCCATCGATTTTTCAGCCATTTTTGTTGAAGTGTGCGTTAAAAGAAAGCCCCGTTACCTGAACGGAACGGGGCTTAAATGTACGATATAAATGAATTGGTTTAGTGACCTCCACCAATTTGCTCATCGAAATTGAGGCCCTGCTTGCTGAGTACCGATTTTGTTTTCAAAGCCATCCAGGCAAGGAAAATAAAGCAGACCGCTGCCAGCAGATAGGAATAGTGCATACCGATGCTCGACATATCACCGAGCGAACCCTGCAGCGGCGGAATTACCGCGCCTCCCAATATCATCATGATCAGGAAAGCACTGCCCTGGCTGGTATATTTGCCCAAACCCGCTACACCCAACGCGAAAATACAGGGCCACATCACCGAACAAAACAGGCCGCCAGCCATAAAGGCGTATACGGAAACCAGGCCTTTTGTCGCCACGCCTATCAGCATGGATATGGCCGCCAGTACGGAAACGGTTACCAGTGTTTTAACCGGCTTCTCCTGGCCATAGAAAAACGCGGCGATGGCAATGGCCACACAAATGGCATATGCATACACATCCGATACATCGCTCCCATAAAGACTGTTGACGAAAAGAACAACTGCGAAAGCCACGAACGGAACCACTATGCGTGCAATAATCTTGGCAGTACCCTTGAGGTTGAACACACTTACAGCACCCGTCCAGCGCCCGATCATCAAACTACCCCAATAGAGCGATACATAATGCGAAATTTCGCTTTCATCCATCCCCAGGTCCGTCATATAACCCGGCGTCTTTAACAGGGCGCCGAAATTATTATCGATAGTTACTTCCACGCCTACATATACAAATATGCCCAGCATACCGAAGATCAGTTGGGGATATTTCATGGCACCCCATCCGGCTGAACTGCGTTGCGCGCTGGCATTGGAGGCAAACAGAATGCCCACCACCACGAGTAAGGTGATAATAAGCAAAGGCAGCTTGGGAATTTCGGTTAGCTGACCTACAATAATAATGGCAAGAATCAGTCCGGTCATAGCCAGCAGCGAACCTGCGGCCTTATTCCCTTTTTCAAAAGGCTCATCATTTTTACCGGAGGGCAGTTTGGAAAAGGCAAAGAACAAAGCCACGGCGAGGAAAACGCCAGCAACAATCAGGTAAAGATTATTGATATTGGTAACGGTTACTTCTTTTTCAGGCGTGCCAATTGAGCCGAACAGGAAATAGCTCACAATGATGGGGCCCAGCGTGGTGCCGAAGGAATTGACACCACCACCCAGGTTCAGCCGGTGCGAACCCGTAGCCGGATCGCCCAGTGCGATGGCAAATGGTTGTGCCGCTGTTTGCTGTAACGAAAAGCCCAGGGCTACCACGAAGAAAGCACCCAGAATAGCAGGAAACGAATTGGCATTAGCGGATGGAATAATCAACAAGGCTCCCACCACAGAAATGAGAAGCCCATAAATAATTCCCTTCTTATACCCGATTCGGTTCAGGATATCATATCCCAATACATTCGACAAAAGAAAGAGCACAAGTGAGCCGAAAAAATAGGCACCATAAAACGCGGAGCCTATTAATTGCGACTCAAACTGCGTGAGCTCAAAATGGGATTTACAGAACGGGATAAAGATGCTGTTGGATGCCGCGATAAAGCCCCAGAAAAAGAAAACGGTTACCAGGGTACCCAGCGCACCATAGTTGGTAGGTATCTTAGCTTGTTGGTTCATAGCAATTCGTCGGTTTGTAATTAAGCCCTCAAAATAAACAGTTTTCAGTTAGCGAAAAATTTTTAGTTCAATCCGAACAGGCATTAGCAAAAACAAACTAAATTGAATGCAAATAATCTTTGCTAAATTCCCATCATGGAAATTGTACACGTAGCAGCGGAATGTTATCCCGTAGCCAAGGCCGGCGGATTGGGTGATGTGGTGGGCGCCCTGCCCAAATACCAGGCGGAACTGGGGCACGTAACCAAAGTGGTGATGCCCATGTACCGCACCAAATTTCTTTATAATAATCAATGGGAACTGGTGCATGAGGGTGGACAGCACCTGGGATCGCACTGGTTTCATTATAGCGTGATCCGCGAAAAAACCAATAAGCTCGGCTTCGATCTCTATCTGATCGATATAAATGGGTTGCTTGATCGCGAAAAAATTTATGGATACGACGACGATACCGAAAGATTCGTCGCCTTTCAAACCGCTTTCTGCGACTGGATCAATCATTGGGAGCATTCACCCAACGTGATCCATTGCCACGATCATCATACGGGGCTGATCCCCTTTATGATGAAATATTGCTATGCTTTTCGCAACAAGCTCGCCAGTATTCCTTCTGTTTTCACGGTGCACAATGGACAATACCAGGGCTGGATGGGTTGGGACAAATATTATTATCTCCCGGCTTACGATAGCTGGAACTGGGGAATGCTCGATTGGAACAATACCATCAATCCACTCGCATCGGCGGTGAAATGTGCGTGGAAAGTTACTACGGTAAGTCCTTCCTACCTGGGTGAACTGCGTGAGTCGGCCAATGGCCTGGAAAATCTTTTTGAATACGAAAGGGGCAAGAGCCTCGGCATCCTCAATGGCATCGACACGCAGGTTTGGAATCCGGAAACCGATACCTATCTCGCCAAAAATTATGACCGTGAACTGGTAGAACGGGGCAAGAAGAAAAATAAGAAAGAAATCTGCGGCCAGTTTGGCCTCGATCCCGACAAACCGCTGGTAGCATTTATCGGCAGGCTGGTAGGGGAGAAGGCGGCTGATCTCCTGCCCGATGCCATTAGTCAATCCATATATCACCACCATGGCAAAGCCAATTTCCTGGTGCTGGGTTCGGGAGATCCGCAATTGGAAGAGGAACTCGACCATATGAAGCAGCAGTTTCATGGTTATTATAATTCCTATATCGGCTATAGCGAACCCCTGAGCCATATGATTTATGCCGGCGCCGATTTCCTGCTCATGCCCAGCCGCGTGGAGCCTTGCGGCCTGAACCAGATGTATGCGCTGCGCTATGGCACCGTGCCCATGGTGCGCAGTGTGGGAGGATTGAAAGACACGATCCGCGATTTTGGCGACTGGCAGGGCTTTGGTATCCGTTTCGACCAGGCCAGCGTTTGGGATATCACCTATTCCGTGGGAAGGGCCATAGATTTGTACGAACATAAACCCGACCTCTACCAATGGATGCGCAGCCATATGATGACCATCGATCATAGCTGGGACTCCTCAGCGCAACAGTATATTGACATATATCAGTCGTTGAAATAAAGAGGCGGCAATATTTTTCGGCGCTGCGTTTTCTATGCCATTTCTTCCTTAACTTTTGCATTAAATACCTAAACCCTGATTGCCATGTCTATAGCCAAAGAAATTGTTAGTGTGATACTGGGAGGAGGAGCCGGTTCCCGCCTTTACCCGCTTACGGCCAGCCGCTCGAAACCTGCCGTTCCCATCGCGGGAAAATACCGCCTGGTGGATATACCCATTTCCAATTGTATGAACTCGGGTATCAACCGCATGTTTGTACTCACGCAGTTCAATTCGGCCTCCCTCAATCGCCATATCAAGAACACTTATCATTTCAGCGCCTTCAGCTCCGCTTTTGTGGATATACTGGCCGCAGAGCAAACCCCCGATAACCCTACCTGGTACCAGGGCACGGCAGATGCGGTACGCCAGAGTCTCCGCCATATAGCGCCATTCGACAGTGATTATATCCTGATTCTTTCCGGTGATCAGCTATACCAGATGGATTTCCAGGAAATGCTCGATAACCATAAAGCTACCGGCGCGGATATTTCCATCGCCACCATTCCGGTGGGCGACAGGGAAGCGCCCGAGTTTGGCATCCTGAAAAAAGATGAATCGGGTCTTATCACCTCCTTTATTGAAAAACCCAAGAAGGAAATTTTGGACGAATGGGAAAGTGATACTGGCGACGACATGCGCCGTGTGGGCAGAAAATACCTCGCTTCGATGGGTATCTATATCTTCAACCGCAACCTGTTGATGGATTATCTGCAAAACCTCTATGTAGATGCGACCGATTTTGGAAAGGAAATTATACCGCAGGCGATTGATAAATGTAAAGTGGCATCCTATCAGTACGAAGGTTACTGGACGGATATCGGTAATATCTATTCCTTCTTTGAAGCCAACCTGGGTCTCACCGCCGATTTGCCCGATTTCAATCTCTTCGACAATAACCGCTCCATTTATACCCGTGCCCGGATGTTGCCACCGGCCAAGGTGAGTGGCACTACGCTCGAAAAAACCGTGATTGCCGAAGGTTCCATCATCAATGCTTCGCGGATGGATCAATGCGTGGTGGGCATTCGTTCCCGGATTGGACACGGTACCACGGTGGTCAGTTCTTACCTCATGGGAAATGATTATTACGAAACCCTGCAGGATATTGCGCTCGACCAGGCTCGTGGCATTCCATTGTTGGGCATCGGCAATCGCTGCTATATCAAGAATGCGATCCTCGACAAAAACTGTCGTATTGGCGATGATGTGCGCATTAATGGCGGCCCCCATCTGGAAAATACCGATCAACCCCTTTATACCATCAAAGATGGCATAGTGGTAGTGAAGAAAGGAGCCATTATCCCCAACGGGTTCGTCATCTAAGCAATACCAAAATTCTATCCAGCACCGCTTCCAAAATAGATCAGGGAACTGAAGGTTTCCTGATCTATTTTGGAATATGTGTACTTATTACATATTGTTGTATCTTGCCTTTATTCAACGATTGCCATGTCATCGAATTCTGCCTCTGTTTTGCACACAAAGCCCCGCCTGAGTTTTGCCCAGATTGTGAATATGAGTGTGGGCTTTTTTGGTATTCAGTTTGCCTTTGGCCTGCAAAATGCCAACGTGAGCCGCATCTTTCAAACCCTTGGTGCCGAAATTGAATCCATTCCTATTTTATGGATAGCGGCGCCGCTTACGGGCTTGATTGTGCAACCGGTTATCGGGCACATGAGTGATAAAACCTGGATGGGAAAGTGGGGGCGTCGCCGGCCATTTTTCATGCTGGGCGCCGTGCTGGCATCGCTCGCGCTTTTTGTTTTTCCCAATGTAACGGCCCTATGGGTAGCCGCCATTATGCTTTGGATGCTGGATGCCGCCATTAATATCGCCATGGAGCCCTTCAGGGCTTTTGTTGGGGATATGCTTCCCGATTCGCAACGTACGCAGGGCTTTGCCACACAGAGTTTCTTTATTGGCACGGGCGCCGTGGTATCCTCGCTATTACCAATTATCCTCACTTATTTTGGCGTTAGCAATGAAGCGCCGGAAGGGGTGATCCCCGATTCGGTTCGCATTTCATTC
Organism: uncultured Citrobacter sp.; assembly: GCA_964395095.1. Lineage (GTDB taxonomy): Bacteria > Bacteroidota > Bacteroidia > Chitinophagales > Chitinophagaceae > CAYMZZ01. The sequence continues at coordinate 156,625 of CAYMZZ010000005.1, forward strand.
ATCATTGGCGGCGTTGTGTTCCTGGGCGCTGTAGCTTATACCGTTTTCACTACGCGGGAATATTCGCCCGCAGAAATGAAATCCTTTGGTGAAATCAAAGAGGAGGATGAGAAAGAAATTAAAACACCCGCAAGTCGTTTTTACAGAGCCGGCTTAACCTGGCTCTTGATTGGCGCTACGCTTACCGCCCTCCTTTACTGGAATAATTCACAGGCCAGGGAACCCCTCGAAAAAGAGTTGTATGTTTTAACCCTGGGACTCCTTGTTTTCGGTTTGCTTCAAATACTGGCGGGATTCTTTCACGCACGGTCCAACGATAACGGATTTGTGGAGGTGATGGACGATTTAAATTTTCTTCCGGCCACCATGAAAAAGCTGGCCTGGGTGCAGTTCTTCACCTGGTTCGCTCTTTTTTCCATGTGGATCTATTCCACACCCGCTTTAGCGCAACATATTGCCGGCACTACCGATACCACTTCCAAAGCTTATAACGATATGGGCAACTGGGTGGGTTTTCTATTTGGCTGCTATAATTTTTTCGCGGCCTTATTTGCCATTGCGCTGCCCTTTCTTTCAAGGAAATGGGGTAGGCCCACCACGCACATGCTGGCTTTGATCATCGGCGGATTGGGTTTGATCTCATTCTACCTGTTCGGGGATAAGTACGCGTTGATAGCTTCGATGTTGGCCGTGGGAATCGCCTGGTGCAGCATTCTCGCCATGCCCTATTCCATGCTTACCAGTGCACTGCCTGCCCGCAAGATGGGCGTATTTATGGGCATTTTCAATTTCTTTATAGTAATACCGCAGATATTGGCCGCAACATTGTTGGGAATCTTTACCAAACACCTGTTTGATGGTCAGCCGATCTATAGTATTGTTCTGGGTGGCTGTTCCATGATTCTGGCGGGACTGTTAACATTACGGATAAAAGAAGCGAGGCAGAAGGGAGTGGTAAGTAGTAAGTAGTAAGTAGTAAGTTGTAAGTAGTGAGTAGGAGGAGTGAAGGTTCCGAAGAGGAATATATCTGCGTAAATCCGCGGGAAAAAATCTGCGAAAATCTGCGGGAAAAGCTTCTGTACATTAAACCTCTTCCCGGTGTACGTGACATATCCCGCAAATTTGGTGCGCAGATAGTCGCAGATTGGACATGGAAACAGGAATTGTATAAAATCTTTCGAATCGAAATAATTTAATTATGGGAGTTATGAGAAATTTAAGTCGTAAAGGCGCCATCTTTTTAGTATTGGTTATTGCTGCTCTAAACAGCCTGGCCATGGATCTTTATCCCTCCAACTGGTGGGTGGGCATGAAGGATCCGAATCTTCAGCTCATGATCCATGAGAAAGATATCGCCAACCGTATTCCCATGCTCAAGATTCCCGCATCGGGGATGAAGCTGGCGGATGGCGTTACGCTGAAACTCATTCATCGGGTAGAAAATCCCAATTATGTTTTTCTCGATTTGGTGATTGATGCCGGCGCCAAAGCGGGCAAGCGGGAATTTGTTTTTGGCAGCGGCGATAAGGCCGTGCGAATCAACTATGAGCTCATGTCCCGCAGCCGCGAGAACGGTCGCACCCGGGTACAGGGTGTCGATAACCGGGATTTTATTTACCTCATGATGCCCGACCGCTTTAGCAATGGCGACCCCAGCAATGATATCATACCGGGTTACCGCGATCAAACCAGCAACCGGCTGAATAAATGGTCGCGCCATGGCGGCGATTTCAAGGGCATCGAAAACCACCTGGATTATTTCAACGAACTGGGCGTAACTGCCATCTGGATGACACCCGTTGTTGAGAACAACACCAACCTGATGCACGAATGGGGGAATGATATAGCCGGTTATCATGGCTATTGGTTTACCGATCATTACCAGGTAGACAAGCGCTTTGGGGGAAACGAAGGGTACAAAAAACTGATTGATGCGGCCCATAAGAAAGGGATCAAGATCATACAGGATGCCGTATATAACCACGTGAGCAAGGAACACTGGTTTGTGTTGGATCCGCCGATGGCGGACTGGCTCAACAACTGGCCGCAGTTTACCGGCCCCAATCACCGCGAAGAAGCCATATTTGATCCCTATGCCTCCGCTTACGATCGCAAGAATATGCTCGATGGCTGGTTTACCGATCACCTGCCCGATCTTAACCAGCGAAACCCCTACCTGGCCAATTACCTGTTGCAGCATGCAGTGTGGACGACTGAATATTTTGGCATCGATGGATGGCGGGTGGATACTTACAAGTATTGCGATGAAGCTTTTCTCAACCGGGTGAACGAAGCCCTGGAACGTGAATTTCCCGGGGTCACCATTTTCGGCGAAGCCTGGGTCAACAGCATTATCGGTAACGCTTATTTCACCCGCAATAAGATTGCCACCGGATTTGCGCATAATGCCAATAGCGTAATCGATTTCCAGGTAGCTTTCGGTATGCACGCCGGCATGCATCGCTCGCAGGAATGGACCGATGGGGTGAATAAACTCTATATGACCCTGGCCCAGGATTTTGTGTATGCCAACCCGGAGCGCAATTGTATTTTTCTCGATAACCACGATATGGACCGGGTATTCTCCACGGTGGGTGAAGACTGGCAAAAGTTGAAAATGGGTCTCACCTGGCTGCTTACCCTTCGCGGCATTCCACAATTATATTATGGTACAGAAGTGTTGATGAAGAATTTTAAGAACCCTACAGACGCACTGGTGCGGGAAGATTTTCCCGGCGGATGGGCGGATGATCAGGTAAATAAATTTACGGAAGCCGGCCGCAATTACCAGGAGAACCAGGCATTTCAATGGGTGAGCCGCTTGGCGCAGTTCCGAAAAAAATCATCAGCACTTACCACGGGAAAACTGATGCAGTTTGTTCCCCGTTCGGGCTTCTATGCCTATTTCCGTTACGATAGCAGGCAAACGGTAATGGTGGTGGCCAATACCGGCCAAAAGGCGGTGAAGCCAGACTGGACCGTATACGCTGAGAGGACAAAGGGCTTTAGCAAGGCCCGGCATGTGGTGTCGGGTGCAACAATAGCGCTTGGCGATATGGAAATTGCTCCCGGCGAGAGTGCGGTCTATGAATTGCTAAAATAGCCGGTAGCGAACCGTTTAAATCACAAAAGCGAGATAGAGCTTGCGTCCATAAGCTTCCCAGCGTTTCATTACGTCGAAAAGCTGTTCCTGCATTTCGACGCGATTTACTTTTTTGCCTTTTTCCAACGGTTTAATGGCCTTAAGATTGGGGTCTATATTTACCTGCGTGGCAAACCAGGTGGTATGCAGGCGGGGAATACCTACGCCGAGGATCATGCCCGGTAAACCGGTGATGCCTTCAGGTCCACCGCTTACCATGATCTGGTCGCTATAAAAAGCAAATACGGCCACCGTATCGAAGAGGATGCCAATAGCTTTGCGACATTCAAATCCGGCGATGATGCGGGTATCGGCCGTTATCTTCCAATTAATCTTGTGGAGGCTGTCTGCTACCAGGAAGGTCTGTTCAAACACTGGTTTTTGCGTGATGGTGGTGCCGCTGCTGTAATCGTTGAATACGGTATTATTATCCGCAAAGGGTTGAAACCACATGCCCCTGGGAATTTCCGCATCCCTGGTTTTCTTATAAAGCGATTTGCTGCCGTCGGTAGCGAAATTAAAATGACTTTGCAATTCCTTCGGCATACGATCCTTGGACTGCTCAAACCATTCCGGCTCCATCTCCTTCATCAAAGGCCATACAGCCACTGTTTTTACAAAATCAATGCTCACCTGCTGCAGAAAAGCCTGCTGCGCCAGCAGGAACTTTGAAGCCAGCAAAGCGAAGCTGAGGAAAAGTATTTTTTTCATTGTTGAATCGTTGAATCGTTGATTTGTTGAATCGTTGATTTGTTGAACTGTTTGAAGTTTAAGGTTTGACGTTTAAAGTGCTGAAGTGTTTCCCGCAGATTTTCGAAGATTCCTACGCAGAGTCTCGCTGATTTTTTCAGAAACCAATTTTCATTTCCCAGCTTCCCAATTACTACAAAGGACATGAAACCTATAACTTAAAACTTAAAACTTACAACTTATAACTAAAAACGTATCACTTACTTCCCGGCATTCTATTAAAATTCCACATCAGCATCACCTGAAAATACTGCGCCACTCTGTCGTATCTCTCCTCTTCTACGAAACTGCTATTGATCGTTCTCCTAAATCCGATATTCTGATTCAGGATGTCGTTGGCAATAATTCCTACTTCCAGCGCATTTTCCTTCAGGAATTTTCGGGTGAGCCGCGCATTCCAAACCGTAATATTAACGGGGTTGGGGAAGGCTTCGGTTTTTTGCTGCAGATTGGCTTGCACATCCGATAGTAATTCGAATTTGCCAGGCAATTTGACCCAGATATTGGCCCGGCCGCCATAGGTCCAATAATTGTTGTTTACATTGGGCCGCAGCGATGATTTCGACAATGTGCGCGAAAGACTGGGTCCAATGCGGAAATTGAACTTATTCTGCACCTGGTAGCTGAGGGAGTAATTCATGCTTAGGGTGGCATAGGTATTTTCATTCCGGTCGTCATTGATAAAATTCACATTGCGGCCACCATTGGCGGATGGGGCAATCTCATGTACCCATTTTTTTTCTCCCTGCCCGCTATTCACGGCCGACCAGAGATACCAGTTGTAGTTCCCATCTACATTTATCGGCTTATACGTACGCTTGCCAAACTGATCTACCTCGCTGGTTTGCGTAATGGCATTCTGGATAAAGCTGATACCTGCATTCACAAACATGTACCGGCCACTCAGCACCTTGAAATCATGCAGGTTGAAATTGATATTGTGGTTAAAGCCCACTTTCAGGTCGGGGTTGCCGGTATAGATGCGCAAGGGGTCATTGTTATTCTGCAGGGGCTGCAGTTGATTCAGGTTGGGCTGAATGGTATTACCCCGGTAATTGACGCTCATCATGGATTGCTGACTCTTCAGGTGTGCCACCTGAACCTGCGGGGTGAAGCCGGTGAAATTGTACCGGGTGCGATTAACGAGATCCAGGTTGTTCAGGTTGAGACGTATCGACGATATTCCGGCGCCGGCCGCCAGCCGCCATTTCTTACCCATATAGCGTGCGGTAACACTGCCGCTATTGGATAGCGCATTCATTTCAAAATTGTTGCTAAAAGTGAGGTTCCGGACACTGTATTTGTCGTCGCCATCTTTGTCGAAGCTGTTGCGGAACGACTCAGACTGGTTGTGATTGAGACTGTATTCAGTTACCAGATTCCAGTTATCGGAAATCGGCTCATTATATTGTACCCTTACTCCCCAGGTGGTGGAACGGCCCTGATTGATCTTCTGCTGATCAATCAGGTCGATACTGTCAAGATTGCCATCCGTATAAAAACGCGTATCTGAAATCAATAATTCATTCCCTTCATCTTCTACCAACCCCATACGCAGGGTAGTGGTGATCTGGCGGTTTTTCTTATTGAAAAGTTGCTTGTAAAAAACCACATTATCCAGTTGTTTCTTGCGGCTAAACAAATCATTGATACGGTCATTCTCATTCACAAAGAGTGTATCTTCATTTTGCGCGTTACTGTAGCTTTCGCTTTCCTGGTTTTTCTCACGCAGGATGCCTGCCACTGAGAACCGTATGGAAGCAAGCGAATCAATCTTCCATTCATATTTTCCGCGCGCAGAATGTTGCTGGCTCAGTCCTTTGCTTCTGGATCTGGAACTATTGAAGAAAGTGGAATCCTCCAACAAAGTTTGGGAAAGGGTGGAACTGTTGTTGGTGGCGCCCAGCCGATTGTACAGATAGGAGAGATTCAGCTTATGCTTGTCGGCATTCCATTTATCACTAAACAAACCGCCGGCCGTGTAGGCATTGGGCAGGCCACGTAGATTATAGTTCGAAAATTCATCATCTCCATCGCCATAGCTATAGTAGAAACCACTGATCTCGTCGAATTCGTAATCGTCATCTTCTATTCCCAGTTTGTTTCTTTCTTCCCAACCCAGGCTACCGGTATTGGTATTGCTCTTGGTACCGTAGATCGAAATCTTTTGCGGGCCCACAAAGCGATTCAGCATCAGGCGCGCATCGTTCAAATCGTTCAGGTTGCTATTGACACCTGCCTTTCCAAAATAACCACGCTTCGCGTTTTCCTTTAATTTTATATTGATGGTTTTGCCGGTGTTGCCGGAAGCGCCAATACCTTTTAGCTGGTCCTGTTCCGATTTGGTGTCGAACACCTGCACTTTGTCCACGGCTTTGGCACCGATATTTTGCGTAGCGATGGTGGGGTCATCGCCAAAAAATTCTTCACCATCCACCAGCACCCGGTCCACCCGTTTTCCCTGGGCGGTGATTTCGCCCTTGCTGTTGACCGTCATACCTGGGATTTGCTGCAACAGTTCTTCCACCGTGGCGCCTTCCCGCACTTTAAAGCTGTCGGCCGTAAACTCGGTGGTATCTCCCCGGATCCGCATGGTATTGTTGGCCCGCACAATCACTTCCCGCATCAGCACACTGGCGGGCGTAAGCGGAATGGTACCCAGCTTTAGCGGCGATTCGGCACTCAGTTCAACCCGATCAGCATAGTCGGCAAATTTGGGATAGGTTACCAGCAACACATAGGAGCCTGCCGGCAGGGGAGATATTTTGAAGCTGCCATCCTTGTTGGTACGGGTAAATTGTACCAATACAGAATCGCTTCCTCTAAGTAGGGAGACCACGGCGTATTGCAGGGTCTTGTTTTCAGTAGTATCACGCACGGTACCTTCTACGGAGCTTTGCTGGCTGAAGGCAGCGATGGCGCAAATGGAAAAGAGCAAAAGGAGAATTTGTTTTCTCATGGCTGGTTTGGCTATGGTTCTAAAATAACCGCTTTGCGTTCGGGCTCAGGGTTATTTTATATGATGGGGCAAAATTGGGGATTAATGGCCATGCCTGTCCATTATTAAGCAGTGAAGCCTGTTAATGTTTCAATAAAATTCCGTAAGTTGTAGAAAGCTGGAAATGTAAAACCACTCTTCATGCCTGAGAACATTGATCAAAATAACAACGATATTTCGCGCAACAACGAGCAGGAAAGCAAGCGATTGTTGGATACGGCAAACGGCAATGCCGGTTCAGCGTCGGAAGGTATTCCTTATGAGCAGACTCATTTTGTAGATACAGCCCGCCCGGTCTGGAATTATACCTTGCTAACCGACGATGATATCCGCAACTTTCAGCAGGGAACCCATTACAGCATCTACCAGAAAATGGGCGCGCAATCGATCCGGGTACATGATACCTGGGGCATGTATTTCTGCGTATGGGCGCCCAATGCAACGGCAGTATCGGTGATCGCGCATTTTAATAAATGGGATCCACAGGCACATCCGCTAACACCACGCTGGGATAAGAGCGGTATATGGGAAGGCTTTATTCCCGGTTTTGGATTTGGCGAAGCCTATAAATACCATATCACGGGTTTTGAAGGACGGGTGACGGAAAAAGGCGATCCGCTGGCGCATTTTTGGGAGAAGAGACCCTATACCGCTTCCATTACCTGGGATTTGTATTATGAATGGAAGGATGAGGAATGGATGAGCGATCGCAGGAAGCACAACTCGCTTGATGCGCCCTGGTCGGTTTATGAAGTGCACCTGGCCAGTTGGCAAAGACCGGTAAAGGACGATGAAGAATCATACAATACTTACGATCAGTTGCGGGAGCGGCTGGTGCCTTATGTGAAAGAAATGGGTTTCACCCATGTGGAGTTTATGCCCGTGATGGAACACCCTTTCGATGGTAGTTGGGGCTATCAATGCACCGGATTTTTTGCGCCCACATCCCGGTTCGGCGATCCGCAGGGATTGATGCGGCTCATCGATGCTTTTCATCAGGAAGGGATCGGCGTCATTTTCGATTGGGTACCTTCCCATTTTCCTTACGATGCGCATGGACTCTATATGTTCGATGGAACGCATACCTATGAGTATGCCGATATGCGCAAAGGGTTTCACCCGGATTGGAACAGTTATATTTTCAATTATAAGCGGGGCGAAGTAAAATCCTTTTTGATTAGCAGCGCACGCTTCTGGTTCGATTATTTCCATATCGATGGCATCCGTGTAGACGCGGTGAGCTCTATGCTCAAACTCAATTACAGTCGTAAGGAAGGCGAATGGGAGCCCAATGAATTTGGCGGCGACGGCAACCTCGAAGCCATCGCCTTTATCAAAGACCTCAACGAAACCATCTTCCGCGATTTTCCGGATGTGCAAACCATTGCCGAAGAGGCAACCGACTGGCCGGGCATTTCCCGGCCTACCTGGCAGGATGGGCTGGGCTTCGGCATGAAGTGGATGATGGGATGGATGCATGATACGCTGGACTATTTCAAACTGGATCCGCTGGCCCGGCAACATCAGCAGGACAAATTTTCATTCAGCATGATGTACTACTACGATGAAAACTTCATGCTCCCTTTGAGTCACGATGAAGTAGTGCATGGCAAAAGCCCTTTGTTGTATAAGATGCCGGGTGATGAATGGCAGAAATTTGCCAATCTCCGGCTGATGTTTACCTATATGTGGACGCACCCGGGTGCCAAGCTCCTGTTCATGGGAGGTGAGTTTGGGCAAACCAGTGAGTGGAATTACAAATCGGAGCTCGACTGGCCACTCTTGCAATACGATGCGCACCGCCTTTTGCAGGATTGTGTGGTGAAATTGAATCAACTCCTGCGCCAGGAGCCAGCCCTGCACGATAATCAGTTCAACATTTATGGATTCGAGTGGGTTGACCTGAATCATCGCGCTGAATCCGTAATCGTATTTAAGCGAAAGGGGAAGCAGCCGGAGGACGACCTGTTGATCATACTCAACATGACGCCGGTGGTTCGGGAAGACTGGGAGATTAGGGTGAAAGGCAAAGCCTATAGCCGCGAGTTGTTTAATAGCGATTCGGACCTGTTCTGGGGCACGGGTAAGGTGTACAATCCCGATATCCGCTGCGAAAAAATAACCGGGGGCGAAGACGAAGACAGCTACCGCCTACGTTTAAATATTCCACCCCTGGCAGGTTTGATTATCAAATAGGCGTTCCGGGGTATGGAGGGGGAGAATTACCTGAATATTAGGCCATCAGCTACTGATAAGCACAAATTTACAAATAGTCAAATAATCAAATTCTCTAATTAGTGGTTTTGGTCTACCTTTAGATATCCAATTTAAACATCCATTCCAATGATCCGAAAAGCCCTTACTCCACTTTTTTGTGCCCTGGCTATCTATGCAAGCGGGCAAACAGGCGGCAGCGCCGCCGACAGTGCTGTACATTTTTACAATAAAGGTTTAGAAGAAAAGCAGAAGGGGCGCAGAATGGAATCGCTTCGTCAGTTTGAAAAAGCGGCCACTTACCAGGTTGATGATCCCAAGCTGGTAGCCGAGCTGGCGGATGCCTATATGGACCTCCGGAAATATTTCCAGGCCTGGGAAGCCTACAAAAAGCTGGATGGTTGGGATAAGCTTACTGCAGATCAATATCGCCGCTTACTCGACCTTTCCTTTAACCTGAAGAAATATGATGATGTGGTGGCTTATGCGGGCAAATTGAAAAAAGCCGATCCTACGGCAAAGGTGAATTACTTTGTAGGTAAAGTGCATTACCAGCAGGACAATTATGGCGAAGCCATCAAGGTGTTGAATGAAGCCGCCAAAGAAGAACCCGCCAATGGTGAGATACCCTATATGATTGCACGTAGCTATGCCGACATGCAGAATTACAAACAGTGTATTCCTTATTTTCAAAAAGCGATAGAACTGGATACCACCAAGAACAACTGGATCTACGAGTTGGGGTTGATCTACTATGCCATGCACAATGATCAAAAGGCATTGGAGACCATCAAGCTGGCAGGGGAGAAGGGGTATCGTCGCGACAATGATTACCTGGAAAACCTCGGTATAGCTTATCTGAATGTAGGTAACCTCGAAGAGGGAGTGGGGATATTAAATGAAATCCTGAAGCGCCGTCCCAGCGACATGAATATACTCAACATGATTGCCGAAGCGTATTATTTCAAAGGCAAATACCAGCCCGCCATTGATTATTGGGACAAGATTCTCGAATACGATAAAGAAAACGCATCGGCGCTTTACATGATTGGCATGAGCTATCAGAAGAAGGGTGAAAAATCAAAGGGCCAGCAGCTTTGCGACAAAGCCATTGAAATGGATCCCAGCCTCGCTTCCCTCAAGCAGAAAAAGCAAATGCCCGGCGGCGGACTGTAAGCCCGGAATCCTTTGTGGGAATCATTTTATTACCGGTTAATGCAGCATTATTGGCGGAAGTATTTTTTCGCAGATGAACGCAGATGATTTTCGCTTGATCTCTGGGGAAGCGATGCAATTTGTAAAATTTTGGCCGTTAATTCCTCGAGTTAATTTACTTCAAACCTACATCCTCTCCGGCACAGCAATACCCATCAGGCCCATTGTAATGCGAATGGTTTTGGCGGTGATGGCGCAAATGCGCAGGCGTAGTTGCTTCTTTTCTTCGCTTTCGGCTTTCATTACGGAGAGTTCCGTATAAAAGCTGTTGAAACTTTTAGCGAGCTGAAAGGCATAGCCGGCCAGTACCGAAGGATTGTGCTCCTGCAAGGCCTGCTCAATAATGATTTCCAACTGCTCCAGTAATACCAGCATATCTTTCTCTGCTTTCAATAGCGCGGTGAAAGCTGGTGCCTGTTCAGCAGGGTGCTCCTTTCGCAAAATGGAGCAGATACGCGCATGGGTATATTGTACAAATGTGGCGGTAAAACCATGGATATCGATGCTTTCTTCCGGGTTGAATACCATTCTTTTCTTCGGATCAACCCGAAGCAGGAAGAATTTCAGCGCACCCAGTGCAATCATGTCGTATAAAGCATCCAACTCCTTTTCTTCAAAATCCTGCACTTTGCCCAACTCTTCGGTTTTTTGCTGCGCCACCCGTTTCAGTTCGTCGAGCAAATCATCGGCATCCACCACGGTACCCTCGCGGGTCTTCATCCGGCCGGTAGGCAATTCCACCATGCCATAGCTGAGGTGATAAATTCCATCGGCATAGGGCTTTCCGAGTTTTTGGAGGATGAGCTTCAATACCTTCATGTGGTAGTTCTGCTCATCGGCTATCACATAAATGCTCTGGTTGTAAGGGAACTCTTCATATTTCCGATCGGCCAGGCCCAGGTCCTGGGTTATGTACACGGAAGTGCCGTCCTTACGCAATACCAGTTTTTCATCCAGTCCATCGGCAGTCAGATCGATCCAAACACTGCCATCGGGTTTGCGGAAGAATACATTTTTCTGCAAGCCTTCTTCTACCAGTTCTTTTCCCAGCAGATAGGTTTCGCTTTCGTAATAGTTTTTGTCGAAATTGCTGCCGATGCGGCGATAGGTTTCGTTAAAGCCTTCGTATACCCAGCCGTTCATGGTTTCCCATAATTGGCGTACTTCCTTGTTGCCATTCTCCCAGTCGAGCAGCATTTGCTGGGCGGCTTTCATCAGGGGCGCATTCTTTTCCGCTTCCTCCGCGCTTATGCCCTTTGCCGTAAGTTCCGCTACTTCTTTTTTCAGTTCAACGCCAAAGCGTACATAATAATCCCCCACAAAATGATCACCCTTGATGCCGGTACTTTGCGGTGTTTCGCCATTGGCAAAAAGTTTCCAGGCAATCATGGATTTACAAATATGAATTCCCCGGTCGTTGAGGATAGCCGTTTTGCGGACTTCAGCGCCGGCATATTGCATGATCTCTGCCACACTCCAACCTAAAAAATTGTTGCGCAGGTGACCGAGGTGCAGGGGTTTATTGGTATTGGGGGAAGAATATTCCACCATCACTTTTTCACCCGTTGCCGGGCGGCGGCCGGGTTCAGGGTTGTGATGGATCGTTTCGAGTTCGGCTGTCCAGTATTGGTCGGCAATGGTCAGGTTCAGAAATCCTTTGATAACGTTGAATGCCGTAAAGAGTCCATCCGAATTCGTCAGCAGCCATTCTCCCAATTGCTGGCCCAGTTGCTCCGGCGACTGGCGTAGCTGCTTCACCAAACCAAACAGAACAATGGTATAGTCCCCCTCAAATTCGGGTTTGGTGGTATTGACGGTCAACTGGTCGGCCGGCAATTCATGTTGAAACAATTCGAGGATGCCTTTGGCTACAAATGGTTTGATCTTCTGAACTACGCCCATGCTGCTGCTGATTTGGCGGCGAAATTACGAAATTGACAATTGGCAAAGGGCGGCAATCAATTTATTCTGCCAGCAGATTCGGCAATGGGCTTCATCTCTTAAATTTGCTGGCTCATGCGAAGGCATTTTCATAGCATACGCGATTTCATTCTGCCAGTCATTGATTTTTTTTACCGGCCTTTCCGGAAATGGATGCCCCTGCAAACATTCCGCTATGCGGCAGCGGGTGGGGGAAATACCTTGCTCGGATTCCTGGTTTATTACCTCAGCTACCATTATATAGTACAGGAACGAAGTCTCGATTTCGGGTTCTATGCTTTCAAAGCCCACGTGGCGGCCCTGTTCTTCTCCTTTTGTGTTAGCTTTCCGGTGGGTTTTTTCCTGGCCAAATATGTTGTTTTCAGCGACTCTTCCCTCAAAGGCCGGGTGCAGTTGTTTCGCTATTTCATGATCTGCCTTTTCAACCTGGCGCTTAATTATATCTTGCTGAAGATATTGGTGGAATATTTTCAGGTGTATCCTGTGCTGGCCCAGGTATTAACGACTACGGTGGTCATACTCTTCAGCTACCTGGCACAAAGGCATTTTTCTTTCAGGGCATCCGCCATTAAAGACTGATATCCAGTTCATCCAGCTTCACGGCAAGCACGCCTTTGGCACTGCTGCGGATATGGAGCGCACCGGGTAAGGGGAATATTCCCGCAATGCGAATGTCGTTAACGGCACCTTCTGTACGCAAACCGGGATACCATTGCCGGTTCATTTGCGTATTGATCAGGGTCTTGGCACTATCCACATACTCGCCAAGGTCGAATCGCGCCTGCCGGCTGATCTCATTCAGTATTCGTCGGTTAAACAGCCAGTCGGCCGAGCCCAGCAACAGGTTTCTGGTTTTGATATCGAAGTCCATATCACGTATATCCAGTATCCGCGTATCCGGATCATAAGCCGGCTTTCCGGTAAGGTACAGGGTGCCTTTATTGGTTCCGGAAAAGTCGACCCGGATAATCAGTCGCTCATTGCCCGATCCATAAAGCGCACAATTATCGATGATGAATTTTTTGTGAATGGGCCCTTTCTTGAAATCGAAGGAGCGGCCAGCCACCTGTGCATTCACGATACGGGAAAGTGAATCGTAATTAAGTGAAGCATCCACAAATACGTTGAATCCATCCATTCGGCCGATGCTTCCCATGGGCGGTAGTGGCGTGCTGTAATCCTGCGGCTTTTCAAAACTGAGCCGTGGCTTTGCTTTCAGCCCCAGGTATATATAGAGCGAATCATCCTTGGCGTACAGATTGTTGATCTGCAACTGCGTGGGGTTGACCTGCAGCCATCCCCGACCATACAAATCAAAGGAACGGCTCAGCTCATTCCAGACCTGCTGAAATCGGGGTCGTAAGTCCAATAAACCATATTCTCTTTCTAATTGAACTTTTGCGCTATCCAGTTCTTCCACCAATCCCGCCAGCACCTGGTTGGTAATATCCTGGCCCCAAAAGCAGACTTCGCATTTATCCAATGCTTCGGGTTCATTGCGTTGTACCTGCAGGCGCACTTTATAGTCGCTTTGCAGGCTGATCCTGTTGCTGAAGGAGATATTGACGCGGCGCTCCGGCTCGCTGTACCCGCATCGGCAGGGTGCCGACCAGGAACTGATTGCCGCACCGGCCACGCAAACCCGCGATGATCCGGCAATACGGTAATAGCCGGTAAAGCCGAGATCGAAACGATTTCCCACGGCCTTCAGTTGCAAAGGCCCACGACGGAAACGGTACTGATAGCGGGTATCGCAACCCTGGTAAACCCAGCCATGCGGATAATCGGGCGAAGTAAAGAGAGTATCTACCTGCGACTCCGCCATGGCATAAAGCGGACGGAGGTTGATGCGTATGGGAATATTGATTTCCGAATCCGGCACGGAATCGAGATTGAAACGGGAGACGGCCAGCAGAGGCTTTTCAGCAATGATTTTTTTGGAGCAGGCTGCCATAGCCAACATGACCAATAGGGGACTGATACGGAACAGGATTTTCATGAATAATGCAATTAGCAAATTTATAAGTATAACGCAGAATGGAAGCTGGTAATTATCAATCCGCTTCCAGTTTTTTCAGCATTTGATTAATTCTTTTTTCACGGGTCTCTTCTTTTTTAGCCGTCAGTATCCATTCGAGGTATTCTTTTCGGTGTGTGAAGGGCAGCTTGTTGTAAACGGCAAGGGCCTTTTTATTCTTTGCCAGTATTTTTTGTAAATAGTCGGGCAATCGAACTTCTTTGCTTACAGGGTCAATATAGCGCAAAACTTCTCTCGGCTCGGCTACTTTTGCTTTCATTGGTTTGCCGCTATCCGGCACGCGGTAACCGAATGCCGACCAGCTTTCATTGAACGAGACCAGCGTGAGGTATTGCAAATGCTCTTTTTCTTTCTCGATACAATCCCAACCTTTGTCGCGGGTAAGGTCGGTTTGCAGGCCCGAACTTCCCTTTGGAAAATATATCCAGATTATATGGCCGGGCTTGAGACTTTTCATTACGGCCGACAATCCTTTTTTCAGCGCCGCCTGGTTCAGCACAAACCAGTGCAACTGGTCGAAGTCCCTGCCGGGCTTAATCCAATCAAGTTGGGCCGGGCTGGGGTCCAGTTCGCGGGCAAACCCTTGGGGAGCCCCAACGGTTGCCATGCGCATACCGGGTTTAATCCTGAATTTTTTGAATATACTCATGTGGCAGAAATTGTAATAACCAGTGCATTAATGGCCTTTTCCTGGCTTGCATACCCTATGCCTGCTGAATCACAAAATAAAGCATGAAGAAGCAGGCTACGAGTTTGAAAAATGACCCGGCAATAAATCCTAAAAAAGAGCCCATGGCAGCCCGAAAGGATTGCTTCGAGTTTTTACCGGCGATCATTTCCCCCAAAAAAGCACCCAGAAAGGGACCCAGGATCACGCCCCAGGGGCCCATCCAGAATGCGGCGAGGAATCCGAGGGTGCAGCCCCAAACCCCATATTTGCTTCCGCCAAACTTTTTGGTACCCCAAATAGGCACCAGATAATCGAGTATCAATGTAAGAATGACAATTCCAGCCCATATCAGCAGAAATTTTGTCGTGAAGGCCGGATCGCTTTTCAATTGTTGTAAAAGGAGACCGACATAGGCAATGGGCGGTCCCGGGAGCAGGGGAAGCAGACTGCCAGCGATGCCCGCCAGAATAAGCAAAATGCCCAGTATAATCCATAGCCAATCCATACCTAAATGTAATCGATTTCCCGATTCCGCTCCGTTTTCCGCGGTTAATTGATTTTCAGTAGTTCCCGGATAAAAAGGTGGCTGACATTTTTTCACGTTTGGCAGTCGCGGCATAATGATTGAAGAGGGGATACTGCCTGCCTGACTGGTGGGAAAAAAGGAGTTAAATACTATGGGAAAAATAATTGGAATCGACTTAGGAACCACCAATAGCTGCGTGTCAGTTATGGAAGGCAATGAGCCGGTGGTAATTGCCAACGATGAAGGCCGTCGCACTACGCCCTCGGTTGTGGCATTTTTGAAAAATGGAGAGCGGAAAGTGGGTGACCCGGCCAAGCGTCAGGCGATCACCAACCCGCATAATACCATCATGTCGGTAAAGCGCTTTATGGGCCGCCGATTTGATGAGGTATCTGAAGAAATCAGCCATTGGAGCTACAAAGTGGCCAAAGGTGACAATAATACCGTTCGTATTGACATAGATGGCAGATTATACACCCCGCAGGAAATCAGCGCGATGGTGTTGCAGAAAATGAAGAAAACGGCGGAGGATTACCTGGGTCAGGAAGTAACGGAGGCGGTAATTACCGTGCCCGCCTATTTCAACGATGCCCAACGGCAGGCTACCAAGGAAGCCGGCGAAATCGCAGGACTTACCGTACGTCGAATCGTAAACGAGCCTACGGCGGCGGCGCTGGCCTATGGCCTGGATAAGGGTCGCCATGATCAGAAGATCGCTGTGTTCGACCTGGGTGGCGGTACTTTCGATATTTCCGTGCTGGAACTGGGTGATGGTGTTTTTGAAGTGAAGAGTACCAATGGTGACACACACCTGGGTGGTGATGATTTCGACAAAGTAATCATGGATTGGCTGGCCGATGAGTTTAAAAAAGAAGAAGCTATCGATCTGCGCAAGGATCCCATGGCACTGCAGCGCCTGAAAGAAGCTTCGGAGAAGGCCAAGGTGGAACTTTCTTCTTCCAGCGAAACAGAAATTAATCTTCCTTATATAACCGCAGTGGATGGCGTGCCCAAGCACCTGGTGAAAAAACTGAGCCGCAGCAAGTTTGAACAACTGGCCGATAATCTTTTTGCCCGTTGCTTGAAGCCATGCGAGCAGGCCTTGAAGGATGCGGGACTTTCCGCTTCACAGATTGATGAAGTGATACTGGTGGGTGGTAGTACGCGTATTCCCAAAGTGCAGGAGATTGTAGAAAAATTCTTTGGCAAGAAACCCAACAGAGGCGTGAATCCTGATGAAGTGGTGGCCGTGGGCGCTGCCATACAGGGAGCCGTATTAACCGGCGAAGTAAAGGATGTATTGTTGCTCGATGTAACACCGCTTTCACTTGGTATTGAAACCATGGGTGGTGTAATGACAGCCTTGATCCCCTCCAATACAACCATACCGACCAAGAAATCGGAGGTATTCTCTACCGCCAGCGATAACCAACCCGGCGTGCAGATTCATGTATTGCAGGGCGAACGTCCCATGGCCAAAGACAATAAGAGCCTCGGCATCTTTAACCTCGATGGCATTCCGCCCGCGCCGCGTGGTGTACCGCAGATTGAAGTAATCTTCGATATCGATGCCAACGGTATCCTGCATGTAACAGCCAAAGACAAGGGAACCGGTAAGGAACAAAAGATCCATATCGAAGCCGGTAGTGGTTTGAGCAAGGACGAAGTGGAGAAAATGAAAGCGGAAGCAAAGGCCAACGAAGCAGCCGATAAGGCAGAGCGCGAAAAAGTAGATAAGCTGAATGCAGCGGATGGTTTGATTTTCCAAACCGAGAAACAATTGAAGGATTATGGCGATAAGGTTCCAGCCGATAAGAAATCGGCCATTGAATCGGCCGTTGAAAAACTGAAGGAAGCCCATAAATCGCAAAACCTGGCAGAAGTGGATACGGCAATGGCCGCACTGAATGCCGCCTGGACAGCCGCCAGCGAAGACATATATAAGTCGCAACAGGCAGGAGAGGCGCAGGCCGGTGGAGCGGAAGCAGGCAGTAGTGCCGGGGCCGACAACGTAACGGATGTGCCTTACGAAGAAGTGAAATAAAAAGTTAAAGCCCCGCAAATTGCGGGGCTTTTATTAGCAATAGGATTTTCTTTCAGGGATTATTTGTGGGAAAAACAAGAACGGAAAAACGTTTCGTCCGGCATTTTCCTCCATTCGCTAAAGAAAACCTGCTATTCACCCATATACACTTGCATACCGCTGCCTACACATCGTACATTTGCATCGTCAATTAGAGCAGCGTACCGCATAATAGATAAAGGTGCAGTATTTCTCCGCCTCCTGCCAGCGTAAGAAAGAGTGATGCCCCGGCTCAAAGACGAATTTTATAACGTTTTAAATAAGAAAGTATCATGAAAAGTGATGTAATGCATCCGTCTATAGTAAAGATGGATAGAGATGAACTGAAGACCCTGATGTTAGAAGTAAAAGAAACTATTGCCGACCTGGATGAATTGGACATCCCCGCAAAAAATCATTTTGCTGCGGTGGATATGTGGAATATCCGTCGAGCCGCAAAATCGGCATCGGGGTTGATGCGCCGCAATCAACAGTCGCATTAAAAAAGAAAGACGCGCCTGGCGCGTCTTTCTTTTTTAATAATATGTTGAACCGTTCAGCTTTAAAGAATCGGATAGCAAATGCCCATGGCTTACATAATGTCCAACGCTTTTACAAACGCGGTGGTTTGAAAGGGCAGGATCAAGGTAAGCCATTCCCAATGCGCAAATATGGCCCATAGCAGGGCTGCGGTTGAAGCGAGAAAAACCAGCCACCAGAGGCCGCGGTATTTACGGGTTTGTTCCATCTGCATAAAGTTTGCGCAAAAATAGTGGCAAATCGGGAAAACACGAAATCGCAAACAATAAACTTATGCCACCACATGAGTGGCTCTACGAATAATTCACCTACTTCTTTTTCCTCACAAAATCATGGACACGCCGAAGCCTTAATGGACGGTATAACAGAAATTTCATAATTGAGTACCAATAAACAGGCCTGGTCCATAGTCGCTGCTCAATAATCCACTTGCATCGGTTAGAAAAGTGAATCGGATGATTCTTTAGCCGGTCGAGCCAGTATTTGGCAATTTGAGTTTCCACTTCCTTCTTTTCAAAGGATGGCGGGAAGGGCAGGGGAAAGTAATTATGAAAATAGAATACCTCCTTTATCCATTTATCGCCATAATCGCCTCCAATGGTATAATGCAGAATGGGGATATTCAGGGCCACGCGGAGCTGATATTTTTGTGCGACCCGCAACGAAAAATCCAGATCATAAAAATGAAAGCCCTTTAATTTTTCTTCGTTGAACCGGAATTCTGCCCATACAGCTTTGCGACAGGCCATAAAAACGCCGTCGATACACACCACTGGCACATTCGATCCCGCACCGGCGGGGCTCGAAGCCAGTTTTATCCTTTTACCGTCGGTAAGATGCGTAATATTATAGGCATCGAAATCGGCGATACCGGAATCCCAACCGGTAAACAGGCGGCTCTTATATTTTGAGCCCGCCACACCAACCAGGCCCATTTGTGGTTCCGACGTAAAAAGGTTTACTAACTCCTGTCCCCAATTATGGGTTTCAAAGCTTATATCCTCGTGCATGAAAATCAGGTACGGAAAACGCGCCTTTTCTGCCAACTGATTATACACGGCACAAAGCCCCAGTGACGCATCCCGGTTGTCCCAAACCACTATTTCGTAGGGCAAACCAATGGTATCTTCCACGCTTTGCCTTACCTGGTGGAGGTAGGCCGGATTGACGGAACAAATAAGTATGGAAATCATTTACAGAAGTCTGAATGCTAACAGGAAGAATTAAAGTTGGTTCAGGGGTGAAAGTAATGAAATCGCCACGCAAGATAACGTTTCAAACGTTTGCAATACTTTTTTGGGTCCGAATCAAATAAAAATGCGATCCTTGCATGATTTATTTTACTTTCGTACTAATGTGTTTTTCAGACACGAAGTAATATGGCAGGAAAAAAAGAACCCACGATTGCTTTGCAGGTCCGCTTTAATGTCCGGTTTTCCACTGAATTTGGACAAAGCCTTTGGCTGACGGGAAATATTGATTCATTGAAAGGAGGAAATGCCCGTCAGGCCCTTGCCATGAATTATCTCAACGATGAATTCTGGGAGCTTACCCTTGAGCTGAATCCCGACGAACTGGATTGGGATCATATCCGGTATCAATACCTGTTGCGTACCGAAGATGGTGACTGGATACCGGAAGGAAATATGAACCGGCCCTTGCCGGAAATCCGTAAGGGATTGCGCGAAATCAGGTTGATCGATACCTGGAACCATGCGGGCGAGTTCGAAAATGCCTTTTATACCGCGCCTTTTACAGATGTGCTGCTCCCTCGCCCTGCCTTGCGTTACAAAGGGAAAGCCTCCCGAAAAGCGACACATGAATTCAGGATAAAAGCGCCCCTGCTTGGCAAAAATGAAGTGGTCTGTATTTTGGGGAATATTGAAGAACTGAGCATGTGGAATACAGATGAACCCTTGCTCCTGGGACGTAACGATGGCTGGTGGGTACTGCACGCCGACCTTTCTAAAGCACATTATCCCATTGCCTATAAATATGGTGTTTACAACACCCGGGAAAAAGCTTTTGTGCGGTATGAGTCGGGCGACAACCGCCTGCTGCAACAACATAGTCTGGCACATACCCTTACCATATTGCACGATGGATTCATTCAACTGCCCAATCAGGAATGGAAGGGCGCCGGCATAGCGATTCCCGTTTTCAGCCTTCGCAGCCGCCAAAGCTTTGGTGTGGGTGAGTTTACGGATATCAAATTGCTGGTAGATTGGGCCCGTGAGTCGGGGCTTCGGATGGTGCAGCTATTGCCGGTTAACGACACTACCGCTACGCATAGCTGGACGGATTCTTATCCCTATTCAGCCATTTCTGCCTTCGCGCTACATCCTATCTATATTAACCTGGCCAGGGTGGCCGGTAAAAAGCATCAGGACAAGGTACAGTCGCTGCGACGCAAGCAAAAAGCGCTCAATGAACTTCCGGAACTGGATTATGAGGAAGTGATGCGGTTCAAACTGGCGATGCTCAGGGAATTGTACGATCTGATGTCGCCTGAAACATTTGAGTCGGACGAGTACAAGGAGTTTTTCGAGACCAACGCACATTGGCTGAAGCCCTATGCGGCTTTCAGTTTTCTGCGCGACAAATACGGAACGGCGAAATTCGAGCAATGGAAAACCCACCAATCCTATGATCCGGCTGAGGTGGACAGGTTGTTTAGTTCCCGCACAGTGGCACGAAAAGAACTCCTGTTCTATTGCTTTGTGCAGTACCATTTGCATGATCAACTCAAGGATGCGGCCGATTATGCGCATAAGAAGGGTGTAGTATTTAAAGGAGATATTGCCATAGGCATATCACGCGATAGTTGCGATGCCTGGGTGGCCCCGCACCTGTATAATATGGATGAGCAGGCGGGCGCTCCGCCTGATGATTTTGCCCGGATTGGCCAAAACTGGGAATTTCCTACCTACAACTGGAAACGGATGCAGGAAGACGGCTATGCCTGGTGGCGTCAGCGCTTTGAGCAAATGAGCTATTATTTTGATGCATTTCGCATTGATCATATCCTCGGCTTTTTCCGGATATGGAGCATTCCCGCGCATGCCGTACAGGGAATTATGGGGCATTTTGTGCCCTGCCTCCCGGTACATTATGTTGAGTTTGGCGAAAACGGAATCTGGTTCGATGAACGGCGTTATTGTAAGCCCTTTATCAATGATGAAGTGCTACAGGTTGTTTTTAGCGACATGTCGCAAAAGGTACGCGATGAGTTTCTGCTTCCCAATGATCAGGGCGGTTACGATTTACGACCTGAATTTGACACCCAGCGCAAGGTGCAGGCTTTCTTTGCGGAGAGGGAAAAATGCCCCGAATCGGAAAGGTTGTTGAATGGGCTTTATGAACTGATCGCAAATGTGATCCTTTTTAAACAGGAAGGTTCGCAGGGTCAGGAATTTCATTTCCGGATTGCGATGGACAAGACGCTTTCCTTTCAATACCTGATTCCGCATGTGCAGGAGAAACTGAAGAAATTATATGTCAATTATTTTTATGAGCGCCAGGATGATTTTTGGCGCCGGGAAGCCATGCAAAAGCTGCCTGCTCTGAAAGCCGCCACCAATATGTTGATTTGCGGCGAAGACCTGGGTATGGTTCCGCATTGTGTGCCCGATGTAATGAAGCATTTGGGCATACTGAGCCTGGAAATACAACGCATGCCCAAAAACGCTCAAAAAGAATTTTTCTATCCGGAAGAAGCGCCCTACCTCTCGGTGATAACCCCCTCCACGCATGACATGAGTACCGTAAGAGGGTGGTGGGAAGAGGACCGAAGCCGGACCCAGCAATTTTTCAACCAGGTACTGGGTCAATGGGGCGATGCTCCCTATTTCTGCGAACCCTGGATCAACCGGGCTATTGTGCTGCAGCATCTTTATTCCCCCGCCATGTGGGCCGTTTTTCAGTTGCAGGACCTGCTCGGCATGAGCGATACCCTCCGTCGCGAAAATCCACATGAGGAGCGAATTAATATTCCCGCCAACTCAAGACATTACTGGCGCTATCGTATGCATATAGCGCTGGAAGACCTGCTGAAAGAAAAAGAATTCAATGGGGAGCTGAAAGATTATGTGGAAAATAGCGGAAGAGGGTGATGCGTAGTACGTTTTACGTTTTACGTCTTACGTTCTACGTGGATTTAGGGTTTAAGGTTTAGGGTTTAAAGTTCCATAATTTTTTTTGCGCGCCGGGCTAATCGTAATCTGAGAATATGAAATATAACCTACTCACCTTAAACCTTTAACCCTAAACCTTAAACCCTAAACAAAAAACGTACTACGTAAAACGTAAAACGTATTACTCATATGCACTTGCAATACAAATCCTATTCCCTTCCTTTTCGCCACCCTTTTACTATTTCAAAAGGAACTAAAACCCATCAGCCCACTTTGCTGGTCGCGCTATCTCATTTTGGCCATACTGGTTATGGGGAAGCACCGGCTATCACTTATTATGACATATCGGTGGAGAAGATGATTGCTGATATTGAACGGAAAAAGGTATTCATCGAGAAATTCGCATTCACGGAACCAGAACGTTACTGGCATTATTTGCATCATCTTTTTCCTGCCAATCCATTCCTGGTGTCGGCGCTGGATATGGCAGCCTGGGATTTGTATGGAAAAATGAGTGGCCGGCCGCTGCAGGATATATGGGGAGCAACCGCTCCCGGAACGATACTGACGGATTATACCATTGGCATTGACAGTACCGATAAGATGTTGGATAAACTCCGGGAAAAGCCCTGGCCCATCTACAAAGTGAAGCTGGGCACAAGAGATGACCTGGCAAAACTGAGCGCCATCCGAAAGGAAACCAATGCCATTCTTCGGGTAGATGCCAATGCGGCATGGACGGCCGATGAAGCGATCCAAATGTTGCCGACGTTAAACGAATTGGGGGTAGAAATGATTGAGCAGCCCCTTGCCAAGGATGATTGGGAGGGCATGCAGAAACTTCATGCTGTTTCCGATATCCCGCTATTCGCTGATGAGTCCTGCGTTTTCGAAGAAGACCTGTTGCGCTGCGCCGGGCACTTTCATGGCATCAATATCAAGTTGACCAAGTGCAGTGGCATAACACCGGCGCGCCGTATGATAACCGAAGCCCGAAAACTGGGTCTAAGGGTCATGATGGGCTGTATGAACGAGAGTACCGTGGGATCCGCGGCCCTCGCCCATTTCCTGCCTTTTATCGATATGGTAGATATGGACGGCCCCCTGTTGCTGGCGCAAGATATTGCCACCGGATTGCAATACGATTTTGGAAAAGTGAGCCACTCGAACCGGCCGGGGCTGGGCATCAGCCTGATAGGGGAACCTGAATGGAATTAGCCGGGGCGCCGGCATCACTAAAACGGGCATAGCGAACCCTCTGCTTCGTTTTTCCAAAATTTCCGATTTACCTTTAGGCATATTTCGGTATCATCTTTGCCCGGAAAGGGGCACTAAAGTGAATCTGTTATGAAGAGAATGCTTCTTTTCGTGGCCTGTGCCGCGTGTACCCTGACCCTTCAGGCACAGCGTTTCCACCTCGGTATATTTGGTGGCCTGGCCAACTATAATGGCGATCTCACGGATCGTTATTATCCCTCCAAAACCACCAACGGTTCCATTGGCATTACGGGCAATTATGAGCTGAGCGACCATTTCATGCTACGTGCAGGATATACCTATGCCGTACTGGGAGGAGCCGACCGATTTAGCAGTGATGCTGAAGCACGTGCCCGAAACCTGGCATTTGAAACCAGCCTGCACGAGTTTAGCGTGGTCGCGGAATATTACCTGTTTTCCTTTGAAATGAAAAAGTTTAGCCCCTATGCATTTGGGGGACTGGCGCTGTATCGGTATAACCCCTACGCCTACGATGTCAACCTCAACAAAGTTTTTTTAAAGCCATTGAGCACCGAAGGGCAGGGACTTCCGGGTTATCCTGAAAAGAAACCCTATAGCCTTACGCAGGTGGCTTTGCCATTTGGCGCGGGTGTGAAGTATGCTTTTACCGACAGGCTTCGCCTGGGTTTTGAAGTAGGCTTTCGAAAACTTTTTACCGACTATCTCGATGATGTGAGCACCACTTATGCTGACCCGGCCGACCTTCTCGCTGCCCGTGGTCAGTTGGCAGTTGATATATCCTATCGCGGCGACGAATTACCCGGTGGTAATCCGGCCTATCCCGCCAAGGGCTTTGGCCGCGGCGGCTCCGAGTTCAATGATTTTTATTATTTCACCGGACTGCACCTTACCTACAGACTGGGTTCAGGCTATGGCGGTGGCTTTGGTGGAAGAAAAAACAGGATGGGCTGCCCGACGAACGTGTACTAGGAATCTAGGATTTGAGAATTTGGAAATTTGAGAATTTGTAGATTAGAGGAGGTACTGAACTGCCCGCGGGCAGATCCGTAAATCTACAAATCAGCAAATCCCCAAATTCCCAAATCCACAAATTCACATCCCAACCATTCCCCTCCATTCTTGTTGTACCTTTGAACCCCATAATTCATTAAAATGGCATTCAGGAATCAGCAGGAATTTATCGACGCATTGGAGCGGGCAGGTGAGTTGGTACGGATAAAACATTTTGTAGATCCCAAACTGGAAATCGCCGAAATTACGGATCGCGTTAGCAAGATGCCGGGCGGCGGAAAAGCCCTCCTGTTTGAAAATACCGGCTACGATTTCCCTGTGCTGATGAATGCCTATGGAAGTGAAAAGCGCATGTGCATGGCACTGGGTGTTTCGCACCTCGATGATGTAGCGCATGAGATCGAATCTCTTTTCAAATTATTGTCCTCCCCCAAAGAAGGGATCCTTGACAAATTGAAATTGCTACCCAAGCTCGGGCAGTTTGCTTCCTGGATGCCGAAGGTGAGAAAGGGTAGGGGAGAATGTCAGCAGGTTGTTGTAACCGACAATGCCGATATCACCAAACTGCCGGTGATCACCTGTTGGCCCAAGGATGGCGGCCCCTTTGTGACGCTACCCGTTATCCATACCAAAGATCCCAACAATGGAAGCCGTAACGTAGGCATGTACCGAATGCAGGTATTTGGCCCGCAACTTACAGGTATGCACTGGCATAAGCATAAGGTATCGGCCAAGCACTTCAATGCTTACAAACAACTGGGAAAAAAAATGCCGGTGGCCGTTGCCCTCGGTGGCGATCCTGTTTATGCCTATTCTGCCACCGCACCTCTGCCGGAGAATGTGGATGAATACATGCTGGCCGGATTCCTGCGCAAGAAAAAAGTAGAGCTGGTGCCCTGCATCACCCAACCCGAAATTGAAGTGCCGGCCGATGCTGACTTTGTGATAGAAGGCTATGTGGATCCCGGCGACGAACTGATTTGGGAAGGGCCTTTTGGCGACCATACCGGATATTATTCCCTGCCCGACTGGTATCCTCGTTTTCATATCACGGCCATTACGCATAAAAAAGATGCGGTGTACCCGGCTACCATCGTGGGCATTCCACCCCAGGAAGATGCCTGGCTGGGAAAGGCCACAGAACGCATTTTCCTCGCACCCATCAAGATGACCATGGTGCCGGAAATTCGCGACATGGATATGCCCGTGGAAGGCGTATTCCATAACCTGGTTATCACCAAAATTGAAAAAGAATATGCCGGCCAGGGACAAAAAGTGATGAATGCCATGTGGGGTGCCGGACAAATGATGTTTAACAAGATCCTTGTAATTGCCGACGGCGACAACAGGATATCCGATTATCTGCCCCTTGCGCAGTATATTTCCAAAAATCTCAACCCGGCTACGGATATTTATTTTTCTACCGGACCCATGGACGTGTTGGATCATAGTTGCAGCAAGACCGGCTTTGGCGGTAAGATGTGTATCGATGGCACGCGCAAATGGGATGAGGAGATATTAAACGAATGGCGGCAGGAAAGTTGGGCCGAGGGCCTGAAGGAGGCAACGCTTCAACAGGAATTTCCCGAGATCAGGAAGGCCAATCTGTCGCTGCTGACCAAACAGATTTCCTGCATTTTGCTTTCCGTTGAAAAAAACCGGAAGGGCCATATTCGTTCACTGCATCAGCAGCTTTATGAAAGGGGCTGGCTCAGGGGTATCAAACTGGTGCTATATGTAGAGCACACCGTGGATGCACATGACCTTCCCACCGCTCTCTGGCGTTTCTGTAATAACCTGGACCCCAAGCGTGATTCGGTGCTGGCACAGGATAATGATGATCCGGGCAAAATGGCCAGTATGGGATTTGACGGAACCATGAAGACGGCGGAGTTCGACAATTTTCAACGCGACTGGCCCAATATCATCGTGGCGGCCGACGAAACCATACAGTCGGTGGATGCTAAATGGGATCAATTAGGTCTGGGGCCTTTCCTTCCCTCCCCTTCGCTGAAATTCAAGAGCCAGATGTATGGCGAGGAAGCGGTAGTGGCCAGCCGTTAACCGCTAATTATGTAAATTGCAGCTATTGAAATTGACCCTATGCAGAAATTTCCTTTACTGGTAATGATGAGTTTATTATCCCTCGCAGGTCTGGCACAGGACGCTGAACAGGCTGAAAATACCCTGTTGTGGAAAATCAGCGGTAACGGGCTGAATAAGCCTTCCTACCTGTTTGGCACCATTCACATGATTTGCAAGGATGACGCGGGCCTTAGCGACAACCTTCGCAAAGTGATACGGGATGCCGATGAAGTGTACTTTGAAGTTGACCTTGATAATATGATGGAAATGCTGGGTGCTGTCTCCAAATTTAAAATGCGGGGCGATACTACTTTGCGCGATCTGTTGACGGAAACGGAGTACGAAAAAGTGAAAGCATATTTCGAACAAAACGGAGGAATGTTGCCTTTCACGATGCTGGAGAGTTATAAACCGATTTTGGCCGCATCCTTACTGGAACAAAGCAAAATGCCCTGCGAATCTACTTCGGCGATGGAGACCGAGATCATGGGATATGCCAAAGAGTTTGAGAAAAGGATCAAAGGCCTGGAGACCATGGGTTATCAGGCAGGAGTATTGGACCAGATACCCTATAAAATGCAGGCTGATCAATTGGTAAAATATGTGGAGAACAGTGGAACGGCCGATAGCAGCTCAGATGAAACGCAGAAGATGATGGATGCTTATCGTGAGCAGGATCTGGGTAAACTGGAGGAATTAATAACGCAAAGTGATCCCGCTATTTCCAACTATACAGAAATTCTCCTTTTTCAACGCAACCGCAATTGGGTAGCAAAGATCAAAGACCTGATGAAGGAAAAATCGCTGTTGTTTGCGGTGGGCGCGGGCCATTTGCCCGGGAAAGAAGGAGTGATTGATCTGCTCCGCAAGATGGGCTACCAGGTGAGCCCGGTGTCGAATAAAAAATCACAGACCCTTTAAGCGATAACCAGAAAAATTCAGCCGAAGCATGGTATCGTACGTTTTAGGCGTACCAAGCCATACTTCGGCTGATTTTTATTTAGAATTGTTCCAGTCCGGAGAAGAAAAAGCTGCCTTCGATGGCGGCGTTTTCATCGCTGTCGCTGCCATGGATGGCATTTTCGCCAACCGAGGAGGCATAGAGTTTACGGATTGTACCCTCTGCCGCCTGCGCGGGATTGGTAGCGCCGATCAGCTCGCGGAATGAAGCCACCGCATTATCCTTCTCAAGTATGGCGGCGATGATGGGGCCGCTGCTCATAAATTCCACCAATTCTCCGTAAAACGGACGCTCTTTGTGCACCGCATAGAATTCCCCGGCTTTTTCCGTGGAAAGCTTGGTCATTTTCAGCGCTACGATACGAAATCCTTCCTTAATGATCCTGTCCAGGATGGCACCGGAATGGCCTTTACCAAAGGCGTCCGGCTTGATCATGGTGAATGTGCGATTGCTCATATTGGGTTATTGCTTTTGGGGCGCAAAGGTAGGAAAAGTTCTACGTTTTACGTTGGTTGGTTTAGGGTTTAGGGTTTAAGGTTTAATACATGAACTTTAAACCCTAAACTCTAAACCCTAAACTCTAAACCTTAAACTCACGTACTACGTAAAACGTATAACGTATAACGTAATCAACTATCTTCGCCCACTTATATGAAACCCATCCAGGACTTTTACCCTTTATTGCAGCAGCCTTCCCGTATCGTGATCACTATGCATCAGAAACCGGATGCCGATGCCATGGGCTCTTCCCTGGGATTGGCCCATTTTCTAAAGCAGTTGGGTCATTCGGTGACGGTTATTTCTCCAACCAACTGGGCCAAGTGGCTCGACTGGATGCCGGGATCGCGGGAAGTACTGGATTATGAAGCCCTGCGCGATAAGGCCGATGAAGTATTGGATCAGGCGCAGATACTGTTTTGCCTCGACTTCAATATTTTTTTGCGTACCCGCTATATGGCCGAGAAGCTGCGCCAGATGCAGTGTACCAAAGTGTTGATCGATCATCACCAGGAGCCCGATGCGGCTTCTTTCGACTATGGCTATAGTGATACCGGTAAGAGTTCCACCTGCGAGATGGTTTACGACCTGATTACCGGATCAGGACACGATGCGTTGATCAATACCGAAATCGGCGAATGCCTGTATGCAGGTGTGGTGGCCGATACCGGATCGTTCCGATTTTCCAGTACCAGTGCCAGCGTCCACAGTCTGGCTGCGGACCTCAAGCGCCGGGGACTGGATCATGTACGGGTGCACGAACAACTTTTCGACAATTTCCTGGAAAATAAGATTCGCTTTACCGGTCATGTGTTGCTGAACCGACTCGATTTTCTCTATGAATACAATACCGCGCTGATTGCGATTCCCAAGGCGGATATTCTCCGCTATCATATCAAAACAGGGGATACCGAGGGCCTCGTTAACCTGCCACAGTCGGTGCAGGATATTAAGCTGGTGGGCCTGGTTATTGACAGGGATGAGGAAAGAAAATGGAGTTTCCGCAGCAAAGGAGATTTCGATTGCAATACCTTTGCCCGAAAATATTTCAATGGAGGCGGGCATTTTCACGCTTCCGGCGGAAGAAGTACCGATTCGCTCGACGAAACGGTACGAAAATTTATACAGGCATTAAAAGAAAACGAAAAACTGTTACAATAATCAAGAGGTATGAAGGCTATTCTGAACATTGTTTGTATCGTCATCACATCTGCCGTAATGGTATCATGCGGCAAACTGGATTATCAGCGCAGTAAATCGGGCCTGATTTACAAAATCATTCCTTCCTCCGACAAGGATTCAGCGGCCAGGGAAGGCGACTGGCTCAAATTGCACTTTGTACAGAAGATTAATGATTCAGTAGTGCAAACCAGTTTTGGACGAATGCCGGCCTATGCGCGCATTATGCCCGGACAAATTGTGGACTACAGTCCGCTCGAAATTCTCACGCAGCTAAAGAAAGGTGATAGCGCCGTGGTGGTATTGCTGCTCGATAGCATGGTTAGAAAAGGAGTCATGCAGGAACTGCCTCCCAACTTCAGTAAAGAGGACCGGATTACCTATAATTTTAAAATTCTCGACGTCTTCCGCGACGACAGCCTTTACAAGCTCGACGAGGAACGTGAGCGGGAACTGGATGCCCCCCGGGCAAAAATGGAGCAGGAAGAGGCGATGGCCAAAATGAAGGAAGAAATGCTGGCCCAGCGGCAAAAGGAGGAAGAGGAAATGGAAAAGTCGGGCGAAGCCGACCGGGGAATCAAAGCCATGCAGGAATACCTGGCCGGCCGAAATATCAGTAATGCCAAAATGATGGGTAAAGGCACTTTTGTCGTTGTCGACAAGGAAGGTGCTGGCGAGCAGGCGGGCTCTGGCAAGTTTGTGAAGTTTAGCTACGTGGGCAGCCTCATCCGCAACGACAGTATTTTCGATAAGGGAACCCTGGAAAGGAAGCTGGGCGAAGGTGGCCTGATTTCAGGTATGGAAGAAGGACTTGAAGCATTCCGCGAAGGAGGAAAGGGTACTTTGTACATACCGGGTTTCCGGGCATACGGCAAGAGCCATCCCAAATTCCAGCCATTTGAACCCATGAAGTTTGACGTGGAATTGTTGCGTGTGGCCGATAGTGCCAGCGCTGAGCCAGCGCCCGTCCCGCAACGATAAAATTTATTGATCCGGTTCAACCATTTTTTGAATCAAATTTCAAAATAATGTTGCACCTTTACACCGGTCCGGCCATTACAGCCTGGACCGGTTCCCTACCTGATTTGAAAAAAAGCGCTCACTGGCCCCGTTTTTAGTCCAAGGTCCATACTATTGTATATCCATGCCCTATTGGTGTTGAATCGTTGAACTGTTGAACTGTTGAACTGTTTAAGGTTTAGGGTTTAAGGTTTAAGGCAGTAAGTAAAAAAAGCTGGTAGCGGGTTGTACCCATTCTGAATAATTGGGTATTTCCTGTAATCAATCATCGACTTTCTACCCCCACTTAAAACCTATAATTTACAACTTACAACTTAACGTAAAACGTACTACGTATAACGTAAGACGTTTTCAACCAGTTCCACTGCCTCCCTGGCTTCTTTCACGTCGTGCACCCGTAGCAAATGCACTCCTTTCATTAATCCGATGGTGTGCAACACGGTGCTGCCATTCAAGGCTTCCTCAGCCGTTACTCCCAGGGTTTTATAAATTGTCGACTTTCGTGAAATCCCCATAAGAATCGGGCGATTGAGCAGATGGAACAGTTCCAAATCATGGATCAGTTGGAAATTATGCCCGGCAGTTTTGCCGAAGCCAAATCCCGGATCTGCTATCCATTCCACAATTCCATTCTCTTGCAGGATGCCCGAAAGCCGGATAAAGAAGTCGATGATTTCCTGTGTTACATTTTCATAATGGGGTTGCTGCTGCATGTCTTTGGGCCGGCCCTTCATGTGCATGGCTATATAGGGAACTCCGAGACGGCCAACCGTTGCTAAAAGGTCGGCGTCAATTTTGCCCGCACTAATGTCGTTAACAATAACGGCTCCTGCCGCCACTGCTTCCTCAGCCACCCGTGAATAAAAAGTATCAATTGAAATGAATGCTTCCGGAAACCGGTCCATCAAGGCCCTGATGCAGGGAATAACCCGCTCCATTTCTTCCTCAGGCTTTAGCATTTCGCTGCCCGGTCTTGTGCTCTGTCCTCCTATGTCGAGCACGCCGGCGCCTTCCTTCAGCATTTTTTCGGCCAGGCGCAGGCAGTCATCCACCTGTTGTTGCCGGCTACCGGCATAAAATGAATCGGGGGTACAGTTGATAATGCCCATGACCACCGGTTGCTCCAGGCTTAGGAGGCGACCACCACAATTAAGCGTAAACATTCTGACTCCTTTCGTTATTTTTGAAGCCAAAGATACAGGAACAGGCAGCTATCATTCCGACCAACCATGAATACAACGAATTTACAATACGATCAGGCTATTACAGGATGCCGGGACATTTTTTTAAAGAAGGCCAGGGATTATGGCACCAGTTGGCGGGTGCTCCGCACTATTTCAATAGTTGATCAGATTTTCATCAAAGCCCAGCGCATTCGTACTATCCAGGAAAAAGGGCAGCAGCGGGTGGCCGATGATATTGGTGCGGAGTTCAGGGGTATTGTCAATTATGCCATCATTGGCCTTATTCAACTGGAGCTGAAAGACGATCGCCGCGAAGAGCTCGACAGTGACGCCGTGGCGGAGCTATATAACAGACATGTGGCAGAAAGCAAATCGCTGATGCAGGATAAGAACCACGATTATGGCGAGGCCTGGCGAAGCATGAGCCAGGAAAGTTTCACCGATCTCATCCTGATGAAGCTGCAAAGGATCCGCCAGATACTGGCCAATGATGGAAAAACACTGATCAGTGAAGGCATTGATGCCAATTACCACGATATCGTGAATTATGCTGTATTCGCGCTGATCCTGATGAGTGAGAAACCGGCAGCCGGAACGGCCCAGGCAACCCAAGAAAATTAAAGGCATGAAAGGACTAATCTGGCTATCGCGAATCCTCGTAGGGATTCTCTTTATTTTTTCCGGCCTCGTAAAGGCCAATGATCCCCTGGGACTTAGCTACAAGATGCAGGAGTTTTTCGAGATCTGGGGGCTGCATGGTTTCAACGACTATACGCTGCTCAGTTCGGTTCTCATGAATGCCTTTGAGATCATCGCCGGCTTTGCCTTATTGCTGGGTTGGCGGGTCAGGCTCTTCATCGTCCTGCTTTTGTTGCTTATCCTCTTTTTTACATTTCTTACCGGATATACTTATGTTACAGGCAAGCCCGCCAATTGTGGTTGCTTTGGCGATTGCCTGCCCATTAGTTCAAAAGTGTCTTTCCTGAAAGACGTAGCGCTTACTTTATTGATCGGTTTTCTCTACTGGCAGCGTCGGCATATTCAGCCGATATTCAGTGGCAGGGCCCGGTTTATCATCATGTTGCTGGTGACGGCATTCAGCTTTGGCCTGCAATGGTATGCGCTTACCTATCTGCCGCCGGTGGATTGTTTACCCTTTAAGAAAGGACATTCCATCACCGAAAAGATGCAGCCGCCACCCAATGCGGTGCCCGATAGCTTCGCCATCCGTTTTGTGTATGAGAAAGACGGGAAGCAATTTGAATTTGCTCCCAGTGAATTACCCGCCGACCTGGGAACCTACACCTACATAAGCCGCGAAGACCGGCTGGTGCGCAAAGGCAATGCGGATCCGGCGATCAAGGGATTCAGGTTGTCGGACGCGACAAATGCCGATCGTACGCAGGAAGTGCTTTCAAGGCCCCGCGCCTTTTTGTTGTTTGTAGAAGATATCAGCGAAAACCCTTTACGCCACTGGGATGATGCATTGAAGAAACTGATGGCAGAAGCCGATAACAGGCAAATTCCGCTCTATGTGGTTTCCCGCTTCCCCGAACCATTGCAAAAGGCTTTGCAGGAAAAGAAAATCAGCATTCCGGAAATATTCACCCTCGATGTGGTAGCCATGCACACCGCGGCGCGAACGAATCCCTGTCTCTACCTGCTCGAAAATGGAGTAATCACCGACAAACAGGGCTATCGTCGATTTGACCGGATCATTGACCGGCTTCGGGACAAAAACTAAAGACATGCTCCGATTCATAGTCCGCAAACTGGGATATGCCGCACTGGTGCTACTGGGAGTGGTGGTGCTGGTATTCTGGCTATTCCAGGGCTTGGGCGATCCTGCGCGTATGGTGATGGGGCAATCGGGCGACGCAAAAACCGAAGAAAATATTCGCAAGGAACTTTATCTCGATCAACCACGCTGGAAACAATTTCTGCTGTATCTCAACGATATTTCGCCCATTGGAATCCATAGCCGGAAAGAGATTGAAGACAAGCAGTTGAAGGGATGGTTCCTGGGTGGCGACAGGAAACTGGGTTTGAAATGGCCCTACCTGCGACGATCTTACCAAAGCCGTCGCGAAGTTGGTTCCGTACTGATGGACGCTTTACCCGGTACCATCATGCTGGCATTTGCCGCGATGTTGATTGCGATCGCATTGGGTATTCCATTAGGCGTGCTGGCTGCAGTAAAAAAGGATAGCTGGCTCGATCAATCTGCCATTTTTACCAGCATTATCGGCATTTCTGCGCCCAGCTTTTTTATGGGCATCGTTATAGCCTATCTGTTTGGCTTCCTGTGGAGCGATTTTACCGGTCTCAATATTTCAGGAAGCTGGTATAGCGTGGATGCAGCTACGGGGGAGAAACGGCTGACCCTGCAAAACCTGATTCTGCCGGCCATTACACTTGGTATCCGGCCACTGGCCATCATCATGCAACTAACGCGTAGCGCTATGCTCGATGTACTCAACCAGGATTTTATCCGCACGGCCTACGCGAAAGGCGCTTCAAGGGCAAGGGTTATCTGGCGGCATGCACTGCGCAATGCGCTCAATCCCGTTATCACAGCCGTTACCGGTTGGTTTGCCGAGTTGTTGGCGGGAGCATTCTTTGTAGAATATATTTTCGGCCTGCAAGGTATAGGCAAGATAACCGTGGATGCCCTCGAAAAAAATGATTACCCTATCGTGATGGGAGCCGTATTACTGGCCGCCTGCTTTTTTGTACTGGTCAATATGCTGGCCGATATTTTGTATGGTTGGGTGGATCCGAGGGTGAGGAAGTAGTGAGTAGTGAGTAGTGAGTAGGGAGTAGGGAGTAGTAACTTGCAAGTTATAGGTTTTGGGTTTGATAATATTTGAAATGGAAATTTCAATAGCTTAAAACTTACTACTCCCTACTCACTACTTACTACTCCCTACCTCACTTCCACTTCCTTCACCAAATTCCTTCCCAACGCCTCATTCACTCTTTGCGCTATTTTTTCTTTTTGGTAGAGTAGCTCATGCCGGAGTGGCGCTACCTGGGTGCTGATGATGAGTTTTCCCCCATAGAGTTGGAGTTTCTCCGTATATCGCGCAACTGTTTTGCCCATCACTTTCTCCCAAACCTCTTCGATCTGTAAAGCCTCAATATCACCTTTCAACCGGCTTTGATTGAGAAACTGCTGAATGGCATCGCGCATGGAAAATTCACCCATGGGGCAAAGGTAGTGGAATTGGGAATTTGATTATTTGGTAATTCGGTGATTTGGCAATTTGCTTAATGGATTAAATGAGTAACTCACAACTCTTTTGCGTCAGGCAAATCACCGAATCACCGAATAACCGAATCTATATTCACACATTTCCATTCCCCCTCCCTCATATTCAGATTTTTTAGATGGGCTGAAAGTCTTTCGGAATTAGTATCGGTAATAAATACCTGGCCCTGGTTTTGGAGGCAAACTTTTTCGAGCAGGTTGCGGATACGGCTTTCATCCAGTTTTTCAAACACATCATCGAGGAGGAGCAGGGGAGGAAAGCCCCTTGCTTCGGCGAGGTATTCCATTTCGGTAAGCTTTAGCGCAAAGAGCAGGCTTTTTCTTTGACCCTGCGAAGCCACCTGGCGAAAGGGCTGGTCGTGAAAGCGGATTTCTATATCGTCGCGATGAATACCCGCTGTGCTGCGTCCGCTGGCCAGATCCCTGGAGCGGTTTAGTTGTAATAATCCGGCCATATCTGCATCGAGCAACTGGCTGTCGTAAACCAGGCGTATATCTTCGGTTTGCCTTGCTATTTCCTGGTACATATGGCGGGTAGCGGGCAGAAAACTCACCATGAACTGCTTTCTTTTTTCAAAAATCGCCTGGCCCGGGGAGATCAGTTGCTGATCAAGCACATCGAGAAGGGCGTTTTCGGTTTGGCGGGTTTCGAGCATCGTCTTCAACAAGGCATTCCGCTGCTGAAGCAGTTTCTGGTATTGAATCAATTGCTGCAGATAGGCTGCGTCTGCCTGGCAGAGGAGGGCGTCCATAAATCGGCGGCGCTCCTCACTGGCACCCGTTATCAGCACCGCATCGTCGGGCGCGATAATGACGCAGGGATAGCGACCGATATGGTCAGCAAATTTTTCATAGGCCTGTTCATTTACACGAAATTCCTTTTTACCGGTCTCCCGGAGAATACATACGGTTTTTTCGGGCTGACCCTGCAGGGAGAACTGGCCCTCAATGCGAAAGCCGGCACAGCCTCTTTGCACATTGGCCTGGTCGCTGCGGGTAAAATAGCTACGCGTGAAGCAGAGATAGTGGATGGCATCGAGCAGATTGGTTTTGCCCGCTCCATTGGCCCCGCAAATGCCCGTAATGCGCGTTTCGAAGCGGAAGCTCCTGTTGGCATAGTTTTTAAATTGAAAAAGGGTGATTTCCAGCAGCGAAAGCATGTTTGCAAGATATTCCATCCCTTTCATTTTCTGAATTTTTCAGGGCTTTCCGGGCATGAAGGTTTTCATCATAATTCCCTTATTTTTGCAACTCAAATTTTTAGCCTGTGGCTGCCAAATTTTCAAAAGAAACCTACCTGTACTGGTATGAGCTGATGCAGCTTATACGCCAGTTTGAATTAATGGCCGAAGAAAAATACAAAATGGAGGGAAAGATCCGCGGTTTTTTCCATGCCTACATTGGACAGGAGGCCATTGCGGCCGGTTGCATGACGGCTACCAAACCCGAAGACCTCTTCATTACCGCTTACCGTGATCACGGGCTGGCAATTGCCAAGGGTGTTTCGGTAGACAGTTGTATGGCCGAACTCTATGGCAAAGCCACAGGTTGTGCCAAGGGTAAGGGTGGCAGTATGCACTTTTTTGGTAAGAAGGAAAACTTCTATGGTGGTCATGGGATTGTAGGCGCACAAATTGGCACTGGTACTGGCCTGGCTTTCGCCGAGAAATACCGGGGTACCGACAATGTGGTGCTCTGCTTTTTTGGGGATGGTGCGGCAAGGCAGGGTATTCTCCACGAGTCCTTTAACCTGGCCATGCTCTGGAAGCTTCCGGTCATCTATATCTGCGAAAACAATAACTACGCCATGGGTACTTCCGTTGAGCGTACCTCCAATGTGCATGATATTTACAAACTGGCCGACGCCTACGAGATGCCCTCCGATGTGGTGGATGGGATGAAGGCGGAGCTGGTGCATGAAAGCGTTACCCGTGCGGTGAAACGCGCCCGGGAAGGTGGCGGTCCTACCTTGATAGAAATTAAAACATACCGCTATAAGGGCCACTCAATCAGCGACCCACAAAAATATCGTACCAAGGATGAGGTGGAGGAATACAAGGCTAAAGACCCCATCACGCTGGTGAAAAACACGATAGTGGAAGGCAAAATGGCTTCGGAAGAAGACCTGGCCCAAATCGACCAGCGGGTGGATGAAATTGTAACTGCATCCGTAAAATTTGCCGAAGAAAGCCCCTGGCCGGATGACGACGAAGTGCTGAAGGATATTTATGTGGATCAGAACTATCCCTTCATTACCGACTAAAAACAATCAAACTTAAAACGTACAACTTATAACTTCCAATTTAAATGGCTAACACAAAACATACAACAGAACCTGCAAGCCCCGAGATAGTGGTGGAAAAGGCAAAGGACTTCTGGCAGCGCAATAGCAAACTGATCCTCGGCGTGGGTGGTGGCTTGCTGTTGCTGGTGGCAGGTTTCTATATTTATCAGAACTTTTTCGCCAGGCCCAAGGAAGAGAAGGCGATGAGCAATCTCTTTAAGGCCGAGGAATATTATCGTATGGATTCGGTGAACCTGGCCCTGAACGGCGACGGTACTTACCCCGGTTTCCTGAATATCATCAGCCGCTATAGCGGAACCGAAGCCGCTAACCTGGCTTCTTATTATGCCGGAGCCTGTTTTGTAAAACTCGATGATCCCGCCAACGCGATCAAGCACCTGAAAAAATTCAGCACGGAGTCGAAGCCCATTCAACAACGCGCCTATTTGCTGCTGGGCGATGCCTATGCCGATCAGGGCAATGCCAAAGAGGCGCTGGATTATTATAAGAAGTCGGCCTCCGAGTTTCCCGAGGACGAGAACGCGAGTTCCGAAGCTTTGTTCCGCGCTGCTTTTTTGAGCGCCCGTGTTTTAAACGACAATGCGTCGGCCATTAAGCTTTTCACCCAGTTGAAAGAGAAATATGGCAGCTCGGTTCGCGGACAGGAAGCAGACCTTTACCTGGCGCAACAGGGAGTTTTGAATGTAGATTAATTATGGCAGATATCAGCAATAGCAAATTACTGCAAACTGAAACAGGCATTCTCCATCCCGAGAGTGCCTGTATCGTTCTGATCAAGACCGAATGGAACGCGGGTATTGTTGACGAATTGGAAAGCGGCGCCATGCGGGTATTGAACCAGCAGGGCGTAAGGAGGGTTATCCGGATTACGGTTCCCGGAGCAGTGGAGATACCTTTTGCCATTCGCCAGTACTGGGAGCGCAAATCGGGTACGGAATCGCATCCCAGTGCCTTTATCGCGCTCGGTTGCGTGGTCCGCGGCGACACGCCTCATTTCGATTATGTGTGCCAGTCGGTAACCCATGGCATTACCGAATTGAATATTCAATTACCCGTACCCAGCATATACGGCATCCTTACGGTAAACACCGAAGAGCAGGCTCGTGAACGAATAGGTGGCCGGCATGGCCATAAGGGAGAAGAGGCTGCCATTACGGCTTTAAAAATGATCGCCCTCAACCAATCAATTTCCTGATCAGCAAGGTTCTAATTTATGCGCGTACAGTTATTCATCCCTTGTTTTGTAGACCAGCTTTTTCCCGATACGGCCTTCAATATGATCCGGGTGCTCGAGAAAGCGGGCTGTACCGTGGCCTATAACGAAAACCAAACCTGCTGCGGCCAGCCGGCTTTTAATGCCGGGTTCTGGGAAGAATCGAAAAAGGTCTGCAGCAAGTTTTTGAAAGACTTTAAAGGAACCGATCCTATTGTGGCGCCCAGCGCCAGTTGTGTGGGATTTGTTCGCAATTACTATGGTAAACTGTTCGAGAACTCATCCATGCATCATGAAGTTGCCGATATCGGGGAACGTATTTATGAGTTTAGTGAGTTTCTGGTAAAAGTGCTGGGTCGCGACGATTTTGGCGCCAGCCTCGAAGGGAAGGCGACTTATCACGATAGTTGTGCAGGATTAAGGGAATGTCGTATAAAACAAGAACCACGTCAATTACTGTCGAAAGTGGCTGGCCTGCAGCTTACCGAAATGGCCGATGTGGAAACCTGTTGCGGTTTCGGCGGCACTTTTGCGGTGAAATTTGACGGCATTTCCATAGGCATGGGCGAACAGAAGGTGGACAATGCCATCGCCACCGGTGCGCAATACCTTATCTCCACCGATCATTCCTGCCTCATGCATCTCAAGGGATATATCGAGAAGAAAGGATACGATCTGCAAACGCTTCATATTGCGGATGTGTTGGCGCGGTTTGATAGGGAGTAGTGAGTAGTAAGTAGTAAGTGGGTTCGGCTGCGGTGGGGCGGGTTTCCGGTAGCATGCCAAAAATGATGGCCCATGTTTCATTTTTTTCTGAACAGCAGGTAGAGCAATATTATCAGCAGCAACAGCGGCCAGATGCTTAACAGTCCTATCAATACACTGGTCATGATACTCCAGCCGGTCAGAAATGCGCTCTTTATACGGTTCTCGGGTTCTTCCACCTCAACAGGGGCGGGTTTTATTTCCTGATAACAAGTGAGATGGATAGTACTCATGGCGGAAGCATGGGCCAGATAATTCGCCCGGTTTTTTCCAGCCTCTATTTCTTCCTGTATCGCATTTACTTCCGACTGCACCTTCAATAAATCTTCCATATTGCTGGCGCCCTTCATCAATTGTATATAGCGATCGCGGGTAGTGCTTCGGACCTCCAACCGGGCTTTGATATCAATGATCTCAGCACTCACATCTTCCGATTGAACCCTGATTTTATGAACGGCTACTGACTGTTCTGAAACCTTATTTACGGCTTCCTCAAAGCTTTGTACGGGAACCTTGAGTGTGATGGAGGCATTCTTCCTGTAGTCGTCCATGGCAAATTCTTCTGCGGCTACATAGCCGCCCAATTGCCGGATCATGGTTCTAACTGAAGTGGAGTAGGCTTTCAAATCCTTCACTTCCGTTTCCATATTTGCCGTGCGAATGATGGATCGATCCCAGTCAGGATTCGCTTGTGATGGCGGGTAAAAAGGTTTTTTCCCGGGTTGTTGATCCTGCCCCTGATCCTCCATCTTTTCGTCGGCATCCGGAGGACTGCTGACCATACTATTGCTTATCCCTTCATTCTCTGATTTGCTCGGGCCAGCTTGTTCAGAACTAAAATTCGCGGACTGATCCTGGCAGGCAACAAGCATCAGCGCAATGGCAAAAAATGCCAATACTGTCAATGGTTTCATGGCTTTACTGTTATAGGATGAGATGCAACGGTTGGAAAATTACATAGCTGAATGGGGGATTAGCTCCGTATCAACCATTATACATTGATGCTCATTGGAAGGAAAAAGTAACCCGTTGTTGTTGAAAATACCACGAAGCGGGTAGCGTCAAGTTTTACAGGATAACAGAAACCCGGAGGGTTTTTCCAGCTTCAATGCCCTCTTTTTTTCTTATATCCGCTTTCAGTGGGAGTAGGTAGGTATTTTGTTTGGTATCGAACCAGATGGCGGTGCTCCATTCGGTATGGTTAATTCGGGCGCGGGCTTTTAACCGGCCCCAGCCTTCTTCATCCCATTTATGCTTTTGGCGGATTTGCGCCGAAATTTTTACCGGCAGGGTCACAAAAACCCAGCCACCGGTAGGCGAGTGGTGGAAGGGTTTGGCTCTGAAGCTGTATTCAGTTGCTGCGGAAGGTTGCATAACATAAAAACATCCGAAGTGGAGATACTTCGGATGTTTGTTGATATTCAAGACAAGTGATCCGGATTGGACTGTGACCCACTTCACTCTACATCCTTTTGTTTCTCGTTTCTTCCTGCGTAACTATCCAGTTCACTGCGTTTTACAAATGTCAATATTGCAGCCAAAGGAGATGAATTGCAAGAAAACTATACCCCAAAAAATGCACGTTTTCAATTTTCGATCTTACCTTCGATTCACTTACAGGCGAATTTATGAAAGTACGGTTTTACCTCAAGCGCGCCGGGGCGAAAAGAGAAACAGCAATCTTTGCGGTCGCCAATTATGGAGGCCATAGTTTGAAAGTCTACACGGGAGAAGCGATTCACCCCAAATTCTGGAACGCCAAAACCCAGACGGCTAAGTCAACGCCGGCCTTCCCAGAAAGCCCCGAGTTCAACCAACGCCTGGTAAACATCCGAGCGACAATCAACCGAGTATATCTTCGATATGTCAACGACAACGACAATCAGCACCCAGAGCCTCAACAGCTCCGTGAACATATTGAGAATGCCATCAAGGGCAAGGGAAAGCAAACTTTCCTTTCCTACTTTGAGGAGTTTGTAAACAGAACACTTAACGGGCAAAGGTTAGATCCCAAAAGCCAAAAGCCTATTCGTCATTCGGTCGGTAAAGGATATCAAACTACATTCAATCATTTGCAAGGATTCGCTGCAAATTGGCACCGGGAATTGTCCTTTGCTTCTATCGACCTGGAATTTCACAAAGACTTTACCGAATACCTGGCAGCGCCACCGCGCCGGCTGAGTGCGAATACGATCGGCAGCAACTTTCAACGTTTGAAAGCCGTATTGGCTGAGGCGACGGAAAAGGGATTAAACAGCAACATGACTTACAAAAGCCGGTATTTTGTAAAGCAAGCAGAAGAGGCGAGCACGATCTATTTGAACGAAGCAGAGTTGGATGAAATTGAACAACTGGACCTCAGCGACCAGCCGCGCCTGGATAATGCCCGAGACTTGTTTTTAATAGGGTGCTATACTGGATTGAGGTTTTCCGATTTTTCAGCTTTGTCTTTGGAAAAGATTAAAGACGGCTTTATTCGTGTTACTCAGGTAAAAACCGCAGTGCCGGTTGTGATCCCAATC
Source organism: uncultured Citrobacter sp. (assembly GCA_964395095.1). GTDB lineage: Bacteria > Bacteroidota > Bacteroidia > Chitinophagales > Chitinophagaceae > CAYMZZ01. Next base: position 198,107 of record CAYMZZ010000005.1, read on the forward strand.
CATAGTGTGGTGAGTAAGATCATTGAGAAGCGTGGCGGGAATTTACCGCGTTCTATTTCCAATGAGAAGTTGAATCAGTACATCAAGGAAGTAGCGCAACTTTGCCCTTCTTTGGTCAAGCCGGAAACTAAATCAATCACCAGGGGAGGCGTAAAGACATCATTGACAGTTCCTAAATGGCAACTGGTTACCACACATACAGCGCGAAGGTCATTCGCAACAAATGAATTCCTGGCGGGCACGCCTACTTTAACATTGATGAGTATTACCGGCCACAGAACTGAAAAGGCCTTCCTGAAATATATCCGTGTGAACAAAGAAGAGCATGCTGAAAATATGGCGAAGCTCTGGAAACGGAGAAGTCGATTAAAGGCTGTCTGAAAATCGATCAAATACACCACCCATTATCCACCACTTATTCACATCGTTAAAATTGAACTTTCAAAATATTTTGAAAGTTCAATAATGTTTTGGTAATTTTATTTCGCTGATTCAGTCCGGGGTTTCGGTGTGTATCAGTGGCATAATATGCCGGCCGTGTATTCGGCCAAAGACTGGCACAATTCAAAGTGCCTTTGGTTACTCTCAAGGGAGAGGCGCCATACGTAAGACGTGAAAGAGCCTGCCGGGTCACTGGTTGGCTTCGCGGAGCACCGGGGTATACCGCCGCGCCGAAATGAAGGTTGCTTATAGCTTTGGTTTGCATGATCTTTTCGGATTAAATCTTAATAGGATTCTTATGTCTCGGCAAAAAGAAAAATTGGTGACAATTGAGTGCTTTGCCCTTGAAAACGGGGTTAGTGTCGAATGTGTGCGCCATTGGATTAAGCACGGTGTTCTAAAGAAATACAAGGCTGGCCGAAGAACTCTTGTTGATTCCACTCAACCAAGACCGGAGAGAGGAAATCGTTGGCATGGCGCCAGGATTAAATCCTCAAAAATGGAGAGCGTTTAAAACTAAGACTTACTGGGAATGAATAGTAGCAAATCCAACCAAACTCAGATCATTCTTCACGGGATTTCGATGGAGACCTTGATCGATGAATTAACGGCACGCCTTGCGCCAATGTTGGCTGCAAAACGCATTGCTGAAGAGGCATATAAACCGGACACTGAGGAGTTCATAACCAGGGGAGAGGCCTCAAAGCTTTTGAAGTTATCGGTAAGGACCATTGCAGAACATTCGCGCCAGGGCAGGCTCAAGCCTCACCGTATCGGCCGGCGAGTGTTATTCCGGAGGTCTGAGGTTCTTGCCACACTTAAACCGGCACGCTATGAGTAAGACTACATATTACTTTAGCCACGATTCGAATGCCCGGAATGATTCCAAGATCATTGCAGTTCGAATGAAGCATGGTGTTGCCGGTTATGGCTGCTATTTCATGCTTTTGGAACGGTTGATGGAGGCTTCAGACTATAAGTGCCCAATTGACTATTCAGTTATTGCCTTTGATCTGCGTGCACCGGAGGAAATAATTCGGTCTGTAGTTGAAGATTTTGGGCTGTTTGAGTTCTCTGAAGATCGCAGGGAGTTCTTTAGTCCATCCCTCATAAATAGACTTCAGCCGCTTGAAGAGATTCGGGAAAAGCGCCGACAAGCTGGTGTGAAGTCAGCAGAGGCAAGGCGCATAAAAGCAACCCTTAAACAAACTTCAACACATGTTCAATCAAAAGTCAACACATGTTCAGCACATGCTGAACACTCTTTGAGCACTTCTGAATTTTTGTTGCCCTCAGATTCAGCAGAAAGAGAGAGTAAAGAAAGTAAAGTAATAAGAGAGAAAGAGGAAAGCTTTCCGGCTTCGCCGGGCACCGCCATTAAAGACAATTTAGAAAAAAAAAATGAGAAAAAAGGGGTGCCGCGAAAAACGCTTTTTCGGGATTCCCCAGCTTTTGAAATCGAATACCTAAAGGCCGAGTTGAATAAAAGTGAAAGGTACGCTGGCGCTGATGCTGAATATTATCACCAAGCCTTATTGAACTGGTCCGATGCTGGGGCGAAAAAAATGGTTGATTGGGTTGCTACAGCTCGAAGCTGGATCAATCGGGATCGAGAAAAAAAGTCTATAACCTTAAAACCGCAAAATGACAAAAAACTCAATGGCATTGCCTATTCAGGGGGATGGAGTTGATACTTTGCCCGCTTTTGCGGAGCAGGATGCAGCTTATTTGGCCGATGCTGGACGGCATTTTCGAAGATATTGCCCTGATTTTGTAATTGATGAAAATAATCGAGAAGTAATGAAAGCTCTCGTACTCTATTTCAGGCAGGACAGGATGTTTGAAACGGAAGGCCATGGCTCTTTAAAAAAAGGAATTTTTCTTGTTGGCCCAGTTGGAGTTGGTAAAACATTCCTGATGAAACTGCTTTTGGAATCGGTGCGCTTTGAAACGCGAGTGCCTTACCGCATCGAATCAGCATTTCAGGTTGCTGAAAAATACCAGTCAGATGGGATGGATACTTTGAACAAAATTATTCCGGAAGTCACAGGTATAAGGTCAATAGACAATCCCTACAACAACCGAAATCTTCTATTCGATGATTTTGGAGTTGAGCCAACCCAGGTCTCATACATGGGAACGAGGCTGAATCCGATGGAATTTGTCATATCACGCCTTTATGACAGGTATTCTGATCGATTTTGCAATATTCATTTTACCAGCAACCTGAATCAGAAAATGATAGAGGAGGCCTATGGTACCCGAATTTATTCGAGACTGAGGGAAATGACCAATTTGATTTTACTCAATGGTCCTGACAGGCGGGCGATGTAACCACCTGAAAAAACCTGAAAATTAAATGGCAAAAGTGAAGGCGATAAAACAGAAGACGGGCCGACCAACCGAGTACCGGCCAGACCATGCACAACGTGCGAAGGAGCTGGCCATGTTGGGCCTGACGGATGCACAGATTGCAAATGCTTTCGGTATTTCAAGGCGTACCCTGGGATATTGGAAGCGCCAATATCCGGAGTTTTTGCACACAATGCAGGCCGGAAAAGTGGAAGCTGATGCAAAGGTGGCAGCAGCGCTTTTTCACAGGGCTACAGGCTATTCTCATCCGGAGGACAAGTTTTTCATGCATCGCGGGAAAGTCATAGTAAAAAGAACTGAAAAACACTATCCGCCTGATACAGTGGCGGCGATGGTTTGGCTCCGGAATAGGCAAAGGCTTAAATGGAGTGATAGAGGTGAAATTGATTTTGAAGCTTTAACCGACGAACAGTTGAACACCATAATCGACAAACTCACAGAGCGGGCAACAATGCCGCCTTTACGGGTTGCAAAATAAAATAGGAATCATGGTACTTGACCTGGAAAATATTGTAGAAATCATTAAAAGCCGGCCAAACGGCGGGCTAATCGATAAAGGCGTATCGTACAACAGACTTTTGAGAAAGCATTTATACGGGGACGGCCTATCAGTGGATACGGCACAAATCGAAGGCCTGGAGAAAAAAGATATCCATATCCTCCGGAAAAAATACACCAAGTCAAACAAAGACCTGTTTGCACGTTTGGGGCGGCCCATTGATAAGGTCTTCACTGCTAAAGGAGGCGGCGTTTACCTTGGATTGAATGAAGATCAGGAGCGAAAGGCGAAACTATTGGCGAGCGAAATTCACGGCCTTTCAGTTCGCGAGTGGGTGGAAAAGTTTTGGAAGCCTCACATGTTGGATGATCCGTTTGGTTTAATCTTCATGGAGATCATGCAGCCCAGGGATGTTGTGATTGCGAAGCAGAAAGGAAAATCTTTTGTGTATCCAACCTATCAGCCTATAAGAAATATTTATGACTACCAGCCCAAAGGTCGTTTTTTGGAGTATGTGGTATTTGAGCTGAGCGATCAGGAAAAACGAAAGTATAGACTGGAAGCGGATATTAGGGCATTTCGTGTTGTGGATGATGCTTTTGATTACCTGGTTCAATGGACAGGAGAGGATGTTCGAATTATTGAAAGCCAGACACTACCAAACTACTTCCAAAAGGTGCCGGCGATGATTAATTCCGACCTGATAAATCCGAATGAGGATAACTGCTATCTCTCATTCTATGATGAAGTGATTGAGCTGGCGGAAAACTTTTGGTTGAAAGGCTCGATCAAGGTGACGCACGACTTCCTGCACGGCTTTCCAAAGTATAGCGAATTCGCAGATGATTGCAATACCTGCAGCGGTACCGGTTATGTCGATAGTGAACATTGCCCTGATTGTAAGGGTACGAAGAAAAAACTGATGTTCAAGGTCAGTGATTCCAAAGCCCTGCTATGGCCTACGAAGGATGATGCGGTTATTCTCCCTAATCAGGTGGGTGGTTACATTTCTCCGGACAAGACCTATCATGAGATTGCGACTGCGGATATCAAGGCCTTGGAAGATGTCATGATGCTAACGCTTTGGGGGGCTTATTCAGCAATTCAAGACAAAGCCGCAGCGAAAACGGCCACGCAAATTATTGATGAAGGCAGGCCAATTGCCGACCGACTTTCTGAAATCAGTAAGATGGCTGAAAAGCGCCACAAATTTATTCTGGATTGTCTCATTCGGGTTCAAGTTGCTCCAAACTATCCGGGGTCCTCTGTCAATTACGGCAAGAGATACCTTTTCGAAAGCCCTGAAGCTATTTGGAAAAAATATTCTCAAGCAAAGGAAGCCGGATCCCCTCAGGCAGTCCTCGACGACCTTCTAAATGAGTATTACCAGACGGAGTACCAAAGCGATCCAATAGGCTTGAATATCGCACAAAAGCTGATGTACGTGGAGCCGTTCATTCACTATTCAATCAGCCAATTAAAGGCTCTCGATCCTGAGCCATCCGATTACCACAAAAAGCTTTATTACAGTGAGTGGCTGGCCATGGTTCCCGAAGGAAAAATTCTGGCATTGTCGATTGAAGAGCTCAAAGAGGACCTGACCCAATTTGTAACTACCAAGCAACCCAATTTTTAATTTAATATATACAGCAAATGTCAAACACTACACCGCAGCAAAGTAAGAAACCAGCGACTCACGCAGGAGCGCATGCCGGCGAGAACCTGATTTTCGAAGAGTGGCAAGTTCGCAGAGAACTTGGTACAACTTTCGAGAAGGATGGCAAAAGATACCTAAAGACTGAGTTTGAAAAAGAAAAGATACTCAGGCCGCGGGTTAAAATCACGCAAGATGAGGCAAATATTTTCAATGAAGGCAGGATTGTTCATTCTTCAAACCGGGTCTTTTCTGTGATGTTGTTGCCAGGGCAAAAACTGGAACCTTTAGTGCGGGAGATCAAGGAAAAAAGGTAAAATAACAATTGTCAAAATCAAACTATTCAAAATGGAGAAGGGTTCAAAATTACACGACCTGGCATTGCAAACGGTTCGAGCCCATGTATGGGATGAAACCGCCAGGAGAAAAGAAAATGAAAGGCTGAGGAAAGAGGCTTTGGCGCTCAACATTTCGCCGAATCAGCTTTCAAACTACGTTCTGCAGAACTTCGACGAATTAAGGAGTGAAGCGGAGAACAAGGGGTCCGGGTTTAGCGACACATTAACCAGTAAAAGCGCCTTCGATTCCGAATTCGAAAAACAGAATCCAGGTGTACCACAAACCAGCACCGCATATTTGATGGCGCTGAGTGCACATGCGAAGTCGGTGAGAAATTTTGACTGGCATCATTGAAAGAAAAGGGGAAACCCAATATTGAGGCCGTTGGTAGTCTTGCCGATGCCAAATTTTGGGTCATAATCCGGCAAGAATTATTTGCCGCCCTGATATTCATATCATTGAGCAAACGGGGGTAAGTGATGGGGTAATAATCATCCTTTAACCTGGTCCGTACCTTATGAAAATTACAAATAGGAAGCGACATGAATACCCGAAAAGAAAAGTTGAAGTTTCTCATGGACCTGCAGCGGGGCCACGCGCGATTGTCTGAGCTACAGCCAAAGGAGTTCGAGATAAAGATCGGCATGAAAGGGAATGATTATTTTATTAATGGGCAAAAGGTTGAAAGGTCGGTTTTTGAAGATGAAGTTTCCCGGGTTCCTAATCTTCCAGATGAATGGCAGGTTGAAATTGTATAACGCGATAAATTTTGATGATGCGGACAAACAGGCATTATATCACCGAAGAGGATGGCCGCTCCATTTATATCAAAAATGGAGTGGTTACACCTTCATCGCAGCCGAAGCGATTACCTAATGCCCCGGCCGGAGCGAATGAAGTCGTTGTGTCCTGGGAGCGGATTTCGAACCGATACGGCATTCAGCGCACGTTTACTACTCCATTGCGGTATGTGTTGGATGGAGCCCGTATCATCCGGCACTACTTCTATAACCTGGGGTATGAGCATAGACTTTTTCACCTGATCCAGCGCCTGAAAACCTACGTAACGGATACAATATTCCGCCAACGATACGAGTACCTTTATAAAGGGGAGATTGACCTGTCCACATTCAAAGATGAAGGTGAATTTGTCACATGCAATATCATGGAAGGTGGTTTGGATAAAATGTTAAAGGCAAAGGAATCGACAGTTTACGAAATTCCATTTGATGATGATGCGATTTTGGTCAAAATGGATGGTGTGGAGATTGATCAGTTGGCAAATTACATAATGCCAGATTTTGATGAAGATGATTTACCTGTAGTGGAGGCCGGCAGGCACCTTTTGCCAATCAGCTTGCTGAATTCTGAGGGCATTAACGGGGTGGGCGTTTCTTTCTTCAGCCAGAACTATGAGCATTTGGGTAATGGTCCAACGGTTGATCTTAGCAATAGCATAAACTATTTCCTGAATGCAAGGCAAGCAGTTACAATCAGTTTGAAAGGTTCTGTACGATTCTATATCCCCACCTCGATGAATTATTCGGTGATTATCCAGGATAATTACGGAAACATTCTTTACGATGCAAATCCAGGTCTTTCGAACGCCTATGAAGGGTTTAATGAATTTTCCTTTGACCTTTCATTGGCACTGGAGAACAATACGAGCCTGTTTATTTATTCCCTTCGCCCATTGGACGGGGTTAAAGTCGCTTTGCAAGAGACAGAAATAAACGTTTCATTCAAATCAAGATTTGCGACTACCTATATCAAAGCCTTTAAGCCTTATGACCTATTCCGCAAACTGGTTGAAAAGATCACCGGCCGGGCTGACGATGCAACCAGCACTTTACTCCAATCAGAGAGCAACAAAGTAATTACCTCAGGGGATGCCATCAGGGGCATTGAAGGGGCTGTTATCAAAACCAGCCTTTCGGACTTCTACGCTCACTGCAATGTCGTTCACTTTGCTGGCCAAAACATCCAGGATGAAAAAATTGAGATTGAAACGCGGTCAAAATATTACGATACCAGCGACCCAATCCATTTGGGGAATGCCAAAGATTTGAAGATATCAGCCGCAACTGACCTAATGGGCAACCGTCTCAAAATAGGATGGCAGGAACCGGATGTGGAGGATGTGAATGGTAAGTATTCCTTCAATGGCTCCCATAGTTATGAATCCATTGTGACGCGGATTCCCAAAGAGATCAGCCTGATAAGCCCGTATAGTGCCGACCCTTACGAAATTGAGATCAATCGCATCAATCTCGAAGGGAAAACAACTACTGATGATGCAGGAGACAATAAGGTGTATTGCATCAATGCGACTGCCTTGGCCACGGAGTACACGGATAGCTTTGTTGCATTTGTTAATAATGGGGACGTAAATACCATCGGCGCTTTTTCGGCTTCTATCCCATTACAGGTTGGCACCAAGTTCACCACATCCGATGCCACCAATCCGGGGCCATTCACTGTAAAGGCGTTACTCCCTTTGCTGGGCCAGGTACTGGTGCAGGTGGAAGAAACAGTTACGGATGTAGCCGGCGCACCGGTAACCATCACCATTACTTCAGGGCTGCCCTCTGAACTCACCCGTGTGAATTATGACACGCTTACCGGTGTACCAACCAATCAGGTATTTAATATCGAGGAACTGACCCCAAAAAGGCTATTGGAGAAAAACGGTGCCTGGATTCGCTCGCTTTTCTATCCCTTCGATCAAACGTTTTTACAGTTTACCACCACGGAAAGAAATAAGGATTTACTCACTTCCATTGGCGGTGTGACGGTCGAGGAAAAGGCCAATAAGCTGATCGGGTCATTGGCTGCCCGGTTATTCCTGCCCATTTACTTCGAGTTTGAAACAGAGGTACCTACAAACCTGATCGAGCTACTGGAAGAGAACCCGAACCGATGCTTTTCTTTCGAATGGGAGGGTAGGACCTATAAGGGATTCAACGTAAAAGTATCTATTGCAATCAATACAGAGGAATCGCAATCGGTGAAGCTACTATGCGCACCGGATGTTGACACTTCGTTATTGGCAAACTTGTAAACAAAAAAAATGGAAACACAACGCGAAACCGCCTTTTCGTTTGGCCACTGGTTCCAGGGGCTAACAGTTGACCAACAGCAGCAGATTGCGACATTGGTTCACGATTGCTTAAATGGCGAGCAAACTGAACAGGCTGCGGAACGCACAATGAAGGCGCTGAGACACCCAAAATCTGAAGCAATTGAATTGATTCTGTATGCAGCTATGGCAGCGCTGGCTGTCATCAAAAAGGAATCGGAAAACAGCAAAGAATGGTGCCAAATTGAAGATAGCTTTTTCAAGGCGTTTAGATCTGAACTTTCGTTGATTTTATCTACTGGCGCTCAATTGGAAAGCAACTGAATGAAGATGAACCTTTAAAAAAGATGGTCAAGACAGAAAAAATATTGAAACCTATAAAGGCTGAAATTTATCAGTCCATCCACAAACTTCCGCTGGCTATTTTCATCGATATCGTGGTGGACAATGATTATTCTGGCTTGGTAATTTCAGGAACTCCCGAGCCAGGAGAGTTGGAAGATGCTTGGATAAATATACATGAGCAGTATTGTGAAGCCATCGGGAATGGAAGTGCTACAAATTACCTGGAAAGGGAAGTGCTGAAACTTAGCATTACTCTCTTTGTTGGCAGTGAGGCCATTTCATTGTTACGAAAATATTACGTGCCTGCCATTGCTCAAAAGCTATCAAACGCTATTGCTTTTTTTGAAAAGTTAGACCCGACAAAGCCTGATGAATATGATAAGATTCTGAACCGATATGAAACCAGGCTGAGATCAGTGAAGATGCGATTGGCTATTGCGCAGACAAATTTAGATGCCATTCAAGCCAAAGAGAAAGGAAAGACAATCCATGTAGACAGACAATATTTTACGCGCGTATTGGTTGCATTGTCTGACATAGCAGGATACGAGATTGATGAATCTAAAATAACAGTTGCAAAATTTTGTGAAAGAATAAAGCGTGCACAAGCTGCAAGCGAAAAACAGCAAACTAATCCCAAAAAATAGTGCCATGGCCGAGGAAAAAATAGATAGTTACGTTGACCGGACCGGTTTTGCGCAGGATACGAAGTTTGTCCTGGAAGAGCTCAACCGTGTATTCGAGGCTTTCAAAAAGTTGGATGAATATAAATTCCGGTTAAATACGCCAGCGGGTGGCGCTGGCATGGCATCAACCGTCAGAGAGACCGGAAAAGAGATGGAAAAGGCCGTGGAGTCAGCAAGAAAACTTTCTGAAGCCGAAAAGAAATTGGTGGATTCACTCAAGGCGAGCACTCAATCTTTTGGCGACCTTGCGGCAACCTCAGCAGCGAATGAAATCGCTATGAAGAAGCTGGCGGCTTCAAAAAAAGAGGTGGAAAAGGCTTTCAAAGATGGACTTATCAGCGAGGAAAAATACCTGATTACGCTTGGCAAGATCAAGGAGCAGCAGACCGCTTTTTCTGTTTCTCAACAACAGGTGAACCTCGCCCTGCGAAACCTGGAAAAAGAATCACAGGCCGCTGAGGGTTCACTCAACGAGCTGCGAGCGCAGTTAAATCTATCGCAGCAGGCCTTCGATAAACTGGCTCAGGCGGACCGTGAAGGCGAAACAGGCCAGGCTTTGCTGAAAAATATAGGCGACCTGAATCAGAAGGTAAGTGAGTTGGAGCAGTCCACTGGAAGGTTCCAGCGCAGCGTGGGTAATTACCAGGGCAGCGCAAAGATCATTGTGGATGCATTGAAGGATGTGGAGCAGGAAATTGAGAACCTGAAGAACAGGCAGAATGAACTGCAGAACCTGAGTAAATCCAATCCGATCGGATTCAAATTGCAGGGTGGGGATCAGGCTTTAAAGGATGTGAACGCCCAATTGGCGCGTACTACCCAGCAGTTCCAGACCTTGGATAAAATCACTACAAGCCCTCAGTTCCTCAATATCGCGGGCAAAGCGGGGGATGTGAACAAGGAGCTCCGGTTCTTCACGCAGCGGCTGAATGAACTGGAAACGGCCGGGCTTAGAAACACGAAAGTTTATGACGACGTAAGGCAGCGGCTGGCAGAGCTTACCGATCAGGCAGCCGACACAAAAGCAGAGATCAAGGCCCTTGCCAGCGATACCCGCAGTTTCGATTTATTTTCCGGATCAGTCGCCTTTGCCGCGGATGCCTTCCAGACACTGGCGGGGGCGGCGGCACTTGCCGGAGGCAGTGAGGAAGAGGTTGCCAAGATTACCCAGCGGTTAATTGCCGTACAGACGGTGGCCAATGGCGTGAAGGGAATCGCTACGCAGTTGACGGAGAAAGGTACAGCCGCTAATAAGGTCTATGCTTTCGTTCAAGGGCTTGTTTCCCTTTCGATGGATAAGACAGCCGCCAGTGCCGTTCGGCTAAAGGCGGCGCTGGGATTGATTGCTATTGCAGCCACGGTGATAGGGGCCGTTATTATCGCTATGAGCCAACTGGATCGTAAGCTCAGCGAAACCCGGCAGCGCCAGCAGGATCTGAACGACGTTCTGAGTGAAAGCCAAAGTGAGTATGTGGCAGCGGTTACCAATGTGAACCGACTGCGGACGGAGATCCAAGCGGCCAAGGAGGGGTTTATCTCCAAGGAAGCGGTTGTAAAGCGCTATAATGAAACCATAGGTAAAACCACCGGTCAGGTGAAGACCCTGGATGAAGCGGAGAAAGCCCTTTCCAAAAATGCAGATGCGTATATCAAGTTCACGTTGCTCAAAGCGGCGGCCAATCTGGCGCTGGGTAAAGCGGCTGAGGAAGCCTTCAAAATACAGTTGAACTTTAATACCCTCACTTTGTCGGATGTTGGACAAGCCAGGGGCCAGCAAATTCGTACACAGGCGACCCTGGCGGCGCAGGCGGCGGCGGATGCGGCTAAAGATGCTGGTAAGAGTGCCGCAGAAATTGAGAAGGCTTTTAATGATGCCTACAATGCGGCCGTTACTGAGGCGCTCTCACCGGGAGAGACAGCCCGCCAGCAGTCATTTACCAAGATCGCAGAGGAGTTGAATGCTCAGGCTTTGGCGCTCTCCAAAGAATTCAAGTTCGACTTTCTGGGTAACCTTGGAGAAACGAGTAAAAAGGCGGATGATAATTTGCAGGATTTGATTGCCTCCCTTCGCCGGACAGCATTTGAAGCGAAGAAAGCATCCGATGAGGCGCAGATTCAATTCCTGCAAAGCCAGCAGGATATCAGCCCACTCATCAATGAGCGGTTGAACCTACTCAATCAGGAAAAGGAACTGCGGATACAGATCATCCGCGATACGGCCACCTTTGAAACCCAGCAATCGGGGCTCACCGCGCAGGAGATAGAGCGTATCAATGAGGAGCGGGATAGAAAGATTGCTGAAACAAGGTTGAAGTTTATCGAGAAGAGCGTTAATGATGCAAAGAGTGCTGAGGCCGATTTGGCAGCATACATTGACCAACAGCAACAAGAGCTTTTGAATAAGGAAGCAGCAGCTTTAAGAAAGAGCCTTGAAAATGCTGCTAAGGCTAATCAGATCCGCCTTGCGCAATATTCGATCGATCGGGACAATGAAATCACCAGGTTAAATCAGGAGTTTAAAAAAGGCTTAATCAACAAAGAGAAGTTTGAACAGGAAAAGTTAAGAATTGAGGCAAAATATACCCGCCTGAGCCTATTATCTCAATTGGATTACCTCCAATCGGTATTGAAACAAACGGACCTTACGGCAGAAGAGCGGAAAGAAGTTGAAGCAAAGATTGCGGCGGTTCAAAGAAAACTGAGCGAGCAGTCAACTGACGACTTCACCGATAATGAAAAAACGAAGCGGGAGCAACTTAAAGAAACTTTAAAGTACATAACGGATCAAAGGGATCAAATTATTGATGCGGCATCCGGAATTTTCACCTCAGTTTACGAGCGACAAAAGAACGCTATTCAAGAGCAAATTGATTTGTTGGACGAGCAAACTGCAAAGGAGATCGAAGCAGCGAACCAATCGGCAGCAAGCGCTGAAGAAAAGGAGAACAGGATTGCAATTATTGAAGCAAGAGCTGCAGCCAGGAGGCGAACGTATGAATTACAGCAGCGGCGAATCGAGCAGGAAAGGGCAAGGTTTGAAAGAGCAGCGCAAATTGTGAAGATAATCGGCAACACGGCAGCAGGCATAACATCCGCTTTGGCGCTGGTACCTCCGAATGTACCTCTGTCGATTGCAATAGGCGCAATAGGTGCCCTACAATTGGCGAAAGTATTGGCAACCCCTATTCCCAAATACCGGACTGGTAAAGGCCCTGGCGACAATTATGAAGGTCTGGCTATCTGGGGTGATGGCGGAAAAAGTGAGTTGAAAGTTTCGCCAGATGGATCGATGGAAGTTTCGCCAAGCAGTCCAGCCTTGACCTATGTAAGAAGAAAAGATATCATCCTACCCGATGCGGCGGCAGCTTTGGAATCAACCAAGGCCCTCACGTATGCTAAAACGGCGGGTTTTACGGATGGAGTGGTAGTTGAAAACCCACAGATTGATTTTTCACCATTATCTCATTCAATCAACAGGATGGGCAATAATATCGTGAAAGCGATTAAGACCAAAAAGGAAATCCACTTTAAGGGGCTGACACCTGGTCAGCGGTCGATCCGGCACTTTAAAGGGAACCGCGAATATTTTGACATGAACGGAATAGATTTTTGATTCAAAATATCAACAATAATCCAATGACAAATTCAGAACAAAAAGCAAAGCTAATAGGCAAGTGGTTTGGTACTCTCTATCCATTCCAAAAGGATTTTATTGCCTACCACGTATCATTTGCGTTGTGTGGCCACTTCGACGAGAAACGGCCTATTTTAAGACTAGCTAAGGTTTTGCAGGCCCCAACGGACGAGAGCGTTGATACGGTTGCAGCGGCCATCCAATCAGCGATAGAGTCCGTGCCGATTGAAGAAAATGCAGGGGCACTTTCATCTGTGACTATGAATTTTGATATCGAAGCGCTCAAAAGCCAATTGGGCGGATACGATAGTAAGGCCGTTTTGAGAAATTCGTTAAAGGCATGGAAAAGCGCTGCGAAAGAATGGGAATCTGCTTACGAGATATTGTTGGAGTTGTAAGGAAAAATAGTTCTGCAATGTAGAATAAAGAGAGCCAGGCTTACGGCATCCCGTAATCCTCCCATCGCAAACGGAGTATATTAGCGAACAAATTCCGGGAAATGTGTATGTCAATAACCGATTACATCCAGGCGTTTGCCGCTTTGATTAGTGCCGCAATTGCTTTTATTGTGTGGTGGCAGGGAAGAAAGATGAAACATCAGCAAGAGCAACTTAATCGGCTTACAGATATCGTTGGAGAGCTGCAGGCTCAAACTACCATTTTCGGGGCTATGCTTGACCATGATCGAATGCGGAGTCAGTTCGAGGTTCAACCATTCTTTCGGCCACATACAATGGAGACAGATTCAAGTGGTAAATATCTGATCATAAAGATCAAAAATGAAGGCCAGCCATTTAAGACCTTGGATTTCGAAAACTCTACGGACAATATTGAGAGATTCAAAGCAGTTGAAAAGATGCCTGGCAAAATGGCCGTATCGGCTGTTTGGGTATTTTTCAAGCCTGGCGAAGAGAAAGACAACTTTGCTTTTGATATTACGACAGTTGATATAGCCGGAAAAAAGCGGACTCAAAGATTCCAAAAGAACAAAGGGGCCGACCAGGTGATTCATCCGCCTGTCTCCATTGGCTGAGGTTGCCAAATGGCACCTCGACGCTACATGTACCTAAAAACCAAACAAACCCATAATATGAAATTTCAACTTACACTGTTCGCTATGCTCCTTGCATGCGCCTCATTTGCCCAATTGCCTTTTGGAAAAATGGTAGGTGATACCCTTGTGATGGATAACGGCGCAAAGTTCTATGAAGGCCAGAAACTCCAGTTGGGTTACGGATCCAATGGAGATAAAGGTTTTGAATTCATTTACATTTCGCCTACCAATTGGGTTACCATGGGTTCTACCAAGAGAGATAAGCTTGAAAGTGGCTGGGCAAACAATACTCTGCAGGTGAAGAAATTCAAGCTACAAGGCACCAGGAGGACTGGCAAAAAATGGTACATTGTTGTGGGTGGCGGGAACATCGTAAATTATTGGTGTGACATTTGGCCGGCCATGGAGACGGGGGAAGTAATAGTTCAGGGTATCAATGACAAGAATACTCTGGCCAAAGCGGAGGATCCTGCACCACAGAAGGTTAGTGTTGCCGATGAAATTGCAAAGTTGAAAAAGCTATATGACGAAGGCGCTTTGACCAAAGAGGAATTTGAGGCTCAAAAGAGAAAGCTGCTTGAGCAATAGTCATTAATCAATTCAAAACTATACCATGGGAGACGTATTCACGACTTATGTAATTGCCTCGATTGTCGGTATCATCGTTACCTACTTTCTGATCAAAGCTGCGGCTAAATCAGCTTTCCAGGAAGCCAATCAAGACTTGACCAATTTGATTGTTACTCAAAACAGGATGCTGGCCAAACTTCTTAATGAAAAGGGTGTGCCAAAAGAGGACATAGAAAAACTTTATAGTGAAAGCAAGGAGGATTTTTGGAATGGGTTAAAAAGTACTGGCAATTGAAGGAGCAAAATAAAAGTCAGCCATACGAACCAGATTGGCGCAGCGAGCAGGAAATCTGCGAATGGCTGGGTGTGTCGAAAACCACCCTTTACCGCTGGCGGCAGCAGTTTGGGCTTGCTTTTACCAACGTGAATGGGAAAACCCTGATGTACGACAAAAAGCAGATCACAGGGCTACTCAACAAGAATTCCACATACGCCATGCAGGGAATGAAACTGGCACCTTAGCCCGAATTTTGACTGGCCGAAATTTGGCTATTTGCTAAACTGTATGTACTTTAGGACTGCGTACATAACAATATTTTCAACTCAAATCAGCCAAAGAGACAATCTAAAATTTAAGGACTTCCCGGGTGAGCGTTTTGGAAACGCATGTCTTCATTATGCTTTGGCATATTGTTGTGTACGCAGCGCCCGGGACTTTTTTTAATCGCTAAATTTTTACGACATGCGTACACGTAAAGAAGCGGCCGAATTAGGGCGACAAATTGCCGAACTAAGGCCAGACCAGTTCGATTCTTTTTCCAAGTTTCAAAAGAGGCTCCATGAATTGATGAGGCGCCAGGCCGACGAGCTCCAACGGGCCGCACGTGCTTCGGATGTTCCAGGGAACTGTTCTGGTTGCCGTTACAAACAGAAATGCCCCTTTAAGGATAATCAGACCATAGAGAACCGCTATGCATTATGTCCGCGGGAGGGAATTGGCCCAGCCTATGAACTGCGGCTTTCGGAGCATGCACAGAATTTCATTCGTCGTGTGCACTTGAATTAATTCAGCACATTCAAAAATTCGGAGAACCCGCTTTTGTTTTGGTGGGTTCTTTGTACTTTCAGGATCATGAAAGCAACGTCAACTAAAAGCATAAAGAAGCAAACCGAGGCTGTTGTCCCTGACAAGGGGGTGAACGCTTCAAATTCGGCGGAACGGGTCGCTAAGCCGGCCCGCACTCCCCGAATGACCATGGCCATGCGCCGCCGCAGGTGTCGGATCAACTTAACGCATGCATATATGCGCGAACGCGGATTGATGTAAACAAAAACAAAGGCCTGGTAAACACCAGGCCTTTTACTTACTTAAGACGAAATGAATGTAGGGGGCAAAGATAGCGAATAAAAAAACTATACCCCAAACCACTCCACTTGCATTGCTAAATCAATGATTATCATTACTTATTTGTGATCCGGATTGGATTCAAACCAATGACCTACTGCTTAGAAGGCAGTTGCTCTATTCAACTGAGCTACCGGACCGGGGTGGAATTTGGAAATTTGCGAATTTGGTGATTTGGCAAATCGAAGATTGCCTGACTTGCACCCAATTCCTCAATTCTCCAATAACCGAATTTAAAATTTCCCAAACCCCTTTCTCTATGGAAAGAGTTTTGCTGGCCGCGAAGTTAATTTTTTTTAGCTTGCAGGCCAACTCAAATCAGGCCCTGCATGGATGTACAGATCGAAGATTCCTGGAAAAATTTGTTGTCAACGGAATTTAGCAAACCCTACTTCAGGCAGATCGTTCATCACCTGAAAACAGAGAAGACACAGGGGAAGACCATTTATCCGCCCGGTCCCTTCATATTCAACGCCTTCAACAGCACCCCGGTGGAAAAAGTGAAGGTGGTGATCCTGGGCCAGGATCCCTACCATGGTCCGGGGCAGGCACATGGACTCTGCTTTTCCGTGCAAAAAGGGGTACCACCGCCTCCATCGCTGGTCAACATCTTCAAGGAATTAAACAGCGATATTGGGATGCCCATACCCAATCATGGCGATCTAAGCCACTGGGCCAGGCAGGGCGTGTTTTTATTGAATGCATCCCTTACGGTTCGGGCTGCGGAACCCATGAGTCATTCCCGTATAGGCTGGGCTCAATTTACCGATACCGTTATTCAAACCCTCTCTGCCAGTCGTGAGAACCTGGTCTTTCTGCTTTGGGGAAAATTTGCACAGGAAAAGATCCGGCTGATTGATGAAAGTCGCCATCATATCCTGAAAGCTGCACATCCCTCCCCACTTTCAGCGCATAATGGCTTTTTTGGATGCCGGCATTTTTCCAAAACCAATCAATATTTGTTGGGCAGGGGAATGGAGGGGGTGGATTGGGACGTAGTACGTAGTACGTAATACGTAGTACGTATTACGTTTTATAAGGAGCCATTAATCTCAAAAAATGTTTGCACGAGAGAAAATATTAGAAACAAAAATTGCGCTGCTTCGTCCTTTGGAAGAAGCGGATAAATCGGTCTTTCGCGAACTGGCGCAACAGGATCCTGCCATGTGGGAGTATTTTACCTTGAACCTGGCTGATCCGGTGCAATTGGATCAATGGATGGAAGCTGCTTTGCGCGAGCAGGCCGCGGGTACCCGTCTTCCCTTCACCATTATCGATCAAAGAAATGGCGCCATCGCAGGCAGTAGCAGCCTGGGTAATATTTCGGTATTGGATGGCCGGGCGGAGATTGGATGGAGCTGGCTGGCGCCCGAATTTCGCAGTACAGGGCTTAACCGCCATGCGAAATACGCCCTCATGCGCGAAGCATTTGAGGTGCATGACTGTGAGCGGATCGAATTCAAAACGGATGTATTGAACCTGCGCGCCCGCAAAGGTCTGGAAGCCGTGGGTGGAATAGAGGAGGGTATCCTGCGCAGCCATATGAAAATGTGGAATAACCGCCGGCGTACCAGTATCTATTACAGCGTATTAAAAAGCGAATGGCCGCGGCTGAAAGCCACTATCTTTGCCGGGTTCGACTGATTGCCTATGCTTAAGAATTTACTTGGCGCCCTATTCGCGTTCTGGGCTATGCTGGTATTTATACCCACCATGCTCATAGCCTACCCATTGATCTGGGCCACCCGCTTCTGGCCCGAGCCCAAAGCGAGCATCTATTTTCAACGGATAACGCGCATTTGGATGCGCATTTTCTTCTTCTTATCCTTTGTTCGCGTCAGCATTCGCGGTCGGGAATACTTTGAAAGAGGACATAGCTATATTGTTGTTTGCAACCATAGCTCCTTCATGGATATTCCCCTCACCACGCCGTTTATTCCCGGACCCAACCGTACCATCGCTAAAAAAGAGATGGCGGCCATTCCCGTATTTGGCATGATCTATAAAAGAGGCAGCGTGCTGGTAGACCGGAATAGTGAAGAAAGCCGCAAGCAAAGTTTTGTGCTGATGAAGCAGGTGCTGGATCGGGGTTTGCATATGTGTATTTATCCGGAAGGCACCCGCAACAAAACCCGTGAGCCATTGCAATATTTTCATAATGGTGCCTTTAAACTGGCCATAGATACCGGACACCCGGTGATGCCGACGGTGATTCTAAACACTGCCAAAGTATTGCCTCCGGGCAAAAAATTCTTCTGGTGGCCGGCGCATATCCACCTGCATTTCCTGGAACCCATCGAAGTGGGCTCCTATTCGCTGGAAGAGTTGAAAGATGAGACCTTTGAGCGCATGAAGGAATATATTGTTGCGAACAGGTAGGTAGGGGTCTTCCGGTTTTGTATAGTTCTTGATCCAATCAACAAACCAATCCATTACTCCATGCACTATTTCGGTACGCATCCTCTAACGGTCGATCTTACGCTTGCCATTGCGGCGGGCGATACAGCAGCCGGATTTGACAGGCAGGCCCGGGAACGCCTTGCCGCGTCCGCTGCCCATGTACAGGATATTGTGCACAGCAACCGCACGGTTTATGGCGTGAATACCGGTTTTGGCATCCTGGCCAATACGTCGATTTCGGAAGAAGATACCGCCACACTGCAATACAAGATTCTGCAAAGCCATAGCGTGGGTGTGGGAGACCCGGTGCCGGCAGAGCTGGCCAGGCTGATGTTGATCACGAAACTGCAATCCCTGTGTATGGGCTTTAGTGGGGTACAAACGGGAACCGTGGAGCGGATACTATGGCACCTGCTAGAAAACTGTATTCCCATTGTACCGGAAAAAGGTAGTGTGGGTGCCAGCGGCGACCTGGCTCCCCTGTCGCATCTTTTTCTGCCGTTGATAGGCCTGGGCGAAGTATGGTACCGCAATGAACGGATGCCGGCTTCGCGGGCCCTGCAACTGGCCGGCCTGGAGCCGGTCCGGTTGGGTCCCAAAGAAGGGCTGGCCCTGATCAATGGTACACAGTTTATCCTTTCCTATGCTGTAAAAGCCGTGCAAAGACTGCACAACTGCCTTGATGCAGCGGATATCATTGGCGCCATGAGCCTCGAAGCGCTTACCGGTACCCGGGCTCCTTTTGATGAGCGATTACATGAACTGCGACCCTTTACCGGCAGCCGGCTTGTTGCGGCCCGGTTGCGACAACTGTTAGAAGGCTCTGCCATCATGCAAAGCCATGTGGATTGTGGACGTGTGCAGGATCCGTATAGCCTGCGTTGCATGCCCCAGGTGCATGGCGCCAGCCGCAATGCCTGGCTGCATTTGAAGGAACTCACCGAAACGGAGCTTAATGCCGTTACCGACAACCCGGTTATTTTTTCCGCCGATGATACCATCAGCGGCGGCAATTTCCATGGACAGTTGCTGGCCATTCCGCTCGATTATGCCTGCGTGGCTGCCGCGGAGCTGGGGAATATTTCCGATCGCCGTTGTTACCTGCTGCTCGAAGGTAAATGGGGGCTGCCGCTTTTGCTGATGCGCGATGTGGGACTAAACAGCGGCTTTATGATTCCCCAATACACCACGGCCGCTCTGGTTACGGAAAACAAAACCCTTTGCTTTCCCAGCAGTGCCGATAGTATTCCTACTTCCCTTGGGCAGGAAGATCATGTGAGCATGGGTAGCATCAGCGGGCGAAAATTGAATAAGGTATTGGATAATCTCGAATACATCCTGGCCATTGAGCTGCTGAGCGCCAGCCAGGCCATTGAGTTTCGCCGTCCTCTCAAAAGCAGCCTGCCCCTTGAATATGCCCACGACCTGGTGCGCGAACAGGTTAGCTTTGCCGAAGAAGACCGCATTTTTGCCGAAGACATTAATAAAGTTGCCGGCATCATTAAGGATTTTTCATTTACCCAAAAGGTCAACGCCCTACTTAAAACTTAAAACTTATAACTTAAAACTTATACCTTATGACTTCCATCTCCTGCAAAGGCTGGATCCAGGAAGCCGCACTTCGAATGCTGATGAACAATCTTCATCCCGATGTAGCGGAACGTCCCGAGGAGCTGATTGTTTATGGTGGCCGGGGCAAAGCGGCCAGAAACCCGGAAGCGTTGAAAGCCATCATTGCATCGCTAAAAGACCTGGAGAATGATGAGTCGTTGCTGATTCAGAGTGGCAAGCCGGTAGGCATTATGAAAACACACCCCGATGCACCCAGGGTGCTTATCAGTAACAGTCAACTGGTGCCCCACTGGGCTACCTGGGAACATTTTGATGAGCTGGAGAAAAAAGGGCTGATGATGTATGGCCAGATGACGGCAGGGTCATGGATTTATATCGGTTCGCAAGGGATCGTGCAGGGTACCTATGAAACCTATGCGGCGCTGGCCGAAAAACATTTTGCAGGCGGCAGTCTGAAGGGAACACTGAACGTGACGGCAGGACTGGGAGGCATGGGAGGGGCACAGCCGCTGGCGATCACCATGAATGGGGGAGTGGCCCTGGTGGCGGAAGTGGAACCCTGGCGGATAGAAAAGCGGCTGGAGACAAGATACCTGGATGAGAAATATGATGAGATTGATGTTGCTATCGACAAGGCTTTGGCGTATCGAAAAGCGGGTGAAGCCCGCAGTATCGGAGTTTGCTGCAATATTGTGCAACTATTGGAGAGGCTGATCAGCCGCGATATCACTCCGGATACTCTTACCGATCAAACCAGCGCACACGATCCATTAATTGGCTATTGGCCTCACCAGGTTAGCTACGAGCAGGCCAAAGAACTGCGGGAAGAAAATCCAGCTCTTTATGTGGAATACGCTTATCGCAGCATGTATGAGCATGTACAACTGATGTTGGCCCTGAAAGAGAGGGGCGCCATCACATTTGACTATGGCAACAATCTGCGGGCGAGAGCTATTGAGTGCGAGAAAAAATATCGCGATGTTGTGGGAAACAACCAATCCCGGATTCCTTTATGGGAGCGAACACCGGCCGGGGAGTCCAATGCCCTTTTCCCGGGATTTGTGCCGGCCTATATTCGCCCGTTGTTTTGTGAAGGGAAGGGCCCCTTCCGCTGGGTGGCATTGAGTGGCGATCCGGCAGATATTGCGGTGACGGATCAGGTAATTGCTGAAATGTTTCCCGATAATAAAGGGCTGCAGCGATGGCTGAAACTCGCAGGCGAAAAGATTGCATTCCAGGGTTTGCCGGCCCGGATTTGCTGGCTCGGGCTGGGCGAAAGGGAAAAAGCAGGGCTGGCTTTCAATGAGCTGGTCAGAACCGGCAAGGTGAAAGCGCCGATTGTGATCGGCCGCGATCACCTGGATACCGGTAGCGTGGCCAGCCCCAACCGCGAAACGGAAGCCATGCTGGATGGAAGCGACGCCGTGGCCGACTGGCCCATCCTCAATGCACTGGTCAATACAGCAGGTGGAGCCAGTTGGGTAAGCCTGCACCATGGTGGCGGCGTGGGCATGGGATATAGCATACATGCGGGTATGGTGATTGT
Organism: uncultured Citrobacter sp.; assembly: GCA_964395095.1. Classification (GTDB taxonomy): domain Bacteria; phylum Bacteroidota; class Bacteroidia; order Chitinophagales; family Chitinophagaceae; genus CAYMZZ01. The sequence goes on from CAYMZZ010000005.1 coordinate 219,704, forward strand.
TGCCGACGGCACCCCTGAAGCAGCAGCCCGACTCCAAAGGGTTCTGCACAACGACCCGGCATTAGGCGTTATCCGACACGCAGATGCTGGGTATGAACTGGCGAAGAAGACGAAGGAGAAGTTTGGCGTGTGAAATGGAAAGTTTGTGGATTTGGGAATTTGTGGATTTGTTGCGGGTAAAATCCGTTGAACGATTCACCGACCCACAAATTCCCAAATCCACAAATTCCCAAATCCACATATTATTTCTCCGCGTATTTCCGGAACGAATCCAAAATCGCCTGCCAGCCCATTTTCTGTAATTCCAGGCTGTTCTGGTTTTCGGCTTCAAAATCTTCGGTGATCCTGATTCCGTCCTGGGTTGGCACAAACCGAATTTCTACTTTGCGGTTGTCGTCGAGGTGGTACTGGATATATGACATCGGCTTCACTTCATCGTACACACCGGAAAAATCGAATCCGAAGCTTCCATCTTTTGCTTCCATACGGTAACTGAATTTTCCACCGGCACGCAGGTCATTTCGCCCTGAGGGGCAATGCCATTCAGGTGCCGCCTGGTTCCATTGGGTTACATGTTCGGGGTTATTCCAGCAGTCCCATACTTTTTCGATGGGAGCGTTGACCGTGGTTTCAATCCGAATGCTGACTGGCTTTGTAGTGCTCATGATTTTTATTTTAGGTATTTGATTGCGTTTACAGGGCAAACTTCGTACAGATTTACCGGTTGGCCCGGGTGATAATGCGACAGCTTCGGGGGTAATAGCGTCAAAAAAATAGTTTGCGTATCTTCGGCACTGATCAAATTGTTTAGCTATGAATGCTTTGGCTCTCTCCTTTAAATCATGGATTAAGCTTGGATGTGTCGGCTTCGGTTGGTGGGCTATGGCTTTGGATGCTGCCGCACAGCCAACCAGTAAGCCCAATCCGGAAGGGCGATGGAATATTACTGTTTACGACAACGACCAACAATATCCTTCCTGGCTGGAAGTGTACCATTCGGGGCATAAGCGCCTTGTGGGGCATTATGTGGGAATAACGGGCAGTGCAAGACCCATCAGCATTGTACATTTCGACCAGGGTGTTATCCGCTTCAGCATTCCGCCGCAATGGGAATCGGAAGACAACGATCTGCAATTTGAAGCAAGGCTGGAAGGGGATAGCCTGGTAGGCAGTTTCCTCGCTGCCAACGGAAAAAAATACGATTGGATAGGTCGCCGAGCACCCCGGCTGGTACGCGATGCCGAACCGCAATGGGGAGAGCCGATCCAATTGTTCAATGGACAAAATCTGGATGGATGGAAAGCCATGGGAACCAACCAATGGGTAGTGGAAAATGGCGTGTTGAAAAGTCCACGTTCAGGCGCTAACCTGGTAAGCGAAAAGCAATTTACCGATTTCAAACTCCATATCGAATTCCGCTGTCCTCCCGGAAGCAATAGTGGGGTGTACCTTCGTGGTCGCTACGAAGTGCAAATTGAAGACAGCTATGGTAAAGAACCGCAGAAGGATTACCTGGGCGCTGTGTATGGCTTTATTAAACCAGGCCTGATGGCGGCCAAACCGGCCGGAGAATGGCAGAGCTATGATATTACGCTGGTGGGAAGAATGATCACTGTTGTCGCCAACGGCAAAATGATCATCTGCAACCAGGAGATTCCGGGCATCACCGGCGGCGCCCTGGATAGTAATGAGGGAGAACCCGGGCCGCTTCTGATTCAGGGCGATCATGGGCCAATTGAATACAGGAATATCGTGATTACACCGGGGAAGTGAGTGGTAAGTATTAAGTTATAAGTTATAAGTTATAAGTTTTAAGTTGTAAGTAGGATGTGGGGAGTAGATAGTAGGAATGGGAATTAATCATCAATTGCCTACTATCAACCATAAATATATCAGGTACTTAAAACTTAGAACTAAAAACTTATAACTCAATAAAGCTCCCACACCGTCCCATAGCTTCCTTTCTGCTCCACATAGCTAAGGAATTGATTGAAGAACGGATCCTGGCCAATGGTGGCACTGTCGCCTACGACATAAAGCTTTTCCTTTGCCCTGGTTATGGCTACATTCATACGCCGGTAATCTTTCAGAAAACCAATAATGCCCTGGTCGTTGCTTCTTACCAGCGAGAGGAGTATGATCGATTTTTCCTGGCCCTGAAAGCTGTCGATGGTGCTTACCCGCATTTTTGCGGGAAAGGATTCTCTTGCCAGCGCTACCTGGGCCGAATAGGGTGAAATTAAAGCGCAATCCGCAGGGTCCAGGGCGTGCTGCTCCATGATCTTTTGCAAGGTTTCCAGTTCCCCTTTGTTCACCAGGCTCGATCCATCCGCACCCTGTTCTTCTTCCATTCCGGAACCGGCGGTATCTATAAAATGCAAATGGGTGCCCGTATTTTGAAGGTCGGCATGCGAGCGCAACATCCCCTTATAGAAATACTGGCTGGAGAAACCGGCAATGGATTCGCGCATACGATACTGTGTATCGAGCAGGTGCACTGAATCGGCACAGTCCATGGCCCTTTCCAGTATGGATCGGTTGAATCCGAGGCGTGCCGCTTCTTCACTCAGTACGGTAGGCGGCAATTGCCAGTGATCTCCCGCCAGCACCCAGCTATCTGCCAAAGGCAAAATACTCCAGGCAAGGGGCTCCAGGCATTGACCAGCTTCGTCAAGGATCAGCGTCTTAAAATGGATTTGTTGAATGCCCGCATCATAGAGCCCAACGGGTGTGCCCAGAATGACAGAGGCTTCCGACATCGATCGCTCTTCATGATAGGCCTGCAACCGCCTGATTTCTTCCCGGATCTTTTTTACTTCCTTAAACAAAAGCTGTCGTTGTTCTCTTTCTGCCTTCCCAAAATTTCGCTTGTATTTCAAAGCCATCCTTCGGAACTCATCGGCTCTCTTGCGCAGTTGCTTTAATTCTTTTTGAACTTTGGGATCGGAGAGTTTTCCTTCGAGGGTATGGGGCAGAATGGCTTCATCAACCTTGCCGGTATTGCCCACACGCAGAATCTTTACCTGCTGCTTCACTAATTCGCGCGCAAAATGATCCACCGCGGCGTTGCTGGGCGCTGCCACCAGCACGCGGGCGCCCTCTTGCACCAGGAGCCGAACGGCTTCTACCAGCGTAGTGGTTTTGCCGGTACCCGGAGGTCCATGTACCAGCAATAAATCATCGTTCTGCAAAATGGCTTCCACGGCCTGCCGCTGGCTGCTGTTTAAATGGGGCGACACGGTGGGTAGCTCTCCGGCTATTGTTGATTTCGACAACAGATTATTTTCTGTTTGAGTCGATCCCTGCTCATGCATTCGCTGAAACCACTGGTGCAGGCGTGGGTATTTTTCCAGCTCCTGCAAGGCTTTTTTCATGATTCCGGTGGTTCGGGTATCTGGCGCCAGCTTAATGCCAACGCCATTTTCCTCTATCCAGTCGGGGAAATCAGGAGCGAAAAGCCTGAACTCGCCGCTGCGGCCCTCCCATTGCAGCAGAATGCCTTTCACCGGTTCTTCTCCGGCATAAAAGCATTCTATGGCAGCGCCATCCCGAAACGCATGCGCTTCGGGTGGGAAATCGATCCGAAAACTGCATTCAGGATAATCAGCGTAGCCAAATCCTTTGCGGGTGATACGAATGGGGTGCAGGGCTAAGCCATCAGCTTTCAAACTGCGAAGGGTATGGCTGGCATCGAGTCGGTATCGCTCGGCCTGCTCTTTTTCTTCGATTTCAATACAACGAAGAAGTATCTCGAGCGGCTGCCTGCGATGGGAAGGATCCTGTTTGATAGTAAATTACTTTTCTGAATTTGATCAGTGTGCTGCAAAATTACGAAAATGAGCATGTTTACCTCATTCGTCATAATTTCGGCCAATGGCCCTGCTTTCCGCGCAAAAAGTCTTCAAGTTTATTCAAGCTGTTCCGGTATTAAACGGTATTGATCTCGAGGTCAATGCAGGCACAAGACTGGGCATAGCCGGTGAAACCGGATCGGGCAAAACCAGTTTGCTTCAGATTTTAGGGGGGCGTGGCCAGGCAGACAAGGGTTCGGTTTGGATGAATGGAAAAAAAGTTCCGGGCACGCAGGAAAAACTGGTGCCCGGCCATCCGGGAATTGCTTATCTCTCGCAGGATTTCGAATTAGCTCCTCATTACTATATCCACGAAATTCTTTCTTATGCCAGCGAAATGCCCGATACGGAACGATTTAAATTATATGAATGGTGCCGCATTGCGCATTTGCTATCCCGAAGAACAAGCCAGCTTTCGGGAGGCGAACGACAAAGGGTGGCGCTCGCGCGTGAACTGAGTGCAAAGCCCCAACTATTGCTTATGGATGAGCCCTTCAGCAACCTGGATGCTTTTCACCGGCAGATCATGAAAGAAGTGTTGGCTGATCTTTCAGTCGAAATGTCGATCACACAGATTATGGTGTCGCACGAAGCACAGGATTTATTGCCCTGGGCCGATGAGCTTCTCGTTTTGCGAAATGGGAATATGATACAACAAGGCAAGCCCCAGCAATTATATCACCAGCCACAGAATACCTATGTGGCGGGCTTGCTCGGTGAATACAACCTCGTGGACCCACAAATGCCCCCATTCGCCGGTCTTCCTTTTGCGCATGAGCCCGGCAGTAAATGGCTGATAAGACCCGAAGATATCGTGCCCGCAACCGGTGCCGACCGGCAACTGCAGGGCATCCTGAAAGAAGTGTCATTTAGGGGCGCTTTCTATGCCTGCAAAATTCAGGTAGCAGACCAGGATCTACTCATCTACCTGCGCGAACCGGGGCTGGGGTTGGGGGAGAGAGTGGGAGTGAGATTGGGAAGAGTTTTAAGTATTAAGTTTTAAGTTGTGAGTTTTAAGAATAAAGCCGGGGATTCGGATTGTAGATCAGAACTATTTGACTCTGATCATATTTTCGATTGACTGCTTATACTTGATTGGTAATTTTTATCGGGTCCTTTATATTTAATTGCATCAATACTTACCGCATTTTTTTGCAATTATTCAATAACTTAGAACTTATATTCTTCACTTAAAACTTACAACTTAAAACTTAAAACGCTCACATGCCAAGTTCCATCGCCCGCCTCAATTCCCTGGTAGAACAGTATAAACAGGTCTTAGACAATACCCATACTTATCGTCAGCAATGGCAGGATCATACGCGCAATTATATTCAGCAACTGTTGCAGGGTCTGGTGGAAAAAACCGGCTTGAAGGCACAGGTTACATTACGCAGGCAAATCGAAAACCTGGAAGCGCTGGTATTGGACCTGGGGCGAAGCAGCAGCGGTCTTTCGGAAAACCTGGAGAATACGGATCTCAAGCATACGATGGTGAAGAATAACGGCGCATTGATCTATCAGCAACTTTTCAATGGCAAGCTGATGGTGATGTTGGCCAGTCCGCATATTGAAGGATATGGTGAGGCAAAACCTCCCCGTAGTCTGGAGATCATTCGGCCTGATGAAGCTACCGAGGATCTTATACACAGCCACGTGGAAAGACTGCTGAATGACATCATTGAATGGGAAGATTTTGATGATGACGACCGCAACAAGAAAGTACCATTCCAACCCATTGGATTTCAGCACGGCGGCGGCAACGGGCACCCGGAAAAGATGGGCTAATAATGCGCCTCACTTTTCCAAAGGAATCCGGCGGCACCCGAGCCAATGCTTTGTGAATCCGTTAAGACTTTTTTCCTGTGCAAACCTGCACAAAAAGGCATCTGGTTTGGCAGAATGGCGAAATTCAGTTCGCCATTAATCTATAAACCTGTCAAACATGAAAAAGATCCTGCTACTCGCTGGTCTCACGATGCTGATGGCCAGCTCCTGCAGCAGCGGTAAAAACCTGAGCTCCATGACGAATTTGCTCAAAGCGAAATGGGCCCTGCAATCCCTCACCGGTCAGTCTGCTGACCTGGGGAGTATCTTCGGCTCCAAAATCCCCTTCCTCAATTTCGACACCGATGCCATGCGCATAAGCGGCAATTCAGGCTGTAATAATTTCAATGGCCCATTTAGCCTCGGGTCTGGCGGTAAACTCAGCTTCGGCAATCTCGCCATGACCAAGATGGCCTGCCCGGGCAACGGCGAATCACTCTTTACATCAGCCCTTAATAAAGTCACCAGTTTCAAAATAGATAATAATGTGCTGACGCTGTTGGAGGGAAAGAATAAGCTGATGGAATTGGTGAAAGAGGATTAAGTTATAAGTTTTAAGTTGTAAGTTTTAAGTTCGTAGTATTATTTATTGAATAGCAGTTAGGCTGAGAATTCTTTCTATATCCAACTTACAACTTAAAACTTATAACTTAAAACTCCCAACGCCCCCACTTTCGGTCATCCCCATCCGCAATCTGGTTATTTTTTCAGTTCATGGGATGCGGCAATTTTGTTTTCCTAAATCAAAATTGTTCGCCATGCCTACTCCGCTTGAATTATTACTGGATCCCATTTCCCTGATCATTATTGCCATGTATGCCCTGCTGATGATTTGGGAAGCCGTTTGGCCGGGAAGAACACTTCCCCAGGTCCGTTTTTGGAAGACCAGGGGTATTCTTTCTTTTTTCCTGTATTTCTATCTGTCATCCTATCTGCCCATTCTCTGGGCCCGTTTTCTGCCCGAAACGCAGTTGATGGACCTCTCGGGCTGGGGAACCATCGGGGGCGGCCTGGCAGGCATCTTACTGTATGAGCTGGGTATGTACGTATGGCACCGATCCATGCATCGAAACAAATATCTCTGGAAAGTATTTCACCAGATGCATCATAGCGCCGAAAGACTGGATACGTATGGCGCGTTCTACTTCAGTCCGCTCGACATGATAGGCTTCACCGCCCTGGGTACGGTTTGTTTTTCCGTACTGGCTGGTTTTTCACCGCAGGCAATTACATTCACCCTGTTGTTCGCGAATTTCCTGGGAATTTTTCAGCACGCCAATATCCGTACACCGGCCTGGTTAGGCTATATTATTCAACGACCCGAATCGCATACAGTGCATCATGCCCGTGGGGTGCACGCCTACAATTACAGCGATCTGCCCCTGTTTGATATTCTTTTTGGCACATTCCGCAATCCCGAAAAATATGAGCACGAAACCGGTTTCTATCCCGGCGCGTCCAACCGGGTAGGTGAGATGCTTCTTTTTAAAGAAGTGGACAAGCCAGCGGCTACCTGAAACGATTTTGATCAGTTTTTCAGGATGGTGAACTCTACGCGGCGGTTCAACTGGCGATTCATGTCGGTATCGTTAGCGACAACTGGCTTTGTTTCGCCATAACCTTGCGATCGTAGCCTGGCCGGGTCTATTCCTTTGGATAGAATGTATTCCATCACGGAGCGGGCCCGGTTGTCGGATAAGGTAAAGTTGTACTCATCGCTACCGCGGCTATCGGTATGCGCGCTCAGTTCTATTTCAATCGACGGATTTTCCTGCAACAGCTTCACAACCCGATCCAGTTCCACAAATGACTCAGGCCGCAGATCCCATTTGTCAAAATCGAAGAATACATTATTCAGCCTTACCACCGTACCAATTTCAATGGGCATCAGGTAAAGGTCTTTATGGATTTCCATATAGCCGGCTTTTACCAGCGAATCCAGTTTCAGGTTTTCCGATTGCGCGAAATAGTGATCGGCGGTGGCGCGTATCAAATAATTTTTGTCGTAGGGTAATACAATCTTGAAGGCACCATCATCGGGATGGGACACGCCATTACCCGCTTCCGTTCCCGTTGGCAGGGTTTGGTAAACGAGGTTGGCGCTGATGGGCTTTTTGGTTTTGGCGTTATACACGTTGCCGGTAACGATTACCACGGGATTGGGCTTTTCCTTTTCCAAGAGCTTCACCCGCACGATATCACTTTCGCCATAGGTATCTTCGCTGGTGGTCATATAAGCATATTCGCCACCCGCATCAAGGGTAAAGAAGGCATCCCAATCGGGCGTATTTATCGGCGTATCGAGGTTGGCGGGTTCGGTCCATTTCTGCCAGCTATCATCGAGGCGACGGCTCATCCAGATGTCGTTGTCGCCAATACCGCCCGGCCGGTCGCTGCTAAAATACAGGGTCTCGCCATCGGAGGCAAGGTAGGGGGTCATTTCATTGTACTTGGGCAGGTTGATGGTTTTGCCCAGCGATTTGGGTTCCGACCAGCTCCCATCTCCCTGCAGAAAACTTACATAGATATCATTGTTATAGTCGCCTGGTTTTTCGCTCATATAGAGCAGTAGGGTTTGTCCGTCGTGCGCCATACTGGCGCCATTCTGACGGCCCAGGTCGTATTTATGATAATTATGAATATAGAGTGCCTGCGGCTTGCTCCAGCCGCCATTGCGGGTACGGTAACTCATGCTTACGCCATTGCCCACATAATCGCCATCCACAAAAGCATTACGGATCAGAATTCGGTTATTATCGGGCGATATCCAGTACACGGCATTGTAGTGATAGGTGTTGAGGGGATAGCCCAGGTGATATGCTTCGCCCCATTTGCCATTGCTGTCGCGCTCCGCCATCCAAATATCCTGGGAGTTTCCTACAGACCGGTAACTGGTATTGTAGGGATGGTTTTCCACGATGAAAAAAAGCAGGTTGCCGTCGGCTGAAACCGTTGGACGCAGTTCGGCGAACTCGGAATTCACTTTGAATCCCAGGTTCTCGATCTTGATAATGGTTGAATGCCGGATTACAAGATCCGATTGTTCCTTTAGCGGAGCGGTGGTATCGGGCGCCAGTTGGGCTATTGTTGCATACGATAACAGCAGCGCCAGGCCTGCGGCCAGGTTCTTTTTCAATGGAATGGATTTTGGCTCGCCGAAAAATAATGCTTAATCCGCGTACCACGTAGGGGTTTCTACTTGTGGAAATTACGTACTGCTGCCGCTCCGCAAATGCTTGCGTACTTCAGGAGCCACTTTGCTGCCAAAGAGTTCAATGCTGCGCATCAGTTCACGATGTGGCGTGGGGCCAACCGTCATTTGGGCGAGGAAGCGGGTATGGCCAAACAGCTCATGCCAGTAGAGCATTTTTTCCGTCACTTCCGCCACGCTGCCTACCATTAGCGACGCTTTGGGATTGCGCATCGATTCGTATTGGGCACGCGTTACGGGTGGCCATCCCCTTTCGCGACCAATCTGCGTCATCATGGCCGCATAAGAAGGGAAATAGGCATCCGCGGCGCCCTGCGAATTGTCGCCCACAAATACATGCGCATTTATGCCCAGTTGTAACCGGTCAACGGGCTGCGCCGATTCCGCATAGGATTTGCGGTATAATTCTGTGAGCGAACCAAAGCGTGCCGGGATACCACCGATAATGGCAATGGCCAGGGGCAGGCCCAGCTTTCCGGCCCTTACCACCGAGGCAGGTGTTCCACCTACAGCAATCCAGATGGGAAGCTTTTCCTGCACCGGCCGGGGATACACACCCAAACCCGGCAGGGCTGCCCGGTGTTTGCCCGTCCAGCGGACAATCTCATCCTGGTTGATCCGCAGCAACAAGTCCAGTTTTTCGGAGAAGAGCGTATCGTAATCGTCCAGGTCGTAACCGAAAAGGGGAAACGATTCAATAAAGGAGCCACGGCCGGCCATTATTTCGGCTCTGCCATTTGAAATAAGATCAACGGTAGCGTACTGTTGAAAAACGCGAACCGGATCATCGGAACTGAGCACCGTGACCGCGCTCGACAAACGAATATTTTTGGTGATGGAAGCCGCGGCACCCAGCACCACGGCTGGTGCGGATACCATATAATCTTTCCGGTGATGTTCGCCCAACGCAAATACATCCAGACCTACCTCATCGGCCAGGCGAATTTCTTCCAGCAATTCCTGCATTCTTTTTGCGCCGGAGGCGCCCGGTGCCTGCTTGCTGTCAATGGCAATATCTCCAAAGCTGTAAATCCCTATTTCCATTCCAATAAATATTTAAGCCATAACAAATGCCCTGTCTTATTGTTGCAGGGTGCGATTGATCACATCGAGCAGACTATGGGGCGCTTTGGCATCGCCGGCAAGCTGCCAGATCATCACGCCAAAAGCTCCCTTATCGCGGGCAAATTCCACTTTGCGGCGGATACTGGGTTTCCCATTATAAAAGAGCCAACCTCCTTCGGTCACCTGCAGCGAATCGCTATCCAGGTACTGTGGATACTGGAGGGCGATATTTTTGAATGCGATACTCGAAGGAAGGCCCGCCCCAAATCCGTACCCATAAAAGGGCAAACCCACACTCAGCTTTTCGGGTTTTATTCCCCGCTGCGTGGAGAAATAAGTAAAATCGTCCACTGCCATGCTGTAGGGGGAATGTGGACCGGGTTGCTCGGGTCTCCAGGGGCCGGTTTTATCATAACTCATAATGTGCACCCGATCGTATTGCGCCAGCGTGCTATCGGCTATCTGATGGGCATTCCAACTGGCCAGTGCGGCCGTCATTTTTCGCCCGGCTTTTTTCATGGCGGCACCCAGGCCACTCACGAAGGGAGCATAGTTTTCGTTGATCAGTGCATTTTCCAGATCCACGTCCACGCCATCGAAGTCGTACTTGTCGGCAAAAGCAACGATGGATTCAATTAGTGCATCGCGATGGGCGGCTGTGAGCAGAGCAGCCAGGTGGTCGGGTGGGGCGCCGCCACCTATGGAAAAGAAGACCTCCACGGAAGCCTGTTTGGCTTTTGCCACCAGGGCTGTGTAGTCCGGGTCATCAGGAAACCGGCCATCCGGCTCGGGGTTCAAAAAAGCCAGGTTCAGGTCCGTTATGCCCTGCCAACCCAGGGTATCCATCGAGGCCAGCCAGGTTTTATCGTGGCTCATCAGGTAGGCTACCACCCGAACCTTCTCCTTTTCCTCCGGGGGAGTGACCTCCTTTTTCGAAGCACAACCCGCGATGCCCAGCAGGAGAATTCCGGCAAGCATACCGGCTATCCCATACTTTGTTGCCCGAAACAATATTTGGAACGACATTTTTTGCATGTACCGTCTTTTGTTGAATAAATTTTTCATTGTGGAGCAGGAAAGTTAAACTGATTTTGGATAATCGCTGGTTTTTGTCGTAAATTTTATCATCATTTCTTATGGATCGGATTTCAAGGCTTAAGCAGCCCGAATTACTGACCAACCGACTTATCCTTCGCAGCCTCGAGCCTGCCGATGCACGCCTGATTTTCCTGTTAAGGTCCGAAACAGATGCCAGCCAATATGTGGATCGGCCGGTGATGTCGGGGATTGAAGATGGCCTGCGCTTTATTCGCCGTATCAGTATCAGCATCAGCGAAGGGGATTGTTTGTACTGGGCGCTGGTGCCCAAAACGCAATCCGACCTGGTCGGCACCATTTGTCTTTGGAATTGGGAACCCCGATCAAGGCAGGCCGAAATAAGTTTTGAGCTATTGGAAGCCTGGCAGGGCCAGGGCTATATGCAGGAAGCCCTGCAGCGCGTCATGGAATATGCCTTTGATGAAATGGAATTGCAGCGGATCGAAGCCTGGGTGCATCCTCAGAATCAAAGGAGCATCAACCTGCTTTCACGCAATGGGTTTTTACCCGCCCCTTTGAGCATCCCTTCCCGTCAAATGAATAACCAGGATCCCATTCGGATTTTTTGCGTTGAGAAAAAAAACAGGCTGCGCGCCGTATAAGTCGGATCATCGAGTATGCGCATATATTCCGCTCATCTATTCCTCGCGCGGTTGCTCCCAATAAACGGGTATCAGAAGGCTTCAACACTTACATTTGCCTATAAGTTAAGCCGGATACCATTTTGCCATATCGAATCCATCATATTTTCATCGTTGCGATCCTCCTGCTTTCGCCTGCCAGCCTGCTGGCGAAAATCCTGCCCGGCGACAGTAGCCGCCTGCCGCAGATTTCCGACCTGATTGATCCGGTTGTTACCGCCGATTCGGCTGATTGCGTGCTTCCATTTACCAGGGTCGGCAACCTGATATTGCTCAAAGCCAGCATTGATTCTCTGGAAGGCAATTTTGTGCTGGATACCGGGGCGCCACACCTCATTCTGAATATGACCTATTTTCGGGATTACCCTGAGGCGCCACCTGAAGGAGAGGAAGACGCAGGTGGGATCACGGGTACGGCGGGGCGATCGGTGCCGGCGGCCATTTCCAACCTGCAACTGGGGCCTGTTCGTTATGCCAAAATTCGCGCCGACAGAATCAACCTGGGTCATATTGAAAACAGCCGGGGCGTCAGGATACTCGGCCTGCTGGGCGTACAGTTGTTCAAAAGGTTTGAGATGATCATCGACTACGAAAATTCAAGGATTCATTTGCATCTGATCAGCCGTAAAGAAGCGTCTTCCTATCAAAGCGAGCTTTTGAAGGATCCTGCCAGCTATAATACCTTTCCCATTCAGTTGCTCGAAAACAAATTATTGACGAATGTGACGGTAGCAGGCAAAAAGTTAATTTTTGTGATTGATACGGGGGCTGAATCGAATGTGCTCGACAGCCGGCTACCTAACCGTATTCTGGAAAATGTGGCTATCACACGCCGGGTAATCCTAACCGGAAGCGGTAGTTCCAAAGTGGAGGCGCTTTATGGTGATGTGAATGAAATGAAGATGGGTGAATTATCTATCACGAAATTGCCTGTGCTGATTACCAACCTGGAGAAACTCTGTTTTTCCTATGACCGATGTATAGACGGGATGCTCGGATTTGATTTCCTGTCGATGCAGAAAATAGGGTTTAATTTTGTGCGAAATAAAATGTATATCTGGAAATGATGGCTTTGGCTGATAAAATATTCCCTGCATTCCGGCTCCTGCTACTGGGACTGGCTTGCTGTCTGGTATCGGCTCAGCTATCCGCACAGGAACCCGTTCGGAAATACACCGTGAAGGATGGACGAATGTTTATTGAGCTGAGCAAACATTTAGAAGAAGCTTCTCTCGACAGCTTTGTGAATCAGTTTGCCCTGGGCGAGCTGGCATTAAAGGAATTCATATTCCGCAATATGCGCGACTCGCTGAATAAGCATGGCTGGAAGCTGGAAAAAAATACCAGCGACCTCTTTGTGATTAGCAAACCTCTTTTGGGATTTGACAGAATTCTGGATCCTGCGGAAAAGATTCTCTTTACCGAAAAACATCTCAAGAGCGGAGAGCTCCTGCCATCCCCAAGAATGATGCAACCTTTCGGCATCAACCAGTTCAGGCGAAAGGAGCCCTTCCTGGTAAGGGATTCGCTGGTCACCTTCTATTGGCGCAACAACAAAAATGCTTCGCGAGTAATGTTGAGTGGCAGCTTTAATCAATGGAGTACCGAAGCGATGCCGATGCAAAAAACGGATAGTGGCTGGATCCTTACCGTGGCCCTTCCACCCGGCAAGCATTGGTATAAATTCATCGTAGATGGCAACTGGACGGTAGATACCGATAATACGCAGAAGGAAAATGATGGCCTGGGCAATATCAATTCCGTTTACTATAAAACAAACCATATCATCCGGCTCGATAGTTTTGCCAATGCACGCAAGGTGCTGGTGGCTGGCAGCTTCAATGGCTGGAATGAGCGCGAATTAGCCTTGCAGAAAACGGACAGGGGCTGGTCTTTGCCCATCTACCTCGAAGAGGGGACCCACACCTATCGTTTTATTGTGGATGGCCGGTGGATGGCCGATCCATTCAATCCCGACAAATGGCCCAATGAGTTTGGCGAGTTTAACTCCGTGATCCGAGTGGGCGATCCTTATCTTTTCCGGCTCGAAGGTTACCAGGAGGCCAGTCAGGTTGTGCTCACAGGTTCCTTCAATGGGTGGAACGCCCATGAATTGCGTCTGCAAAAATTGGCCGGCGGCTGGGAGATTGCATTCCCACTTCGTGCAGGTAATTATGAATACCAGTTTCTCGTTGATGGTAAACGCATGGGCAGGGATGGAGGTAATGGTAACCTCGTATTTATCATCGAACCCAACTATACCTTCCACCTGCGCCGGTTTCCGGAAGCCAAATCGGTTTACCTCGCGGGCGATTTCAACGGCTGGTCGCCGAATGGTTATCCGATGGAAAAGCAGGGCGATGAATGGGTGCTAAAGGTTCACCTGAGCCCTGGCAAGCATGTATATAAATTTGTCGTGGACGGCAAGTGGATCCTCGATCCGGATAATAAGCTCTGGGAACAAAATGAATTTGATACAGGGAATTCGGTGGTTTGGGTGGAGTTGGGGGAGAAGTAGCACGTAATACGTTTTACGTTGTACGTTATACGTTGGGTTTAGAGTTTAAAGTTTAAGGTACTTAGTAGGAGGTAATAAGCAGAAATACTATTGTCTTAAACCTTAAACCCTAAACTTACCGTAAAACATGCAACTTACAATGTAAAACGTACTACGTAAAACGTATTACGTACCACTTTTCCGACGATTCCGCTTTGAAATCTTGAATTTTGCCACTACTTTTCTGCATCCAATTACTTTGTAAAAACCAAGCGCATGAAAACCCGGTACTATTTTACGCTGGCCATTCTGGTCGGTTTGGTCATTCTGACCATGAGTTGTAATAAGAAAAGCAATACGGATGACGATAATGGCGGCGAAACAAAGCTGCAGTTGATGGCTCACCAGGGCGATCAGGCGCAGTTTTCGGCCGCGCAGGACCAGGTGGGGGAGGAGATCAATATACTGCTCGAAGCCGCAGCCTTTGCCGGTCGCCCGGGCGACCTGGGCGGTTTGCTTTGCAATGCAAGCATCGATATCGATTCCCTGAGCGAGCCGCGCAGCATTACCGTTACTTATTCAGGCTTGAACTGTGCAGGAACATTTAGCCGTACCGGGCAGGTAATACTTTCTGCCGCCAGCCATACCAACTGGGCCAATGCCAGCGCGGCCATTTCGGTCAGTTGCGATGACCTGCGCATAACACGCGTAGCGGATAACCGCTCCATTACCCTCAATGGTACCCAAACCTATACCAACGTGAGCGGTGGCCTGCTGATTGGCCTTCCCAACACAAATGGTATCGAGCACCGGGTAAGCAGCGAGGGTATGGAAGTTGCTTTCGACGACAATACCGTCAGAAGCTGGAAAGTGGCCCGTAAAAGATGGTTCACTTACCAGGGTGGTGTAGTGCTCGAATCAAGTGGCTATCATTCGGAAAATGGAATTTCCAATATCGCCGAATGGGGTACTACCCGTTTTGGCAACGCCTTTTATACCAGCAGCATTTCGCCCGTAACCATCCGGCAGGATTGCGCCTTCCGGATTGTCTCCGGCGAAATCAGGCACCAGACCGACCTCTACCAGGCCAATGTGGTCTTTGGCCTTAACAGCAGCGGCAGCCCCAGCGCCTGTCCGGGTAATGGACAATATTATTACAGGTTAGACTGGCTGCTGGCCAATGGTGCGAATGGGTCTGCTTTAGTGCCTTATTAAGCCTTTTGGCAGGTTTACCTGTATACAGTTTAGGGTTGTTTGCTACATTTGCTTTCTCCGTAAGGTGCAATCAGGCGAAATGCATGTTACGAAGAAAAACAGTAAATGGTGAGCAAGAATCTTTCCATCGTTACCATCCGATCTGCAGAGCTGCAGGTACAGATTCATCCCCATGGGGCGGAACTCCAGTCTATTATTGACACCAACCATCAGGTGGAGTATCTCTGGCAGGGCGATCCCCGGTATTGGGGTAAGCGGTCGCCCATTCTTTTTCCCATAGTGGGGACGCTTAAGAATCAAGTTTTCACGTATCAGGGCAATACTTATTCTTTAGGGCGGCATGGCTTTGCCCGCGAAATGGATTTTGCCCTGGAAAGCCAGTCCGGGGCCCGGGCCCTTTTTTTGCTCACCGATACCGAAGCCTCAAGGGCTATTTATCCGTTTGCCTTTCAGCTTGCCATTGAATATCGGTTGGAAGGGAAAAAACTTTTTGTGCAATACCGGGTGCATAATCCCGATGCCACCGAACCCTGTTATTTCTCCATTGGGGCACATCCGGCATTCAGGCTTCCCCTGCATGCGGGTGAGCATTATGAAGATTATCATCTTGAATTTGAAAAGCCGGAAACCATCGGTCGCTGGCCGATAAATGCCATGGGACTTTTGGAAGCGGAACCGGTGGCATTCATGAAAGGAGAAAACAAGCTGGCCCTGCATCGGCAACTGTTTGCCAAAGATGCCATAGTGCTGAAAGGCCTGCAATCCCGGCACATGCGATTGGTGCATAAAGAAAGGGGCGCTGTCTTTCAATTTCATTATCCCGGATTCCCTTATATGGGACTTTGGTCGGTGCCCGGAGCCGATTTTCTTTGTATAGAGCCCTGGTGTGGTATTGCCGACAGCATCAATGCCAGTGGTCGCCTGGAGGAGAAAGAAGGGGTGGTGGCGTTGAAGCCGGGCGAAAGTTTTGAGCGGGAATGGTGGGTGGAAATTCTTTAAATCGAAATGGGAATGGAATCGCAGAATAGCCAGGAAAAGCAAGTTCCTTTCGCGGCCGAAGGATCCATGGTGCGATCGGTATGGAGCAAGCGCGACAGTACGCTCTTTGTATTTGCCGGCGCTGCCGCAGAGTTTGCTTTAAATAAGGCGGTGGACTGGCTTTATTTTACCGGAAAACTACCGGCCGATCCGCTGGGGCGGCTTTATTCCACCGTACAATATGCGCGCAGGATTGTATTTGCCAGCGAACAGGATGCTTTCAAAGCCATCGATACCATCAGCCATATCCACCAGGCCGTAGAGAACAAGCGAGGCAGCCGGATCCCCGACTGGGCTTATCGGGATGTTTTATTTATGTTGATTCATTATTCGATTCGCTCTTTTGAATTGCTCGAAAGAAAAATGTCGCCGGTGGAAAAGAATGAACTCTATCTTACCTTCCTGAAAATGGGCCGGCGAATGAATATCCCGGGTTTGCCGGATACTTATGAGGGATGGTTGAAGATCAGGGACCAGCATTTACGCGATAACTATGCTCGCAGCAGCTATACGGATGATCTCTTTGTGCAATACCGCAAGCACCTCGGTCTATTCCGCTACCGCCTGCTGCGCGAAGTACAGATACTTACCTGCCCACCCGAAATCCGCCGCCTCCTCGGGCTGAGAAAATTTTCCTGGGCCAGCCCGCTTCTATTTTTCTACAAAAGAAGCCGCGGCACCGGCATCGATAAATGGGCGCAGCGGATGTTGTTGCCGGAGAAGTATAAGGATGAGTTTTAAGTAGTAAGTGGTAAGTTGTAAGTAGTAAGTGGGGAGTGTTGGACTATTATCAATAAAAATCAGCGTATAATATTGTCGGGAGCTATCTCCTGTAGATTTTATACGCAGATTTTCATTTTCTTTCTTCCCATCCCTACTTACCACTTACAACTTACTACTCCCCCCCATGTACTTCAAAAAATCAATCATCCTGCTCGTAAACCCAAACTCATTATCAAACCAGGCTATCAGTTTCACATGATTACCTACCACGGTGGTCATGGTGCCGTCGATCAGGCAGGAGTGGGTATTGCCCTTGATGTCGAGAGAAACAAGAGGTTCTTCTGTGTAGTCGATAATGCCCCTGAAGCCGTTTTTGGCAGATTTTTGGAATAGGGTATTGATTTGCGCGGCGGAAACTTCCTCTTTCAATACCACGCTAAAATCGCCCATGGCCCCATTGGCCACCGGTACCCGGGTGGAAACGGCACTGATTTTTCCCTGCAGTCCCGGCATTAATCGTTCCAGCGACTGATGCAGATCGATTTCCACTGGTATGATGGATTCCGCAGCCGCTCTGCCCCGCCGAAAATGAGTATGCGGCGCATCTACCAGTTCCTGGCGCGAAGTATAGGAATGCAGCATATTGATCTGTGCAGACTGTATACCGATAGATTGCAGGATATAGAGAACATGAACCGAGCAATTGGTCATGCAGCCGCCCGGAGAAATGATACTGATTTCATCATTCAGGCTGGAATGGTTGAATCCATAGATCAGAAGCGGAATATCGGTGGACCCGGTGGTGGAAAGCAAGACCCTTCCCGCGCCCGCCAGCAAATGTTCTTCGGCGAGAATCTTTTTGCTAAAACTGCCTGAGCATTCCAACACCACATCCACACCCAGCTCTCGCCAGGGTAACTGGGCCGGGTGGCCCGTTTGAAATACGGCGATCTTTTTGTCGCCATAATGAATGTTATTTTCAACCTTCTTCAGTTCTCCGGGAAAAGTGCCATACACCGAATCGAACCGAATCAGGTAAAACAGGTTATCTGAAGGCATGATATCATTGATGGCCACCAGCTCAATATCCGGATCATTGACCAACCTGCGGAAAAGCAGGCGGCCAATCCGGCCCATTCCATTAATCGCTACGCGCATAAGTTTGGTTTTGCCCCGCAAATATCCGCTTTTTATTGCTTTTTTCGGGGTAACCAAATCTGGTGATTGTGCTGCATGGATTATTTTAGCAAATCATCCGCTATCACTTCTTTAAAAAACTTCCCAGTAACCCATGCGATCTGCCAGCATACAGGAAATTAAACAGGAACTGCAGCAACGAAAACCTGCTGAGTTGGTCAACACCTGCCTTCGCCTTGCCCGCTTTAAAAAAGAAAACAAGGAACTGTTGACCTATTTGCTCTTCGAGTCATCGGATGAGTCGGCCTATATCCGTGAAATTAAAGATGAAATGGACCTGCTTTTTGAAGAAATTAATCGCGCGCATTTTTATTTCATCAAGAAAAGTTTGAGGAAAATCCTGCGGGTTGTAGCCAAACACGTGCGTTATATGGGCAGCCGGCAGGCTGAAACGGAACTACTGCTGCATTTCGGCCAGCGATTTCTGCAAATGGATATTCCCTTCCAGCAAAGCCCTGTACTGGTGAATCTGTACGAGGGCGTACTGAAAAAGCTAAAAGCGGCTATTGCCACGCTGCACGAAGACCTGCAACATGACTATAGCCGCCAATTGAAAGAAATTACACTATAGATCTTCTCTGTCGGTTCTCAGTTTCACGGTTTCATTCTTGCGCCGCATCCGCATGTTGAGCAATTCTACCAACAGCGAGAAGGCGATGGTGGTGTAGATATAGCTCTTGCTGATCTCCTGGTGAAATCCTTCCGCTACCAGCATGATGCCAATGGCGATCAGGAAGGAAAGGGCCAGCATTTGCAGCGTGGGATGCTTATTGATAAAATGGGAGATAGGCGCGGCAAATATCATCATCACCACAATGGATACTACCACCGCGATGATCATGATGGAAACATATTCCACCATGCCAATGGCGGTGAGGATGGAATCGAAGGAGAAAACCGCGTCGATCAGCACAATTTGCAGGATCACCGAGGAAAGGGATGAGTACACTTTTTTCTTACTCTTGTCTTCCACCGGTTTCTCCAGTTTATGGTGGATTTCAAGCGTACTCTTAAACAGCAGGAACAAACCGCCCGCGATAAGGATCAGGTCCTTCCAGCTTATACCGAGGGGTTCCCCGTTTTCTTCAATAAAAGAGAGCGTAAACACGGGCTCCTGTAAACGCATGATCCAGGTAATGGTGAGCAAAAGGCCTACACGGAATACCATGGCCAGCAAGAGTCCGATATTGCGCGCCTTACGCTGCTGCGAAGGCTCCAGCTTGTCGGAAATGATCGAAATAAAGATGATATTGTCCACTCCCAGCACGATTTCCAAAAAAGCAAGGGTTAGCAAACTCAACCATACGGAGGGATCCGAAAAATCAGGCCATATCATAAGCAACGGGTATTAAAGTGATAAAGTTAAGGCCTGCCTGCAAAGTATCCATTTTTTTTGCCCAAGCGGCTTTTGTAATATTGCCCATGGCCAGTTGCCTCATTCGAAATATCAAATTACTGGTTGGGGTTCAGAGCCCCGACAAACCACTTCGCGGCGAAGCACTGGCCCACCTGCCTTCCCTGGAAAATGCATATCTCCTGATAGAGGACGGGCAAATTGCCGCTTATGGGACCATGGGCAATGCAAAGCATGGAGACTCGAAGGCCGACGAGGTAATAGATGCCAGCGAAAGATTTGTATGGCCTGCCTGGTGCGATTCGCATACCCATCTCGTATTTGCCCAAAGCCGGGAAAATGAATTTGTGGATAAAATCCGTGGCCTGAGCTATGCAGAGATCGCCGCCAGGGGCGGTGGTATTCTCCACTCGGCGGCCAGGCTGGCGGATATGTCGGAGGATGCTTTGTTTAACCTGGCCTGGAAAAGGTTGCAGGAGATCAGCCAAATGGGCACGGCGGCTGTTGAAATCAAGAGTGGTTATGGATTGAGCATGGAAGCTGAATTGAAAATGCTCCGCGTTATACGGCGCTTACGCGAAAAATCAGCCCTGATCATCAAGTCCACTTTTCTCGGCGCCCATGCCATTCCGCTGGCCTACCGCGAGAATCGCGAAGCCTATATACAATTGCTGATAGATGAAATGCTGCCTGTAATTGCAGCGGAAAAGCTGGCCGATTATATTGATGTTTTTTGTGAAACGGGTTTCTTTAGCCCCGATGAAATGGATCGTATTTGCAGGGCGGGTATGGCTTTTGGATTGAAGCCCAAGGTGCATGTGAATCAGTTGAACAGTATCGGAGGCCTGCAAACCGCGCTTCGCTGGCCGGCCAGGAGTGTGGATCATTTGGAAACCATGACCGGGCAGGATATCCGGGACCTGGGTCAATCGGAAACAATAGGGACCCTGTTGCCGTCGGCAGCATTCTTTCTGCGCATGCCCTTTCAACCTGCCAGGCAACTCATAGATGCTGGTGCGGCTATCGCGCTGGCCAGCGACTTCAACCCTGGTTCTTCTCCTTCTGGCAACATGAATTTTGTGGTTTCCCTGGCTTGCATTCAAATGCGCATGTTGCCGGAGGAAGCCATCAACGCAGCTACCATCAATGGCGCTTTCGCAATGGATTCGGCCGCCGAAAGCGGCAGCATCGCCATCGGGAAAAGGGCCGACCTGATCCTGACCCAACCCATGCCCAGCCTCGCCTATTTCCCCTATGCTTTTGGAACCCGTTTGGTGGAAAAGGTTTTCGTTTATGGAAATCGCTGCCAATAGGTATTAATGGCGATGCATTAGTCGAAAGCGCTAACGTATTCTCCCCTTAATTTCCTAAATTCGAAGAATGATAATATCCCTGAATACGCTGTTGAATATCAAATTTCCCCTTACAGATCCGGTACCAATTTTTACCATCGTCCTGTTTATTATCCTGCTGGCCCCATTATTACTCCGAAAACTTCGAATACCCAGCATTATCGGCCTCATAATCGCGGGTATGGCCATTGGTGATTACGGGTTTAATATTGTGGCGAAGGGTAGTATTGATTTGTTTAGCCAGGCCGGTTTGCTCTACATCATGTTCCTGGCCGGGCTGGAGCTTGACATGGCAGAGTTCAAGAAAAATACGTATAAAAGCCTGGTGTTTGGTTTCCTCACTTTCGCACTTCCGTTGGCAATGGGTTATTGGGTTTGTATGGAAATCCTCCAGTTTGATCAAATGGCCAGTTTGCTCATCTCCAGCATGTTTGCCACGCATACACTGGTTGCCTATCCATTGGCCAGCAGGATGGGTATTGCCAAAAATGAAGCGGTGACCATCACGGTTGGAGGTACCATCATTACCGATACTGCAGTGCTTTTGATTCTGGCGGTTATAGCCGGATCGGCACAGGGTAATCTCGACCAGGCATTCTGGAGCAGGCTTATCATCTCATTCGTTGTTTTCGCACTTATAGTGGGGGTAGGGTTTCCGCTGCTGGGCCGATGGTTTTTCAAGAAAATAAAAGATGATCAAACCATCCATTTCATTTTTGTGCTCGCCCTGGTATTCCTGGCTGCTTTTCTCGCTGAGCTGGCAGGTGTGGAATCGATTATCGGCGCCTTTTTGGCAGGCCTTGCATTAAATCAGTTGATTCCGCATTCTTCGGCCCTTATGAACAGGATCGAGTTTGCCGGCAATGCCATATTCATTCCCTTTTTTCTGATCAGCGTGGGTATGATCGTAGACTTGCGCATCCTTCTCAAAGGTCCGCAAGCCCTGATCATTGCCGGGATACTAACCACGGTAGCGCTAAGCTCCAAGTGGCTGGCTGCCTGGGTAACTCAAATGATATTTCGCTACAACAAACATCAGCGACAGCTCATCTTCGGACTCAGCAGCGCCCATGCTGCCGCAACTATTGCCGTGGTATTGATAGGATACAATATGAAAATTATCGACGAGAATGTTTTAAACGGCACCATTATTCTTATCCTCATCACTTGTATGGTGGGTTCATTTGTTACCGCCAATGCCGCTAAAAGGCTTGCGCTGCTGGAAGCCAACCGGGAACCGGAGGTCATCAATCTGCACCAGCGCATACTCATCCCGGTAACGGATAAAAAGCACATGGAGCCCCTGATTGACCTGGCCGTTTTGTTGGATGAAAAAAAGGAGACCGACCCTATCTATTTACTGAATGTGGTACAGGACCAGGAAGGCGTAAAGGAAAGAGTCTTGCTCGAAAACAAGAATATGGAAGCGGCATTAAAGCATGCGGCTGAAACGGAAACCAATGTGAACCTGCTTACCCGTGTTGACCTGAACCCGGTGAATGGTATTACGAAAGCCGTAAAGGAGATGCTGATATCGGATGTGATCGTAGACTGGAACGACAAATCAACAGCCACGCCCGACTTTTTTCTTTCCAAATTGTTTGGTACCACCACCAATAATTTGCTTGATAGTACCTGGGAAACGGTATACCTCTCCAAGCTTATTGGACCGCTGAATACGACCACCCGGATAGTGCTGCTGGTTACCCCTGATGCGCAATATGAAATCGGATTTGGACATTGGGTAATGAAAGTGGGCAAGCTTTCAAAACAGTTGAATGCCCGCATTCTTCTATTTTCCACCAGCGACACTTCCTTAGCCGTGGAGGGGGAACTGAAGAAAAACCGACAGAAGGCGGATATTGCCCTTTTTTCCTATAGCCCGCAGGACGATATCAGCAATATCACGCGAAAAGTGAAACCCGATGATCTGATTATTACCGTCGGCGCCCGTAAGGGTACCATTTCCTATAATGGTAATTTTGAGAATACGGTCGCCAGGCTTTCCAAACAGTTTCAGGAGAATAACTTTATTGCTATCTATGCTGAGCAGGATCAGGGTGAAGTTTCGGAAGTGGGTATGCAATCGCAGGATATTACGCTTACGCCCATTCAGGACCAGATCGATAACCTCAATAAGATAGGAAAAGCGGTGAAGAAGATTTTCCGAAGAGACGATTCCGGTAATGAAACTGAAAAACAGGATTGATTAAAATAGCATACCCGAACCAAATCATCAACATGTCGCTCAAAATTCCTCACCTCAAATGGTACTGTAAGCCCGATGTATTGTCGTTGACCAAAGTTCGCCGGTACGAAACCAAGTTAGGCGAGCGGGTGCAGGCCTGCCGCCCGGGGCAGGATCCGGAGGAATTTTTTCACCAGTGTTCTGCCCGCTTTGTATTGCTGGGCATACCGGAAGATATTGGCATAAAGGCCAATCTTGGAATGGGTGGAGCCGATACAGCCTGGCTCCCCTTTCTACAGCAATTCCTGAATATACAAAGCAATGATTTCCTCGATGGGCAGGAACTCGCGCTGGCCGGTCATTTCGATTTTGGCGATATACAATACCTGATTGACCATACCGCCAAAGGGGAGGAGGAGAAAGTGGAGGCCTACCGACATGCTGTTAACAGCATAGATGAGGAGGTGGAACAGATGGTGAAATGGTTGACCAGTATGGGAAAGATTCCGATCGTGATCGGGGGTGGTCACAACAATGCCTATCCGCTTATTAAAGGCGCTGCCAAGGGCTGGCATAAAGCGGGCCTGTTACCATTGGCCCAAATCAACTGCATCAACCTTGATGCGCATGCCGATTATCGTCCGTCGGAAGGAAGGCATAGTGGCAACGGGTTCCGCTATGCGGAAGAAGATGGCTTCTTGCAGAAATACTGCATCATCGGCTTACATGAGAATTATCTTCCGCAGAATGTATGGATGGATATTGTGAACAATCCCTTTATCGACTGCATTACATTCGAAGACATTTTTGTGCATGAGAAGCGAAGCTTTATGCAGGCGGTAGCGCATGCCACGGGTTTTACGGAAGACAGTTTAACCGGCATAGAACTCGATCTGGATTGCCTCGCGAATGCGTTAAGCAGTGCACGCACGCCTGTAGGGTTGAGTCCGTTGCATGCCCGCCAGTATATCAGTTTTGCCGCGGCCGACAGCAAGCCGGCCTACCTCCATATTTGTGAAGGAGCCACCCGGCTTTCCGACGGAAGCACCGATATGGGTACCGGAAAACTGATCAGCTACCTGGTCAGCGATTTTCTGAAAGCCATGCAGCCTCTCCCACGCATGGCCTGATCAGAAGGGGATACCGAGATTGATAAAGGATTGAACTTTGCCCGTTTGATCGCTATACATCAGACTCAATTCCAGCGGCCCCAGCGCGAAATTGTAGGAGAAGGTTAGCGCGTAGCCAGTATAGAAATCTCTTGCCTGAAAAAAGGCGCTTTTACTGATGAAATTGTTCAGCAATATATTCGCCCTGGCGGTGAGATAGGCATTGGGAAAAATGGAATGCCGCAAGCCTCCCTGCAGGCTGGCGAAGGAGGCGCTATAAACCGATCCCTCGAGCAATCCGGCAAATACTACCTGCCTCCGGTAAAAACGTTGCAGGCCTCCAATCACGAATTCATTCATGATATTACGGCCATAGTTGAAGTTGAGGCCCGACTGCGCATGGAGAAAACCCACCCATTTACTATGGAAGGGAGTGTAAGCCTCCAGGTTGAGCATGGCATAGTGGAAGGCTTTACGCTCCACACCCAGCGAATCCGGGTTGGGAATAGGCTCATCTTCCCGTAGAAATTCCACCTTCAAATTTTGTCCCTGTATTTGCCCCGCTTCCAGATTCAGTTTAAGACCACGGGTGGGGAAAATATTGCGATCAAGTGTGTGGTGGTTTAGGTAGGTGTAAAAACTATTGAACTGACTTCTTCCCCGGAAAGCAAGATTGGGGCTGATGGTAGGATTATATTTTAGCCATTCAAACCGATGACCGAGGCCCAATGAAATATTGCGATTGGTGGAATACTGCAATCGCTCATTTACTTCCCAGTAGTTTTGCTTATACACACCGGTTTGCTTAAACTCATCGTAAGCGATAAAATCGAAGCGGTCGAACTGGGTTTTGGCGATGAGAGCAAAATTTTTAAGGCGCCCCAGGTATTGCAGGTGTTCGCCTTTGAGCCGGAATGTTTCGCCCAGATTAATGCTGACAAGGCTGCGTGAGTTGGGCGTTATAAAATTGCGGGTGGTGAAATTGCCAATGAGTCCGATGCCGGTAAAGCGGGAATAATGTAATCCCGCTTTGGCGAAGGTGAAGGGGTTTTCCAGCACGGAAAAAACGATATGCGCGCTGCCATCAGGTTTAGGTTGCAGTGAGTAAGTTACCCGTTTGTAATAACGGGTGCCAAATGCCTTGCGCACCATCTTTCCCAATTGACCGGAACTGTACTTTTCTCCGGTACGGAAACCCATGGTATTGATGAAGAAGCCTCGGGTGGTTTTCTCCAGTCCTTCCACGGCAAAGGAACTGACCCATACACTGTCCACTTGCGGGAGCCGGTCTTTTGGCGGTGTAACCACCCCATACAATTGATTCAACGAATCGGCCAGTTTCTTAAACTGGGGATAGAGCGAGCGGCCAACGGCAAGGCCTTCCTGGATAATCGCTTCCGCATCGGCAAAGCTGCCCATATTGTAATCATCCAGCTTGAAGGGGATATAGAGATCGCAGAGAGGAATTTCTTTTCGGCTGTCTTCGCTTTCGCGGAAAAAAGCGACCTGCAATAGTATCTGGAAAACGTTCCTTACTTTATCGGAGGGGAGGAGTCCGGTGGCCACATTGCTGCCGATAACATAATCGGCTCCCAGGTCCTTTACATCTTTCACTGGGAAATTGCGCACAATCCCCCCGTCAACCAGGCGCAGGCTATCATAATCCACGGCGGTAAATATGGAGGGTATGGCCATGCTGGCGCGGATGGCCGTGATGATTTCACCCCGATCCATTACTACCGCATTGCCGCTGCCAACATCAGTGCTGATGCTTCGGAATGGAATACTGAAATCGTCGAAATCCTTGATCGGATAAACCGGGAAATAGAGCTCCGAAAATTTGAGCCAAAGTTCCTGCGCTTCCAGCAGCCCGGTTGACAATTGAAACCGGTGATTGATCCAGGGCAATTCAATCACGTATTTGGAGGATTCGTCTTTTTCTTCCATGAACAGGCTGCGCAAGTCGGCGCCATTACGCAGCAGCACATCCCATTCCACATTTCGGGCTATATGCAGGAGGCTGTCGGCGGAATAGCCAATCGCATAGAGGCTGCCCATGATGGCACCCATGGAAGTGCCGGTAATATAATCGACCTTCAAACCGGCCGAATCAATGGCTTTTAGTATACCCAAATGTGCCAGCCCCTTGGCGCCACCACCACTTAAGGTGAGTCCGATACGGGGTCTTTTATTCAAACCCTCCTGACCTGCGCTTTGCAATGTCAGCAACAACAATAGGGCCGGGATAACGCGACGCATTTCGGAATAAGGTTGAGAAGGTGAAAAATCGCAGTAATTTACGATTTTTTCTCTTCGAGTTCCATCAGCTTCTCAAATACCTGTTCATATTCCTTCTCCATACGCTGCAAAATGATCGTTTGTTCCTGATGCGCTTTTTCTGTTTGTAGAAATTTGTCCTTGTCGGAATAGGTGGCAGGGTTGGCCAGTTCCGCGGCCAATGATTCCAAACGGCTTTTCTGTTTGGCTATTTTTTCTTCCAGTTCCTGAAATAAACGTTGCTGCTTTTGCAGTTCTTTTTTCAGTTCCTTGTTGATGGGCGCATTATTGGGGATATTTTGAGGTGCCGGCATTGTGGTTGCAGCAGGCTGTTGTTTATTTTCTACGGGTTTGCCCTGGTTTTCTTTGGCCGGTTTTGCGGCTGTTTTTGGCGTGCGGGAATCTTCCTGTTTGGCCATTCTTTCTTTCCAGGCTACCCATTCGTCGTAACCACCCTTGAATTCCTTGATCTCATGATCGCTGATCTCCCATATTTTATTGGCCGTTTTGGAAATAAAATAACGATCGTGACTCACGAGGATCAAACTGCCTTCGTATTTCTTCAGCGCTTCGATCAACAACTCGCAACTGTGCATGTCGAGGTGGTTGGTCGGTTCATCCAGCATCAGAAAATTGGCCTTGCTCACCATCGTTTTTGCGAGGGCCACCCTTGCCTTTTCTCCACCGCTCAGCACCCTGATTTTCTTATCGGAATCATCCCCGCTGAAAAGAAAGCAACCCAAAACGGTACGCAATTCCACTTCGGTAAGCTGACTGCCACATTCTTTCATTTCGTCGAGCACCGTGTTGTTCAGGTTTAGCGATTCCAACTGGTGCTGCGCATAGAAACTCTCCTCTACATTATGGCCCCATTTTCTTTCGCCTGTGCAGGTTTCGGTGCCGGCAATAATGCGAAGCAGGGTAGACTTACCCTTGCCGTTGGCGCCAATCAGCGCAATTTTATCGCCCCTTTCAATTTCGGCATCGGCATTCTCCAAAATGATATTGTCGCCAAATTTTTTTCCTATATGGCGCAGCTCTACCAGCACTTTGCCCGGAGTTTTATCTATTCTGAAATTAATCTTCAGGTTGGGTCTTTCCATGCTCGCTTCTTCAATACGGTCGAGCTTGTCCAATCGCTTCTGGATACTTTGTGCCTGTGCCGCTTTGCTGGCTTTGGCCTTAAACCGCTCTACAAATCGCTCCTGCTGCCGGATATAATCCTGCTGGTTTTCGTAGGCCTTTTGTTGCAGGTCCATCCGAAGGGCTTTTTCCTTCTCATAAAAGCTATAGTTGCCATTGTAGATGTGCAACTTTTGCTGGTACAGTTCCACTATTTTGGTCACCATGCGGTCGAGAAAATATTTATCGTGACTCACGATGACAACCGAACCTTTATAATGCTGCAGGTATTTTTCCAGCCATTCAATAGAGGGAAGGTCAAGGTGGTTGGTGGGCTCATCCAGCAGGAGCAGGTCCGGTTGTTGCAGGATCATTTTTGCCAGCAATACGCGCATACGCCAGCCACCGCTGAATTCTTTGTAAGGACGGTTCAGGTCGGCGTTGGCAAAGCCCAGCCCCTGCAATACTTCTTCGGTGCGGTGGTGAATATCATAACCGCCGAGTGTTTCCAGCTCATGCAGGCGATCGGAATAATCATGCAGCACTTTTTCATCGCCGGTGCGTTCCAGTTCCTTGCCCAGCTCTTCAATTTCTTTCTCCAGTTGCAATACGCGTTCAAAGGCGCCCAGCGCTACCTGCAGGATGGACTCATCGGTATCAAACGACAGCAGGTCCTGGTGCAGGTAGCCAACGGAAGTGGAACGGCTTCTTTCCACCGTTCCGGCGGAAGGGGAGTACTGTCCCACCAATAATTTCAATAGCGTGGATTTGCCTGTACCGTTGTATCCGATCAAACCGATACGTTCATTGGGCTGAATATGCCAGGTAGCATCCTCCACAATTGCCCTTGCGCCAAATTCAAATGTTACGTCCTGTAAGCCTGCCAGCATGTGTTATTATTTGCGAAATGTTTATTGAATCTATAAGTTTCCGGAGGGCCGGATGAATTGGCAAAAATAAAGAATTACCAGTGGAAGCTCCTTTGATTTATCTTTGAAACAAACAGTTTTCGGATGAAAAAATTTTTTGCTATATTCTTTGCCATCATCCTCCTTGCTGCCGGATATATTTATTTTACCTATTTCAAAGGAGGTAAAAAGAACCCGAAAGGCCCCAAGCCGGTGCCCATGGCCGTGAGCAAGCATAGCGATATCTTCAATGCTTCCGTAAAAGAAGCCCTGGCAGATTATTACACACTGTCGGAAGCCCTGGTAAACTGGAATCTGGAAGCTACAAACAGCAGCGCGAAGGACCTGGCGCTGGCTCTCGACAGTCTGCGTATTGATGAACTCAAACAGGATACTACCGGTATTTATGAAAGTGCCGTGGACCCCCTCAGCAATGCCAAGCTGGAAGCTTCCAATATACTGGTGGCGGCCGACTGGGAAGCGCGTCGCCGTGCTTTTCAATCCCTCTCGGATAATCTTCGTCTCTTGTTTATCGTGGTAAAATACGATCAGGAAAAAATGTACTGGCAGGAATGTCCCATGGCATTCAACGACAGTGAAGCCGCCAATTGGTTAAGTCCTACCAAAGAGGTGAGAAATCCATACCTCGGCACCCAGCATCCGGTGCATAAAGATGGAATGCTGCATTGCGGAGCGACGAAGGATACGATTAATTTTATGGCAGGCCAGTGAAGTTTTAAGTTGTAAGTTTTAAGTTGTAAGTTTTGGGGTTGAATGGTGATTTTGATGAGTACGTATTTGGTTTAATGGAAGCGCATCAGTGATTCTTACGAAATAGAAAATTCCTTGTACCTTATCACTTAAAACTTAAAACTTACAACTTACAACTCAAGGATCCGGCTTATACACAAACCTCACCAGCGAATTCTTCTTATCATCCGAGGTCAGATACAATTGATACCTCTTTTGGCCGGTATTCACAATCATGAGTGCCGTATTGGGCGGAATGGAGCCCAGGTTTTCGCCCACCATTATTACTTCCTGCTGTGGTTTTGCAGGGTCTATTCGGATGGTGATGCTTACAGGTTTTGCGGTGAGTAATTTATGGGATACCACTGGCACATTGTCTACATATACCGAAATGGTATCGCCATCGATCTGTCCATTATCATAAAAGTCGAGACGGATGGTACCCGTGTCCACAAATATTTCACGGACCAGTTCGTTCTTGCGTCCGATCAGGGGTTCAGGAACCGGCGGCTCAAAAGCCGATTTCTGAATTCTTGTCAATACAATGGAACCCGATGGACAGGCGCTCTTGCCATCCATCGTTTTACCCGTCCAGCTACCCCGCAATTGTTCTTCCCTGCCATCGGTATGGTAGGTGAGCACATAGTTTTTGATGCAGGGAATACAGTCGGGAGGAATACGAAAAATGGACACTTTCATTTCCTGTATGGTCAGGGCCTTTTGAATAGAATCATAAAAGCCCTCAAATTCTTCTTTAACGTAATTGCTGGTGTCGGAATAATGGTAGGAGTTGCCCGTTATGCGCACGCCGTTCAGCACCTGTAACTGGAATTCGATATTGTAAACGGGAAAACAGCCACCTGGTTCCATCACCAGCCGCCCTTTCCAGAAACCGTTGATCACCTGCGACTCCCCGGAATAAAAGCAGGCTAATCCAATTAACAGCGCAATAGTCCTTAACATGTAAAATGAAAATAGAGGAAAATACGTTGATGGCGGCCAAATTTTACAGAAGCGGCTGTTAGCGGGGTTCGTACCGGAATCGCACCGCGGCATTTTTTTGTTCGTTCGAAGTTATTCGCACTTCAAAGCGCTGCTTGCCCGACTCTACAATCATCAGGGAGGTGTTGGGCGGAATGCGACCCAGGTTCTCGGCCACCATGGTCACTATTTGCTCGGGATCATCTTCATCCATCACAAAATTGAATATCAGCGGAGAGGCGGTGAGCCTTTTGTTGGATAATACCAGCCGGTCGTTGAGATAGACTGAAATGGTATCGTCGTCAATTTCCCCATTATCAAACAACTTGATCGTAACATTGGGATCATAGAGCACCAGCGAGCGCATCAGGTCCGACTGGCGGTTGCGGATATTGA
Source organism: uncultured Citrobacter sp. (assembly GCA_964395095.1). GTDB lineage: Bacteria > Bacteroidota > Bacteroidia > Chitinophagales > Chitinophagaceae > CAYMZZ01. The sequence goes on from CAYMZZ010000005.1 coordinate 250,504, forward strand.
TCGGTTCCTTCATCACCGGTTTGCTGGGTCGGGTGTTGATGGATGGTTTTTTCGCTACAGCCGTGTCCGGAATTTTAGTATTGGTTTCCTTTTGAACGGGCAGGTTGGGCTTATTGTCCTTTGCAGGATCGTTTTTGACAACAGGAGGGTTTTCCTTCGGCGTATTTTGTTTTTGCGGAACCAAGGTTGTTTTATTTCCCGGCGATTGATTGACGATGGGCGGGTCTTTACGGGGGCGCGATACCACCGGCTCATCGCGCAAGAACGGCTCAATGTAAAAATCCGAAGTAGGCACTTTGCGCAAGCGCACAATTCCGCCGCCACAGTTATCGCCACGCTTGCCGCCATAACCATCCGTTTCGTATGCGCTGGTATAAACGCCTTCGAGAAACTCTTCTTTACCCGATTTGGAATATTCCAGCAGGTATTTCATAATACAGGAAACGGAGCCGGGACTCATACGCAATTCCACGGTACGGATCTCCTGGATCATGGCCGATTTTTCCGCCTTATTGAAATTGCCGGTCAACACGGCCTTACCATAAAATACGGTGGTGAGATAGGAATAGGTAACCCCCTTGAATCCGGTAGGGCTTTGCTTGATCTGGATTTCGAGCTTGTAGGTATCGCCCAACTCGGTCTTAAAATAGCCACGCCAGATGCCGGTCAGGTCCTGCGCCGAAGCAGGCATCAGGCCGGGCACGAGGATGAGCAGACAAAGGCAGAGCCGTCTTGTAACAAGCAGAAACATCGGGTCAAAACTAACGAATCTGTTCGTAAAGCAAAAAGCAGGAGCCAGTAAGACTTTGTTAATTTTAAGAAGCTTTTATCAATTCAACCACATTCCGGGGTTTTATGCTTTGCTTTTTCCACTCTCCCCGCATTTCGTTAATTTTGCGCTCCTGAATTGCATAAAACATTTTCATCTTCAACTGAATGATCAATATTCGATTTCCCGATGGCGCCGTTCGCCAGTATGAAAAAGGAACCAGCGCGCTGGATATAGCCAAATCCATTTCCGAGGGTCTGGCGCGGAAGCTGCTGGCAGCCCGGGTGAACAAGGAAGTGTGGGACCTGAGCCGGCCCATTAATAGCGATGCCGATTTGCAATTGCTGACCTGGGATGATGCTGATGGCAAGAAAACCTTCTGGCACTCCTCGGCTCACCTGATGGCTGAGGCCGTGGAATCTCTTTTTCCCGGCGTAAAGTTCTGGGTAGGGCCCCCCACGGAAAATCCGCAGGGTTTCTATTATGATATGGACCTGGGCGATCGCAAGATGACCGAAGAAGATCTCGAAAAGCTGGAGAAGAAAATGAACGAACTGGCCAGGCAAAACAATCCCTTTCTGCGCCAGGAGATCAGCAAGCCCGAAGCCATTCAGTATTTCACACAAAAAAATGATGAATACAAGCTCGACCTGCTGGCGGGCCTGGCCGATGGGGAGATCAGCTTTTATTCGCAGGGCAGTTTTACAGACCTGTGCCGTGGGCCCCATATTCCGCATACGGGTTTGATCAAAGCCATCAAGCTTACCAATATTGCCGGAGCTTACTGGAAGGGCGATGAAAAGAACAAACAGCTTACCCGGGTATATGGCGTAACCTTTCCTTCCCAAAAAGAATTGGATGCCCACCTGGAATTGCTGGAAGAAGCCAGGCGGAGAGATCATCGCAAGTTGGGCAGGGAACTGGGTATTTATACCATGGACGATGATGTGGGTCAGGGTCTCATCATGTGGTTGCCGAATGGCACGGTGGTCATTGAAGAATTGGAAAAACTGGCGAAGGAAACCGAGCAGGAAGCCGGTTATCACCGGGTGGTTACGCCGCATATCGCAAAAGAAAGTATGTACCTCACCAGTGGTCACCTGCCTTATTATGCCGATAGTATGTACCCTCCCATGGAGTTGGATGGCGAGAAATATTATCTGAAAAGCATGAACTGCCCGCACCACCATAAAATATTTGCGGCAGAACCCAAGAGCTATCGCGATCTTCCCTTTCGGATTGCGGAATACGGAACCGTGTATCGCTACGAACAAAGCGGTGAATTGTTTGGCCTGATGCGGGTGCGATGCCTTCACATGAACGATGCGCATATTTATTGTACCAAGGAACAGTTTAACGATGAGTTTCGTGCTGTAAACGACATGTACCTGAAATACTTTAAGATCTTTGGTATTGAAAAGTACGTCATGCGTTTGTCCCTGCATTCGCCCGACAAGCTGGGTGTGAAATATGTGAATGAGCCGCAACTTTGGCAGGAAACCGAGACGATGGTACGAAATGTGTTGGTCGAGTCCGGTATTCCCTTTGTGGAAGTGCAGGATGAAGCGGCATTTTACGGACCCAAGATCGACGTGCAGATATACAGTGCCATTGGTCGGGAGTTTACCCTGGCCACTAACCAGGTCGATTTTTCGCAGGGTCGTAGTTTTAAATTGCACTATACTACACAGGATAATACCTCTGATACACCCTTGATCATTCACCGTGCACCCCTGGGAACCCATGAACGTTTTATTGGCTTCCTGTTGGAGCAATATGCCGGTAAGTTCCCGCTTTGGCTGGCCCCACGCCAGGTGAAGGTGTTGCCCATCAGCGATAAGTTTGGTGATTACGCGAAAGCGGTCACCCAGTCGCTCAAAAAAGCAGGCATCAGGGCCGAAATGGATGACCGCAATGAAAAGATTGGCAAGAAAATCAGGGATACCGAGTTGCTGAAAGTGCCCTATATGCTGGTAATTGGCGAAAAGGAAGTGAATGAGGGCAAGGTCGCGGTCAGGCGGCAGGGTAAGGGCGATCTGGGTACCAGCACAGTGGAGGAGTTTATTGAAAAAGCGGTGGCGGAAATCCGTAATCGGGAATTGGGAGAATAGGAGGGGGATACTCCCCGGACCTGTAAATTTGCCAATTCGCAAATTTTCCTCAAATTCGTAGTCATAATATGTCTCAATTTGCCGGTCAAGCAGACCGGCACCTATTTTTAAACTAAAAAAACTAAATGGCAGTACCACAAAAACCCGGAGGCGGGTTCAACAGGCCATCAGGCGGGGGCGGTTTCAGACCCGGTGGTGGTGGATTCAACAAAGGCGGTTTCAGAGGAAGAATGATGCCGCGAAAGGAAGCGGAACATCGGATTAATCAATACATCCGTGTGCCGCAGGTGCGCCTGGTAGGCGACAATGTGGAAGTTGGCATTTACAACACCCAGGACGCGCTGCGCATGGCTAAGGAATTGGAGCTTGACCTGGTGGAGATTTCACCACAGGTAGATCCTCCTGTTTGCAAAATAATCGACTACAATAAATTCCTTTACGACAAGAAGAAGAAAGAAAAAGAGATGAAGGCCAAGAGCAAAGTCTCTGAAGTGAAGGAAATTCGTTTTACCCCCAATACCGACGACCACGATTTCAATTTCAAGGCCAAGCATGCCGAGGAATTCCTGAAAGAAGGGAATAAGGTAAAAGCCTATGTGCAGTTCAAAGGCAGGGCTATCCAGTTTCAGGAACGAGGACAGTTGCTGCTGCTGAAGTTCGCCGAGAGGCTGGCCGAAGTGGGTATACTGGAAAGTATGCCCAAGATGGAGGGCCGCCGTATGTTAGCAATGTTTGCACCAAAAGGTAAAAAGAAGTAAGAAGATTCAACAAAATGCACCACTCAACCCGGCTATTCGCCGGGTTTATTTTTTTTCTTTGCCAGATAGCATGTTTTTAAGATATTCAGCATCCAATTGCTTCGACGGACAAGCCTTATCCTGCAACACCTGCAATTTTTTCATCAATTATACCATATGCGTTATCTAAACCAAATCTCTCTCGTACTGGCGGCAAGTTTTATGCTCCAGGTATCACAGGCGCAGAACAGGAATCGCAGACCGGAAGTGGATACTACCAAAAAGCCACCTGCCGGACCTGTTGCCAACGCGCGCAACAATAACAATGGCCCCAAACCTTATGGCGAAGTCATCACCTCCAAAGCTGTAAGCGATCAGGGCATGTTCACTGTTCACAAAGTTGAGGATAAATATTACTTCGAAATTCCCCACAATATGATGGGAAGGGAAATTCTGGTAGTAAACCGGATTTCCAAAGCCGCCGCAGGTATGCGCAACGGCTTTTTCGGTTTCGCTGGCGACCAGATTGGTCAGCATGTAATCCGTTTTGAAAATGGCCCGGAGCATAAAGTTTTCCTGCGCGATATCTCGTTTGCGGAGTATGCCAAGGACAGCACTTCGCCCATGTTTATGGCGGTAACCAAATCCAATGTTCAACCCATTGCCGCCTCCTTTGATGTAAAGGCTTACAGCAAGGATTCATCGGCCGTGGTTGTAGATGTTACGGATTATGTTGCGAACGACAATGATCTGCTGTTTTTTTCCGGCGGCCTTAAATCCTCCATGCGGATTGGTGGTCATCAAAAAGACAAGTCTTATATCACCGGTATGCGTTCCTATCCCATGAATGTGGAGATTACATCCGTTAAAACCTACAGCCGTGCCGCTGCTCCTCCCGGGCAGTCGTCCGGTGGTCGTGGTGGCGGTGGCAATGCCGGCGGCAATATCACCGTGGAGATCAACAATTCCCTGGTGCTGCTGCCCGAGAAGCCCATGCAACCGCGCTTCTTTGATCCACGCGTGGGATATTTCGCGGTGGGCTATACCGATTTTGATGCTAATCCTCAAGGAGTGGAAGACCTGCGTCTTGTAAAGCGCTGGAGGCTCGAGCCCAAAGAAGAGGATATGGAAAAATATAAGCGTGGTGAACTGGTGGAACCCAAAAAGCCCATCATTTTCTATATTGATCCCGCAACACCCAAGCAGTGGGTGCCTTACCTCATTCAGGGTGTAAACGACTGGCAGACCGCTTTTGAAAAAGCCGGTTTCAAAAATGCTGTTATCGGCAAGATGGCGCCTACCAAAGAGGAAGATCCTGAATGGAGCCTCGAAGATGCGCGCTATTCTGCCATCGTGTATAAGCCTTCCGACATTCCTAACGCCAGCGGACCCAGCATTGCGGATCCCCGCAGCGGCGAAATCATGGAGAGCCATATCAACTGGTATCACAACGTAATGCAACTGATCCATCATTGGTATTTTGTACAGTGCGCTCCCAATGATCCCGAAGCCAGAAAAATGCAGTATGACGAAGAGCTGATGGGTCAGTTGATCCGTTTCGTTTCTTCACACGAAGTGGGCCACACACTGGGCTTGCGCCACAACTATGGCAGCAGCTCCACTGTGCCTGTTGAAAAGCTGCGCGACAAGGCCTGGGTAGAAGCCAATGGCCATACGCCTTCCATCATGGACTATGCACGCTTCAACTATGTGGCCCAGCCGGAAGACAAAATCAGCCGCGAAGGTTTATTCCCCCGTATTGGCGATTACGACAAGTGGGCCATCGAATGGGGCTATAAGCTCTTCCCCCAGTTCAAGAGCGAATGGGATGAAAAAGCACATCTTAATAAATGGGTGATTGAGCGCCTGAAGGATAACCGCCTCTGGTTTGGTACCGAAACCAATCCTGATGATCCCCGTTCACAACGCGAACAGGTGGGTGATGATGGCGTGAAAGGTGCCGATTATGGCATCCGTAACCTGAAGCGCATTGTCCCCAACCTGATGGAGTGGACCCGCGAACCCAATAAGAGCTATGAGTCGCTGGCCGATATGTATAATCAGGTGACCGGGCAATTGAATATGTATTACAGCCATGCGGCCAGATACGTAGCCGGCGTAATGGAAACACCGAAAATGGTAGAGGAAAAAGGTCCCGTATATGAACTGGTACCCAAGGCCAAGCAGCGCGAAGCTATGGATTTCCTGAACAAGCATGCTTTTGCCACGCCAACCTGGCTGATCAATGAGGATATCTTCAACCGCACAGAATTGAAGGCAACCACCGTGATAGGCCGTCTGCAGGACAACGTGCTGAATGGATTGCTTTCTACGCGCACGCTCAATAAGCTGATTGATGCTGAAGCAATGGAAGGCGCGAAAGCATATACCATGCTTGACCTGTTTGCTGATCTGAAAAAAGGAGTATGGACAGAACTGCCTACGCGTGCAAAGATTGATGTATATCGCCGCAACCTGCAAAAGTCATATATCAACCAATTGTCGAATATCCTGAACCCGCCCCGTCCGGCCAATGCCGGCAGTGGTATCATGATCACTTTCGGTAGTGTGGGTACGAATACCGATAAGTCGGATATCAAGAGTGTGGTTCGGGCACACCTGACTGCCCTGCGCTCCGAAGTGAGGGCTGCTGCGGCCGGTACAACCGACGCACTTAGCCGCTATCACCTGCAGGATATACTGGTGCGAATAGATAACGCACTGGATCCCAAAGAGTAATTACAAAAAAGAGGGCCGCAAATGCGGCCTTCTTTTTTTGTATTATTCGGTTGCCGCCATGGTGATCGTTCCGATATTTTCCTTACCTTTGCGCTCCATTTATTAGGCCTGAAGAGGCTCCACAAGTGTCCCCCCGTGGGGATCGCCTCAAGGGTATCATTCTTAACAAAAGGTAAAATGCCTAAGGTTAAAACAAATTCCAGTGCCAAAAAGCGCTTTAAAGTTACCGGCACCGGCAAGATCACGCATCAGAAGAGTTTTAAGCGTCACATCCTGACCAAGAAATCCAAGAAAAGAAAAAGAGCCATGCGTATTGATGGTTTGGTGGCCAAACCCAATATGGATTTCGTAAAACGCCTGCTTCGTTTGAAATAAGCGAGGGGCGTTGATCAGCTCATTATTCAATAATTACTTAAACTCTTTTAGATATGCCTCGTTCAAAAAATGCCGTTGCTTCCAAAGCACGCCGCAAAAAGATATTAAAGCAAGCCAAAGGCTTCTATGGCAAACGTAAAAATGTATTGACGGTTGCCAAAAACGTAGTAGAAAAAGGTATGACCTACATGTATGTGGGTCGTAAACTGAAGAAAAGGGAATACCGCTCTTTGTGGATCGCGCGTATCAACGCTGCTGTTCGCGAAGAAGGCATGACCTATTCGGAATTCATCAACAGGCTCCAGAAAAAAGGAATTGAGCTCGACCGCAAGGTTTTGGCTGATCTGGCGATGAACAACCCGGAGACTTTCAAAAACCTGGTGAACTCAGTGAAATAATTAAAAGCCGCGAAAGCGGCTTTTAATCTTTAGGTGCTATCCCATAACCTGGGAAAGAGATACTTCTGGCATAACCGGGTCAGCCATTGTCACATTCCATCATTTCCCATACTTTTGCTTCAAATCCCCCATTTCCGAACGCAAGCCTTTTGCCGTTAAATGAATAATACCTACAACGACCTCGTCCGGCAAACCTTCAATTTTCCGCAGGAAGGTTTTGATGTGAAGGACGGATACCTCCAGTACAATGGCCTGGACCTGAAAGCCCTGATCGACAAGTATGGCACGCCCATGAAATTGACCTACCTGCCCAAGATCGGCATGCAGATCAAAAAGGCCAAGACCATGTTTGCGGCTGCTTTCAAAAAACACAAATACGAAGGCAAGTACTTCTATTGCTATTGTACCAAGAGCTCGCATTTCAGCTTTGTGGTGGAAGAAGCGCTGAAGCATGAAATTCACCTGGAGACCAGCTATGCTTATGACATAGAGATCATCAAAAAGCTCTATGAAAAAAAGAAAATCACCAAGGATATTCATATCATTTGCAATGGCTACAAGCAAAAGGGATATACACGTCGCATCGCCAACCTGCTGAATACCGGCTTTCAAAATGTGATCCCGGTTCTCGACAATAAGGATGAGCTGAAGGAATATGCCAAATCAGTAAAAGTTCCCTTTAAACTGGGGATCAGGGTGGCTGCAGAAGAGGAGCCCACCTTCCCATTCTATACTTCCCGCCTGGGAATCCGCGCGAAGGATATACTTGAGTTTTATGTAGACAGAATCGAAGGATACGAAAGCAAGTTCCAGCTTAAGATGCTACATATATTCCTGAATAAAGGGATTAAGGACGATATCTATTACTGGAGTGAGCTCAATAAAATTATCAATCTCTACTGCCAGCTCAAGAAAATATGTCCCGAACTGGACTCTATCAATATCGGTGGCGGTTTCCCTATCAAGCATAGCCTCGGCTTTGATTATGATTACCAGTTTATGATCAATGAGATCGTGGGTAATATCAAGTCGGCATGCAAGAAGGCTAAAGTACCCATGCCCAATATCTTCACGGAGTTTGGGAGCTACACGGTGGGGGAGAGCATGGCGCATATTTATAGTGTGATCGGGGAGAAAGTACAGAACGATCGTGAAAACTGGTACATGATCGATTCCAGTTTTATTACCACATTACCCGATACCTGGGGTATAGGCGAGCGGTTCCTGATGCTGCCCATCAACAAGTGGGAGGCCGAATACCAGCGTGTAGTGCTGGGCGGCATCACCTGCGATAGTCATGATTACTACGACTCCGAAGAGCATATCAATGAAGTATTTCTGCCGAAGATCGTAAATGGTGAGCCGCTCTATGTGGGCTTTTTCCATACCGGCGCTTACCAGGACCAGATCAGCGGCTATGGTGGCATTAAGCACTGCCTGATACCATCGCCCAAACACGTGATTGTTGGCTACGACAAAAACGGGAAACTCACCGACTGGCTCTATGCACGCGAACAAACCGCGCAGAGTATGCTGAAGATTTTGGGATATGTGAAGTGAGAGAGAGAGAATTTGTTGATTTGTTGATTTGTTTATTCGTTGATTCGGTTATTTGACAATTTGTAGAATCATAAAATGCTGCAATCAAACAAATCAACGAATAAACAAATCAACAAATCAACGAATCAACGAATCAACGAATAAACAAATCAACAAATTATCAAATAACCGAATCTGAATTCTTCAGCGGTATCACCACTTCCACCACCGTTCCCTTCCCGTTGCCGCTTTGTATGGTATAGGAGCCGCCCATCATGATGGCTCTTTCTTTCATGCCCATGATGCCGAGGGTTTTCTTGTGCTGAATTTCTTCCTGCTCAAAACCTTTGCCATTATCTTCAATCAGCAAAACGAGCTGATCGCCTTGTCGCACCAGTGATATATCTACCTTGTCGGCGCCGGCATGCCGGGCCACGTTGGTCAGCGATTCCTGGAAGATCCGGAAGATGCCGATATTCAATTCGCGCGACAGTTCCTCTTCCTGTACGCTGCAGATCAGGGAAGTTTTAATGCCTGTCCGTTTCTCAAAATCCTGTCCATACCAGTCAATGGCGGCAATAAGTCCGAGGTCATCGAGCAGTCCCGGGCGCAGCTCGGTGGAGATACGCCTCACCACAATCACCATATCATTAATGGCATCAAGGATAGCCTGAAAATCGGTTGACCAGACCTGGTCATTCTGTTGGATCTTCTTGGCGAGGCGCGAAACATCCATCTTCAAAACGGTCAGGTGCTGGCCCAGTTCGTCGTGAATTTCGCGAGAGATGTGCAGACGCTCCTGCTCCCTTACCTGCTCAATATAGTTGCTGAGGCGGCGAAGGTCTTCCCGCGATTGCAGGAGCTCTTGCTCCACGCGCTTTCTTTCGCTGATATCGCGCACAAATGCAAGAAACCGATCAATGGCAATCATTTTGGCCGTGATCTCCACATCCACCACTGAGCCATCTTTCCGCTTTAGCTTTCTTTCCGATGTAACCGCCACACCGGTAGCCAATTCCTGGAACTTGAATGGCATTGCCTCCAGTTGCTCAGGTACAGTAAGTTCATGGATACGCATTTTCAGCAGCTCTTCCTGGCTAAATTGCGAAATGCGGCTGCCCGCCGGATTCACAACAATCAATTCCCCTTTTAAATTGGCAATAAAAATGGCATCATTGGCCTGCTCAACCAGGGTACGATATTTCTCTTCGCTATCCCGCATGCGTTGTTCCGCAAGCGCAGTTTCGGTAATATCCCTCACCAGTATCAGCACATCGGTTTTACCCTGGGGCGCATACCGGGCTTCATAGTATTTTTTTTCGCCATCCCTTATAATCGAATAGCCATGCGTCAACAGACGTTGCTCCCGCAGTACCGTTTCCTTGTTGGCCAGTGTTTCTTCCGCCAGGTCGCGCGGCAATACCTCCGACACATGCTTGCCCAGGAATTGTTCCGGTGGAAGCAGGGTGGGGTTACCCATGGGGTTGTTGTAATCGACAAATCGGTTATTGCCATCAATCACCAGCAACATATCGGGCAACGCATTTACAATGGCTTTGTGTCGCCTTTCACTTTGATCGAGTTCAAGGGTTCGCTCATCCACCAGTTGTTGTAAGCTGGCCGGCGCTTTAGAGCGGTTATAGGCAAACAAACCGCCAATAACCGAAAGCAGGAAAGCGAGTGAACCCAACAGGATTGTCGATTGAAAAGGAGAGACCTGCGAAACGGGCATAACCGATAGTTTCCATTCACCATCCGGCACGGTCACCGCAATAGAATAGGCATGGTCGTGCCCGGAACGAATGGGCAGGAAGAACTCTTCTACACCCGTATCCGGATTAATTTTCGAGAGCTGGTAATAATAACCGGAATTTCCGGAACTGTCTATGCCCGCCGCCTCCAGCAAAGTGTTGAGTCGAATCACCACGGCGGAAAAACCCCAGAATTTATCCTTGATGAAAACCGGCAGTCTGCCCACCACACCCCAGCCACCCTGCCTCAACTCAAATGGTCCAGCAAAGAACAACTCTTTTTTTTCCAGTGCTTTTAGCGCCTCCGTTTTTCGTAAAGGATCACTCAAAACATCATAGCCGAGCACAGCTTTGTGCTGCTCTAAGGGATATACATACTGTATTACCCCTTTGGGAGCCAGTTGAAGCGCATCGATAAACTTGTTGTAACTGAGCACATACCGCGCAACTGAATCAAAATTAACCGGTATTCCTTCCCGGTTGATGGTAAGCGCCATGGTTTGGGTGGCCGATAAGGAATACTGAAGCGATTGTTGTAAACGACTTCGTACAGTTTCCGCAATGGAAAAAAGCTGCTTCTCCGATTCATTTCTCCGTACCCGGAACTCCAGATACACCAATAGGGCGGATACTATCCCTACCAGGAGAAAAGTACCGAGGCCCCATAGGAGCGGTGCCCCAAGAGTCTTCCTGTTGTATTGATTTGGCGTGACTGCTGTTTCCCCCATAAGTGTTTTTCATCCAATCCACCCTTCTTGTTTCTCCGGGCTTGTCAGGTCATGAATATACAAAATAAGTCCCGCTGTAGACACAGCGGGACTTCAATAATGGTTCTGATTAAGATCATAAATTATTTCCGAAAAGCAACAGTATTCGACGATTCGGTCGCCGGCTTGCTTTCATGCTTCCATTCAATACCTTTTTCCGGGGCGGCCACCTGACTGGGGCCATCCTGGATCTGTGCCAGGGTAGGGGCTATTACCAGGGAAACGATCGACATCAGTTTGATAAGGATATTCATGGAGGGACCTGAAGTGTCTTTGAAAGGATCACCCACGGTATCACCTGTAACGGATGCCTTATGGGGCTCCGATTTTTTGTAGAACATCTCGCCATTTATTTCCACTCCTTTTTCGAATGATTTCTTGGCATTGTCCCAGGCGCCACCTGCGTTGTTCTGGAACATACCCATCAATACGCCGCTTACCGTAGCACCCGCCAGGAAACCACCCAAAGCTTCAGCGCCCAGGCCGGGCATAAAGCCGATAATCAGGGGTGAGATGATGGCGATGGCACCAGGCAACATCATTTTGCGGATAGAGGCTTGTGTGGAAATGGCCACGCATTTATCGTATTCCGGTTTGCCGGTTCCTTCCATAATACCGGGAATGGTCTTAAACTGGCGTCGTACTTCTTCCACCATGGCCATAGCCGCCTCGCCAACCGCACGGATGGCCAGCGAAGAGAAGATAAAGGGAATCATGGCTCCCACAAAGAGGCTGGCCAGTACATTCGCCTTATAAATATTGATACCATCAATCTTGGCTACACCTACAAAAGCGGCAAACAGCGCCAATGCCGTAAGGGCGGCAGAGGCAATGGCAAAGCCCTTACCTGTGGCCGCCGTGGTGTTGCCCACAGCATCGAGTACATCTGTTTTTTCACGCACTTCCTTGGGCAACTCACTCATTTCGGCAATACCACCGGCATTGTCGGCGATAGGACCAAAAGCATCAATCGCCAGTTGCATGGCCGTTGTAGCCATCATACCGGCAGCGGCGATGGATACACCATAAAGACCGGCACACTCATAAGAACCCCAGATACCTGCGGCCAATACGATGATGGGCAGGAAGGTGGATTCCATACCAATGGCCAGACCACCAATGACGTTGGTGGCATGACCGGTAGAAGATTGTTTGATAATGCTCAGCACGGGACGTTTGCCCATGGCGGTATAGTATTCGGTAATGATGCTCATGAGTGCGCCCACCAGCAGACCCACACCAATAGCACCCAACACACCCCATTTGGTAAAGGGTTCGCCACGCAAAACCATTTGCTCGGGCAACAGCCAGTTTACCAGCACGGCAGCGGCAACCGCTGTGAGGATGATTGAACCCCAGTTACCCATATTCAGCGCTTTCTGCACTACGGCCGTATTGATGCCTGCAGAATCACTAATGCGAACAAACCAGGTACCGATTATGGAGAAAAGAATTCCAACACCGGCAATCAGCATGGGGAGGATAACGGGAGAGAAACCACCTACGATATCCGTTCCGATCACTTCCGTTTGCTGACCCAGCACAATCGTTGCCAGTACCGTAGCCACATAGGAACCAAAAAGGTCGGCACCCATTCCGGCTACATCACCCACGTTGTCGCCAACGTTATCGGCGATGGTGGCCGGGTTACGCGGATCATCTTCCGGAATACCTGCTTCCACTTTACCCACCAGGTCGGCACCCACATCGGCGGCCTTGGTATAGATACCACCCCCCACACGGGCAAAAAGGGCGATGGATTCAGCACCCAGGGAAAAGCCGGTCAATACTTCAATGGTCTGCAGCATTTCATCGTCGTTCATTGAAGCGCCCGGGGCGAAAATTTCTTTCAGTACAATATATAAACCACCCAGTCCCAACACAGCCAGACCCGCAACACCCACACCCATTACGGCTCCACCAGTAAAGGATACGTTTAATGCTTTGCTCAGGCTGGTACGGGCGGCGTGTGCGGTACGCACATTGGCCTTGGTGGCGGCACGCATGCCGATATAACCGGCGATGGCACTCAGTACGGCGCCAATCACAAATGCGATGGCAATGGACCAGTGCGAATGTGGGTTGGCACTCGCCATTACGGCCAGTAAAATGCCTACGATAACAACGAAATAACCTAAGATCTTCCATTCAGCTTTCAGGAAAGCCATCGCACCCTCGGCGATATAATTGCTGATCTCCTTCATGCGGTCGGTGCCGGCATCCTGCTTCGAAACCCATTTGTATTTGGCAAATGTGTACAACAGACCGATGATTCCCATTGCGGGAACGAGATAGATCAATTTGTCCATAAACAATTTTATTCTTAATAAAATATTAAAGGACGGCAAAGATAGGGGATGAACATCAATACTGCAAGCCCGGGAAATCAAATGGTTTTCAGCATTTTAAAGGCATTTCCGAGCTGCTGGGCCATATCGCTGGCCAAAAGGGCTTCCTCGCCCTGCACATCGGCCGCGAGGTCGCCAGCCAAACCATGCAGGTAAACCCCGAGCAGGGCTGCCTGCAGGGGCAAATAGCCTTGTGCGAGCAGGCCTGTGAGGATTCCTGTCAATAAATCGCCGCTTCCGGCGGTAGCCATTCCGGGATTACCGCTGCTGTTGAAATAACCACGTCCATCGGGACTGGCGATCAGGGTATGATGTCCTTTCAGTATAATCACAATGCCCAACTCTTTTGCTTTTTCGAGCGCTTTTTCCAACCGTGCAAAATCATCGGGTTGGGTGCCAAAGAGGCGCTCGAATTCTTTGGGATGGGGAGTCAGAATAGTTCCGGTGGGCAAGAAAGACAGGAATGCCGGCTGCATACTGATGTTGTTGAGTGCATCAGCATCCAATACCAGTGGGCCCCGCCAGCTATCCAGCAGTTCGCGCAGCATTTGCCGGGTTTCCTGGGCAGTGCCCATTCCCGGACCAACCCCTAACGCATCATAACGGTCGGTTTCTATCTCCAGTTTGGTAATGTAGGAGCTGTTGAAATCCGTCATCACCATGGCTTCGGGAACACTGATTTGCAGTATTGGCATGCCTACCGAAGGGATATGGCAACTCAGCAAACCCGCCCCAGCACGCAGGCAACCCAGGGCGGCCAAAATGGCCGCACCCATTTTTCCATAGCTACCCGCAACCAGGAGTGCGTGGCCGGCAGTGCCTTTGTGCGCGTAAGCATTACGTGGTTGATAAAGGCGTGCGGCCTGGTTCGCATCCATCCATTCAAATCGATGCGCAAACAACTTTGGAAAATCGGTGTGCAGTCCAATGTCGAGCACATGAACCCTTCCGCAATAGCGCTCATTTTCCGCCAGGAGCTGGGCCAGTTTATAGCATTGAAAACTGAGCGTATGCATGGCTTCCACAACGGTTTCGCCACGCGAAGACCGGTCGGCAAACAAACCGCTCGGTAAATCGATGGCGATCACCGGACGGTCAGCGCTATTAATATGACGCACCAGTTCCGCAGTAACGGAACTGAGTCCGCGGTTCAACCCGGTTCCAAACAAAGCGTCGACAATTATATCTTCTTCAGCAAAGGGATGAAAATGGGAAGCATCCTGGATAAAGCGGATATCCACTTTACCCTGTTGGTGCAGCCGGCCCAGGTTGGTTTGAAAATCCTCCGTACCAAAATGACCAAATTCAAGGATATGCACCGTTACCTGCTGACCGTCTTCCGCCAGCATACGTGCGATGGCCAGTCCATCACCTCCATTGTTGCCCTTCCCACAAAATACATGAAAGGGATTCTGGGCATAGGGTGATTTGCGAATCCATTGTACACAGGCCGAAGCGGCTCGTTCCATCAGGTCGATGGAGGCGATGGGCTCATGTTGCAGGGTATATTCATCCCAGCGACGGATATCTTCGGCAGACAGGATGTACATTTCCTAAAGATAAGCAATCACGCATCGCGGGAAGATGATTTTATCAGGGTTCCTCTTCCTCTTCTTCGCCATTCCGGTAAGCACCAAAAAGATCGTAACTCATGCTGGCTGCATGATAAATATTGCGGTTGTACTTGTTACCTAATACAATGATGGTGGCTTTTTCGTCGGGCAGTCGTGCAAAAGCCGCATTGAATCCATGCCAGCGACCAAAATGATAGATCACGTTTTTTCCATGAGGAAAGTTGAGCATCCGAAAACCCAGGCCATAATTATGGATACCTGGCTTTTCGTGGCTATAGGGGGTAAATGCCGAGTCGAGCAGGGATTTATTCACCAGCAAATCGGTATAAAGTGCCTGGTCCCATTTCAACAGGTCGCGGGGTGTGGAATAAATATTCTTGTCGCCGTAAGTGCCTTCAAATATATCGTTGTCCCAAACAGCACCATGATGCTGAAAGGAGGGATATACGGGCCGGGTGTCACGGGTGGTAAATACAAAACTATGCTCCATCTGCAGGGGTATAAAGAGCGCTTTCTGCATGTATTCAGGATAGGAGATACCCGTTACCTTCTCAAGAATCATGGCCAGCAATACATAGTTGGTATTGCAGTATTGAAAGCGACGGTTGGGAAGGGCCTGCCGCGAGGGTTGATCCGTATACAGCGCCTGCAATACGTCTTCATTGCTCACGAATGTGCCGGCTTTCCATTTTTTGGCATCAATAAAATAGAGGTAATTGGGAAGGCCGCTGCGATGGCAGAGGAGCATCTTAACGGTAATGCCAGGGTAGGGGAGCCCGGGAAAAAAACGTTGAAGGGTATCGTTTAACGACAACCTGCCTTCCTGCACCTGCTGCAGAATGGCGATGCCCGTAAATGTTTTGCTGGTAGAAGCTATATGGAATGCCGTGGAATCGGTAATAGGCTCCTTGCTGCGCAGGTCGGCAAAGCCCTGGTATTTTTCAAGAATTATCTGTCCGTTCTTCGCAACGATGATACCGCCATTGAATCCCCTGCGAAAAAGTAACGAATCGAAATAGGGAGATACCGTTCGGTAATAGTGGCGGAATATGGCTTTCGACAAAGGCTTGGGCGTGGGGGGATAGTAAGCCAGCGAATCTTCTTCCACAATGGGTTCCGGTTTGGAGGAAGCTTCCATACAGCCATAAAGCAGGAGCAGACATCCTGCGATGTAGAGGTAGTTTTTCAATAGAATCCCTTTTAAATAAAATAGCGTTCGTAAGTTACGGATTTTGAAGGTTTTTTCCTTCAGTCCTTCCTGTATATAATAACGTCGGAGTTATATTTGCAGTATGGCAAGCACCCAAAAAACAAGTTATCCCAAGGAAAAAATACGCGTACTTTTTCTGGAAAATATTAGCGATCAGGCAGTAAAACGATTTCAACAGGAAGGCTATACCCGGGTGGAAAAAATTACGAAAGCCCTGACGGAAGAAGAATTAATCCGCGAGATAAAGGATGTGCATATCCTGGGCATCCGTTCCAAAACACAGATTACAGCAAAGGTATTGGCAGCAGCCGAAAAATTACAGGCAATTGGATGCTTTTGCATAGGGGTAAACCAGGTAAACCTGAAGGAAGCCACTCGAAAAGGGGTGGTCGTTTTCAATGCCCCTTATTCCAATACCCGTTCGGTTGCCGAATTGGTCATTGGCCTCTCGGTGATGTTGATCCGTCGTATTCCCGACAAGAACAAGGCGGCGCATGAAGGCATCTGGATGAAAGATGCCAAAGGCAGTTACGAACTCCGTGGCAAGACCCTGGGCATCATCGGCTATGGCAATATCGGATCGCAGGTAAGCGTGCTGGCCGAAGCCATGGGCATGAAGGTTCTTTTCTACGATGTGGAAACCAAATTGCCTCTTGGTAATGCCACCGACGGCAAGACACTGAAGGAAGTGCTTTCCAAATCGGACGTAATAACCCTGCACGTTCCTGAAACGGCCGCTACCAAAAATCTGATCAACAAGAATACCCTCAAATACGTGAAGAAGGGCGCCATTGTTTTGAACTATGCGCGAGGCGAAGTGGTGGATCTGGATGCGCTGCGTAAAGCCATCGTGGAAGGGCAGGTTTCCGGTGCCGCCATCGATGTGTTTCCCTGGGAACCCGAAAAAAATGGCGATCGCTTTCAATCGCCCCTGCAGGATCTTCCCAATGTAATTCTGACCCCGCATATCGGCGGCAGCACCGAGGAAGCGCAACAAAATATTGGGGAAGATGTGAGCGCCAAATTGTTCAACTATCTTGAAAAAGGCATCACCTTCGGTTCGCATACCGTGCCGGCCCTGGCCCTGCCTCCCCAGGAAGGCTCGCACCGCATTTTGCATATTCACAATAATGTGCCCGGCGTACTATCCGCCATCAACACCCGGCTTTCGAAGAATAATATCAATATCGTGGGACAATACCTCAAAACCAATGAGGATATTGGTTATGTAGTACTGGATGTGGACAAGAAATTGTCGAACCAGGCACTGCAATTGCTGAGGGAAGTGAAGGAGACCATTAAGGTGCGATTGTTGTATTGAGTTTTAAGTTTTAAGTTATAAGTTTTAAGTGGTACGGTTTACGTATTGCTTATCGTATCAACGTTTTCGGGTGTTGAAATTGCATACGGTTATGCGTAATCATTATTTTCAAAAATTATTGAAAATAATGTAAATTTGTGCAGGAAAACTTAATACTTACAACTTATAACTTTAAACTCAACGCATGAAAATCGTGATCATAGGAGCGGGATTTGGGGGGCTGCGGTTGGCGCGTCGGCTTAATAATAAAGCTGGATTTGAGATAACCCTGATTGACAAGTTTAATTACCACCAGTTTCAGCCACTATTTTACCAGGTGGCTACAGCGGGACTGGATGCGAGTAATATTTCATTTCCCCTTCGGAAAGTATTTCAGAAAAGCAGGAATGTGCGGATCAGGCTGGCGGAAGTGAGGCGGATAGATACCCTGCAGAAGCAAGTGATTACGGATGCCGAACAGATTCCGTATGACGCGCTGGTAATTGCCACCGGGGCCGGCACCAATTTCTTTGGCAATGAAAGTTTGGCCCGGCATGCTTTTCCCATGAAATCGACGGTGGAAGCCCTGCAATTGCGCTATCGTATTTTACAGAACCTGGAGGAATCGCTGACCATCACCAGCCCCATCGAACTGCAGCGCAGGATGAATATGGTGGTGGTCGGTGCCGGACCAACCGGGGTGGAACTGGCAGGTGCGCTCGCGGAAATGAAAAAGTATATTCTTCCGAAAGAATATCCTGAGCTTGATTTTTCGGGATTTCATATCTACCTGCTCGAAGGTGGCGATCGTACCCTTCCGGGCATGAGCCAAAAATCATCGGAGAAATCGCTCAAATACCTGAACCGGTTGGGGGTGAAAGTGATGACAGGCGCCCTGGTAAAAGAATACGACGGACAAACCATTCACCTGGCCGATGGGAAGGAAATTCCAAGCCGTACGGTGATCTGGGCCGCCGGCATCAAGGGGAATGTGCCGGAAGGAATGGACAAAGATCTTGTCGTTCGCGGCAATCGAATCAGGGTCGATTCCTATTGTCGGGTACAGGGTTTTTCGGATGTATATGCCGTGGGCGATATTGCTTATATGGAAACGGAGGACTTTCCCCGTGGTCACCCGCAAGTGGCGCCGGTCGCCAACCAGCAGGCCAGCCTGCTGGCCCGAAACTTACTGAAAACGGCCAGGGGAGCGGCCGATATAGAATGGAAAACGTTCCGCTATCGCGACAAGGGCAGCATGGCTACCGTGGGGCGCAACCTGGCGGTGGTGGATATTCCTCGTCCCAAATTGCATTTTGGGGGCTTCTTCGCCTGGATGATCTGGATGGGTCTTCACCTGATGCTGATCCTCGGCGTGAAGAACCGCTTCTTTGTATTCAGTAACTGGCTCTATAATTATTTTACCTATGATCAGAATTTGAGATTGATATTTAGGGAATTTGATAGAGAAAGAGAGCGTGAGTGAAGTTTTAAGTTGTAAGTTTTAAGTTGTAAGTATTTGGAGTCAGGAGATCGTCGGAATCTTTGATCCAAAGATTTTCTCTTACAACTTAAAACTTACAACTTAAAACTTACAACTTAAAACTTATAACTTAAAGGCCTTCTTCGCCCTCGCTCTGAACGCCGCCGTTTCCCTATCCCAGTTTTCTTCGATAATCAGTTTTATTTCGGGAAGAATTTCCGGGTATTCCTTGGCGAGCTTGCTTAATACTGTGAGGCAGGAAGCTTTTACCGCGGGCTTCTCCCTGGGATCGGTAATAAACCGGAAACAGCAATCCATCAATTCGCCTTGCCAGGCTTCCGGTACCTGCACATATTCCAGCGCTCTGAGGATATTCCTTCGTACCGCCTCGTGCAAGCCTGGGGCCTGCATTTGATGCAACAGCACTTTATAATGCGGTTCAATGAGCGCGGGATTTTTTTCAATCGCAAAACTCATCGGATAAACCGCTCTTTGCATCAGCAATCGATCCTTTCCCATTACATGACCGATCAATTCAGCGAAACGTGCAGGCGATTTTCCCACCCATTTCACTACCGCTTCGCACATGGCTTTTGAGTTGGAATCTTTCAGGAGTTCAATCAGTTTCATAAAGCTGATTCAAGGTATTACCCGAAAATAGAGAAAACCGATAATCCGGTTTGGTAAGGCGCTGTATTTATTTCGTCGGCGCCGTTTCCGTATCAGTCTGGAATAAATAGCAGGTTCGAACCCTTCGGCCTATCTTGCGAATACACCATCACCAGCAACCATGAAGCCCATACTTTGTTTCTTCGCTATTATTACCATTTTCATGGCCTGCAATTCCGCCGACAAATCGGCGAAGAACGCCCAGGCAAATGAACAGACAGACACCATTTCTATCGCCTACAATATTCATATACCCGACACCAGTAAAGATGACTGGGAGATCATGCTGATGAATATGGATGGTACGGGTAAAAAGAATATCACGAATAATCCGGATGTGGCATGGACCTATACTGCGATAGGGGACAAGCTTTTATTTATCAGTGACCGGGATACCAGTTACCGGCATTTTTTTCTGTATGAGTCGGATCGGCATGGCCGCAATATCCGTCGGGTATCGGATCTGCAACTGGAGGATAGCTGGATGAGCGCACGCAAAAATGGATCGGAACTCATCGTGAGCGGACGATTGGGCACTGCCATCCGCTTCCAGTTATTTCTGATCGATATGCAGACCGGCGCTTACCGGCAACTTACGCAGGACACCGCGGCCATGTACCGGGATCCCTGTTTTTCGCCGGATGGTAAGCAAATCGTTTGCAGTTACAAAAAGAACAGGCGTGATCGAACCACGCATGAAGAACTTTTTTTGCTGAATGAGGATGGCTCCATCCAGCGACAGCTTACTACTTATCCGGAAGATAATATCTCGGCTAAAGACTATGGCTATAAGGCCGGTTCGGCACGTTGGCATCCCACGGAAAATTTTATTTCTTATGTGTCAAAACAGGACGGTAGGAATAGCCTGTTTGCCATCAGCAGCGACGGTTCACGGCAGTGGAAGTTGATTGAAAATCCTGAAGCGGAAGGTTGGCACGACTGGAGCCCGGATGGGAAATGGCTGGTATATAATAATTCCGATATAGCGGAAACGCAGTACCATATCAGCCTGATGAACTGGAAGACCAAAGAATCCAGGCAATTGACGGATACGAGCTTTAAGGCGCAGTTGGGACCGGTGTTTGTGGGAAGTAGTAAGTAGTAAGTAGTAAGTAGTAAGTTGTAAGTAGGGAGTAGGATGGGGACAGTTATTAGAACGTATCTGCATCAATTACTCAGACACTATCATCTCCCCGCCGGGGCGGGGACTTCGTTGCGCCCGTTGCGTGCTTTGCGGTAAAACTTCTGCACAGTGGTGATGAATGATTTCAGGAACAAGAGTCAACAATGTTCTGGATTTGACAGCGTAGTAAGTGGGAGCCTTCAATGAAATATTTGCCAAATCTATCTTGAGCTTTTAACGTTAAAAAAAATGAACCGAAAGTTTGGTAGTTCCCCTTTCATTCATGTATCTTTGTAGCTAAGATATTTAATCGCCAAGATAAATGAACGAGAGCCATATCCAGGAAATCAGGAAACTAAGCCAGCTTTATGCATATACCTCCCTGCAAATGCATGAGGCGGTCGCAAGAAAGGCAGGTTTTGCCGGAACAGATCATAAATACCTTGGGTTCTTTCTGCAAAAAGGCAGACTGACGGCAGGGGAGCTTTCTGTATTGACTGGGCTGACCACGGGAGCCGTTACCGGACTGATCGATCGCTTTGAAGAAAAGAAACTGGTAAAAAGAGAGCCAGACCCCAATGACCGGCGTAAGGTTTACATCGTGCCGGATACCCAAAAAATCATGGCGCTCTTGTCGCCATTCTACCTTGCATTCCAAGCAGCCACCGACAAATTATTCGCCAGCTATTCAAAACAAGAATTAGAGGTAATTCGATCTTACTTCTTGAAAGCGATTGATTTAATGAATGAAACCAAAGGCAAAATCCATGCAGGGAAATGATAACAGTTTGCCAGCGCCGGCCAAAAAATTTTACCACGGAACCAGGGCTGAACTTAGTCCCGGTGATCTGATTGCGCCTGGCTATCGTTCAAATTACGGCCAACGAAGGTTGGCGAAATTTGTGTATTTCACGGGCACCATAGACGCGGCCGTTTGGGGCGCGGAACTGGCACAGGGAAACGGACGTGAAAGAATTTATATCGTGGAGCCTCTGGGGACATTTGAAGATGATCCCAATCTTACCGACAAAAAGTTTCCTGGCAATCCCACCCAGTCATACAGGTCCAAAGAGCCGCTCAGGGTGCTTGGGATGCTGGAAAACTGGCAGGGGCATGCTCCGGACCAAATTCAAAAAATGCTCAACCACCTGGAGCAACTCAGGCAAAAGGGCATTGAAGCAATTGAAGATTGAATTTTCTCCACCTTATCTTTTAATGAGTCTGCCTGATGTACCAGCTTTTGGAATTAAGGCATCGTTATCGTTGGCCAGCTTGTTATTTGTCCTATAATTTATATTATGTTAAATAGGCTTTGAACAGTTTCGGGCGTAACCCGATTAACCCAAAACCCGATCTACCTATAACCCGCTCCTACGGAGCGGATCGGCCTAACAAAAAAAAGTCCGGGCATTACCCGGACTCTTAAACTTTAAACCATAAACCCTAAACCTCACGTATAACGTAAAACGTACAACGTACAACCTAATACTTCCCTATCTGATCGATCCATACAAATCATTCCACTTCTTCGCAAGCGCATCATATTTGGTCCGATCGGCATTATTATTCTTGCTGCGTGCGGCCTTCATGGTATAGATATCACCCAGGTAACCGGCAGCTTTCTTGTATTGTTGCTTATCGCTGCTGCCAAGGTCGGAGCGCTTGGCGAAAAGTTCACAGGCTTTTTCGTAAGGCTCGCGGGCTTTGTCGAACAGCTCTGCATATTCAGTATCCAGTTGGTCGCGTTTGGCGATATCTTCTTTGCTGGCCGATGTTCCGGGCTTGGTCCTTTTCTTCATATCGGCTGCGTGTTCTTCCCGCTTCTTGTCGGCCGCAACAGAAAGGTTGATATAGTGATCGCCCTTGATCAGGTAAGCCAGTTCCTCTTCGGGTTTGGCGCTGATGACTCGATCGAGAGAAACCAGCATTTTTTGCTCCAGGGCTGCAGGATCTTTGGGTTTGGGCGCGTCTTCTTTATCGCCATGAAGCGCTTCAAAAGCCAGCTCCACCATCGACATATTGGCCTTATAATGGTTCGGATCCGCTTTCAATTGTTCATCCAGCGCCGCGATCTTGGCATCAAAATCGGTTACCAACCCCACCGCGAAATCCACTTTATCGTAGGTGAAATATTCACTCTTTGGATAAAGCTGGGCTCCGAGGGCCTTGTACTTTTCAAATTCTTCCATGTTCTTGTTCTGGAAATGATAGGTAACCAGGAAGCGATACACTGATTCATAATTTTCTCCGCTCACCTTGGCATCGCCCAGCTTCTTGTAAAATTTTGCCGCTTCATCTTTCTGATCGCTCATCTCGGCAGTGTATGCGGCAAGGATCAGCGTATTGGTGTCCACTACAGAACTGAGTAATTGATTCTTACTCAGCAATTCGGAATATACCCATACTTTTTTGAACTCTTCGAAGGACTCTGCGTATTTCTTGTTCTGGTAGTATTCGTAACCCTTATCAAAAAGATTGCTATACAAATTAATCGCCGAGTTGCGATAAACGGGATCTTTCACCTGTTCCTGGCTGGGATCCATTTCGAGGTATTTGGCGAATGCGGCTTCGGCTTCCGTTTGCAAAGGTTCGGCCTTGCCGCTTACTTTGTAGGAACTGTCGGCTGCTAGATAGGAGTATATGGTAGCCTTCAGTATATAAGCTTCCGCCCGCGAAGCGAATTTGGCATTGCTCATCTTTTTGTCCAAATCCGTCTTAGCATCTTCAATGCTCTTCAAGGTGGTAATCAGCAACTTATTTTTGATGTTGTCGTACTGTGCATGGCTCAAAAAGCCGATCGCCAGTAAGCTTGCAAGGATCGCGATCTTTTTCATCAGTTTTTATTGATTGGAGAAATTATGAAATAATTGTTTAAACTTCAGCATTTCCATCTGTAGATGGTTCTTCGCCCGTTTGGGTTGCGTCACCCGCATCCGGCGCCGGAGAAACCTGGTCTGCAGGGGCTTCCAATTCCTCATTCTCCTCCTGGTCTTCCAGCTTGGTAATGGCGGCAATTTCATCCCCATTATCGAGCCTGATCAGTTTCACACCCTGAGTAGCCCTTCCCTGCTCACTGATATCGGCCACTTTCATCCGGATGGTTACCCCACTCTTGCAGGTAATCATCAGGTCTTCGCTGGGCAGCACATCGAGCATACCTACCAGGTTACCGGTTTTTTCCGTTACGTTGATGGTTTTTACACCCTTGCCGCCACGATTGGTGAAACGATATTCCTCGATGGCGGTACGTTTTCCATACCCTTTTTCACTTACCACCAGCACAGTTTTGGATGCATCCTTTACTGGATTTACACAAATCATACCAACCACTTCATCGTCGCTTTCTTCTACTTCTATACCGGCAACGCCGATGGCTCCCCGGCCGGTGGCCCGCACTTTACTTTCCGAGAAGCGGATTGCACGACCCGACTTCACTGCCATCATGATCTCCGATTCGCCATCTGTGAGACGGGCTTCAAACAGTTCATCGCCTTCCACAATGGTAATAGCGTTGACACCGGTGGTGCGCGGACGACTGAAATCTTCGAGTTCCGTTTTCTTGATAATTCCTTTGCGGGTACAAAGTACAATATTATGAGATTTTACAAATTCCTCATCTTTCAGATCCCTTACATCAAGGATGGCGCGCACTTTATCGTCGGGCGGCAATTGTATAAGGTTCTGTATAGCTCTGCCTTTGCCTGTTTTCTCACCTTCGGGAATTTCATACACATTGAGCCAGTAGCATCGGCCTTTCTGTGTAAAGAATAGCATGGTATGGTGTGTGCTGGCCACAAAGAGGTGCTCAATAAAATCCTCTTCGCGGGTACGACCACCGATCACGCCCCTGCCACCCCGGCGTTGCGACCGGTACTCATCGGCTGGTGTGCGCTTTATATAGCCCAGGTGCGATATGGTAATAACCACGTCTTCCTCCTTAATCAGGTCCTTGATGCGCACTTCATTGTCGAGGTAGGTAATTTCGGTGCGGCGTGCATCGCCAAATTTATCCTTCACTTCCAGCAGCTCTGTGCGAATTACGTCGTAGCGCATGCTTTCATTCGACAGCAGTTCGCGCAGGTGGGCGATCAGTTTCATGAGCTCATCGTATTCCTCGCGTATCTTGTCGCGCTCCATGCCTGTGAGGCGTTGCAGGCGCAATTCGAGGATGGCTTTGGCCTGAATTTCATCAAGCCCCCATCCTGCATTTACGAGGTTGTCTTTCGCAACATCAGGAGTGGGGGAGTTTCTGATGAGGGAAATCACTTCGTCGAGGTGGTCGAGCGCAATCAGGTATCCCTGCAACAGGTGGGCGCGCTTTTCGGCTTCGCGCAATTCAAATTGCGTTCGCCGCACCACCACTTCGTGGCGGAACTCCACAAACTCGCTGATCAGGTCTTTCAGGTTCAGCGTGCGGGGTCTTCCCTTTACAATGGCCACATTGTTGATGCCATAAGAAGTTTGCAGCTCGGTCAGTTTGTAAAGCTGGTTGATGATCACGTTAGCCACCGCGTCGCGCTTCAAATCAATAACCACGCGGGTGCCTTCTTTTTCATTCGATTCGTTGTTGACATGCGCAATGCCGTCAATTATTTTTTCATTTACCAGTTCACCAATGCGGTTAGTCAACGCATCGCGGCTTACCTGGTAAGGTACTTCGGTAATGATGATCTGTTCGCGGCCGCTGGGTTTGGTATCCACATGTACTTTTCCACGCACCACTACCCTGCCCCTTCCAAAATGCATCGCGGCTTTCACGCCTTCCATACCATGAATAATGCCACCGGTGGGGAAGTCGGGGGCTTTCACATACACCATCAGTTCATCGATCGTGATTTCCCGGTTGTCGATAAAAGCAATACAGCCATCAATGGCTTCCGAGAGGTTGTGGGGCATCATATTGGTGGCCATACCCACGGCAATACCACTGGATCCATTCACCAGCAGTTGCGGAATGCGGGTAGGCAGAATGCTGGGCTCCTTTTCCGAATCGTCGAAATTGGGCTGAAAGTCGACCGTATCCTTGTCGAGATCACCCAACATGAATTCAGTGAGCCTTTGCAGTCTCGCTTCGGTATATCGCATGGCCGCAGGGCCATCCCCATCCTGGTTACCAAAATTACCCTGGTGGTCGATCAGGGTATAGCGCATATTCCATTCCTGCGCCATGCGCACCATGGCATCATACACGGCACTATCACCATGTGGGTGATATTTACCCAACACCTCCCCTACTATACGGGCCGATTTCTTAAAGGGTTTGTTGTAATGAATTCCCAGTTCATTCATCGCATACAAAATGCGACGGTGTACGGGCTTTAATCCGTCACGCACATCAGGCAGGGCACGACCCACAATCACCGACATGGAATAGTCGATATAGGCGGTCTTCATCTGCTCTTCAATATTCACCGGTATGATCCGGTTCCCATCTTGGGTCTCCAGTGGTTCCAGGTTCTCTTCCATCGATTGTTTTACGGATAATTTGTGAGCGAAAAATTTTCGCTATTGCCCCTGTAAATCAGGGTTTTTAGCGGCTGGCAAATCTAACTTTTTTCACACGGATAACCTTGCTTATGTTTCACATTTTTGTCCTATTTTTCCACTCCCTGTGGATTATTGCCCCTCCCCTTGAAAACTATCCATATATAACAAGTCTTTTGCACTTGACGGCATGGATTTTACGTTTAATCAGGTACCAATAGAGGCTAAAAAAAATGAGCAGTTATCTTCTTCTGCGAAACAACAAGGAATCGGGACCCTATACCCTCGATGCCCTTATCCGGTTGGGTTTGAAACCCTACGACCTGGTGTGGGTAGAAGGCCGAAGTGCGGCCTGGCGCTACCCCAGCGAGCTGGCTGAGCTTAAGGCTTATGCCCCGGCGGTGGAGGAGCAGCCCTTTGATCGCTTCT
This sequence comes from uncultured Citrobacter sp., assembly GCA_964395095.1. Lineage (GTDB taxonomy): Bacteria > Bacteroidota > Bacteroidia > Chitinophagales > Chitinophagaceae > CAYMZZ01. The sequence continues at coordinate 277,307 of CAYMZZ010000005.1, forward strand.
TCCGCAAGGAAGAAATGCCCCGCGCGGAGGAGAAAAAAATGCCCGAAATGCCGGCCGTAATTTCCCAAAAGCCGGAAACGCCCGTTATCCAGGAGAAGAATCCTTTTACTGACTACGAATCCCGCTATATTCCGCAAGTAAAGACCAGCCGGCCCCGATCGGTTTATGTGACCATGCCGCGTGCTGTTCAGCCTTCTACCCCCCGACTGGAAAAACCTGCCCCTGAGCCGGTGGCACCTTTGCCAGCCGCTGCAGTAGCTCCTGCTTCCGCAACACCTGCATTAGAGACCAAATTTGAACAGCCCCTTGACGAAATCAAGCAACTCTATGTAAAGACCTTGCAGGAAAGAAGAGATCGGATGACGCGCCGAATGTTTTGGCGTAAGCATGGCAGGAACCTCACGCTGGTGCTGGGATTGGTGGGCGCCGCTGTGTTTCTGGGATTCCTGGTGATGGGGAAATCATCTTCTCCCGACAAGCCTTTGGCATATGAAGAACCCATGCAGGAATTAACAACGCAATTGCTGTCAAACCCGCCGGAAGAAAGCGACAATATGGAACGTATGCCTTCCCCGGCCAGCAGTACCGAAATCTTTGAAACGGTCAACAAACCTGATCGCCCGGTGACATCCGCAAAATTGGAAAAGCCCAACCCTTCCATTGTTTATAAAGAAGCCCCTCCCAAAGAAGCGGCACCCAGTGAATCGACTAAAGCCAGCTACCGGGGCAGGTCGGTGAAGCAAAGTCAACCAACCGAACCCTCCTCCTATGAATACGAACCCAGCACACAAAACGCGCAAACGGGTGCCCGGGAAAAAGCGATAAGGGATGATGCCAGGCCATTGGAAAATAGTGCGGATAAATCGATGACCAACACCAGGCAGGATAAACCGACGACGAGTTCAGTTCCGGATCACCTGCAGGGCCAGGTGTCGGTACGAAGCAATGATTACAAGCGTGTGGCTTTTGGCGGTATCCGGGATCTACGTCTAACGGTGACCAATAGTTCGCCGAATATGCTGGAAAAAGTAGTGGTGGAATTACAATACCTGAAACCTAACGAGGAGCCTTTGAAGAAGGAGCTGGTAAGTTTCCGGGGAATTGGACCGCAGCAATCCTATACCATCCGCGTGCCCGATACCAATCGGGGCATAAAAGTAAAATACGATATTATACAGGTGGTGGAATAATCCACCACCTGTATGTAGTTATTTGCCAAGGCGCAGAAAGACGCCTACCTGTATGGTACTGTTCTTGAAATCAGGATCCATACTGCCGCTGTCAAAATCCCCCACTTTGGACAAGCCCACAATATAGCGCCCACCAATACCGATTTTTCCAAAAGAATAACCCAGTCCCGCTGCTACACCGAGGTCAAGGTCTTTGGCGAAATCTTCAATGTTGCTGTCGCCAATATCTTCGCTGATTTTGAATCCCACTTGTGGACCGGCTTCCAGGTAAAAGCCACCGCCCGGTTTAAATTGCACCATCACGGGAATGCTCACGTAAGTCAGTTTCACTTCTTCGTCAACATCTTCAAATTTTGCGCCACCGGTAGAAACCAGTATTTCCGGTTGAATGGCCACGGGGCCCAGACCAAAATTGAGGTAGGCGCCACCATGGAATCCGATCAGCACTTTTTTTCCCAGACCGGAAAAATCGCCACCCGTAAAGTTGCTGACATTCGCGCCGGCTTTAACACCACCCGAAATATTCTGCGCCATTGCGGTACCGGAAATCAGGATGCACAACAGCATCAAACTCTTTTTCATAAAAGGTAATTAATGGTTAAAGGATTGATATATCAGGGCAAAATTACAGGGGGCAATCCAATTTGATTCAGGATATTTGAAGCATGAAGACGATTTTAGTACTGGGCGCCGGAAAATCGGCTACACACCTGGTAGAATACCTGCTTGCGCATACCATCGAAGACGGGTACCAACTCATTCTCGCCGATGCCAACAAAGAATTGGCCCTGCGTAAAATCGGATCCAATCCACAGGGCAAGGCAGTGCAAATGAATATTGAGGACATATTGAGCCGACAGGACCTGATTCGACAGGCTGATTTGGTGATCTCCATGCTGCCTCCGGTATTGCATGGCCAGGTAGCCGAAGATTGCTTGCGGTTCTCGAAGCATTTATTCACTGCCTCCTATGTAGACCAGGGCCTGCGGCATTGGGAGAAAGAGGTGGCTGAAAGAGACATACTATTCCTGTGTGAAATGGGCCTTGACCCGGGTATCGATCACATGAGTGCCATGGAAATGATGGATGAAGTGCATGCGAAAAGAGGAAAGATTCATTTGTTCCGTTCCCATTGTGGCGGACTGGTGGCACCGGAAAGTGATGATAATCCCTGGCATTATAAAATCAGTTGGAACCCGCGCAATATCATCATGGCTGGTAAAGCGGGTGCGCATTTTCGCGAGAATGGCCGGGAGCAACGCGTGGAATATGCAGACCTGTTTATCGATTCGAGGCGAGTAACCATTCCCCAATTGGGCGAGTTGTGCTGGTATCCCAACCGCGACTCGCTGGGTTATGAGCCTTTGTATGGATTGAAAGATACTCCCGGATTTGTGCGAACCACTTTACGCGACCCGGCCTTTATGCGTGGCTGGCAGCAGTTGCTGCAATTGAAGATGACGGAGGAAACACCCGTCTATGCCGCGCGTGGCCAGTCGATGGCTTATCTTTTTCAACAACACCTGGAGCAATACCAACTAAAGACGATGCTGGATCGCCTGCTCAATGCAGAAGAACATGGAAGCCGATCTACCGAATTGCTGGCACAACTGGATTGCCTGGGTTTTTTTGATACAGGCTGGATCATGGATCGGGAGACCTGTAGCCCGGCCGACCTGCTGCAGATAGCCGTGGAAAAGAAACTGGCATTGCAGGAAAAGGATCGGGACATGATTGTGATGCTGCATGAACTGGTATATGAAATAGATCAGCGATACTATCGCTGGCAGGCAAGCCTGGTAGTAAAAGGAGATGACAGCTTGCATACCGCGATGTCAAAAACGGTTGGGTTACCACTTGGAATTGCGGCTCGCCTGCTATTGAAGGGTGTTATTCGCGAAAGAGGAATTCGCATTCCCGTTTCACCGGAAATTTACCAACCGGTATTGCGCGAGTTAGAGCAGCATGGGATTGCATTTGTGCATGAGCACGCCGAAATCCCGGCCCTGGCACTTCAATAAGTTTGTTCTGCTTAGGTTTTCATCAACCCAATTTTTATGGCAACAGAAAAGCATCTGGTGGTATTGACGGGCGCCGGTATCAGTGCAGAAAGTGGTTTAAAAACTTTTCGCGATGGCGATGGATTATGGGAAGGGCACGACGTAACGCAGGTAGCCACACCTGAGGCCTGGCGACGCGATCCGGAGCTGGTGCTGAAATTTTATAATATGCGCCGGCGCGATGTGGCCGCTGCGAAGCCCAATGCCGCGCATATTGGCCTTGCCGACCTGGAACGCGATTTTCAGGTTACCATCATCACACAGAATATAGATGATCTGCATGAAAGGGCGGGCTCCAGCCGGGTACTCCACCTACATGGAGAAATTTTTAAAATGCGTAGTGAACAGGATGAGGATAGCTGGTACGATATCCGCGACGACATGCAACCCGGCGCCCTTGCTCCCGATGGTTCCCCGTTAAGACCGGCCATTGTATGGTTTGGCGAACCCGTGCCCATGATCGAAAAAGCCATTCACCTGGCAAGGCAGGCAGATCTGTTTGCCGTAGTGGGCACCAGCCTGGTGGTATATCCGGCCGCCAGCCTGCTCGATTTCGTGGACGATCAGGTTCCCAAGTTCATTGTCGACAAACGAATCCCCTATACCGGATCAGCCAGCAACCTGACGGCGATAGAGGCACCGGCTACAAAGGGGGTTGAATTGTTAAAGAAAATGTTGCGATTACGTAGTACGTAATACGTACTACGTACTACGTAAAAAAAATTCCCGCCAGTTACGAAAACCGGCGGGATCATCAAAACCAACTGCATGAACAGAGATGAATATGTTTTGAGTTGTAAGTTTTAAGTTTTGAGTTTTAAGTTTTAAGTGAATTTATCAGGTTGAAATATTTCATTCACAATAGTTAACTGAGTAACTGTCGATTCTAATTTAATTGGAGTTAGAGTATAATCAGGACTACTTATATCCATAATTTTAACTCATACATCAGATCAGCATCCCTCAAAACCCAATACTTAAAACTCAAAACTTAATACTTAAAACTTGCTTACTTCGGCAATACCACGCTATCAATCACATGAATCACTCCATTGCTCTGGTACACATCTTTAATGGTCACTTTCGCTTTTCCTCCATTCTCATCCATCAGCATTACATTACCTCCTTCGAGCATGATCCAGAGCTTACCACCGGCTACGGTTGTCAATTCTGCTTTTCCATTGCCCTTTTCAATCGCGGCTACCACGGCTTTGCTGTCGAGCTTGCCGGGAACGACATGATAGGTAAGAATGCCCGTAAGTTTCGCTTTATTCTCGGGCTTCACCAGGGTTTCCACGGTGCCAGCGGGCAATTTTTCAAAGGCAGCGTTGGTGGGAGCAAAAACCGTAAAGGGACCAGGGCTTTGTAAGGTCTCCACCAGGCCTGCCGCCTGTACTGCCGCCACCAGAGTGGTATGTTCTTTTGAATTAACGGCATTTTCTACAATGTTTTTCGAAGGATACATGGGGGCTCCACCCACTTCCACTGTTTTTTCCTGCGCCTGAACCTGTCCGGCTGTGAGTACTACTCCGAGTGCAAGCGCCATCATCTTGATCTTTTTCATAACAATGAATTGAATTATTGGTTTAAAAAATGGTTAAGGAATCTTCCTCTCTCCTTTTGGTAAAAGGATTTGGAATCATTTACGACAAGTTGAAAGATCTGGTTTGTGGAGCGTGCAATATTATTGGATAGCCTTTATTACTTTTGACAAATAGAAAAGTTCACTACAAATGGCATATTGGTTAATAAAATCGGAACCGTTTAAGTATTCCTGGGAAAATTTTGAAAAGGATAAACAAACCTTTTGGGATGGTGTAAGAAATTACGCGGCCCGTTTAAACCTGCGAGCGATGAAAAAAGGTGACCTGGCTTTTTTCTATCACAGCAATGAAGGAACGGAGATCGTGGGTATTGCAAAAATTGTGAAGGAAGCCTATCCTGATCCTACTACTGATGATGAGCGTTGGGTAGCTGTGGATGTGGCGGCGCACCGGAAATTGAAGAAGCCGGTTAGCCTGGCGCAGATCAAGGACGATCCGCGACTGGCGCAGATGGCGCTGGTTCGCCTCGGCCGCCTGTCCGTACAACCCGTTACCGATGAGGAATGGGAAATTGTTATGAAGATGGCAGGAGAATAGTCCTGGTAATCCTAAAAATCCAGATAAAAGGTCCTAATAATCCTATTACTCTTTGAGGAGCATATCGCTGTAGGAAGATTGCAGTAGTTCGCCGGGATGGATATCCAGCGCGCGCATATAGTGATTACATTGTTCGCGGAGTTCCGCTTCTTTATGTGTGCTATTCAGGTTCCCGGCTTCAATCTCCACAAAATGCCCCAGTTCAGGCACTTCATCGATATGAAACTTTACATTGTCGATGAAATAGATTTCTCGTTTTTTCTTCACCACTACTTTAATACCCAATGAGGCGCCCAGCATTTTTTTGAGGCGGGCTGCATCTGCTACAGGAAACAATTCGAAGACGCTGGGTTTGGGGCCGTTCTGGTCGGCCCTTTCATAATAGATCAGGTTGTTTTCGATATTGCCTTCTCTAAGTTTGAGCCGGCCCCTGCCTACCTGGAAATAGGTATCCGTTTGCTGGTCGGTGCCCACAAATCGGGCGCCTTGGGCAAGAAGCCATTGCCGTACAAAATCGGGACGAAGACAGCGGGCTTTAATTTCAATATTCAGGAATGACATGGATAGAAAAGTTTACTCATAAAAAAAGGTTTGCCGGGTAGCGGCAAACCTTTGAGTTCATTTAGAAGAGTGCTTACTCGGCGAGGGCGGCTGTGGCAGCGCGCTTACGGGCTGGAGCTTTCACTACTTCTTCGGCCTTAACAAATCGCATAGCGCTCCATACATGATCGAGCTCTATTCTTTCGATGCTTTCAAAACCTTCACAGGTAAGCCTGTTCCAACTGCATTCGCGGTTCAGATCGGTAACGATCTTGGATGTGGCTTTAGGATACGCAACCCAAAATTTCGAATCGCATTTCAGTGAGGGCATAACCTCTTTCAAAATTCCATTCAACTGGTTTTCGTTGACGGCGAAAACCAGGGCAAAATCAATCTTCCGGCTCTTGAGGAGCGGTGTCATGTTTTTGGCGAAGGATAATTTACTGAATTGCTTTTCGATGGAGGAGGGTAAACCCTGAATTAGAAGATTCTTTTCGTCTGTCAGTTGTAACTTTTCAAAAACTGTTGGTAACATACTTTAAAACGATTTTAAGGGTTCCCAACAACCGAAACAATTTCTAATGTCCTGATTGTCAGAGTTCTCATTAGCAGGGATTGCAAAGATACTGATTTATGGGCGGACGGACTACCCAAAATGCAATAAAAATCGCGTCCAGACTGCATTTGGACGCGATTTCTTCTTTAGAATCAATATTTCTTACTTCGTGCTGACGGGTTTATACACTTTCAGGGCTTCGGGCATATACTTTTCCAATTGTTCTTTGCGCCGACCTTCGGAGGGGTGAGTACTCAGGAATTCGGGTGGCTTCTGCCCTCCCCCGGCCTGCTCCATTCTGTCCCATAAGCCAATGGCTTCCCGTGGGTTATAACCAGCCATAGCCATGAAAAGAAGGCCATAACGGTCTGCTTCCAGTTCGTGTTTGCGCGAAAAGGGAAGGATTCCCAATACATTCGATCCTACGCCATAAGCGGTCATAAACAGGTTTTGCGTTGCTGCGGGTTTATTGGCCAGCGCCACGCTGAGGGCTGCGCCCAAACCCTGCTGAGCCATACCCTGACTCATCCGCTGATTGCCATGTTGCAGCAGGGCGTGGCATACTTCATGCCCCATTACCGCTGCCAGCGCCGCTTCGTTTTGCGTGATGGGAAGCAATCCGGTATAAACCACAATCTTTCCACCCGGCATGCACCAGGCATTCACCGCGGGATCATTCACCAGTTTATATTCCCATGTAAAACCGGCCAGCTTTTCGGAAATCCCTTTCTCTTTATAATAGGATTCCACAGCAGCGGTTATACGACGACCAACACGCTGTACCATCTCTGCATCTTTGCTGGTGCTGGTGGCGACAACCTTGCTGCTCGAAAGAAATTGAACATACTGCTCACTGGCCATGGCCTGTAATTGCTCTTCAGGCAAAAGGGTAAATTGACTTTTACCCGTAAGCGGGTTGGTACTGCAACCCAGCACAAATGCCACAGTAATAAAAAGGCTAAGAATGATCCGGATCATGGTTAAGCGTTTTAATGCCATCTGCAATCGTTGTACCAAATCAATACAACGCTTACAATTGGAGCCGGAAAGTTAGGATTTTTTAGCGCAAGCCCTATTCATTTTCACCACGGCGACGCTGACGGCGACGGTCACGGTGCTTGAGAATAGGCACTTTACTTTCGCTGCCGCGGAGAAGACGACCGATATTCTTTTGGTGCGTCAGAATGACCATGAGGGCAACTGCAATGGCAAACACCCGATACATATCGTTCTCCACATTAAAAACGATAAGGATGAATACCGGGAACGCCACACTGGCCAGGATAGAGCTGAGCGAAACGAAACGCGTTAGATAAAGCACCAGCAGGAAAACACCCGAGCAACTCAGGGCGGTTAATGGTGAAATGCCAAGCACGAGGCCAAACAAAGTAGCCACACCCTTGCCTCCGCGAAAATCGGCCCAGATGGGGAAAATATGACCAACCACGGCAGCCAGGCCCAGGCCTACCTGCAGGTTGGTTAACCGAATATCAGTGTAAGCGTATTCCGGAAGAAGGAAGGCGAGCTTTACGGCAATTATACCTTTCAGCATATCAGCTACCATAACGATGGTACCCCATTTAGGGCCCAGTACGCGATAGGTATTGGTGGCGCCGGCATTGCCGCTACCATAGTCGCGAATATCGATATTGAAAAAATACCGACCTACCCAAACAGAGCTGGGTACACTACCAATCAGATATGCCAGAACTATGAGTAATAGTTCGTTCATAGAACCTTGGGGGTTGAAGTTGAATAACGAAAATACGCAAAAAAGTTCAAGCACGTAACGTTTTGTTAACCTTCCCTATTGCGTGGCTTTATGCCCCAGGCTGATACAGAGCCAGTTATCTTTTTCCTCCAGGGTCAACACCTCCAAACCCGCCACCGAAGCCGCCAGTCGTATATCCTGCTCATCGCTACTGAGCAGCCCACTCAGGAGCAGAATCCCTTCCGGTTGAAGGCGGGCACAGAGGGCATGCATATTTTCAAGAATCACATGCTTGTTGATATTGGCGAGGATGATGTCAAATCTTTCGCCCGATACGGGAACCGAATCGGCCTGCTCCAACTGAATATGCGTGCACTGGTTGCGCTGGAGATTCTCTTCGCTGTTACGGATACTCCATTCATCGTTATCAATAGCCCATACATAGTCCGCGCCTGATTTTTCCGCCAGAATGGCCAGCAAGCCCGTGCCTGTGCCAAAATCGAGCACCCGCTTATGATCAAACGGCAACGATCGCATAGCCCTTGCCATCAGCCAGGTGGTGGCATGGTGTCCTGTGCCAAAGCTCATCTTGGGCGTAATGATCAACTCATGCTTCACCCCGGAAGCAGGCGGATGAAAATCGGCGCGGATGCATAGGAAATCCTCCACAAACACGGGTTGGAAATTCGATTCCCATATCGCATTCCAGTTGGTTTCCTCTATGCGTGCCGATTGATGAGAATGCCCTGTTGTCGCTAACAACTCCACTAATTCGGCCTCCCGATAATTTTCCTCCTTAAAATATACGATCAGTGTATCCTCTGTTTCTTCAAATCCCTCCGCCCCCATCGCATCCAATTGCGCAGAAAGAATGGCCCGTGCTTCGGGATCGGAAGTGCTGAATGAAAATTGTATATAAGTCATGGGGGGTGTTTAGGGTTTAGGGTTTAGGGTTTAAAGTTTAAGGTCTTAGCCAGGCTTATTCCAAGCATTCCCAAATACCCTAAACTTTAAACCCTAAACTTTAAACTAAAAAAGTTGGCCCTGCCATCCTTCTCGGATTTCAGATTGGCCAACTTGAGTTATTTTTTCCTTACTATCCGAATCAGGACTCTGCGGGTCCTTTATGTTCTGGTTTCGGGATCAGGGCTTTGCGGCTCAGTTTGAATTTGCCGGACTTGGGATCGGTACCAATCAATTTCACTTTAAAGGTATCCCCCTCTCTCACCACACCTTCCAGTGTTTCGAGACGTTTCCAACTGATTTCGCTGATATGCACCAGCCCCTGTTTGCCGGGAAGGAATTCTACGAATGCGCCAAAGGGCATCACAGATTTTACCACAGAGTCGTACACTTCACCCACGGCGGGAACAGCAGTGATGCTGCGGATCCAGGCCTGTGCTTTCTCCACACCTTCCTTGGCTACGCCAAAGATGCTGACTTCACCCTTGTTACCCACTTCTTCGATATTGATGGTAGTGCCGGTTTCGCGTTGCATTTCCTGGATCACTTTACCACCGGGTCCGATCACCGCGCCAATAAATTCGCGATCAATATACAGTTTCACCATGCGTGGTGCATGCGGCTTCACTTCAGCCCTGGCCTGTTCGATGCATTGGTACATGGCATCGAGAATATGAAGACGTCCACGGCGTGCCTGTTCCAGGGCCGCTTTCATCACTTCCATCTTCAGGCCATCCACTTTAATATCCATCTGCACGCCACAAATACCATCGCGGGTGCCGGTAACTTTAAAGTCCATATCGCCCAGGTGATCTTCGTCGCCCAGGATATCCGTCAGCACGGCGTACTTGTCGCCTTTGGTAATAAGACCCATAGCTACTCCTGATACGTGCTTGGGAATGGGAATACCCGCATCCATCAGGGCCAGGGATCCTGCGCAAACGGTAGCCATCGAGGAAGAACCATTGGATTCAAGGATGTCGCTCACAACACGAACCGTATAGGCGAAGTCGCCTCCAGGCATCATTTGCTTCAGTGAGCGCATGGCCAGGTTGCCATGCCCGATCTCGCGGCGGCTTTGCCCGCGCATCATTTTCACCTCGCCGGTGCTGAAGGGAGGGAAATTATAGTGCAGGAAGAATTTTGATTCGTAGGAATGTGCAGCGCTCTCCACCAGCAGTTCATCGAGTGCGGTGCCGAGGGTTATGGTAGTCAGCGATTGCGTTTCACCCCGTGTAAACAGGGATGATCCATGCGGGCTGGGCAATACGTCTACTTCCATATCAAGGGGGCGAACCTGGTCGAGGCTGCGGCCATCGAGGCGTACACGCTCGTCGAGGATCATGTCGCGTACTACATCGTACTGCAGTTCGCTATAATAATTCATCGCCAGTTTCTTCGTTTCGTCGGCCAGCTCCTCGCCTTCTGCCAGTCCCTGCTTCAGGAATTCCACCAGTTCGTCTTTGATGGCGCTGAAGCGATCGCTGCGCTCGTGCTTGGGAAGTGCGCCTTTGGCTACTTCATACACTTTTTGTTTGGCAAAGCCATATACTTTCTCTTTCAGGGTCTCGTCAGTTACCGGCCTGGTATAGTCACGCTTACCGGTTACACCGGCCATCTGGCGCAGTTCTTCCTGTGCTTTGATCTGAATACGGATGGCATCGTGTGCGATTTCGAGCGCCTTTAGCAGGTCATCTTCACTACATTCTTTCGCTTCCCCTTCCACCATCATCAGGTTCTTCTCGGTGGCGGCAATGATAAATTCCAGGTCCGACTCCTCCAATTGTGAACGGGTGGGGTTTACGATAAACTCTCCATTTACCCGGCCGATGCGGACTTCGGAGATGATTTCCTTGATGGGAATATCCGACACGGCAAGTGCGGCAGAAGCGGCCAGGCAGGCCATGGCATCGGGCATCACTTCGGAATCACTGGAGATCAGCGTTACCAGCACCTGTACCTCACAGAAATAATCTTCCGGAAACAAGGGACGCAATGCGCGGTCGATGAGGCGGCTGGTTAGTACTTCGTAATCATTCAAACGGGCTTCTCTTTTGAAAAAGGAGCCAGGAATGCGACCGGCGGAAGCAAATTTTTCCTGGTAGTCAACCGTAAGTGGAAAAAAACTCTGTCCTTCTTTGGCTTCTTTATTGGCTACCACGGTAGCGAGGATCATACAGTTGCCCATGGAAACGGTAACCGCACCATCGGCCTGGCGAGCGAGGCGACCAGTTTCAATGGTCGCCATGCGTCCACCGCCTATATCAAATGTCTTGCGAATGGGTTGTTGTAACATACTTCGATGTATTAGTCAGATTGAAAATATACGGACCTGCCCTGTCCGTGATTTGTGGAGATTTGGCGATAAAGGAGGGACATTTGGGTCGACAAAAATGTAATGTCCAAAAACAGTTATTCCCAAATCCGGGTGGAATTTGGGAATAATCGTATATCGGGGTTTCGCGTCAAATGGATTGCTGCGAAATCACCTTCAAACAAACCCTTCCCATTACCACTTGTGGCAGCGGAAGAGTGTTTATTTTCTGATTCCGAGCTTTTCGATCAACTGGCGATAGCCGGTCAGGTTGTGTTTTTGCAGGTAATTCAACAAGCGCTTACGCTTACCAACCAAACGCATCAGGCCACGGTGAGTAGAAAAATCCTTTTTGTTCACCTGCAGGTGGGCGCTGATCTGGCTGATCCTTTCCGTGAGTTGGGCAATCTGACCTTCAATAGATCCGGTATTGGTAGCCTTACCACCGAATTCTGCGAAGATCTGGCTTGTTTTTTCTTTAGTAAGAGGCATCTTTGTCTTGTTTAAAAAGTCATCCGATTTTTTTCCTAAAATTATTGTGGCGGCAAAGGTAAGGCAATTCCATAGAAAAGCAAAAAATGGAAGGGTGCTAATTAGCCGGAACAATATATATTTGAAAGCCAAGCAGTTTATTGGATATGGAGCATACGGAAGCCACCCGGGCCATCCTGGGTTTACAGTTACCAACCGACCCTCGCTGGGTCGACCTGGCCAGCCTGTCACTGGAAGCCATTCTCACCGATCATGCCTATTGTGAACAAAAAGCCGCCACTTCCTGTATCAGCCTGATTCAGCGGTATAGCGATCGCGAAAAGCTGGTGCTGGAGCTGGCACCCATCGTAACCGAAGAATGGGGTCATTTCCGGCTGGTGCTGGCCGAATTGCATAAACGGGGCCTCCGCCTGGGCCGGCAGCGCAAGGACCTATATGTGAACAAACTGATTGAATTTCAGCGCGGCGGCGGTCATCCTGATGACCGCTTTCTCGACCAACTCCTCACCATGGCCCTGATTGAAGCCCGGAGCTGTGAGCGGTTCAAAAGACTGAGTGAAGGCTTGCATGACGAATACCTGCGGCAATTCTATCGCCGCTTCATGGAAAGTGAAGCGGGGCATTATACCCTTTTTATTGAACTGGCTGAAACCTATATGCCCGCGGAAAAAGTAAGGCAGCGCTGGAGCGAATGGCTGGAGTATGAAGCGGGGCTGATGAAGAGCCAGGAGATCAGAGGTGACCGCATTCATTGATTGATTTTCCACATGCTCCTTTTTTCGCAGAAAAGGAGCATGTGAAAAACGAGGCGATTGGCAGGCTTTGGGGGTAAGTGGGATGCTTTTAGGTAATAGGAAAATTTCTAATTCTGATTTTTATGCTGAAGAAGATTAGTTATATCAGTTGCTTTATGCATCCGCAAGGGGGCGAAGTTTTTTTGTTTACCCTTCGCAATGCAAAGGGCATGGAAGTGGAGATCAGCAATTATGGCGCTATTATCCGTGCCATCCGCTTTCCGGCAACGGGAAACAAGTCCATTGACCTGGTGCTCGGCCTGGATACCATGGAGGATTATCTTTCGCCAGACTACCTGAAGGCATATCCCTACCTGGGCGCGGCGGTAGGGCGTTATGGCAACCGGATAGGCCGGGGCCGCTTCCACCTCGAAGGAAAGGACTATCAGCTCGCCAGCAATAACGGACCCGATCACCTGCATGGAGGCATTACCGGATTTGATAAAAAAGTATGGACACTGAAGGATATGGGTGAAGATCCCCATCCCTGGCTTGTTCTCTCCTACCTCTCGCCCGATGGGGAGGAAAACTATCCCGGCAATCTGCACACCGATGTTCGTTTCGAGTTGAATGAGGAGAACGAGCTACGTTATTCCTTTAATGCTGTTACCGACAAGACCACAATCGTGAACCTTACCCATCACAGTTATTTTAATTTCAGGGATGGGAAAGGATCCATCCGCGATTATAACCTTCAAATAGATGCCGATGCTATCCTGGAGCAGGACGATAATTTTGTTACGACAGGTAAGCTGATTCCTGTGGCAGGAATGGCCCATGATTTCCGGCAGATTCGCAGGATTGATGCGGATTGGAATGAAGAGACAGGGTTTGACCAAAGCTTTGTACGCCGCTCGAAAGGGCTTTCGCAACCCGCGGCGGTGGCGGAATGCGCCGATACGGGCATCCGGATGGAGTTGTTTACCAGTGAGCCAGTGGTGCATTTCTACACAGCCCGCTGGCTGGGTCCGCTAAAGGGTAAGAAAGGAACGATCTATGGCCCTTATTCAGGCTTTTGCCTGGAAACACAGGTGCATCCCAATGCCATCAATATTCCTTCCTTTCCAAATACGATCTTACAGCCTGGCGAAAAATATTCCACCCAAACAGTCTATCGTTTTTCGGCGATCTGACCGAAATAGGCCAGTTCATCTGATAAATTGAGAAATGGAAATCGTTGCTGCAGGGTTTTGGTCTTTTCCCAATGCGCCTGCAAAAAGTCATGGTGCGCCCTGGTATCGGGATGTTGTGGCCGGTGCCTGCGGGCGATGCGCAGGTTGCGGATTTCCTGCATCAGCTCACGCGTATCGGTGTCGAGATAACTTTCCGCAAATTTTTCCAGCACAAATTCGGTGGCTGCATAATTGGGATGCGCGAGGTCAACATCGTAAAAGCGGTAATCACGCAGCACATCTATTACCAGTTCATAAGCCGGGAAATAATGAAGGCGGTCAAACTTTTCAGCAAGGTGGTGTACCGATTCAATCAGGCGGGCTTTGCTGCGGTTATTGGCCACTACCCCATCGCGTAAATGCCGTACAGGACTCACCGTGAAGATGATCTGCAAATGCGGATTGAATTGCATCAGTTGGTGATAGCAGTTGTCGAGCACGCTAACCGTTTCTTCAATCTCCATCAGGTGTTTTTGAAACCAGTTGGCCGGCGCCCGGTGGCAATTGGCCACACCCGGCGCATGATGGTAGGGGTGCAAAAGTCTATTGTCGCAAACAGCACCGGCATTTTTGGCCAGGCTGCTGAGCCGGTAGGAGTAAGAAGAGCCGAGTGTGATAATGATCCATCGGGCCTTACGGAGAAAATCATGGGCCTCCTGCTGCGACTGGTTGATGGCCTGGAGTGCCGCATCCGGATCCGTTCGCGAAAAGCGGCTATGATGATCCCAGCTATGCCATACTTCATTCAACGGAAAAATATCGGCCCGGCTGTACTGCCTGTTCTCGATATAGCTCACCAGGCTTTTGCTCACACTGGCCGGATCGAATAAAATGCCGTGGGGGTTTTGCAATACCTGGAATTTCGCGTCGGCCAGGGCATTACCGATATGTTCGGTAAAGCAGGACCCGATGAGCAATAGGGGCTCCTCGTAGCGGATCCTTTTTTCCGGTGCTTCTATCTGAATGGGCGTCATCCATTCCATAAACCGCAAATTATAGAAAGATTTGGGATGCCAGCCGAAGACTTTCCGCCAGCGCTTTTTCATCAAGCGGCAGCGGTTGACCGATTTGCTGAAAATAGCCAATCATTTTCTCCGAATCCATATTACCCACCAGTTCGTCGTCGGCCATTGGGCAACCTCCTACTCCTTTCAAAGCGCCATCGAAGCGACGGCAGCCGGCTTGCCAGGCCGCATCCAGCTTATCGCGCCAGTTGTCGGGCCGCGAATGCAGGTGCACACCCATCTCCACATCGGGCAACGACTCTATCAAAAAGCGGCTCATGTCAAATACCTGTTCAGGCGTGGCCAGTCCTACCGTATCGGCCAGCGAAATAATACCGATATCCAGTCCCGCCATTTTACCCGCCCATTCAAAAACCAGTTCTTCCGACCAGGGATCGGCATAGGGATTTCCAAAAGCCATGGAGAGATAGATGACCAGTTTGCGCTGATGCCGGATACAGATTTCCTGTATTTCTTCCACCCTTTGCAGGGCCTGTTCCTGCGAAGCATTGGTATTGCGAAGCTGAAAGGTGGGAGATACCGAGAAGGGAAATCCCAGGTAGCCGATGCTGTCGAAAGCAACAGCATCTTCGGCGCCCCTTTCATTGGCCACGATGGCGAGCAGGGAGGAACGGCTACCCTGCCGGTCGAGCGCTTTCACCACCTCCGCCGTATCGGCCATCTGGGGAATGGCTTTGGGCGACACAAAACTGCCAAAGTCGATACAGGAAAAGCCGACCTTCAGCAGGCTGTTGATATAGTCCACTTTTTGCCGGGTAGGGATCATGGTTTTCCAACCCTGCATGGCATCGCGCGGGCATTCGATCAGTTGTACGGTGGGTTCGCTCATGCCACAAATTTACGGAGAAGCCGGCTGCCGCAAATTGGAGTGTATTTCGTGCCACGTGGTTTGATATAGGACAAATTCCGAAAGGGGGCAGAGCTTGTATTATAAAAATGACGTAGCTTAACCTTGTTGCCGGGGTTTGTGCAGAAGGATTCAGTACAGGAATCTATCACCAAACATAGCCGCTTATGCAAAATCTCCATTTTCCGGCGCGCTGCTATTGGCCCGCGCCCCGTTTTGGTCAACCCGGACGGAATTGCGTATATCGCTTCCTGATCAGCCTGGTCTTGTTATTCCTGATCCCCGAAGAAAATTTTGGTCAAAAGAACAGGTTCCTGCGCTTGTACGGGCAAGATGGAAAAAAAATGGCGGCGGGCCGTTTGCTGTCGGTTTCCGACAGCGGTATGGTATTGCGCACCAACAAGGGCATCCGCGAATTTGTCGCTAACGACATTTATTCCATCCGGCATCGCCGAACGGTGGGGCATACGGCGCTGGTTACGGGGCTTGCCGCAGGTACGCTTGGCGCCATCATCGGCGCAGCCTCCGCTGATCCGGATGCCATTTTTTTGGGCTATTCGGCCGGCGAAGGCGCAGCCGTAGGCTTTGGTGCCGGGCTGATGGGGGGGGCGGCCCTGGGTGGACTTATCGGTTTAGCCAAAAAACGAACCATTCATTATGTGCACAATAGTGTAGTGGAATGGCAAAAACTAAAGGTTTTTTATGACGATTGGTTGAGAGAGAAGAATGAGTGAATTTTTCTCCAAACCCATCTGCGTTTATCTGCGTTGCAATCTGCGAAAATCTGCGGGAAACGTTTTAGAATTTTCAACCACTTCAAAGCGCCATAGAGATTTCCGCAGATTTTCGCAGATTTCGACGCAGATTTTCGCAGATACTATAGCGACGGCATCTTAGTTGCCTCCGCTATAAATGGCAAAGAAGATCGTTACTACAAAAGTTAGAAACAGATAGAAGTTGTGAAGAATAATTATTCGGTTTCTATAGTTCTCAGATTTTGCCAACCATCTTTTCTCCACCTCCTGTAGGGCATACTTATTCCAATGGAAATACCTTATGTAGGTTAGAATTTGTAGCGTAATGAATACGATCAGCGAAGACCATTTTATGGGCACCAAATCGCACTTTAGATAGTGATTTACCAACATTACCAGAAGCAGAAAATTAAGCGAAATGACCAGTCCGACGAATCCAGCGGCACTGGATTGTGCCCCTTTTTCGTACTTGCTATAATACGAATAGAATCTATAATACAGTGCATCAAAAAACATAGCTCATCTTGTCAGTATAGCAACATCAGTTAAACCGTAGCGACGCAAGAAGTAAGTCTTTATGAATAAACCAGGCCTTTCTGATACCGTGTTGCCTTTAAATTACCGGATAGAGACGCGCGCAGCGCGTCTCTACTAATTTTTCATTGCCCTTTCATCCGCTGCTTCATGGCTTCATAGAGGATCATGCCGGTGGCTACCGATACATTCAGGCTTTCGAAATCGCCGCGCATGGGGATACGGATTCGTTCATCGCAGATCTTTAATAAGGCGGGATAGATACCCTTTTCTTCGCTGCCCATTACAATGGCCACGGGTACCCTGAAATCACATTCGTCTATAGCAATGGCTTCTTCCATTTCAGCCGCCAGCACACGGATACCATTGAGGTGCAATTCGTCCACTGCCTTCATGAGGCTGTTGACCCGGCAAAAGGGAATTTTTTCCAAAGCCCCTGCCGAAGTAAGCAGGGCGTCTTCATTCAGGGCTCCAACTCCCTTGTCGGGGATAATGATGCCATGCACGCCACAACAAAAGGCTGTGCGTGCAATGCCGCCGATATTGCGGATGTCGGTAATGCCATCGAGTATTAGCAGTAAAGGCGCTTCTCCCCTGCTGATCACCTGGTCAATAATATCCTGCAACTGGAAATACTGCACCCGGGCGATCTGGGCAATAAAGCCATCGTGCCCTTCGAGATTAAAGCTCTGCAATTTGGCAGCGGGCACATAATTCACCGGTACGCCATGATTGCGGGCCAGGGCCTTTACCTGGTCCACTTCCTGCCCTTCCAGCCGGTTCAATATGTAAATCCGATCGAGTGGCTTGCCTTCGCGTAAAGCATCGAGTATGCGCGCGGCTCCGGGTATGAGGCTGCTTTTGCGGGGACGGGAAGGTTGGCGGAACGGCTTCATTGAGTTGAAAGTTATTTTATTAAGTTTTAAGTTATAAGTTATAAGTTTTAAGTTTTAAGCTGAAAGTTTTAAGTTGTATGGATTGAAAAGTAGGAATATGACATAACCTGAGATAAAACTCTGCCAAAATCTGCTTTGGAATCTGTGGATTATCATTTCTCACACTATTCCCCCCAACTTAAAACTTATAACTTAATACTTACAACTCTCTCAGCCCCTCATTTTCGCTCTCATCAATCCAATCACCGAAAGGGTATCCGTTATTTCGCCTTTCTCTATCATGTCAAGGGCTTCTTCCAGTGGAAGGCGTCGTACTTTCAGGTCTTCGGTTTCTTCCGGCATGGCTTCGTGTTGTTCCAGTTCTTCGGCGAGGTAAAGATAGCCCACTTCATCGGTCACGGAATTGGAAAGATGGTATTTGCCCAGCGGCGTCCATTTCTGTGCCAGCAGTCCTGTTTCTTCCAGCAGTTCCCTTTTGGCACTTTCCAAGGGATCTACGGAAGGATCCCCTCCGCCTTCGGGTATTTCCCAGCTATAGGCATCGAGCGTAAAACGATACTGACCTACCAGGTAAGTGTATCCATGCTTGTCGAGTGCGACAACACCCGTGGCCAGGTTCTTAAAATGTACCTTGCCATAGATACCCGGACCGCCGGAAGGATTGATGACATCATATTCCGTGACACGGATCCATTTATTTTCATAAATCTCTTTGGCGGATAAAATTGTCCAGGGTGAATCCATAAGCGGGTTTAAATGGTGAAGGATAAGGTTCTGTTTAACAAAAGTAATGACCATAAAACAGAAAGGCGGAATTCACTCCGCCTTTCTGTTTTATATGGTATGCCGCCTTCTTTCAGCGGCAGATGCTTGCTTCGGATTATTTCAGACCAAAAGCCTTTTTCACTTTCGCTACATAGTCCAGCTTCTCCCAGGTGAAGAGTTCTACCTTTTTCTTAACGGTCTTTCCTTCGGGCGAGGTAAAGCTTTTTTCCACGATGCGGGGTTGACGGCCCATATGTCCGTATGCCGCAGTTTCGGAATAAATGGGATTGCGCAGCTTCAAACGTTGCTCAATGAAATAAGGACGCATATCGAAGAGCTCGCCCACTTTCTTCGCGATCTCACTGTCGGCCATTTTTACTTTGGATGTACCATACGTATTTACATAAATGCTGGTGGGTTCCGCCACGCCGATAGCGTAAGATACCTGCACCAGGATTTCGTCGGCCACGCCGGCGGCCACCAGGTTTTTGGCGATATGGCGGGTAGCATAAGCCGCGGAGCGATCTACTTTGGAAGGATCTTTTCCACTGAAGGCGCCTCCGCCATGCGCGCCCTTACCTCCGTACGTGTCCACAATAATCTTGCGACCGGTAAGGCCGGTATCGCCATGCGGGCCACCAATAACAAATTTGCCGGTGGGGTTGATATGGTATTTGATCTTATCGTTAAACAGCTTTGCGTATTTTTTGTACTTGGTCTTTACGCGCGGGATCAGGATATTGATAATATCCGATTTGATCTTCGCCAGCATTTTGGCTTCGGTATCAAAATCATCGTGCTGGGTCGATACCACAATGGCATCGATTCGTACGGGCTTGTTGTTGTCGTCGTATTCGAGGGTCACCTGGCTCTTGGCATCGGGACGCAGGTATTTGATCTGCTTATTTTCACGACGCAGGGCCGCCAACTCAATGAGTAATTTATGGGCCAGGTCGAGCGCCAGGGGCATATAGTCTTCTGTTTCGTTGCTCGCATAGCCAAACATCATACCCTGGTCACCGGCACCCTGCTCTTCTTTTTTCTTACGGTCAACCCCCTGGTTGATATCGGCCGATTGTTCGTGGATGGCAGACAATACGCCACAGGAGTGGGCCTCAAACATATATTCGCTACGGGTATAGCCGATTTGGCGGATTACGCCACGCGCTATTTCCTGCACATCAAGGTAAGCCTTCGACTTCACTTCGCCTGCCAGCACTACCTGCCCGGTAGTGACCAGGGTTTCGCAAGCCACTTTGGATTGTGGATCGAAAGCCAGGAAATTATCAATAAGGGCATCAGATATCTGGTCGGCAATTTTGTCCGGATGGCCTTCGGAAACACTCTCGGAAGTAAACAGGTAAGGCATAACTGGCGAAATCTTTATTGAATGGGTTAAAAAAAATAATCGGGTGCAAAGATAGCACCCGATCTTATTCAAAACGTTTTTAGATCAGATTTTGGAATACACGATCCGCAAGCGCATCCGCTGGGGATTGGGGTTGGGTTGTGAACCATCGCCGCTACCATGGAGTCGCACCCTGCCTTTTCCTGCCGTTATGTTCAATGACACAGGTGTAACTATACTGGGGTTGGTAGCCGGGCCCAGCCGGTACAGGTCTTCCACATAAATGGGTGCGGTCAGTCGGAGATCGTAATAGGGTTCCGTATCATTGACCAGGTGCTGTACGTAGCGGCTCAGGTTAAAGCGCCATACGTTGATGGAATTGCCATTGGGATCCTTGCCGCGATAAGGGAAGGCACCAAAAGCACTATGATTGGGCGCGCCACTGATGTCAAACTGGAAGTCGAAAGGAACGGTGCGGTATTTTTGCTCGCCTGCATCAAACGCGTCGAGGAATAAACCACCCGGCACGGGAAACAGTGAATCTGTTATATCATATACCTGCTCCATTATCAATTCCGCCCGGTGAACGATCCGGTTATTGAGTCCGGCCAGACCAGGAATCCGGATACGGGCAAAAGTGCCCGGCGTTGCCTGGATATAGGCAATGTCGGCGGGAACAATTTGGCCGGCCGCAGCCTCCACAGGCGTCGCGCTATAGTCGCGCTTCACGTATTGCGCTGAAGCGGAAACCGGGCTAAAGGGCAAATAAGTTACCAGGGTATCCCATTGGGCCACCGGTGCATCGCCATTATCGTCGCGGTAGTAAACGGCTAATTTTGTGCGGCCACTTGTGAGGCTGAATCCCATGAGGGCGTTGCCGCTTACCGATTCCAGTGCAAATCCTTTCATCTTGGAGTTGAAAGCTGAATCGCTGTCATAAGCCCCATTGGGGCCCGAAGTGGAATCATAAGCCAGCAGCCGGGCGCCAAAAGCATCGTCTAAGCGAATCCGCAATTGGTTCACCGTTGTGTCCTTAAAGACCTTGATGCTGTCATTTAATACCAGGGGCTTGAAAGTACGGCTGCCTAACAATCCTGCATACTGAATATCGTTGTCGCGGATGCGATAGCCATCATAGGCGATAATGGTATCGTTGTCGAAATTGCTGCTCTGCGCAATCTCATACACATTCACCGTTTGGTCTACCGTCGTATCGCCATAAGTCTCGAGGTAATCGAGTACCAGCACCACGGAGTCGATATGCAGGCTATCCGGTTTATTGCTATAAAAGAATGGAAAGAAATTAGGCTTTAACTGCAGGTAGATCCGGGCATCCGTTTTACCAAAGAAGGGGTCATTGCTAATATGTCCCAGGTAATGCGCGTAATTCTTGTTATAAGTCGTGGAATCATTCAGCAGCGAAAAGGTATCATTGAACACCTGAACGTCGAGAATGGTATCGAAAGTGGTGATATTATCAATCGGTGGGATCAGGTCATCACCCAGGCTGGTGGATTCGTTGATCTTCCGGCAGGAAAAAATTACCAGGGAACTGATTAAAATAGCGCCAAGCGGAATAGCCAGGAGTTGCTTCTTCACAAAGAATGGTTATACTGGTTTTGGAATTTTACTTGTCTGCAAGTTCGTTATAGAGTTGTAAATACTCTGTTAAATCAGACTCTTCATTATAAGGCAGTGTTTTCTTGCCGCGAACTTTAGAGAACTCCTCGGCCAGTTTCTTTTCGATCTTATCCGCACCGAAAGTGATAGCGTCTGCAAAAGAAGCGCCACCACGGAACAGGGCCGTATTGTTAGCGTCCTTAAAGGCTTCCAGGTCTTTTTCTTTCAGGGAAGCATGGATCAGGGCTTTTTTTACAAAGTCGGAGCCAAGTTTTTCCTTGAAGGTATTTTCGCCAATGGTGTAAACCACTTTGCTATGGGCAAATACCGGCTCTTTCTTATACACGGTTTTGAGGTAAGCCGGAATCAGTCCCGTCATCCATCCGCTGCAGTGAATGATATCGGGAGGCCATCCAAATTTCTTCACCGTTTCCAGCGCGCCCTTGCAGAAAAAGATAGTGCGCAGCCCATTATCGTCAAACCATTTGTCGTCTTCGTCGTGGAAGATGTTTTTTCTCTTAAACAGTTCTTCGTTATCGAGAAAATAAACCTGCAATCGGGCGCTGGGCAGGGAAGCCACTTTAATTTGCAGGGGCATATCGTCATTGTCGATCGAAACATTGATACCTGAAAGCCTGACTACTTCATGAAGGCGGTGCCTTCTTTCGTTGATGGTGCCAAAGCGGGGCATAATGCAGCGTACTTCGAAGCCGCTGTCGTTTGCCTTTATAGCCAGCTTGTTGACAATTTCAGAAAACTCCGTCAGCTCCAGGTAGGGTGACATTTCGTTGGCAATGAACAATACTCTTTTTTTTGCTGACATGTACTCCCTTTTAGTTAACTCCTTTTCAAAAACGATGGCAAAGGTACGTTTTTTTAAAGGGAAATAGGCAGAAGGGCTAATTTTGCCGCCAATTGCGCTGATTATGATTATTTTTCACGAGGCGGAAACCATCCGGCAATATCTCCAACAGCAACGGAAAAAAGGCTCCAGGCTGGGTTTTGTTCCCACCATGGGCGCCTTGCATGAGGGGCACCTGGCCCTCCTGCAAAATGCCATTGATGCCGGGGATTTCAGCGTGGCCAGCATTTTCGTGAATCCCACGCAGTTTAACGACCCTTCCGACTATCAAAAATATCCCATCACGATTGAAGAAGATATCCGGTTGCTGGAATCGAGAGGCTGTGCCATGTTGTTCCTGCCATCCGCGTCGGAAATTTACCCCAATGGTACTGAAATGTCTCATCCTTACGACCTTGGCGCGCTGGAACAACGATGGGAAGGCCGATACAGACCCGGCCATTTCCAGGGTGTTTGCCAGGTGATGGAGCGGCTCCTGGGCCTGGTTCAGCCCGATCATCTTTATATGGGACTGAAGGATTATCAGCAATGCCAGGTGGTGCAACGTTTATTGGCACTAACTGGCCGCGATCGCGAAACCCTGTTTATTCCCTGCCCTACTTTGCGGGAGGCGGATGGACTGGCCATGAGCAGTCGCAACAGGCGGCTGCCTGCCAGCGATCGCGAAAAAGCTCCCCTGCTCTATCAAACCCTTCAATCTATCCGGGCGAGTTTGCAGCCCGGCGAAGTGGAAAAGCAATTAATACCCCACCGGCAGCATTTGATCGGGCGCGGGTTCCGCCCCGATTATCTCGCCCTCGCCGATGCCCGTACGCTGGAAGAAATTCATCAATGGGATGGCCGGCAGGAAGCGATGGTACTGGTGGCGGCCTATCTGGGGGAGGTGAGGTTGATTGATAATGTGGAAGTTTTGAGTTATAAGTTTTAAGTTATAGGTTTTAAGTTGTTGGGTCACAGATTGTGCCGCAACAAGTTTAGTCATATAACTGACCAAATTTTTGAGCTCTATCACCTCCTCTTTGCTTCCTAATCACTTACAACTTAAAACTTAAAACTTACCACTTAAAACAGCAATTAGCTAATTTTGCCCTCTATGTTGATTGAAGTACTGAAATCGAAGATTCACCGTGCCGTGATTACGGAAGCTAATCTGAACTATGTGGGCAGCATTACCATTGATGAGGACCTGATGGATGCCGCCAATATTATAGAGAATGAAAAAGTGCAGGTCGTGAACGTGAACAATGGGGAGCGGCTGGAGACTTATGTGATCAAGGGTAAACGAGGTTCGGGTACCTGTTGCCTGAACGGACCGGCGGCCCGTAAAGCCATGGTAGGTGATGTGGTGGTGATTATTTCCTATGCCACCATGGATTTTGAAGAAGCCAAAAAGTTCCAACCCTGGATTGTTTTTCCTAAAGAAGGCAATAAGCGATAGGTTTTGTGGCCATGAAGAAATCACTCAGCACCATTCTGCAATACCTCCTGTTCCTGGGGCTGGGCCTGCTACTGGTTTGGTTTTCCGTGAAGGATATAGACGCGGAAAGCTGGCAGCAAATCCGCGATTCGCTGCGGGAAGCCAAATTTGTTTTGTTCATTCCGGTTGTATTCATACTTCTTTTCAGCCATTTCATTCGTGCCTTGCGCTGGAGGCTTTTGATGGAACCCATGGGTTATCGGCCCAACAAGGCCAATACTTTTTTTGCAGTGATGATCGGTTACCTGGCCAACCAGGTTTTTCCCCGCCTGGGCGAAGTATTGAAGTGCACCCTGCTGGCGCGTTATGAAAAAATTCCCGCCGACAAGCTGGTAGGTACCATCATACTCGAAAGACTGATCGACGCCCTTTGCCTGCTTGTCGTTTTCGGCATCACACTGCTGATACAGCCGGGGTTGTATGGCCAATTACTGGCCAGTGTTTTTCATACCGAGCCATCCGCCGGTACGGCCAATGGCTTCCTCAATCCTGGCTGGATCATTTTGGGCCTGGCTATCCTGGGTATCCTCATCTGGATGCGGGTGAAAAAGAAAAAGATCAGCGACCTGGCGGTCCTCTTCCGCAAAATTGCCAGCCGGGTTTGGCAGGGCCTGACCACCATCCGGCACCTGAAAAAAAGAAGCCTCTTTATTATTTATACCATGACCATCTGGGTTTGCTACCTGGCGGGCGGCTATATTGGTTTCTTTGCCCTCCGGGAAACATCCATCTATGGCGTGCGGGAAGCTTTCACCGTTCTGTCGGCCGGCAGTATTGGTATGATCATCACGCCGGGTGGCATCGGCGGTTATGCGTTGCTGATTGAAAAAACCATGATGCTCTATGGCCTCAGCCAACCCATCGCCGCCGCCTTTGGCTGGCTGCTCTGGATCGCACAAACCCTTATAGTACTGATTGGCGGCCTGGCGAGTTTCGCGTTGCTGCCGTGGAACAACAGGAAGAAATAATTTGTTGATTTGTTTATCACTGTTGTCCGGTAAAAATATCAAAAAAGTAAAAGATAAGGGGCCCAATGA
>CAYMZZ010000006.1:0-292081 GCA_964395095.1 uncultured Citrobacter sp.
ATTGGGCCCCTTATCTTTTACTTTTTTGATATTTTTACCGGACAACAGTGATTTGTTGATTTGTTGATTTGTTGAATCGTTGATTTGTTGAAGGTTTAATGTTGACGGTTTGAAGTTTGAATCTCTTTGAAAAAAAATCGCAGCTTTTTCTTCTACATTAAATCAGCGTTAATCTGCGTTGTAATCTGCGTTGTAATCTGCGAAAATCTGCAGGAAACACTCTTGAACTCAGAAGCTGTTTAAAGTGCGGAAGTATTTCCCGCAGATTTTCGCAGATCCTGACTGTTTAAACTCTAAACAAATCAACGATTCAACAAATCAACGATTCAACGATTCAACAAATCAACCAAAGAGCACTCCCTGCCTTGTCGCCACCGGCATGTTTTCAAACTGAAAGCTCTCTACTATCTGGTATTGAAATTCGCCCAGGGGGCGGCGAAGCAGCACCATATGATCGGCAATAAAGCGGGCGCTGAAGTGGCGCTGACTGTATTCGAGCCAGGCTTTTTCGTATTGCCAGGGCTTGAGCCTTGCGGCCAGGGTGAGGTGTGGCTCCAGGATAAAATGTGGCTTGTGATCCTCATTCAGCTTCAGCAGTCGCTGCGATTGCTGACGGATATCCTTTACCAGTTCCTGCACCGGCAGGCGGCTGGCCACATTGATCAGGATACTGTGGGTGGGAAAACTGCCAAAGCCCTGCAATTCCACTTTAAAAGGCGTGGCACCCAGGGCCAGGGTTTTCAAGCGGGTACGGATCTTTTCTTCCATTAATTCATATTGGGTAAAACTGCAAAGCAGGATACTACATCTTCCTTTTGATTGGGTTTCCATACCATAGGCGGCATTAAACTCCTGCCGCAGGTCGCGGATGCGATTGCGCAGGGCTTCATGAGGTACCAGCACCAGTTGGTATTCATAAATGCGATAGCCCGGCATATTGATGCCCAGGGCTGATACGGCGGGTTGGGATAGGATTTGCATAGTTAACCAGAATTGTTAGCATAAATTTACTAAACATTTTAGTATTTCAAAATTTATTTTTTATTTTGCGCATAAAGGGAAGGTTTAGGGTTTAAGGTTTAGAGTTTAAAGTTTAAAGTTGATAGTTATAGTTAGAACTGATTGGAGTAAGAAATCTGCGCTGATCTGCGGAAAAATCTGCGAAAATCTGCGGGAAATACTTCAGCTCTTTAAACAGCCTCAGAGTTCAGGAGAGTTTTTCCGCAGATAGACGCAGATGAATTGATTATAGTGATAACAGTCAACTTTTTTTGAGTCGTGACAAAGACGTGTATAGTGATCTAATAATAAATATTCAAATTCCCAAATCTTCAAATTCCCAAATCATGCAAATCCAACCTTAAACTTTAAACCCTAAACCTTCAACAATTCAACGCTTCAACCATGGAACACCCCGATTTCGCCTCTTCTGCCTATCGTGGCAGCAAGCAGTTTAGCCAGCACGAAGTGCCATCGGCCAACGCCACCGGCTTTGGCGCCGCGGCTGATGATTATATGGAACGCGGGATCGACCTCAATGAGGAATTGATCCGCAACAAACCCGCCACTTTCTTTTTCCGCATGAAGGGCGATGCCATGCGCGACGCGGGCATATTCGATAATGATATCCTCGTGGTCGACCGATCGCTGCGCATGGCCGAAGGGCGTGTAGTAGTCGCCATCCTGAATGGCGAATTACTGGTTCGCCGCTTTCATAAAAACTTCTCCTCGGCCTTCCTGATACCCGAGAACAACCGCTACAAACCCATCAACCTGGCAGAATTCAGCGATTTCGCCGTATGGGGTGTTGTTACCTACGTTATTCACCAGATGGCATAGGTATGAAAGCGATTGTGGATTGCAATAATTTCTACTGCGCCTGTGAACGGCTGTTCAGACCGGAACTGGCCAGTGAACCCATTGTTGTACTTAGCAACAACGATGGCTGCATTATTTCGCGGAGCGATGAAGCTAAAAAACTGGGCGTGGAAATGGGTATTCCCTATTTTATGGCCAAACCCCTGATTGAGCAGCATGGCATACGGGTCTTTTCGTCGAACTACAATCTTTATGGCGATCTGAGCTGGCGCGTGATGGAAACCCTGCGGCAGATGCTGGGTAGCCAGCGGGTGGAAGTGTATTCGGTGGACGAAGCCTTCCTCGACCTGAAGGGGCTGTCGAGAGAAGATTGGCATCCCCTGGCCTCCGAAATCCGGAGCCGGGTTTGGGAGTGGACCGGCATACAGGTTTCCGTGGGCATAGCGCCTGGCAAGGTTTTGAGTAAACTGGCGAACCGCCTGGCGAAAAAGGATAAAGTGAATACTGCCTGTGTATATGTTTTACAGGATGAAGCCGCCATTCAGAAGGCATTGCAGCTTACTGATGTGTCGGATCTTTGGGGAATTGGCCGTCGTTATGCACAAAAACTGAAAGAAGACTGGGGTATTTATGATGCCTGGCAACTCAGCCATGTATCGGAAGAATTTGCCCGGCAGCATTTGGGCGGCGTAGTGGGTGTAAGGCTCTGGCGCGAATTGCGGGGTGAAAGTTGCCGAGAGATGGAGGAAGAGTTGCTGCAGAAAAAAATGATCGCTACCACGCGTATGTTTGGCCGGGCGGTCAACGACCGCGAATCCATCCGCGAAGCCATTGCCACTTATACTTCACGCGCCGCGGAAAAGCTGCGCCGCCAACACGGCGCCGCCGGTTCGGTGGAAGTATTTGTGGTTACGCGCGAACAAAGCCATGAAGCCGGTTTCCGCCATGGCGCCACCCTGCGCCAATCGATCACCCTGCCGCGGGCTACTTCCAGCACACATGAACTCATTAAACCCGCCGTGGAGCTGGCCGATAAACTCTACCAAAAGGGACAATGGTATAAAAAAGCAGGCGTTATGCTGAGCAATATTGTTCCCGACAATGCCATTCAGGGTAACTTATTCGATGAAGACACGAGGACCGAAAACCGCCAGCTCATGGAAATGATCGACAATATCAACTTCAGCCAGCGCGACGATGTACTCAAATTTGCCCGCAGCGGCACCACCCGCAACTGGAAAATGCGCCAGGAACTGCGTAGCCCGCGCTATACGACGAGATGGGAGGAGATGGCGAGGGCGACGTGAGGCGTGAATCGTGAGGCGTGAATGTTGGAGATATTTGGTACCTTGATTAGGAAAATTTGGGAATTTGGGGATTTGGGAATTTGTTTAATAGCTTGTCTGCAGACAAACAAATTCTCAAATTCCCGAATTCCCAAATTCACAATAGCTTGTCTGCAGAAAGGCAAACAAATTCCCAAATCCCCAAATTACCGAATTCACCATGCGCCTAACCCTCCTCCTCTCCCTTTCCCTTCTTTCCTGCAAAAACAATTCAGGTGATGCTGATATGGATATCATCGATGTGCATGCACATGCTTCGGCTGATACCTCCGCTCAGTTCAGTCAATGGAGAAAATACGGGGTGAAGGAGGTTTGGTTCAGTAGTTCCTGGGACATGCTGCAACTATATAAAAGCAAGGCGCCGGTTGATATCCGCGCGGGTCTGATGATTCCCTGTCCGGGTGGTAAAGTTCCCTATAGCGGGCAGGTATGCTATGCCGATAGTGTGTCTTTTCCCGACAGCGCATGGGTCAGGCATTTAATGGAGAAAAAAAGAATAGATTTTTTGGGGGAGGTGCTTACGCAATATGCGGGTATCAGTCCTGATGATCCGCAGATGTACCCTTATTATCGACTGGCCATTGAGTATAATTTGCCCGTAGGCATTCATACCGGATTGGCAGGGCCCGATCATGGCTGCCCCGATTTTGACAGCACCATGGGTAATCCGGCATTGATCGAGCCCGTACTACTGAAATTCCCCGGCCTAAGAATATGGCTCATGCATGCTGGCGGGCCTTACCATGAGGAAAGCATTGCATTGATGAAGAAGTATCCGCAGGTGTATGCCGATATATCCGTACTCTGCAACCCGGATATTGTACCCAAGGAGGTATTTGAAGCACAACTCAAAAATTTTATCCGCGAAGGCCTGGAAGACCGGATCATGTTTGGATCGGACAATGGGGATTATGATAGAATAATGAAAAACTTTCCCGGCGACTCAATTGTGAGCGAGGGAATAAAGAGAAAGTTGTTTGCAGAGAATGTGAGGCGGATAGAGTTGTAAGTAGTAAGTTATAAGCTGTAAGCCTGCCGGCAGGCAGGTTTTGAGTTATGGGATATCAATGAAAATCTGGGGGAAATATTTTAGCAATTTGAGCAGCGTCAGCGTTCAGGAGAGTTTTCCCGCAGATTTTCGCAGATTTTATTCGCTGATAAACGCAGATAATTGATAAGCGCAAAACTGTCAACTTTTTCCAGATAAAAATCTATTGAATCAATACTTAACCTACTTACAACTTAAAACTTACAACTTAAAACTTTCTCTCACTGCACCACAAACTCTTCCACCGCCTTCACAATCCTCCCTTTGCTGCTTATGCCCTGGATGACAACCTGAAATTTTCCCTTTTGATCGCCAGTGTAGAATTTAAGGGTCGTTTTTTCTTCCGCGGCCTGCTGATGGGCCGGTATCCAGAACAGGGTGCTGCGAAAATCAGGAATCCTCGGATTATTGACCTGGCTGTAGTCGGGTGAATAGAACTCGCGTTGCAATTGGAGACCTTCGTAGTCGACAAGAATGATGGAAGGATCCAGATCGAAAGCATCAAAGCGGCCATTATAGGTTTCAAAGCTGGCAATACCGCCCACATTGGCGGAGCCCAGCACGTAGCGGCGGGTAATCACATCCAGCTTTTTTACTTTCAACGGATCATAGCTGAAAATCTTGTTGTGGTCGGTAAGCGGGATACCATCGATCAGTACCATCACATTCTCATCGTAGCCCCTTTTGTAGAGTTCATCCAAAATGCTCAAATAGTATTTGCCCCCACGAATAGCCACGCTGATAGGCGCAACAAATTCGCGCATCACTTCTTCCATGGTAGTAAAGCGCTTGTATTCGTCCATGCGATAGCTATACTCCGCTTTGCCATAAAAAGGAAGGGTATCGTATTGCAAAGGCGCACTGAACTGGCGAAGGCTATCGGCCCTGAAAATATTCTGCGCCTGCATGGCCACGCTGCGCTGTTGCAATGCCGGAGCCCATGCCTCCTGCAAACCGGGCGCTGCATAACTCTGACGAAGTTTATTTTCACTAAAGGGATTGAGTATATCCACCCGGAAGAATGCCGCAGAATCCGAAGCGGCTTTCACCACTATTTCGCCGGGGCCATAATATTTGTCCGCTTCAAAATACACATAACCCTGTCGGTCGCTGCGAGCCGATTCCAGGTCGAAGGGGTAAGCGGGCGCCGACAGGTAGCACAGTTCACCCGGCACCGGGCTTCCATCCGACTTACGCAGCACCCTGCCTATCAGGATATGGCCTTTCAGCTCCGGTGTAAATCGCAGGGTACTCTTTGCCCGTTCCTGCGGATTGCCAAAACTTCGCCAGCCCTGTGTAAGCATGAGATTGTCGGCAGCAACAATAGCGTCCTTGTCTTCGCTGAAATAGTATTCAGGTGCCAGCACTTCACCCTGCAGGTAAGGCAGGAGCCAGCGATGACTGGGCATGGCCGCATTGAACTGGTCTTCCCAGGGGGCAGCCTGGTAAACCGCCACAGAATAATGGATGCTGTCGGCACCCAGGGCTTCGGCCGCCGGTGTTTCAATGGATAATTGTACCGGCTGCCTTAGGGCATAACTATTCCGATCAGTTGTGGCCGCAACCGTTAGAACGGAATTTGGCTTTACAAATACGAGGCGTTCGCAAACCGGTTGCTTTTGTTGATTGAAGAGCGTTATAATATTCACCCCTTCCTGCAATTTCGACTTCTCAATGGTCAATTTTGTTTCCGCGTTATTGGCGGCGGAAATCTGCTGAGCCGAAAGCAGGGATTGCTGGGCATGTGTAAGCAGGTGCATGGTTTCGGCTGCCTGGTCCAACCCCTTTAGGCGAATGGATACTTCAAGGCTATTGCCGCCCAAATCCTTTACCTGTAAGGCATAGCCCCGCTCGCTCGCCCGGGGCAGGTCCTGTACCAGCGTTTTGTCACCGATCCGAATATGTGCTTTATATGTTTCAGTGTTGGTGGCAGACAGTTCAATGCGGCCCATTCCCATTTTGTGGGTAGCCAGGCTGCCGATGGTATCGCCGGCAGGTCCGGTAATGATTCCCTGGGCCTCCACGGGCAACCCTCTTTCGTCGGCAACACGAAAACCGAGTACTGATGTTCCCAACGACAGGAACTGGCCGCCTTCCGGATAAAAATGTATTTGTGGTGCCTGCAAGCCTGCCGTGTTTCCGGGCAAACCAGCCACCGTATTCAGGACGGTGACGGGTGTTTCAAAATATTCCGCAGCGCCGGAGTTGCGCATCCAGCGGGTATAGGCCCGCAACACATAGCGATCGGTAGCCAGCGAGGAGGGAATATAAAAAGAGCCGGATCCACCACCCTTGCCCAACTCAATCTTGGCCTGTATCAGGGGCTTTGATTTACGATCGAGCAATTCCACATAAGCCACTTTGCTCATATCAAGGGGTCGCCAGCTTCCTGCCTCCAGGTAATAGAGCCTGAACCAAACCAACTCACCAGCCAGGTAGCTGTTTCGGTCGGTATGCACATAAATCTTTTCACCAGAGCCTGGAACCTGATTTAACATGGCGGCGGCAGCAGTACCCTGCGCATAAGCGGGCTGTACGGCACTCGCCCCCATCAATAAAAAAACAAAAGCAAAAAAATTTCGGCGATGTTGTGTTAACATGAACATTATTGTTGAATCGTTGAATTGTTGAACTGTTGATTCGTTGAAAGTTTAAGGTTTAAGGTTTAAAGTAAGTTGTAAAGAAGTTGTGTACGCTACGATCATACTATATACTACCTACTACTTATAACTCATTACTTACAACTTACTACTTACTACTTTCGACTCCCTACTCACGATTCACGCTTCACCAGTAGCTCGGCCTCTGCACCGATCCGCCACGCGTGGTACAATCCGTACATCCCGCGTAGGAACTCAGATACTTGGTGATTACGCCATTTTCTTCTAC
This sequence comes from uncultured Citrobacter sp., assembly GCA_964395095.1. GTDB lineage: Bacteria > Bacteroidota > Bacteroidia > Chitinophagales > Chitinophagaceae > CAYMZZ01. The sequence goes on from CAYMZZ010000006.1 coordinate 7,102, forward strand.
GCCTTCATAAGGAATATACCCACCTCCTTCAAAATAATACACCACACTATCGGTGGTTACTTCCTGCACCGGGCAATTTTCTACAAATACCCAATCACTTATTTCCGTGGAATTGATAAATATTCTTCTTTCGGTAACTGTGCTGGCCGTAACATGACCAATAACGGGCTCGGACGGATCAGATATGCAGGTGAAATTACCACGGATCTCGGAAGGCTGCGGGTCAAAAATGGTACCGATGCTTTCCGTATTCTTCTTCATGAGATCGTAGAACTCATAAGCGTTCTTGTCCAGCGCATATTGGCGTACGAGGATGCTGTAACGCCAGTCGAGTTTTTCATTGCCGGTAGGAATTTGCAGCAGGGGCGCTTCCGCAATGCGATCGCTTTGCAACCTGGCCGAAGAGGCGATCAGGATGCTGGATGAATTATTGTATTTCCAGCAGATATACCTTTCCTCATCCGGCATATTCCGTTCGCGCACCCGGCCATTATCAAAAATATACTGCGAGTAATAATAGGTGCGTATCTCCCAGGTTTCGTCATAGTCCCAACGATAATAGGTAGTATTGTTGGCATCATCATGCGCATTGGCATAGATGGTAACTCCTTCGGCTTCCTGCTTCCAACTGATGCTGTCGATAGCCGGCGTGAGTTTGGCTTCCGAATAAGTGGAAAGGTATTCCTTCCCGTCATTGGTGCGGATGCGAACCCGGTATTTCTGCCCGGTTGCCATCGTAAGGCCACCCCTGTAAAAACCGCCACCGGAGGCAAAAAGGTTTTGCGTATTCCCATTTTCGGCTTCTACCAATACCTGCGCCCCCTCTTCGGGAATGATGGTATTGTAGTTGTCGATTTTAGTGCTGCGCGAAAGACGGATGCTTGTAGTACCGCCACTGGCATTAAGCACTCCTTCCACTACCAATATCCGGGTGTCGGAATCAACAAGTGGTGGAAGATATGCATCCCGGCAAGCCTGCAGGGCAAATACACACAATAGCAGAATAACGATTTGTTGACGGTTCATATTTAAAAACGGATATTATAATTAATGAAGGGGATGACAGAGCCGAAAATGGACAATTTGTAACCATTGATTAGTCCGCCCTCTGAAACAAAATACACGGAATAGGGATTGCGGCGACCCAACAGGTTGTAGAGGCCGATAGTCCAGGAACCATGGGTTTTCTGATTCACTTTATGGTTGCCATCGATATTGATGCTGAAATCGGTGCGGAAATAATCCGGAATGCGGTAAGCGTTCCGGTCGGAATACAACACTCTTTGTGAGCCGGCATAGTAATATCTTCCGATGGGCAGCGTAATAGGACGACCCGTGCTGTAGGTTGAATTCAGGGAAATGCTGAAACGGTGTGTGATCCGGAAATTACCGGTCAGCGTAACGTCGTGCGGTTTATCGTAATTAGCCGGATACCAGTCGCCATTATTCACCAGCACACCCAGGTCGGGATCATCGGAACGAAGCAGGATGCGTGAGTATGTATAGCTGATCCAGCCGTTCAGTTTGCCACCGGGCTTTTTCACCAGGAATTCCACGCCATAGGCTTTACCGCGTGTGTTGATCACATCGGTTTCTATTTCGGGATTCAGCAGCAGGGTGGCGCCAGGCTTATAATCGAGATAATCGCGGATGCGTTTGTAATACAGTTCCACCGAAGTCTCAATGGTATTTGACTTCAGGTTTTTATAGAAGCCCAGCGAAATCTGGTCACCTTTCTGCGGACGAATATTCGGATCACTCAGCTTCCAGATATCGGTAGGCGCTATGGCCGTGGTATTGCTGAGCATGTGGATATACTGACGCTGGGAATTATAACCCGCCTTGATGGAGAAAGAAGGGGTAACGGAATAGCGAACGGATAAACGAAACTCAGGTCCACCATAAGTATTGATGATCTTCCCTTTTCCAAAAGTCCTGGTATCGGTCCGGTTGTCGTCGTTCACCGGCTGGCCTTCGGCATAATAATTAACAGAATTGGGGCCCAGGTAATTGAACACGGAATAACGGACACCCGTATTGATAGAAAGATTATTGCTGGGATTGAAACGATGTGTGAAGTAAAGCGCAGACTCGTGTGCCTGTTCATCTTCCACGATATCCGGCGACACCAGCGACTGCGAACCTTTGGGCTCAAAAGAGCCCGGCCTCAGCTTGTAGCGCATGGTGCTGGCACCGAAATCAAAACCATGTTGCTGATTTCGATAATACACGAAATTGGCCCGTGCATACATCTGCTTGATGGAGAACTTCATCGTGAATGCATTCACGGGGTTCTCGTCGCTCTGTACTTTATATTGGTACTGATCGTATCCGCCAATAAATTCCGCGGTGAGCCTTCGCGAGATATTTCGCTTCCATTTCACCGAGAAGTTGGCATTGCTGTATCCATAGAGCGTATCACTGTTTAGCGAAAACTGGTCGTTGCTGAAATAGCCTGAAAAATAAAGATTGTTGGAACTGTCGATCTGGTGGCTGATGCCGAGGTTAACATCCTGAAAATTGGCGCTGCTGTTATCGTACTCATCGGGCAGCAGGTTCATCAGCCAGTTGGCATAGGTAGTACGGCCTCCGAAAATAAAGGAAGTACGGTCTTTGGCCAGCGGGCCTTCCAGGTGAACGCGGCTGGTAACGAGGCCCAGCCCCGCCGAGCCCGTAATTTTTTTCTTATTGCCTTCGCGGCTGTTGATATCCAGTACCGAAGCAAGTCTTCCACCGAACTTGGCCGGAATGCTGCTCTTGTAAAGTTCTATTTCATTCACCACTTCGGGGTTAAACGCTGAGAAAATGCCGAAGAAATGCGAAGGATTATAGATGGTGGATTCGTTGAAGAGGATCAGGTTCTGGTCGGCCGAGCCACCGCGCACGTTGAATCCGGTACTGGCTTCTCCCACCGTTTTTACACCGGGCAGGCTGGTGATGACGCGTAAAACATCGGCCTCGCCAAACACGGATGGTACTTTCCGGATGGTTTCGATATTGAGTCGCGAAACACCCATATTCACATTCGTGATATTGGAAGTTTTGCGGGAGGAAACAATTACTTCTTTCAGGGTAGTGATTGTTTCGGCCAGGTCCACTTCCAGCTTGCCATCGCTATACATAACCAATTGCAGTTTGGTATCGCGCATGCCGGAACCCAGTACATTCAGGGTATGATTGCCCACTGGCAGCGCCAGGGAAAAATGTCCATATCCATCGGTGGTAGTATAGTTGCGGCTATCAACAAAAACGGAAGCATTCACCACCGGTTCGCCGGACCGTGCATTGCGTATGGTGCCCGTGAGGATGGCAGTACCCCTCGACGCGTTGGACCTGGTACCTATTTCGTACAACTTGTTCTCTGAAGTAACGGGCCGCGCTTTGCGCTCAACCAGGTCAAAATCCTGGAGGCTGTCTGTGGCTACAGCCTGGCCACCCGCCAATGGGCTTTCGGGTTTATCAAAAAAGTTCCTGGGAAGGTTGGTCGCAATTTTCAATCCGCGCGTGATATAAACACGTCCATCTGTGTCAATGCTGTGCTGCAAACCTGTTTCGCGTAGCGCCTTTTCGAGTACCTGCGACAGGGGTTCATTTTGAACATGGAGGTTGATGCGGGCGGATCCCAGTTTTGCCGTATCATAAAAGAAGTATACGGGCGCCTGGGTTTCTATACGTTGAAAGAAATCAACAAGGGGCAGGTTGTCAAATTGACCCGTGATTCGGGGTTCCTGCCTCTCCTGGGCTTGAGCCATCCCCTGGCAAAGAATCAGAGAACTGAAGCAGGCTATCAGAATAAAACGCATGTCAGGATTGTGATTGGTTGTAAGTTTCGGCAATAATCTTTATGATGGCTTCGGGATTGTGCTTGTATTTAACACCTGCCGCGCGAATCCGGGGCTGGATCTGATTTCGCTGGTCGCGAACCATTTCCATCAATTGTTTCTGTTTGTTGAATTGTTTCACTTTACCATCGATCTCAGCATAGTACCGGAACTTGCTGATAAAATTTCGTTCAACAGTCTGATCAATGATTTTTTCATCCAATTGCACACTGCGACTGGCATAGATGGTCAATTTGCCTTTGTGCAGCACTTCGTACATGCCAGGGGGCATATCGCCCCGGGTTTCATAGTGCCGAATAAACTCCCTGTCCCTGATCCGGAATGCCTGCAACCTGTCGTTGTATAAAACAAATGGAATTCCACTGGGGTGACGCAGCAGCACTTCGTCGCGGAAAATATCATAGAGTAATTCCAGGTTATGATACCATACCCCTTCATATTGCGCGGAGCCTGTCGACCAGTCGGTGAATGGGAAATAGGCGCTGCCTCCAATACCGGGATATCCCCCCAGGACCTGTCGGCCACGATAAATGGCCAGGTTTTCGCCCCTTTCAGCCTGATAAATGGACCAGAGGCTATCGGCCAACCGGTTATTCCTGTCGGGGCCGAGATCTGTATCCTGTGCCTGTAGCAGGGTAATGAATGATAACGCTATCAGCGCTAAAGAAATTTTTCTCATGCAGTGCTATGCTCTCTGTTTTGTGGTGGTGCTATATGCTGACCGCTCCGGTCGCTCAACCGTTGCAGGGCAATTTAACTATCTATTCAATTCCGTCCTTGTCGTTCATATAACCATTTTCCCGCTCACCATATTCACTGATCAATTCGGCAACCAGCGCGGTCCAGCCGGTTTGATGGCAGGCACCCAGTCCCCGGCCACTGTCGCCATGAAAATATTCATAGAAATTAACCAGGTGAGTATTACCGGGTTGTTCGTAAAACCAACTATAATCTCCGTACAGTCGCCGGCGACCTGAAGCATCTTTTTGAAAGAGACTGATGACACGCCGGGTCAGCTCTTTGGTTACTTTTTTCAGGTTCATGTAATTTCCCGAACCACTGGGGTATTCCACTTTCAGATCGTCGCCATAAAAATCGCCGAATTTGCGCAACGACTGTATGATCAGGAAATTGATGGGCATCCATACCGGGCCGCGCCAGTTGGAGTTGCCGCCAAACATATCGGAGGTAGAATCCCCGGGATCGTAGCGGATACTGTACATATTACCCTCTACCATTACCGAATAGGGCTTCTTGTCGTGGTACTTCGAAAGCGCCCGAATACCGCCTTCGGAAAGAAAGCCATCCTCGTCGAGCAGCTTCTGCAGAATTTCGACCAGTCTTTCCTTTGGCACCAGCGACACCAGTATATCCTCTTCATTAATCTTCTCTTCGTTGGGCCAGAAACGATTATTTTTCTTGCGGTAGTTTTCAAACCAGGTAATGCGCTTCTTGAAATCGGTAAGTGTATTCAGCGCGTGCCTGCTGATGGTGGACACGGCATACAGGGGGGTAATACCCACTACCGATTGAATCCGCAGCGGAATGGGGTCTGATCCGGAAATGCAAAGCATATCGTAAAAGAAGCGATCTTCCTCATTCCACAAACCGTGTTCGTTGAGCGATTCGGCGATCAGTACAAAGTGTTCAAAAAACTTGGTGGCCGTATCTTCAAAACTGCGATCATGCAGGGCGATCTCAATAGCCATTTCCATCATATCCAAAGCATAGGCGCCCATCCAACTGGTGCCATCGGCCTGTTCCAGTTGTATTTCGCCGGGAAAATGATAGCTCCGGTTGAATACACCGATATTATCGAGCCCCAAAAATCCTCCTTCGAAGATATTGTTGCCATTCACATCTTTCCGGTTGATCCACCAGGTAAAGTTGATCAGCAGTTTTTGAAAGGCCCTTTTCAGAAAATTGATATCGCCCTGCCCGGTACGCTTTTTTTCGATCTGGTACACCTGCATGGTGGCCCAGGCGTGTACGGGGGGGTTCACGTCGCTGAAATTCCATTCATAGGCCGGCAACTGGCCATCGGGTTTCATATACCATTCCCGCATCACCAGCAATAGCTGGTGCTTGGCGAAAGTGGGATCCACTACGGCCATGGATATACACTGAAAAGCCAGATCCCAGGCTGCGTACCAGGGATATTCCCATTTGTCGGGCATCATGATGATATCCTGGTTTTTCAGATGGGTCCAATCTTTATTGCGACCCATTTTCTTCGTATTGGTTACCGGGGTAATGCCATCACTGGTTTGGAGCCATTGTTCCACATCGAAATGATAGTACTGCTTGCTCCACAAAACACCCGCCAAAGCCTGGCGCTGTATCTGCGCCATTTCTTCGCTCATGTCGCGGGGAAGTATGGCCGCATAAAATTCATCCGCTTCTTTTTTTCGAAGGTCGAATGTGGCCATAAAAGCGGCATCAAAGGGCTGGTCCACCCACTGATGGTTGAGCCGACAATAGAAAGATTTTGTTTCGCCCCCGGCCAGCTTTACCTGGTAGAGCGGCGAGAATTTGGTGCCTTTGCGCTTGCGCGAAAGCTCTGCCATATTCCTGCCTTCAATAACCGCATGGTGAAAAGCGTCTTTTACAAAAATGCTTTTATTGGGTATGCCGGATACCAGCTCGGTATTGGTTTCATTTTCGGTAAACAGGGAGCGGTCGGCGGGTTGAAAATAGAAATAATACTCTCCCAACCGCTCATGTTCGGCACGAACGGTGGTTTTATTGATATAGGCGATGGTTGGTTTTTCCTTAAAACTGCCCTGCACCCAGCGATTATAAAACCAAAGCGTGGGCAACAGGCTCAATTCTGCCGCCTCTGAGTGGCGGTTGGTGATATTGATCCGGATACCCATATCCTGATCGGATTGCTTGGCATAAGTAACGTGCACATCAAAATACTGGTTATTGTCAAATACACCCGTATCCAGTATTTCGTACTCGGGCTCCTGCATCGAACGCTTATGGTTCTCTTCCCTCAGTTTCTGATAGGGAAAAGCCTGTTGCGGATACTTGTACAGGTACTCCATATAATAGTGCGTCGGCAAGTTGTCGAGATGGTAATAAAGTTCTTTGACGTCTTCACCATGATTTCCCTGCGGATTGCTGAGACCAAATAATCTTTCTTTCAGAATGGGGTCCTTCCCATTCCACAAAGCGATCCCAAAACAGAGGTTACCAAAATAGTCGGAAATGCCGGCGAGGCCATCTTCGCCCCACAAATAGGCGCGGGCATGGGCATGATCGAAGGGGAAATAATGCCAGGCATCGCCATGCTCACTATAATCCTCCCGCACAGTGCCCCATTGTCTTTCACTCAGGTAAGGTCCCCATTGGGCAAGGGGTATATCTTTTTTGGCGTTATCGGCCAGGCGTTGGTGTTCGGCAGTCATCATATATACACAGGTTTCGGTACAATCCCTCAAATTTACAGGTTCCTGAGCGAAGAAAACGTAGAACGTAATACGTAGTACGTTCTACGTTTCCGGGTTTAGCGTTTAGAGTTTAAGGTTTAATTGACCTGGCTCTTTTTTAAGGTTACACCCTTTAAAACATGATATTCCTCCCTAACCAGCTCGCGTATGAATCGCCTGCCGCACAAATCTTAAACTTTAAACCCTAAACCTTAAACCAGGACCGTAAAACGTACAACGTAAAACTTAAAACTTCCCTACCAGGCTGGCCAAAATCTTCCTGTCCACCTGGCTCAAAACCGCCGTACTATCTGTTGGATTATAATGTAGCTTGAACGAACGTATGGCAGCGGGCAAATTGCTGGTATTGTACCCAATTACACGCAAGGCCAGTTTTTCGTCGAAGCCTGCGGGTATTTGCTGTTTGGTAGTATCATACCAGTAACCAAAACCCGCATCGGCCAGGCGCTCCCAGGGAAAATGCCGGTTGGGGTCTACTTTACGGCCGGGTGCTACATCGGCATGGCCCACAAAATTGGCCGTGGGTATGCGATAGGTCTTTTTTAACCGATCGAGCAATTGCAGCAGGCTTTGTATCTGCAGTTCGGTAAAGGGCTCATGCCCATTGTTGTCGATTTCGATACCGATACTGCTGCTATTGATATCGGTGAAACTGCCCCATTGGCTCACACCGGCATGGTGAGCCCTGAGTTGATCGTTGAGCATGTGATAGACCTCTCCTTCGCGACAAATCACATAATGCGCGCTTACCTGCGCGCGTGGCAGGGTAAAAGTGCGCAGGGTTTGCTCGCAGGACCCCTGCGCGGTATGATGTATCACCACAATGTTGGGGCGTCGCAGGCTGAAGTTGGTAGTGCCCACCCACTGGTCGGCATAGGGCAAACCCGCGCTATCGCGAAGCGGATACTCCTGTAAAAGCCGGCTCAGCCCTTTCGCCTGTTTTTTGTATTGCTTATTCGTACTGCGATATGCCGAAGGCTTGCAGGCGAGGCATAAAAACAAAAGCGTACAAATCGCGAAGCCTGTGTGCTTTTGGGATACCATGGTGAGGAGATGAAGGGTTTAGGGTTTAGGGTTTAAAGTTTAAGGTTGAAACATTTTGCTGACATCATCTATCTGAGTTTACCTGGGGAAAACTCTCCTGAACCCTGAGGTCGTTTAAAGAGCTGAATTATTTCCCGCAGATTTTCGCAGATTTTTCCGCAGATATACGCAGATGAATTGATTATAGTTATCACTGTCAACTTTTTTTGGAACTTGACAGAGATGCGAATATTGAGCTAATAGCAAAAACTCCAACCTTCAAATTCCCAAATCATACAAATCCAACCTTAAACTTTAAACCCTAAAGCTTAAACCAAAAACGTATAACGTACTACGTAACATTTATTACATCAATAAAGCACTTCCTCGTACCTCGCCAGCTTCCCGTCTCTTGTCATTCCTTCGATGATGATGCGGAACGATTCCGACACATCGTTGTTGTAAAAAGAAAACTGGAATTTGCTTTTGCCGGGAGCTGTCATGATGAGGGGGTTCCAGTACAGCGTGGTACGTAAATCTTTCATTTCGTTTTCGGCTTTAAAAGTGCTGTAGTTGGGTGAATAAAACTGGCGGATTTCGGTATAGCCGGTTACCAGGGAGCTGGCCAAACCTTCGCCCGGCTCTGATTTGGTATCGCCGCCACGACGAGTGTATATGGCAATGGCCCCATTGCCGCCATTGAAACCGCCCATAAATGGCGGCCGAAACACTTTGATATAAGCCACATCCGTAACGGCGACGGAAGAAACCATTTCGGGGTCGGTGGGGATCTCGTTGAGGTAAAGCTGCGGCGCACCGCCTCTCCATTGCAGGGATGGATTGGAAGTGGTGGCGCCGGTTACCTGGAGCCCTGCCACTTTACCTTGCAGGTAGGTGAAGATATTGAGTTGCGACTGTGCCAACGGATCATTAATCAGGTCGAACTGGTAGCCATCTCCGCCGGAGAACAATCCGGAAGTATAGCGCTCATCCATCTCCTCCACCGGCGATTTGGTTCTGGCTTTTACGACAACCGCTTCCAGCGTCTTTCCTTCAAACTGGCGGAGTATATCGGCTTCCTCCGCCGAAAGCTGTGCATGTCGTGCAAAACCTGCCGTATCAGCGGCCCAGTTGCTGTATCGGCCGCTCGCTTTCACATTACTGTTGAGGGGAGCGAGCTTATTCTCGAGATAGCGTACGGAGGCGCCAAGCTTCTTGCCTTTGGGAAACTGATGATAAATGGTGGTAGAATCGAATAAAAGCATGGAAGGGTCGTTGAATGTGCCATTGCCATCCAGGGGCACCAGCACAATGCCACCCTCTTTGTTTTTCTGCTTTACGACTAAAATTATTTCGCCGGCATCTTTCAACTCCGTGGAAGTGGCACCATACACCCTGCCCGACAGGGTGAAATAGGAGCTGTCGCGCGGGTAATTGATCACGGGCATTTTACCCGTTACCAGGGCATCCCAATTAATGCGTCGCCATCCATGGGTCAGCATTACCAGGTCAAGATGCCTTGCCGTACTATCATGATTGTTGGAAAAATAATACCCGGGATTATACACTTCTCCCCGCAGATCGCCGGTGAGCAGGAGCCGGCTGATGATATTGTTGGAGCTATCGGTTTCGATACCCGCATCAGTGATGGCGACAGAGATGTTGGCGGCAAGGCTATCGGGAATGGTTACTTCAATGTCGTTGCGCGCGCGCTTATTAAGCCCCCAATGCTTCACTTCCACCTCGGGCTTAAAAATACTTTCGGGATTGTTGATAAATGTAATCCGTTCGGCAAGAGGCTTCCAGTTTTCGTCGAATGCCGTAATGGTGAGGATGCCTGAGGGCAGTGCGCCCGTAGGTATCACCCCTTTCACTTCTTCGTTGCGGCTGTCGCGCGAAAACTGAAAGATCTGGGTACCACCCATGGTGCCTACCATATGAATAATACCGGGATTAAAGTTATTGTCGCGCGAAACATTTACCTGAAAATAGCGCCGGTCGCGAACAGTAGAAACCTGTAAGCCCAAACCATGCGGCTTTACGGCCGGCAGGGGCGATTCATGGTCCTTTCCTTTGGGATCTTTCCACTTAACCCGAAAACTCTCTCCGTCTTTAGGCGTAAGGAAGAAAATACCCATACCATCGTGAATAGACTTTACGCTGTCCACCAGTTTACCCAACTGGTTCAGCAATACGCCCTGAAATGCCAGGGGCCTCCCCCACTGATCGTGCACTTTGAATGCCACTTTGTTTACAATACCCTTGATGAGATCGCCACCCTCCGGGAAAAAGCTGATGGTATAGCTATCCTGTGCAGGCTTCGGGCCCTTGCCGGGTTTCTGCAATACCCTGATGTCTTTATTGTAAAGGAAAGCCGTATCAAAATTCAACATCCAGCGGGTATAACCTCTGGCATGTACAAATTGTCCGCGAAAGCTATCGGGAACGGCAAACTGGCCGTTGGTAGTTCCTTCAAAAATGGGACTCACATTCCGGCCTATCAGGTTGCCCTTTTCATCGGTCCAGTCCACATAGAAAGTTTTGCTGGCTTCTGCCGGAAAAGGGCCTTCCATCAGGTACACTTTGTACCAGATGGTTTCGCCGGGTGTATAGGCCGCCTTGTCAAAATGAATATGCGCCCGTTCCTGCGCAAACTCCGTCGCATACCGGGCCAGATTGTTTTCAATATCCTGGGCACTCAGTTGTGAAGAAATCAGGCAACAAAAAAAAAGCATCCGGCAAATTCGATTCATCGTCCGTAGGGTTTTCGAGTAGTAAATGGAAGGTAAATTTAAGGAATAATAGCACGTGAATCGTGAGGCGTGAGGCGTGAGGGGAGTTTAGGGTTTAAAGTTTAGGGTTTAAAGTATGTGGGGGTGTTGGATTTGTAATTTTGTGTTTGCTAATACCAATGCATTCAATGATTAGCCCCAATTAAACCTTAAACCCTAAACTTTAAACCCTAAACTCCCCTCACGTCTCACGATTCACGATTCACGCTCCTCACACATTCCTCCTATACTGCCCGCCCACCTCATACAGGGCATGGGTAATCTGTCCCAGGCTGCAATACTTCACGGTATCCATCAGGGTGGCGAAGATATTGCCGTTCGCAATGGCGGTTTGGCGGAGTTGCTGCAGCGATTCTTTCGCTTTTTCGGTATGACGTTGTTGAAAATTGCGGAGATTGCTGATCTGTTGCTCTTTTTCTTCGGTAGTGCTGCGTATTACTTCCCCGGGAATGACGGTGGGGCTGCCCTTGCTGTTCAAAAAGGTATTTACGCCTACAATGGGCAATTCGCCGGTATGCTTCAAATGTTCGTAGTGCAGACTTTCTTCCTGGATCTTATTGCGTTGATACATCCGCTCCATGGCGCCCAAAACACCACCCCTTTCGGTGATGCGGTCAAACTCCTGCATCACGGCTTCCTCCACCAGGTTGGTGAGCTCCTCAATGGCAAAGCTGCCCTGTATAAAGTTTTCAGCCCTGGCCGTTCCCAATTCCCGGTTGATGATCAACTGGATGGCCATGGCCCTGCGCACACTTTCTTCTGTTGGCGTGGTGATAGCCTCATCGTAGGCATTGGTATGAAGCGAATTACAGTTGTCGTATATAGCATATAGGGCCTGCAGGGTGGTGCGGATATCATTAAAGTCAATCTCCTGGGCATGAAGGCTGCGACCCGATGTCTGTATATGGTATTTCAGCATCTGGCTACGCTTGTTGGCCTTATACTTAAACTTCATGGCCTTGGCCCAGATGCGTCGCGCCACGCGCCCGATCACACTGTATTCCGGATCCATGCCATTGCTGAAGAAGAAAGAGAGGTTGGGTGCGAAATCATCAATATTCATACCCCTGCTCAGGTAGTATTCTACATAGGTGAAACCATTGGCCAGGGTAAATGCCAGTTGCGTGATGGGATTGGCGCCCGCTTCGGCGATATGATAACCGCTGATGCTAACACTGTAGAAATTACGCACTTTCTCCTGTATAAAATATTCCTGCACATCGCCCATCAGCTTCAGGGCAAATTCGGTGCTGAAGATGCAGGTATTCTGCGCCTGGTCTTCTTTAAGTATATCGGCCTGCACCGTACCCCGCACGGTTTGCAGGGCTATATTGCGGCACTCCTGGTAAATATCTGCCGGCAGCACTTCATCGCCACTCATGCCAAGCAATTTCAATCCGAGTCCATCATTCCCTTCGGGCAGTTGACCGGGTTGCAGGGGGTTGGCGTAAACCGGCGCCAACTGGTCGCCGAACTTTTGCTTCCGCTTTTTCTCTACTTCCGGCCATAGCCCCAGTTCCGTAATCTTCTTTTCACATGCCTGGTCAATAGCCGCATTCATGAAAAAGGCGAGCAGGATGGGTGCAGGCCCATTGATGGTCATAGATACCGATGTGCGCGCGTCGCAGAGATCGAAACCACTATAGAGCTTTTTGGCATCATCTACTGTGGCGATGCTTACGCCACTGTTGCCGATCTTTCCATAAATATCCGGGCGATGATCGGGATCTTCGCCATATAGCGTTACGCTGTCGAAAGCCGTACTCAGCCGTTTGGCCGGTTGACCCATGCTCACATAATGGAAACGTTTATTGGTTCGTTCGGGTGCGCCTTCGCCGGCAAACATCCGGGTCGGGTCTTCACCTTCCCGCTTCAGGGGAAATACACCGGCCGTAAAGGGGAAATGACCCGGCACGTTTTCCTGCGATTGCCAGCGCAGAATATCGCCCCAGTCCTTATATGTCGGCAACAACACTTTAGATATACGGGTGCCGCTCAGGCTTCTTGTAAACATGGGCTGGCTGATCAGCTTTTCGCGAACCGTATATTCATAAGCATCTTTCTGGTATTCTTTCTGCTTTTCGGGCCAGTGCTGCACCAGCTTGCGGCTTACGGGGTTCATCAGTTCCCACTGTTCGTCCATCAGTTTCTGCAGGGTGGCCGCCGTGGCCGCATCCTTGTTGCGCACCGCATCCAGTGCGCCCTGCAGGCGATAAATGCGACTGGCTATTTCCGCCTGCTCCTGCACCTGCCGGTCGTACTGGCGTATTTCTTCGCAAATTTCGCTCAGGTAGCGAACCCGGGCCGGTGGTATCACGGCCTGCGAAATCTTAGCCGTCTCCGCAAAGGAGAAAGCGCCAAAAGCCACACCGGTTTTCTCTTCCATTTTTCGGAAGAGAAGATCGCAAAGGCGGTTCACACCTTCATCGTTGAACTTACTGGCCACGGTACCAATTACAGGCAGTTCCGCTTCTTTGGCGGACCAGAGCCCATGGTTGCGCTTGTATTGTTTACGTATGTCGGCCAAAGCATCAAGGGCTCCGGCTTTGTCGAATTTGTTGAGGCAAATCACATCCGCATAATCGAGCATGTTGATCTTCTCCAATTGCGAGGCCGCGCCATACTCAGGGGTCATCACATACATGCTCACATCGCAAAACTCCACAATGGAAGCATCGCTCTGCCCCACACCGGCCGACTCCAGGATCACCAGGTCGTAGCCTTCGGCTTTGCAGATGGCGATCGCATCTTTTACGTGGGAGCTCAGCGCCGTATTATCATCCCGCGTAGCCAGGCTGCGCATATAGGCGCGGGGATGTGATATGGCATTCATCCGGATACGGTCGCCCAGCAGGGCGCCACCCGTTTTTTTGCGCGAAGGATCCACGGAAATGACCGCTATGGTCTTATCTTCAAACTGCCGCAGATAGCGACGCACAATTTCGTCGGTAACCGACGACTTACCCGCGCCACCGGTACCCGTAATACCCAATACCGGGATGGTTTTGGGGGCTGCGGCCGGATTTACGGTAAGGCCATTCTCCGCGTTGGTAATCTGCCGCGCAATCTTTCGCACGTCGTGCGACTCGCCCAGCAGCATGGGCTGATCAAAATTTCCATCGCCGTTGAGGGAGATATCGCAGCTACGGATCAGGTCTTCAATCATGCCTTCAAGCCCCATCTGCCGGCCATCGTCGGGGGAATAAATACGGGTGATCCCATAACGGTGCAATTCATCTATTTCTTCTGGCAAAATGGTGCCGCCACCTCCGCCAAATATTTTGATATGACCACAACCGTTTTCTTCCAGCAGGTCTTTCATGTATTTAAAAAACTCAATATGGCCACCCTGGTAGCTGGTGATGGCGATTCCCTGCGCATCTTCTTCAATAGCGGCTTCCACTATCTCCTTTACGGAGCGGTTATGACCCAGGTGAATGATTTCCGCACCCTTGCTTTGCATGATCCGGCGCATGATATTGATCGCCGCGTCATGTCCGTCGAAAAGAGAGGCCGCCGTTACTATCCTAACCTTATTCTGGGGAGTATATGCCATACAGACTTGTTGGTATTGAAGGACAAAAATAATGAATTCGGGTCGATGCAAACGCCCGTTAGGAATTACTCATCCTGTTACGCGTGATACCGGTGTAAAAAACAGGCTGGCTCGTGGTTTTTCCCCTTTACACAGCCTGGATCAGGGGTAATTTTGTTCGAAACAGATTGGCGAAAGCCTCACGAAAAAACAGTCAATGATGGAAAAAAGAATGGAAGCGGTCGAAATTTATTCGATGCAGCACCCCTATGCCGCTTCCTTCCTACATTTGCCGCATGTCAATAGCCTGCCTGGTAATTGTATTTAATCATCGCTACGACCGCAATATTCCCCTGCTCGAAAAAATTTACCGGCCTCGCTTCCAGCATATCCGGTTCCTGGTTCCATTTTACGATGGCGATCATCCGGATGTGATACCGGTTTATGAGAGCTCCCACTATTTTCAATCGTTTTTCGCACAGGGTTTTCATCGCTTTTACCGGGAAGATTTTTCCCACTATATTTTTATTGGCGACGATTGCCTGCTCAACCCCGCCATCAACGAAAACAATATCGAAAGCAGCACCGGACTGAGGCCCGGTGCCGATTTTATACCCGGATTAAATGATTTTCGGGAAGAGGCGGATATTCCCTGGTGGCATACTTACAAAGGCATTGATTTCTTCAATAACCGGAAAGGCGCCGAAATAGCCAGAGAGCTACCCTCCCGGGAAGAAGCCGTGGCAAGGTTTCAAAAGCACGGACTGCAGGTGCGGCCGCTCAGCCTGCGCCAGATTTTTGGACGACGCACCCCGGCCGGAAAAAAGGGTTGGCAATACTGGCTGTTTAAGCAATACCATTACCGCGTGAAATGGAAGGGATTTCGTCGGGGTGCCAGCATCGAGCTACCCTATCCCATCGCGGCTTCCTATGCCGATATCCTGATCATTACCCAAAAAACGGTGAAGGATTTTTGTCGCTATTGCGGCATTCTGGCGGCGGCGGGCTTATTTGTGGAGATAGCCGTTCCCACCGCCCTGGTGCTGGCATCCGACCATATTCAGCAGGAACCCGAGCTGGCCTTGCAGGGACGGGCGATGTGGACGGCTGAAGAAATTCAGGCGCTGGAAAAGGCGCATCAACAGGCTTTACCGCATTTGCTCACGCATTTCCCTTCAGGGCATTTATTTTTGCACCCCATCAAATTATCAAAATGGAAAACAGAGCCCTGAAAAAATATATCATCATCACCAGCATATTTTCCCCCACAGAGGCGGTAAAAGCCTTTGCCGCATGGAAGGATTATACCCTTGTGGTAGTAGGCGACAAAAAAACGCCGGCCGGCTGGCAGCAGCAGGGCGCTGTGTACCTGGGAATAGAAGAACAGATAGCGCTGCACCAGGGTCTGGCCAATGCCATACCCTTCAACCACTATGGCCGCAAAATGATGGGCTACCTCTATGCCATCCAGCAGGGCGCCGATATCATCATTGATACCGACGATGATAATATCCCTTACGGGCACTGGGCATTCCCCGCATTCGAGGGGAAATATCCGGTTTCTGCTCCGGGATTAGGTTGGGTAAATATTTATCAGCATTTCAGCGATCAACACATCTGGCCCCGGGGTTTGCCGCTGCGCCATATCCGCGATGAACGGGAGAAACTGCAATGGCAGGATCCACTCCGGGATTTGAAAGTAGGTATCTGGCAGGGGCTGGCCGACGAGGATCCCGATGTAGACGCGATTTACCGATTGGTATCCAACGAACCCTGTGTGTTTCTCGATAAGGAACCCGTGGTGCTGGATCGCGATACCATTACCCCTTTTAATTCGCAGAACACAGCATTTCGCAAAGAACTATTTCCATTGCTTTTTCTGCCGTCCTTTGTTACGTTCCGTTTTACAGATATCCTTCGCGGAATCATCGCGCAACCCATCCTTTGGCAGCATGGGTACCATCTCGGATTTCTGAAGGCCACCGTTGTGCAGAAAAGAAATGAGCACGATTATTTCAAGGATTTTGAAAGCGAAGTGCCAATGTACCTGCATGCCGAAAAATCGCTGGAGGCGGTGCAACAGGCCATAGGAAAAGGTGATATCAAATCCGACCTGGTGGCCGCTTATGAAGCATTGCTGAAAATAAACGTAGTGGAAGAAAAAGAAATAAAAGTGTTGGAAGAGTGGCTGCGTTGCCTGCCCTGATGCAACAGCTTCGGTCCGGGCTCCGTCATCAATGCGGCCTATTTCTTTAATCCGTCTCAATTTTTACTTTTGAAAAGTACGGGTCCCGCCCTATAGCGGGTATTTTTGGCTTATGCAGGAAATCATTCAACAAATACAGGCGCTCTACCTTAAGTGGAAAAAAGAACCGGCGCGTTCCCTCGATGTGTTGCAGCAATCGGGCAGCGAGCGACGGTATTTTCGGTTATATGGATCCACGGATTCGGTAATCGGCACTTATGGCGCCAATATCCGCGAAAACGAAACCTTTATTTATTTCAGCAATTCATTCCGTGCCAAGGGGCTGGCCGTACCGGAAATATATGCCGTGAGTGATGACGGCGCCTATTATCTGCAGGAAGATTTTGGCAATACCTCCTTACTCAACCGGCTGGAAGCTGGCGGACTTACGCCTGAAGTTTATAGTTTATTCCAAAAGAGCCTGCATTCACTGGCCACTTTACAGGTGAAGGGCGATAAAGGCCTTGACTATTCCTATTGCCTCACCAACAGCGAATTTGGTAAGCAGGCCATTATGGCCGACTTACTCTATTTCAAATATTATTTTCTGGATGCCCTTCGTAAACCCTATGACAAGCAAAAACTGATTAATGACTTTGAGGCCCTGAGCAATTACCTCACACATACGGAATACAAATATTTTATGTTCCGCGATTTTCAGAGCCGTAATATTCTCGTTACCGAATCGGATGAAATCCGGTTTATCGATTACCAGGGTGGCATGAAGGGGGCACCGCAATATGATGTGGCCAGTATGCTTTGGCAGGCCCGGGCCAACCTCCCGGAAGAATGGAAAGAAAAGCTGCTGGACGATTATATGGAAGCCCTGGCGACACAGGCACCACAGGGATTTGACCGCAATATTTTCAGAAGCCAGTATTATGGTTATGTACTGATCCGCCTTTTGCAGGTGCTGGGCGCCTATGGATTCCGTGGATTGTTTGAGCGAAAGGCACAGTTCCTCACCAGCATTCCGCTCGCGCTGCGTAATCTTCGCGATTTCTTCGAAAAGCACCGGGTAGGTATTGCGGTGCCCGAGTTCCGAAAAGTGCTGAATATTTGTGTATCGGATGAAATCATCAGCCAGTTTACCCCCATTCAGGCCGCCGATGATACACCCCTGACCGTAAGAATCAGAAGCTTCAGCTACCGGCAGGGTATCCCCGACGACAACAGTGGTAATGGCGGTGGTTATGTTTTTGACTGCAGAGGCATCCTGAACCCCGGGCGGGTAGATAGTATGAAAACGCAAACCGGCCGCGACAAAGATGTAAAAGACTTTTTGGAGCAGCAAACACGCATGCCCGAATTCCTGAACAGCGTATTTGATATCGTGGATATTTCGGTAGAAGATTATATCCGCCGAGGTTTTGAAAGCCTGACCGTCAATTTCGGTTGTACCGGTGGTCAGCATCGCAGCGTGTATGCGGCTGATGCGCTGGCCCGGCATTTGCGGAATAAATTCAAAGTGAAAATAGAGCTCAGCCATACCGTGCAGGATGCCCGCAACTGGCAAAATCCCCTGCCCGATACCAGCCAATGAAAGCGATGATATTCAGTGCCGGATTGGGCACGCGACTTAAGCCCTGGACCAACCAGCACCCGAAAGCCCTGGCGCCGGTAAACGGCAAAAGCCTGCTGCAAAGGAATGTGGAATACCTGCAGGAATTCGGGATCCGCGAGATTGTAGTCAATGTACATCATTTCGCCGACCAGATCGAAGATGCCGTACGCGACAATAGTGGCTGGGGTAGTCGCATACAGATCAGCGATGAGCGCGACGAAGTGCTGGAAACCGGAGGTGGCCTGCTAAAAGCCCGCCCGTTTTTTACAGCGGGCGAAGACTTCCTGACGATCAACGTAGATATATTGACTGATTTGAACCTGGGTGAACTGATCAGTTTTCATCAGACCAGGCGGCCGCTCGTGAGCCTGGCGGTGAGTGGGCGAAAGAGCAGTCGCTGTTTTCTCTTCGATAACGCACAAAGATTAACAGGCTGGCGCAATAACCAGAGTGGCGAAGAACGAATAGTGCTACCCAATGCTGCACCCGATGCCCTTGCCTTTAGCGGTATCAGCGTTTTCAGCAGCGATTTTTTTGAATACAACAATCTGGAGGGCCGTTTCTCGCTGGTAGATGCTTTCCTGCAACTGGCCCCCTCCCATCAAATTTTGGGCTATCGCCATGAGGGTGACAAATGGATGGATGTAGGTAAGCCGGAAAGCCTGGAAAAGGCGGAGCGGCTATTTGCCAGCTAATTCACCCGGATGTAATGCATCAAAGCAAAACGAATTGTATGCCAAAGTTTTTCCTGTTTTCCGTTTCTTTCTTACTATGCCTGCAGGGCCAGACCCAAAGTGAATACAACGCCAAAGAAGTATTTGGACACCAGTTTTATCCCTATCCCGGCAATGCCTATCGCAGTGCCGGTGGCGAACCCGGACCTGAATACTGGCAAAACCGATCAGACTATCGCATTCAATGCAGCCTCGATACGAGCAAGCATACGGTTAGGGGCGAAGTAGTAATTACCTATACCAACAATAGCCCTGATGCCCTGAAATTTCTCTGGCTGCAGCTTGACCAGAATATTTATAAAAAAGAATCCCGCGGCTCCGCCACCAGTACCGAACAGGGCGGACGCTGGGCCAACAGTGGCTTTACCAGCGGCTACGAAATTGGAGAAGTAGTTGTTGTACGCAACAATACGGAAAAGATAGCGGTAGAAAAGATTATTTCTGATACCCGCATGCAGCTATGGCTCCCTGCCGCTCTGCCGGCGAAGGGCGGTCAGGTAACCCTACAGGTTCCTTTTCAATTTACGATTCCGGAATATGGTACCGATCGGATGGGTCGCCTGCATACCACCCATGGCTGGGTCTATGAAATTGCCCAATGGTTTCCCCGGCTTTGCGTGTACGATGACCTGCAGGGATGGAATACAGCCCCTTACCTGGGCGCCGGTGAGTTTTACCTCGAATATGGCGATATCGAATTCAGCGTAACGGCACCTTCAGGTATGCTGGTAGTAGGGTCGGGCGAACTGCTGAACCCGGAGGAATGTTTCACCGCCGATGAACTAAAGCAATATAAAAAAGCGCGGGGCAGCGATAAGACCGTTACCATTCGTGATGCAAAAGACTTCAGGAACCTGTCGTCCCGTAAGGGCAGCACCACCTGGAAATTCCGGATCGGCCAAACCCGCGACGCGGCCTGGGCGGCTTCGAGTGCCTTCATCCTCGATGCCGCGCGCATCAACCTCCCGTCGGGCAAAGCTTCGCTGGCCATGAGCGCTTATCCGGTGGAGAGCGCGAAAGAACGTTCGGGTAACGACTGGCGACGCTCCACCGAATTCGTAAAAGCGTCGATCGAACATTATTCCCAAAAATGGTTGGAATACCCCTATCCTGCTGCCATCAATGTGGCCGGTATCGTTGGGGGCATGGAGTATCCCGGCATTGTTTTCTGCAGCTATCAATCCAAAGGCGCGGATCTTTGGGGTGTTACCGACCATGAATTTGGCCACACCTGGTTTCCCATGATTGTGGGCAGCAACGAAAGAAAATATGCCTGGATGGATGAGGGCTTCAATACATTCATCAACGACCTGAGTACGGAAGCCTTCAACAAAGGCGAGTTTAAATCGGGCGGCTTTTTTACCGAACCAAATTCCAGCTTCATGACCCGCTACAGTTTTGGCGAAAAAATGGACGGGCTTTTTCACGCGCCGGATATAATGCAGCAGGAAAACCTGGGGGTGGCGGCCTACCTGAAACCCGCCCGAATGCTGCATGCCCTGCGCGACCTGGTGTTGGGCCCCGAACGATTTGATCGTGCTTTCACCGAGTATATCCAGCGCTGGGCCTATAAGCACCCGAGCCCCTGGGATTTCTTCCGCACGATGGAAAACGTTGCCGGCGAAGACCTGGCCTGGTTCTGGCGCAGTTGGGTATTGAACGAATGGAAACTTGACCAGGCGGTGAAAGAAGTAAAATATATCAAGAATGATCCAGCCAAAGGCGCTGACATCATTATCGAAAACCGCGAAAAAATGGTGATGCCCGTGGATATCAAAATTGTGGAAAGCAATGGAAAAGAACATCGCCTGAAATTACCCGCGGAAATATGGCAAAGAGGAAGCCAGTGGATATTCTATGTGCCTGTTAGCAGCGAAATAAAAGAAATAACCCTTGATCCGGATAAGCAGTTGCCGGATTGGAATAGGGAGAATAATCGGAGGAGTAGTAAGTAGTAAGTTGTAAGTAGTAAGTTGTAAGTAGAGAGGGTTTAAGGCTTAAAATTGATTTGATAAAAAAATCTGCGAAAATCTGCGGGAAACGTTTCGGGTCTCTAATCCCGTTCAAATTTCAGGAAAGATTTCCCGCAGATTTTCGCAGGTTTTTTCGCAGATGTACGCAGATACTATGTCGCGTCCTACTTACTACTTACTACTTACAACTTACTACTTACAACTTCCTCTCCTCCAGCAACCACCTTTGCGGTCCCGCCGGAATCGATGTCCATTTTACAAGCCGGATCATGCCATCGGCTATTTCTATACCCGTTATATCACCATCCTCATAGCAGCAGCAACCGGTATTGAAATAAGTTGGTTCCATACCGGCATAGTCCATGGATACCGCTTTGTATTCTTTTTCTCTCTTTTTAATTTCCGCTTGTAGCCTGGCCATATTGACCGGATCGGCCGCACGCTCGGCTTTCTGCATTTGCTTGTATAATCGTTCCAGGTGGGTGAGCGAAGCAAAAACGGGTTGGTGTGTGTGTCCCGTTACCAGGATTCCGTCGCTGCGGGTGGCCGACCATTCATACATGATTTCATTATGCAGGGTCTTTCGCTCATTATCATACGCGGGGGTATTCGGGTTAATGCGCAGCCACGACTGTAATGGCGCCCATATCCGTGATACAAAGAATTTGGAGAACCAGTTGCCATCACTGTTCAGGTCGCCCTGGTGTCCATGTGTGCATCGGATATAAAAGGGTCGGTCGCCAACGAGGGTCGCCAGTATTACGCCTTCATATATTTTGATATTGTCTTTAAAAACATCCCTGATCTGCCACCAGGCGAAGGGATCATTTGTCCAGAAAAGATCATGATTGCCCACCAGCTTCACGAAAGCATTTCGCTCCATGAATTTCCTTTCAGCCGCAAAGCTGGCTGCATGCCTTTTTTTCACCGCGCCCAGGTGATTTTCCCAGAGTTCTTCATTATCGCCCAGGTTAACCAATGTGTAGCCATGCGTATCATAGTAGTGAAGTGCCGCCAGGTAATTGGGCTCGGCTGTCACAAAATCGTCGGCGCCATTTCCCCCACCCTTATGCTGATCGGAGAAAAGGATAAACTTCCCCTACATTAATTCAAAGGGAATCAGGATTCCCCTTTTACCGGGCTTTTTTTCTATGTCCAAAAAAAGCCTGTCCAGCGCATCAAAAACACGGGGACGTGAAGGTCGGGAGCTAAAACGCTCGCTGGCCCGGAGTACCAGCTTTCGGAGAAATGATTTCATGCCATTGTTTAATGAATCCTGCCAAAGGATAGCAACATGATTAACAAGTTGATTTACAGGACATCTATTTATCCGCCCATACCGTATTTACCTATTGGTTACACACCTGAAAACGCCTAAATTTACAAACTATCTTACACGATTTATGAGAAAAGCATTCCTAGTATGTGCTGCTCTTTTTTTGGCACTGAGCAGCCTGCGTGCCCAGGTGATTACTGATCTGTTTGAGGCACGATCTGCATTATCCCGCGACTTCCGGAATATTGCCGCCAAATATCAAGCCCTTGAATTAAAATCAGCGGCGCTTCAAAGTCTTCGGACATCCGCCCCCGGTCAGCTTCAGCTTCGCCTGCCTTTTGAAGGTGAACTGATTGAGCTGGAGTTGGAGAAAGTGAAGATCACTGCCGACAATTTCCGCGTTACCGAAGCCGGCGCCAATGGCGTTATTCGCGAGTTGACCGTTGATCCCGGACTTTACTATCGCGGAAAAATCAAGGGTAAACCCGGTAGTATGGCTTCCATCAGTGTGCTTAATGATCAGGTGATGGGTATCCTGGCCGACGAAAACGGTAATATGGTATTGGGTACTATTGAGAAGGAAGGAAGAGCCAGTTCGGAATACAGCTTTTATCGCGACCGCGATCTGAAAGTAAAGAACCCGCTTTCCTGTTTTGTTGAAGATGAGTCGCTTGTTGTAGGCGACAATACCACTCTACCCATGCAAAATAGTCCCCAGCCCAGGGGTAATACTGTGGGTGAACCGGTCGACATCTATTTTGAATGCGATTTCAAAATGTACCAGGACCGTGGCAGCAGCACAGTGAATACGATCAACTACGTATTGGGCTTCTTCAATAATGTGGCTCAGATCTATGCCAATGAAGACATTCATGTGCAGGTGTCGCATATCCAGGTGTGGACACAACAGGATCCGGAAGCTTCTGCCGGGCATAATAACACATCGTCTGTGTTGCAATCCTTTGCCAACCGGATGTCGTTCACCTCTTATTCCGGCGACTATGCACATTTTCTCTCCACCCGCAGCCTGGGTGGTGGTATCGCCTATGTACTGGGCAGCCCCTGCAATTCGCAAAAACAATTTCGCACAGCCGTAAGTGCTGTGAACAACTCATACGCCAACTTTCCCACATACTCCTGGACCGTGCAGGTTGTAACGCATGAGCTGGGACATAATTTCGGCAGCCGGCATACACAATGGTGTGGCTGGGTTGGAGGTGCGCTCGACAACTGCTACCAGACCGAACCCGCGAGCAGCGGCAGTGGCAACTGTCCTCCCGGACCCACACCCGTGAATGGTGGCACCATCATGAGTTATTGCCACCTTTCTGGTTTTGGCATCAATTTCAGCAATGGATTTGGCGCTCAACCTGGCGACCAAATCAGGGAAGTAATTGGCGCGGCCAGTTGTTTTGGCAACTGCCGTATGACGGTAAGCTTTTCCAAACTGGATGCTTCCTGTAACCAGAATAACGGAACTGCCACGGTAACAGCCGTGAACGGGACCGGCAACCTGACCTA
The DNA here is from genome assembly GCA_964395095.1 of uncultured Citrobacter sp. Lineage (GTDB taxonomy): Bacteria > Bacteroidota > Bacteroidia > Chitinophagales > Chitinophagaceae > CAYMZZ01. Next base: position 31,062 of record CAYMZZ010000006.1, read on the forward strand.
TGCGTGGAGCAATGGCCAATCGGGGCCTACCCTGTCGAATGCCGCCCCCGGCACTTATCACGTTACCGTAACCGATGGTACAGGCTGTAAGGTAACCGACGATGTCGTTATCGGCAACTCCGGTACAACCCTTAGCTTCGCCATTTCGCCTGATAATGTGGCGGCCATTTGTCCGGGTGGCAATATTACCATCAATGCCACCAATAATCCCGCCTACAGCTATCAGTGGTTCAATGGCGCTGTTCCCATTCCGGGAGCTAACAGCGCGTCCCTGAATATAACGGCTGCCGGTAACTATTCGGTAACTGCCACATCTGGCGCCTGCAGTGGAAGCCGGCCTATACAAATAATTGAAGTGGCATCGCCCACGGCCAATATCACACCCAGTGGCAGTACCACCATTTGCGAGGGAAGCCTGCTCACGCTGGATGCGAATGCGGGTGCTGGCTTTACTTACCAGTGGTATCGCGACAATAATATCATCAATGGCGCTACTAACGCCACGTATAGCGCCACCCAATCAGGCAGCTATACGGTGAGGGTTTCTGCGGGCGCTACCTGCGAATCTACTTCTCAACCGGTGCTGGTCACTGTAAACCCCAGCCCCGTTGTGAATCTGAGCAATGTAGGCAGCCTTAGCTTCTGCGAAGGTAATTCTGTTGTCTTCAATACCACTACCGGCGCAGGCTACAGCTATCAATGGTATGTAGATGGCGATGCCATACAGGGTGCTACCGGCAGCAGCTATACCGCCAACAGCACCGGCGTATACAGTGTAACCACCACGCTCGGCTCCTGTCCGGTTGCATCGGAACTGCGATCCGTAACAGTGTTGCCACGCCCCGTGGTAACGGTTACCCCGGCATTGAGTACTATCGAAAAATTCCAAACGCAAACGCTCACAGGTGGAGGCGCGGTCAACTACAACTGGTCCTCTCTGCCCGATATGGTGAGCTCTACCGCCACCAGTGGCACTTATCGTCCGCTGAGTACCACACAGTACACGCTGGAAGGAATTGCCGCCAACGGCTGCCGCAATACCGCTACCGCTACTATTGAAGTGATTGGTTGCGGACCGGTAACCAATTTCAATTCACAGCCCTTCAGCCCCTCAAGGGTATTATTGACCTGGACCAACCCCGAAGGGGCCAGCAGTGATTCGGTTCAGTACCGTATTGTTGGCAGCAGCAATTGGGAAAAGATATATGTTCAGGGCAATTCGGTGGAACTTACCGGCCTGCAACCCGGGGCCAGCTATGAGTACAATGTCATTCCCCTTTGTACCACCACCAATACTTTCCTGGCATCGGCCAATCAGAATTTCCAAACGCAGGCCCTCACCAATGGCCGCTTCATCCGGCTGTTCCCCAACCCGGTGAACAACAATGCCCGTTTGGAAGTAATATCAGCCACCAGTTATGATTTGCAGATTGCCATTTACGACAATACTGGCAAAATGATACGCCAGTACCAGGGTGGTCAAAACCGCCCGGCTGGCCAGTTTATTCAGCAAATTGACGCCAGCACGCTGGCCAATGGCGTGTACCTGATCAATGTAATGATGGGTACTGAGAAAGAAGTGATCAAAATGGTAGTGGCGCATTAAGCCAATAGCTACCTGCCATTTTGCAGGAGAACTGATTTCAATTTTCTCCAACTAACAGAAAGCCCCCGCCAATGGCGGGGGCTTTCTGTTATGATCAAGAATTTTGTTCCTTAATCTTTTGAAGCGATCATACTTATTTCCACATTCACAAATTTGGGAAGGGCCGACACTTCCACGGTTTCGCGAGCGGGATAATCGCCCTTGAAGTATTTGCCATAAGCCTCGTTGATCTCGGCAAATTTTTTCATGTCGGTAATGAAGATCGTTGTCTTCACCACATCCGCAAAACTCATACCCGCCGCTTCCAGTATGGCCTGCAGGTTGAGCATACAACGATGGGTTTCCATCTGCACATCGGCATTCTCCAGTTCACCGCTTTCGGGGTTTATGCAGATCTGCCCGGAAATATAGAGCGTGTTCCCGCTCAGTATCGCCTGGTTATAAGGGCCAATGGGTGCGGGTGCTTTTTGCGTTTGCACAATCACTTTCTTCATAATAAAGGCATTTTAGAGCAACGAATATAGCTTTATGCGTTTTCTTTGCAAAAACAGTTGCATGAAGATATGGATTGGCGGACCAGCATCAATATTGGCGGAGTGGAACTCGATTCCTGCTTCAGGCTCCCTTGATATAATTCAAAGTACGGAAAGCAGTTTGCCTTCGAATGCCGTTGACGCGATTCTGTATTTGTTTCCCGAGCAGGATGAAGCAACGCTTGAAGCGTTGCGCGGGCATCCGGCTCCTGTCAAAATGCTGAATGCAGTGATTCCTCTTTGTGCTGAGCTGGGTGAAGGCCTGGTTCGCATCAATGGTTGGCCGGGATTTCTGGCACGGCCGCTTGCTGAAATGGCCGCAACTGCTTCATATGACAAGAATGCGGTGAGCGGGCTCATGCGATCGCTGGGTCGCGAACCCGAATGGGTGGCCGATTGTTCGGGTATGATCACGGCCCGCGTAATCGCCAGCATCATCAACGAGGCCTGGTATGCCCTGGAGGAGGAGATCAGCAGCCCCGAAGAAATAGATACGGCGATGAAAATGGGGACAAATTACCCCTTTGGCCCCTTTGAATGGGGAAGAAAGATAGGATTGGATAAAATTGTTCGCTTATTGGACACATTGGCAATGAAGCAGGAAAGATACCAGCCCTGCCCATTGCTGAAAAAAGAGGCTTTGGCATAATAATGGCAAATATTCTTAATATCGAAACGTCGGGTAAGCAGGCCAGCATCGCAGTAGCGCATGATGGCCAGGTGATTGGCTCGGCAGTTAATGATCATTTTCCGGATCATGCGGCCTGGTTGCACCCAGCCATGGAAAGGCTGATGAAAGAAGCCGGCCTTGGCATGAAAGAACTGCAAGCGGTAGCCGTGAGTGAGGGCCCCGGGTCTTATACGGGATTGAGATTAGGAATGGCGACGGCCAAGGGGCTTTGTTATGCCTTGCAAATTCCCCTGATCGCTATTCCCACGCTCGAGTTGTTGGCCCTGGCCGCCAGCCGGGAATCGGAAGCCGATTATTATTGCCCGATGATCGATGCCCGTCGTATGGAAGTGTACACTGCTGTTTACGACAAGGAAATGACCCAGCAAATGGCGCCGAAGGCCCTGGTTTTGGATGGACTTTTTCCGGGCGAATGGCTGGAAAAAGGTCAGGTACTGATTTCCGGCGATGGGGCAGAAAAAGCAAAACCGCTTATCCGTCATACAAATGTCAGATTCAGCCATAAAATGGCCTTTGCAACGGATATGGTTATAATCTCATCAGAGAAATACCGTTTAAAGAAATGGGCAGATTTGGCGTATACAGAACCTTTCTATCTAAAAGAGTTCTATTCGCCCGGAAAATAATGGTTTACACTGAGTAGTATATTAACATTATACTACAAGAAAAAACCAGTAAGCTGAGTAATTTTGCAGATTAGAATATAACCGGTCAGAACTATGAACAACTACACTTTAACGCTCAATTCGGCTCCTGACAGTAGCAATTCCCTGAAGGTGGATTTGCTGAATGTAAAGAAGGCATCGCTCGTCTTGCGTGCGATCAATCACAAATTGCGCCAGCAGATTCTGAAACTGATTGATGAGCATGGCCGCATTACTGTCACCGAAATTTATGTGAAACTGCGTCTCGAACAGTCCGTAGCCTCCCAGCACCTTTCCATCCTGCGCAAAGCCGGCTTTGTGAATACCGAAAGGGACGGAAAGTTTATTTATTATACCGTGAATACGGCCCGCATCGAGGAACTCAATAATTTTGTGGAATCGCTGCTGAACTGAACCGAATCTTAGATATTTAAAAAAGGGCTGTCAGTAGAAGGCAGCCCTTTTTGCGTTTTACGTATTACGTTGTACGTAGTACATATTTTGGTTTAGAGTTTAGGGTTAAAGGTTTATTCTTCTTCCTTTCGGCTAAACTTTAAACATTAAACCCTAAACCTTAAACCCTCAAAAAAATCAACAATTCAACAATAATGCACTACACTTCCCTATCCCTTTCCCAATTCAAGGATCTGAAAGATGCCCATCATGTGATTATTGATACGCGCCCGGCGGATGAGTTTTTGAATGGATTCATTCCGGGTTCCATCAACCTGCCGCTGGATGGGGATTTAACGGATTGGGCGGGGCGTTTGCTGGCAACCGACACCAACCTAATCCTGGTAACGGAAGCGGAACAGGAACTGAAGAGTCTGGCTGAGTTGAATAAGGCCGGCCTGGCACAGGTAGCGGGCTATCTCGATGGCGGTTTCGCTACCTGGAAAGCAGCGGGCGAAGAAACTGATCTGGTCATTGGCGTAGAAGCCGATGAGCTGATCATGGATATCCCTTTTGATGAAAACCTGCTGGTAATTGATGTGCGTTTCCCGGATGAATTTGAAGCGGCGCACCTGAAAAGCGCCATTAATCTGCCGCTCGAAGAAATGACAGATATAGCCGAGCTCGCCAATTTTGAAGAGAACCAAAACCTGTACCTGCATAGCATGGGCAGCAACCGTGCCAGCACCGCCGCATCGCTCATGAAGCGACATGGCTATCATAACCTGCGCGTTATTGAAGGAGGCTTTGTGGCCATCAGCCGGGAGAGCAAGGCGGAAATTGTGAAGGGAAGCAGTAAGTAGGAAGTAGTAAGTAGGAAGTAGGAAGTAGGAAGTTATAAGTTGTTGGTTGAGTAATACAAGTCTTTTTTTGCTAATGAATTACCAGCAACTCTTTCTCCAATAGGATATACTTAATACTTAAAACTTAAAACTTATAACTTATAACTTATCACTTATAACTTCACCATACTCCTCCTTCCACTCATGCCTCCATCTTCGATGCGACCATAAATAATTGGCGGGATTCTGGCGAATGATTTTTTCGAGTTCATTCTTATAGCGGACGGTTAACTGCTCGGGCGTAAAGTCAATGGCATTTTCGGTGATGGGAATAAGGTGAAACCGATAATAGCCCCGCTTCACTCGTTCAAAACCCACATATACCACAGCCGTGTTGTTCTTCACAGCACCTTTTCCGGGACCGGTAACAAAGGGAGCTATTCTTCCCATAAATTCCATCCAGTAGGCGCCACGGGAAGGATCGCCAGGATTCTGGTCGGCTGCCAGCGCCAGTATATATTGTTGCTGAAAAATCTGGTGCATCTTTGTTTTGAAATCCCGGTTCGCGATCAGGATGGTGCCATTGCGGCCACGCATCCTGTAAAATATACGGTTGAAAATCTTGTTCGCGATGGGCGCATATACACCTACAAATGGGATTTTCAAGTGGCGGGCATACACCAGGTTGGCAAATTCCCAATTGAACTGGTGACCGGCCAGAATATGGATATTGAATCCACGATCGATTAAACTGTTAAGGTATTCCACATCCGCCTCACTTCTTTTTTCCACCTGCTTATTGCTCATGGAAATGAGCTTGATGGTTTCTATAAAAGTATCCGTAAACAAATGGTAAAAATCCTTTGCGATCTTCTCCCGCTCCGCTTCCGTTTTCTCCGGAAAAGCATGGGCCAGGTTCTGCATCACCACATCCTTCCGGTAGCCCTTCACCCGGTAAACAATCCAGAATGCCAGGTCAGAAAAAAGATAAAGCACGCGCAAGGGAAGTAAAGAAAGAAGATAAAATATGCCGTGGACGAGGTAGTACATGGTTGAGTAATAAGTTTTAAGTTTTAAGTTCTAAGTATTGTTTCGCCAGGGGAAATATAAGCTGCTCGTTAGTCGTTACTCGAAGTAATGTGAGTTTTATTCGTTTATGCTTCAAACTAATACGAGCATTTCTTCTCTGCAATTTCTACACTTACAACTTATAACTTACAACTTACAACTCCTTTAGAGTACAATATTCTGCACCAACCCACTCCTTTCCGGATAATCGGTGGTATAATGCAATCCCCTGCTTTCTTTGCGGAATGCGGCACCTTTAACCACCAGGTACCCTACCGTAATGAGGTTGCGCAGTTCCAGCAACTGGGTCGACAGGGTCGCCCCCTGGTAAAGTTTTTCGGTTTCCTCCCAGAGTAAATCGAGCCGGCGCATGGCCCTTTGTAAACGAACGCTGTTGCGTACGATACCCACATAATCGCTCATCACCTGTTGCAGTTCCTTCAAGCTTTGTGTAATCAGGATCATTTCCCTGGGGTTACTGGTACCGGTAGCATTCCAGTCGGGCAGTTCCGGGCACCATGGCTCTTCTTTAATTCGCTCCGATACGTCGAGGTAACAGCGATGGGCAAATACCATCGCCTCGAGCAGGGAATTGCTGGCCAGCCGGTTGGCGCCATGCAATCCCGTACTGCTGCATTCGCCGCAGGCATAGAGATAATGAATGGAACTCCGTCCCCATTCATCGGTCTTGATCCCTCCGCAACTATAATGCGCGGCGGGCGCCACGGGTATCATGTGCTGGGTGATATCAATGCCAATACTCAGGCATTTCTGGTAAATATTAGGAAAATGATCCAGGAATTTTTCGAGCGGAATATGGCGGCAGTCGAGCCAAACATGTTCGGTACCTGTTCTTTTCATCTCACTATCGATGGCGCGGGCAACAATATCGCGGGGAGCAAGATCCTTTCGGGCATCGTAGCTTTCCATAAAAGCCTCTCCATCCTTATTCCGCAGAATTCCACCTTCTCCGCGCACGGCTTCGGTGATCAGGAAAGCCTGCCCGCGCAGTCCGGGTTCGTATAGTGCCGTGGGGTGAAACTGGATGAACTCCATATTCTCGATACGGCCCTTGGCGCGGTACACCATCGCTACGCCATCGCCCGTAGCGATAGAAGGATTGGTGGTTGTGCGGTAAGCCTGCCCATTGCCTCCGGTGGCCAATAGAGTTGCCCGCGCCAGAATCTTTTCCACCTGCATGGTTTCCAGGTTCAGCGCATACACACCAAAGCATTGAATATCGGGTGAGGATTTAGTGATGAGGTAGCCCAGGTGGTGCTGCGTGATCAGGTCAATAACAAAACAATGCTTGATCAGTCGGATATTGGGCTGTTGCTCTACCGCTTCCAATAAGGCGCGCTCCATTTCCCATCCCGTCACATCCTTGTGGTGGATAATACGCGATTCCGAATGGCCACCTTCCTTGCCCAGCCGGTAATCACCATCCTGCTCCTTATCGAATCGCGCACCCCAGTTGATGAGCTCACGCACGCGGTCGGGCCCTTCTTTCACCACAATCTCCACCACCGATTTATTGCAAAGCCCGTCGCCGGCGATCAGTGTATCTTCTATATGCTTTTCAAAACTGTCTTTCTCCAGGTCATTCACCACGGCTACTCCACCCTGTGCATATTTGGTATTGGTTTCGTCAGCGGCTGCCTTGGTCATTATCAAAACCTGCTTGTCGGGAAATCGGTGGGCCACTTTCAGCGCATAAGTCAATCCCGCAATACCTGAGCCCACCACCAGGAAATCTGTCTGCATATTGCTGTTTAAGCGGCAAAATTAACGCTTCCCGGCCTATGAGAAGAGAGAAGCTTTATTCCGGCGCCTGGTATGTAACAATATCCACCGCCACACCCGCCGGATCCTGAATGGCAAAATGTGTATCGCCCCAGGGTTCCTTGCGGAGATCTATTAAAACAGTAATACCCGCTTTTTTAATGCGCTCGTATTCGGCTTCCACATCTGGCACTTCCAGGGTAAAATAGACACCCCTGCCTGCGAAAGCCGGTTGAAAAAGCGCCTGCTGCGTGGGATGCTCCGGTTGCAAAAAGCTGATCTGCTGTTTTCCGTCGGGAGTAGCCAACAACACAAACCAGTCGGATTCATAAATCACCTGGAATCCAAAATGAGATGTGTAAAACTGCTTGCAGGCATGAAGCTGCGACGTAACGATTCCTGCGGTAAGGCTTAAAGATTGCACTGACATATAATTGGTTTTGTACAATTGATTACAATACTGAAATGGGTAAGCGGATAGATAAATGCAAGACCCTGGTGCCATACTCACCGTGCCACAGCCCGTTACCGGGTCAGAGCAAGCATAGAAATCGTTAGGCGCGAATGCTGGCTTTCCTGCCTTTTCCCCTTCGTTGGTTACCATACATGTCATGGCTGCCAGGGCCAATAAGAGCATATAAGGCATCCCTTGCCTCGGTCGAAATGCGACCCCCAAACCCATATATTTGAAAATAGCTGACAATTATTTCGCTTTGACTACACGAAATAAAGAGGGGCTACTGACAGCCCCATGTCAACATGTTGATGGGCTTATAAAATTTTTAGGGGATAAGCCCCGCCAGGCCGGGGAAATTCAGCGGGAAAAATTCAGGCTTGTGTAAGCGGCATTCTCAGCAGGAAAGATTCTTCCTGTTGCTTCAGTTCCTGGAAAAGCTGTTCCATAATGGCGGCTACCGGTTCCGGGGTTTCGAAGCGTGCGCAATTGGTAAACATCAGCATCCAGCGGCAGAAATAATCGGGGTGAGATGAAAGAAAGCGCATGTGAATACGGCCCTCTTTTTCTTCTTCAGATACAAAACCATAATAATATCGTTCACGCTGAATCATGCGTGCCGTATCTTTTTCAAAGCTCACGACGATCTCGGTCAGTTCTTTTTCGGTGCGCAGCTTTTGCATGTATTCGTGCAGGGATGGGTGCGCGGCATCGTTGAAGGAGTGTTCGAGTAAAGTGACCTGCTTAATCCGGTCGAGCCGAAAATCCCGGTAATCCTGTCGCAAACGACACCAGCCTATCAGGTGCCAGCTCATGCTGTAGTAGAGTAAACCGATGGGTTCCACTTCGCGATCGGTCATTTCTTCCTTGTAGGCGCTGTGGTAGTGCATGCGAATCAGCCTGCGCTCCACCAGCGACTGCCGCAAAGCAGCCATCTGTAGTTCCGCATCATTCTCCTCCGGCACCGGATTGACCCTTATGGCGATACGGTTGTCGAGTTCCTCCACAAATTCCTTATCGGCCGAGCGAAGCACGGCTTTCACTTTGTACATGGCCCCATCAAAATGCCGGCGATCAGAGCGATCGGTAAACCGTTGCACAAATTTGGCACCTACGAGCAGGGAGGAGGCTTCTTCGCGAGTAAATAGTATGGGAGGAAGGCGATAACCTTCCATCACGGAATAGCCGATACCGGCCTCACCAATGATGGGCACGCCGGCTTCGTCGAGCGCTTTAATGTCGCGATAAACCGTTCGGAGGCTTAAACCGAAACGATCGGCTATTTCCTGCGCAGTCACTTTCTTTTTGCTTTGCAGATGCACAAGGATGGCATGCAAACGATCGACTCGGTTCACGGAATGAGGTTTAGGGAGTGAAGATACAAAGCTAACCCAATAGCCGGTAAAAGCTTTGTTAGTTTGTTCCTTTCCAACGTCTTAATAATGCCAACACAATCAGCAATTGTGCCAAACCATAGGTGAGCATTACCCATGGACCTGCCAGTATAAAGGATTCATAAAACTTATTGATCGCCAGCAGTGAATCAGAGAGGATGAATAAAGCGGCACCCCAGAATAGCAGGTTGCCTTCCGCGCTTTTCCAGGCCAGTTTTAGTTGCCAGGCGAGGAAGCCCATGAGGGTAATACAGAAACCATACACGCGCACCGGCCAGGCCAGATCACCCAGGTATGGCGTCAACAACAAGAGCAGGGCAACAAAATAAACGAGTAAGGGTAATGCGGGCCACCAAATGATTGAACCGGCTGACCGGCGCATTTTTTCAAAACATATACAATAAAAGATGTGCGCCAGCAAAAACGCGCCAAGACCCGTTATAAAGAAAAGCGGATTTCTTGCCTCCCATAACAATAGCATATCCCCCAGCCAGGAAAATCCAAGGGCTGTCATCAGCAGGTATTGCAATGATGTGAATGGCGGGGCTGCGTTTACCAAAAAAAAGAGCAATAATGCCGGCATCAGCAAACTCTTTGTAACAAAACGTGCATGATGCGAACCAGAAATAAGGCACCCGATATCCGCCAGCAACAGCAGGATATACAAAACCAGAGGCCAGCGGCTCCCGCTATTAATATTCGATGTGATAGGCATATTTGCCGGGCTGTTGCAGAAGTTCAAGCAGATCTCCTTTCTGGATCCACTCGTTCTTTGAATCACCCATCTTCAGGTTTTGACCTTCAGCTTTGCTGGCTTCTACGGGCAGTTTGATGTGATTGCTAAAGCTGATGGCTTCCATCATCTGCTCCATGCCGGCGCCCTCTTCCCCTTCCTCCTCTGATTTCCATTTTGCCTGGAATGCGGAAAACTTTACGCTGTCAACAGTAGCTTTCAAAGTGCCCTTCTGGTAATCATAATGTAGGAAATCGGGGAATATGAATCCAAATAGATTGCTGTTTGGGCCATCTTCCCCTTCCGACTCCCCGGTAATATCGTCGCCGATACCCTTTATGGATTTATCGAATACTCTATCGAATTTTTCAGATGCCATGAGTTCCATCAGAGCCTGGTAGTCTTCCAGCTTTTTGAAAGGGGTATGGATGGCGATTCGAAAAATGCTTTGTTTGGTGCTGAAATGAAAACGTAGCTTGGCCTCCTGTATCAATTGTTTTTCCGATGCTGTGAACTCAGATTCTCCAAAGGCATCCTTCATATACACGGTGGTATCCAATTCCATATCCTTCTCTTCCGGATTCTTCTTCTGCGCCAGTAGCATACCCATCACCTCTGAAAAATTCACTTCGGAAACCGTTTCACCGGAGCCATCGGAATTAATGCTGGTACTGGTACCCGCTTCAATGCAAGCCATGGCCCATAAGCTGAGAAGTAAAAGAAAAGGAAGGCATTTACGCATGGGAGGGGAGTATTAGGTTCTAAGTTTTAAGTATTAAGTTGGGGTGAAAATAAAGAATTCGAACTGAAGTTTCCCGTTTTAGCAGGAATACTTTATCTGCAATCATCTATACAACAATCTTGTGGAAACCACCGAGATGTGGTTGGCAAGATGCTTACAATCTAGAAGGTTTTTACCGCAACGGACGCAAAGAATCCACCAAGTTCGCGACGAGAGAATGAAGGTACGGTGTTGCTGCTGCGGTGCTACTGATAACCCGCCCCGCTGAGGCGGGCAGCTGGTAGATGGTGATATTTCTTTCGAACACTCATTATGCTATCCCAACTTACCACTTACTACTTACTACTTACTACTTACTACTTCCCTCACGCCTCACCTCTCTCCGCCCACACTCCGCTCTCCTTCAGCAATTCAATCAACTCCTCCACGGCCACTTCGCTTTGCACATTTCTCTTCACTACTTCTTTTCCTTTGTAGAGGGTGATTTTTCCGGGACCGCTGCCCACATAACCAAAATCGGCATCGGCCATTTCGCCGGGGCCGTTAACTATGCAGCCCATGATTGCGATTTTCACTCCCTTCAGGTGATGGGTAACCGCTCGTATGCGCGCGGTGGTTTCCTGCAGGTCAAACAACGTGCGGCCACAGCTGGGGCAACTGATATATTCGGTTTTCGAAATCCTTGTGCGCGTTGCCTGTAAAATAGAGAAGGCCGTATTATTGGTGAACTGATAGATATCTTTTACCGGGAGATATGTCCTGCCCTGCACCCGATGGTCAACCATCACCGCTTTGCCGGAGTAGCCCAGGCAAATGCCATCACCCAGCCCGTCGAGCAACAACGCGCCTGTTTCGGTAGCGAAATGGATCAGGTGTTCATCGGGTGTTTGCCAGGCACTGTCAGTAATCAGGATCACTGGGTTGCGTATCCCTTTTTGTATCCATTGCGAAAAAGCCTGCCTTACGGTTTGCATCGCATTCTGGTTAGTACTGCTCAGGCAAAGCACCACATCGGGGCGATTGGCGATCTTCGAAAGCCAGGGGTTGTCGTCAGCGGCATTGGCTGCATCCACCATCACAAAGTTCAGGTCTGGATGTATTTTCTCCGCCTGCACAAATCCGCTATCCTCAAAAATAGGCACAAATTTTTCCGGATCCGGGAGTCCGTTTTCCAGCGCTGCCTCCCAGGCCGCGGGATAAAGAATTACCTTAAGCGTACCTGGTAATGCGAAGTCTATTGGCTGGTGGCCGGTAAAGATGAAGTCGGCCGCCGCATCGGTAATCTTCCACTTATCGGTAGCCGCATCATAGGTATAACCCACACTCTGCAGATGCGCCGGTTCAATTTTTTCAATCTTGCTCAAATCAGCTATAACAACCGGCACCTGCTTGCCGCCAACAATATCAACCGGAAAACTATCCCTGCGTTGGTAGGCAAAAGGATCATAAGCCGGTTTGAACCCTGTTGCTTCGGGTTTGGCCTCCTGTACGGTTTGCCGGGTATATCTTTTTACCAGATCGCGACAAACGGGAATTTCAAATTCCGGATCTTCGGTAAGCGATACGCGAATGGTGTCGCCGATGCCATCTTCCAGCAAACTGCCGATGCCGACTGCGCTTTTGATACGACCGTCTTCACCATCACCGGCCTCGGTTACGCCCAGGTGCAGGGGATAACATTCACCAAACTCCTCTTCCATACTGCGGATGAGCAGGCGATAAGCCTGCACCATTACCTGGGGATTGCTGCTCTTCATGCTCAGCACAATATTGTGATAAGCTTCATCGCGGGCAATACGCAAAAACTCCATCGCGCTTTCCACCATACCTATCGGCGTATCGCCGTAGCGACTCATGATGCGGTCGCTGAGGGACCCATGATTGGTGCCGATTCGCATAGCGGTTCCGTACTCCTTACAAATGCGAACCAATGGCGTAAACCGTTCCCTTATTCGCTCGATCTCCGCGGCATAGTCCGCATCGGAATAGTCTATCAGCTCAAACTTTTTCTTATCTACATAGTTACCGGGGTTCACCCGCACTTTCTCCACGATACGTGCAGCAATTTCCGCGGCATTGGGGGTAAAGTGAATGTCCGCTACCAGGGGTGTATGATAACCCTGGCGATGAAGCTCATCGCGGATCAGCTTAAGGTTCTCCGCTTCTTTTTTAGAAGGAGCCGTGATCCTCACCAGCTCTGCACCCGCCTCAATACAACGGATGGATTGAGCCACCGTGGCCGCGGTATCCATGGTATCCGTGGTGGTCATCGTTTGCACACGGATGGGATGATAATTGCCCAGCAGCAGATTGCCAATCTTCACTTCCCTGGTCTTCAGGCGGAGGTATTGTGTGAGTGATTCGGTATAGAGATGCATCATGAGGCAAAGGTAGGAACGTTTTGGTGTGAGTTGTAAGCTATAAGTTTTAAGTTATAAGTTTTAAGTTTTAAGTAGTGGTTGGAATCAGGATATTCCCCCTTCAAGACAATAACTTATAACTTAAAACTCATTACTTAAAACTTAAATTCACCAGTCCTTCTCCATCCCACCCGCTTTCGACTTCTGCTTCTGCATCCGGTCTTTCACGTTCTTTTCTTTTTGCTCGAGGAGTTTGAGCCTTTGTCGGGCTTCGTTTTCGTTCATCCGGGGCTGGGGCTGCTTCTTGGGCTGCTTTTTCGGCTGCTGGGGCTGGGGTTGCTGGGGTTTTTTCTTTTTGAGTTCCGTAAGTGCTTTTTGCAGGTTTTCGCGAGCCTGCTGGTCGGCGGGATTATGTCGGAGCGCCATCTTATAGGCTTCTATGCTTTCTTCGAGCTTTTGCTGACCAGAAAGTATCACCCCCTTATTGTAATAGGCTTTTGATTTAAGGTCGGCCTCTGTAGCCTTGAAGGCTACATCGTCAAATTCCTTCAGGGCTTCATCGGCACGGTTTAGTCGCACCAGTGCATTGGCCCGGTTGTACCGCGCATCGAGCCGGCTGGGGCGTAGGGCGAGGGCCTCCGCGTATAGTGCTTCCGCTTCAGCATATTGTTGTTGGCGATAACGCGCATTTCCCTCCTGCATTTTCACCTGCGAATCCTGTGCTGACCCAGCGAAAGTGGCCAGGCAGCCCAGCAGCAAACCTATAATGGTAGCGGGCTTCATGCTTTCACTTTTTTGGTTTCGGGTATAAATAGTTCCAGTAGCAAAAGCAGCAGCATAAGACCGGCGAATAGCCAGTAGAAGCTGCGGTAATTGACCAGCGATTTATCGCTAAAAGCCTTTTTCTCTATTTGTGCCAGTTGTTCGGTTATCGCTTTCACTGCGGCATCGCTATCGCGCAGGTTAATATAAACGCCGTTGGTAGCGGAAGCTATTTCCTTCAGCAAGCCTTCATTGAGCGTGGAAACCACTTCATTACCATATTGATCTTTCCTGAACCCTCCGGTTGCAGGATCGGGAATGCGTGAACCTGAAGCTGAGCCCACGCCCACGGTGCTGATCATCATTCCTTCCTCCGACATTTCGCGGGCCGTAGACGCGGCCGCCTCGTCATGATCTTCCCCGTCCGTAATGAGCACCACTGCTTTAAACCGGCGTTCCGCTGCATTGAAGGCATTGGCGCTGCGGCGCAAAGCTTCACTGACCAGGGTTCCCTGGCTGGGTACTGATTCAGTACTGGCGGTGGAAACATACAGAGATGCCGCGCCATGATCTGTCGTTAACGGCATCTGTAAATAGGCCTGCCCGGCGAATAATACCAGCGCAATCCGGTCGTTGGGAAGCGCATCTATGAGTTTTTGCATAAACTGGCGGGCGCGGTCGAGCCGGCTGGGGGCCAGGTCGGTAGCCAGCATACTGCGGCTTACATCGAGCGCCAGTACAACATCAATGCCTTTGCGGCTAATGCCGCCCGAGTCACCGGGCTTGCGTAAGTGCATCACGGTTACAATACCGGCAACCATAGCCAGGGAGAGAATGGCGAATTTGCCATGCGCCCGCCCGGGAGAATATGTTCCCATCAACACCGAAACCAGGCGCGAATCACCCATGGAGCGTATACGACCCGCCTTCCATCGCAGGTAGAGAAAATACAGCAAACAAGCAATGCCCAATAAGGCAAAGAGCCAGATGAAAGAATGATATTGGAAGTGGAGCGACAAGGAGAGAATTTGTGGATTTGTTGATTTGTTGATTTGTTGATTCGTTGAACTGTTTAAGGTTTTTTGGTTTAAAGTTTAGGGTTTAAAGTTTAAGGTTATTTCACACTCACGATTCAAGTCTCACGCCTCACGCCTCACTACTCACCCCTCACGATTCACGTCTCACGCCTCACGATTCACGCCTCACGCCTCACGATTCCCTACTTCCTACTTACTACTTACAACTCCCCACCCCTCACATTTTCCCCTCCATAAATCCCAGTTTCTTCAGAATATTTTTCAGGATTATCATCCTTGTTTTATACATATCAAATTCCGGGTCGTTGGATTGCAGACTCAGAACGAAAAAATAGGGGTGTTTATTCTCTTCAATCCATCCTACCACCCAGCCAAGATGGCGTTGGGTGCGTTGGTCCCATCCGCTCCAACCCGTTTTATAGGCGAGGCGATAGGCCGGTGTATCTTCCATCTTCATGGCCCGCTTCACGGTTTCCTGGTGCACTTTGAAGAAGGGAAGCTGGTCGAAATAGAGCCGCTTCACCAGCCCCAATTGCTGATCGGGTGTAACCTGAATGCTATTATCGAGCCAAAATGAATCGATGGCTGAACTGATGCGGATGGTATCTTTCTCCGTACGGGCCCCGTATTGCAGGCGATTGAGCCATACTTCCATGCTGTCTTTCCCGATGCGGCGGGCCACTTCCTGGTAATAAGGCAGGGCCGAAACACGGAAGGCTTCATACATCGTAAGGTCACGGTTCCAATCATCCACAAAACGCCTAACCCCATCCCAGGGAATTACCATGCTATCGCTACTGATTACTCCGGTTTGCAGACCAATCAGCGAATTCACAATTTTGAAAGTGGAAGCCGGCAAAAAAAGGCTGTCGCGATACCAGGGCAGGTTATAGATGGTAAACTCACCAGTACCATTATCGAGCAGGGCGAAACTGCCTTCGGCCTTTGCCTCCTCAAAGAAAACCTTGAGGCTATCGTCTTTCTTTACATTATTGGGGCTACAACCGATACTCAACAGCAGGGTCATCAAAAGGGCGGCACTGATCCAACGCATGGGTTCAAAATTTTGGCAAATTTAGCCAACCCTTATGGTTTTCTTCGCAGAATAGCGCGCTGATATCCGGTAATGCGGTAACTCATTACCTTCACTTCGCTGGAATCCGCTCTGGAGCCCGATTCCCGAACAGGGTCTTTGGAAAAACTGTAAAACTCTACAAGGAGGCTATCGCCCCTTAATTCATAACTGTTCACCAGCGTGCTTTGCATCACGGTAAATGCCCCGGTGAGGCGATTGCCTGTATAATATTGATCGAGGATTATGCCATTGCGTTCATCAATTACCCAATGCAGGCCCGTGCTGTCATGTGGCCGCAAAAGATAAGGGCGGGCGTCTTCCTGCCTGGCTCCATACACAAGCTGCCAGTTCCAGGCCAGGCTGTCGGTGGGTTCAATGATTAATTGCATGGGTACGGTTTGGGGGCTGGTATTGCCCGACTTGTACCAATGCAAATGGCCTGTCCAACGACCCAGCCAGGCCGATGGAAAGGAGGAATTTTGTGAGAAAGTAAACAGGGGGGATAGAAATAGCAGACCCACAACAAAATGCCGGGCAAAGCCGGCCCTGGTGTGTGGAGCGCCTGTCAGCTTCAAAGATAAAAGCCTCCCTTTTGCTTGTAATGCTTTACCCCATTGCAATCCCGCTTGGTAGCAGCGCAGGACGACAAACCAGCCAGCAGGACCGATACTACGGCCAGGCCGAGCAGAAATCTTTTCATTCTTTCAATTTAGAAGGTCAGGAATAAAAAACCGCGGTAATTCGCAGGATTGGGGTAGAGGTCAAATCATAGAATGGAGAAACGAAAATAAGCAATGAATATTGTAATGTCAAGACCCGGGGGCCGATAAACCGCCCTACCGAAATTGGAGAATTCGCTTACTTTTGAAACCAAAACAAACCCAACCATGAAATTTTATGCCCTTTTGGCCGGCGTTATGCTGATGGCGGCCTGTAACAACAACAAAGACAAGGTAGTAATTGAAGACAAGGAAACCGGTACCAAGACCACCCTGGACGTGAGCAAGGCGGAAAAATTTTCGCAGGATTTCACCAAAAAAGTGGAAGAACTGCAAAAATTAACGCCCTATACACTCGATGAAATGAAAGCCCTGCTGCCGGAAACCTTTGCCGGCGCTAACCGCAGCAACATGAACGTAGCTTCAGCCATGGGTACCAGCGTTGCGGAAGCTGATTATGAAATCAATGATACCACCTCGGTAACACTCAAAATATTCGACTGCGCCGGCGAAGCCGGAGCCGGCATCTACAGCATGCAGTTCCTTGGCATGATGAACCTGCAACAGGAAACCGAAGATGAAATCACCCGCACGATCGACTTCAACGGCACCAAAGCCGTGGAGCAATTCGAAAAAGATGGCAGCCGCGCCAGTTTTGTATGGGTAGCTAAAGAGCGACTGCTGGTTACGCTGGAAGGGGAAAATACCCGAATAGAGCCGCTGAGGCAGTTGGCGGGAAGCCTTAAGTTTTAAGTTATACGTTTTACGTTTTTTTGTTTAGGGTTTAGGGTTTAAGGTTTAATGGATTTACTAGCGGAGAATCGCATTCATCCTTAAACCCTAAACCTTAAACTTTAAACTTATTACGTACTACGTACTACGTACTACGTTCAACTCCCTTCCAATCTTCGTAAACGCCCCAATGGCTTTATCCAGGTGCTGCTTTTCATGTGCGGCGCTTAATTGCACTCTTATCCTTGCCTGCCCTTTGGGTACAACGGGGAAGAAAAATCCGATAACATAAATGCCTTCTTCGAGCAGGCGGGCGGCAAATTGCTGGGCCAGCACGGCATCGTACAACATGATGGGCACTATGGGATGCTCGCCGGGCTTGATGTCGAAGCCGGCCCTGGTCATCTCTTCCCTGAAATAACGGGTATTTTCTTCCAGCTTATCACGAAGATCGGTTGTTTCGGTGAGCATGTCGAGAACAGCAATGGAAGCTCCTACAATAGAAGGCGCCAGGGTATTGCTGAAGAGATAGGGACGCGATTTCTGCCGCAGCATTTCAATTACTTCCTTTCTGCCGCTGGTGAATCCGCCGCTGGCACCGCCAAGGGCCTTACCGAGCGTGCCGGTAATGATATCGATCTTGCCCATCACACCACGGTACTCATGCGTGCCACGGCCTGTTTTGCCGAGAAAACCGGAGGAATGGCATTCATCTACCATGATCACCGCATCATACTTTTCCGCGAGTTCCACAATTTTATCTAACTGGGCGATAGTGCCGTCCATACTGAAGGATCCATCCGTAACGATGATACGGCTGCGCGCGCCGGCCGCTTCCTGCAACCTGGCTTCAAGGTCGGCCATATTATTGTGCTCATAGCGGAAGCGTTGTGCCTTGCAGAGTCGCACCCCATCGATAATGGAAGCATGATTGAGCGCATCGGAGATGATGGCATCCTGCTCATTGAAGAGGGGCTCAAAAACACCACCGTTGGCATCGAATGCCGCGGCATAGAGAATGGTATCTTCCGTGCCGAGAAATTCGGAGAGTTTACGCTCCAGTTCTTTATGTATATCCTGCGTGCCGCAGATAAAGCGCACACTGCTCATGCCAAAGCCATGGGAATCGATAGCCTTATGCGCCGCTTCAATTACTTTAGGATGGCTGGAGAGACCCAGGTAATTGTTCGCGCAAAAATTCAAAACGGTCTTGCCATTCACAATAATCTCCGCACCCTGTGGACTGGTAATGATTCTTTCGGTTTTAAATAGTCCTGCCGACTTAATTTCTTCTATTTCGGTGCCTATGCGTGCCGCGAATTTGTCATTCATGCTATTCAGAATTTGCGCAAAGATAGGGTCGTTTGGGAAGCGGCAAATGCCAGAAAACGGAAGAGCTACGTAGAATTTCACCGCCCTTTTTCCGCATTTCATAGACAAATTCCGGCTTTCTGTCAGAATTGGTTTCTCCAGCCCTACCGATTTTCTACTTTAGCTGTAACATTTTGTCGCCGGGCGGCGTCAAATGAACTGAAACCTTTTTACTTGAAACGCCGAAACCTCATACATGCACTGCTCCTGGTCTTCATACTCCTGACCAGCATGTATGTATTGAGTTCATCCTCAAACAGTTCAGCCATTCACGAAGGCCCCTGCCCCGAGACCATGCAGGATTGCTGCGATGCCCGGAACAATGGAAAACTGATCTGGGAAGAGCTTCCCAACCAGTTTTATTCCCAGTTTTAAAGCTTTTTTCGAGCAGACTGTAACTTTTTATAAACTCCATCGTATCACTTCTAAACCAAAATCGGGTCTTAGATTTGTGTTGCCCGTTCGCCAACTTTTATGACCGAGAAAGATTACAATGAGTGTGTCGCCACCTGGGCCGACAATGTGTATCGCTTCATCCTGAAGAATCTCCGCCATGAGGAGGATGCCCGGGATGTGGTGCAGACGGCTTTTGAGAAACTCTGGCGCAACCGTGCGGAAGTGGATCCGGCCAGGGCCAAGTCCTACTTATTTACGGTGGCTTATCACCAGATGATTGATCACCTGCGCAAAGTGAAGCGGATTACGTTGAAAGAAGAATTTCAGGAAGACAGTAAGGTGCAGCATTTGCCGGTGAACAACCTGAAAAAAATTCTGGAGCGTGCGCTGGATCGCCTTAGCGAAACACAACGATCGCTGGTATTGCTAAAAGACTATGAAGGATACAGCTATGCGGAAATTGGTAAAATAACCGGATTGAATGAAAGCCAGGTAAAAGTGTACCTGCACCGGGCGCGACTGGTGCTGAAGGAATACCTGGTAAAAGTGGAGCATGTAATCTGATGGGCTTTCCCGGCCTGGCAAAAACGGGATATTAAAACTTTAAACATGATCACCCGCAATAATTACGAATCCTGGTTTATCCTTTACCTGGATAATGAGCTGGATGCCGAAACAAGAGCAGCGGTGGAAGCCTTTGCCCTGGCTCATCCCGACCTGGGCGAAGAGCTGGACATGCTGCTGCAAACCCGGCTGGTACCCGATAGCCAGCAGCGCTTTGGGCCCCTGGATTCCCTGATGAAAACGGAAGCCGCAGAGGATGCCGTTCCCGATCAGTACCGGGAGTGGATGTTGCTGCGCGTAGATGGGGAACTGGATGCGGAAAAAGAAAACGAACTGGATCAATGGCTGGCGAATGAACCCGCCGGACAAAAAGAAATGGAATGGCTGCTGCTCACCCGCCTGCAGCCTGAGGCAGAACTGGTATATCCCGATAAGGAGAATCTTTATAGAACAGAACTGCCCCGCCGCGCTATAGTAATCCAATGGCGCCGGATAGCCGTGGCGGCTTCCCTGCTGCTGGCCATCAGTACCGCTGCTTATGTATGGAGTGTTCAGGATCGAAACAACAATACTACTGATCCCATCGCGGAAAATCCTGTTGCTGTCAGCAACAACCCGGTAAAGAAGCCGGTCGCCAGCGAGCAAATTAAGCAGGATCAACCCGCTCCGGCCAATACTGCCGCTAATCCGGTATTGAAGAATGAACAGGCGGATGAATGGCAGGCCACAAAAAGTTCCGGCCCGAATGAAACCCGCCAGGCTGAGCGAAATACAATCAGTCGGCAAACAACCGCCATTGCAGCCGTAAGCAATAAAACCAATGAGCTCCCGGATGGCAGCAAAACCAATCCCAATCTGAATGCCGCGCTGGAGAATGCGCAGAGTACCGGTGTGCAGGATGCTTATGCAGTGAAACTGGAGAAAGCCGAGAATACACCCTTAACAAATTCAAAACAAATAAACCGGATGCCACTTGTAACCCCGGAGCATCTTCAACCGTTAGAACCTGTGTATGCGGCAAACACAATCGCCGCTACAGATGAACAGGGTGGCCGCAATAAGCTCCGCGGATTTTTCCGGAAAGTTACGCGGACTTTTGAAAAAGCCACCAACCTGAAGGCTACCGATGCCGACGACAGGTTGCTGATAGGAGGCCTGGCCATTCAGTTGTAAAGCTTATTAATCTTATTAATTGAGAAGTATGAAAAGGATGTTTACCCTGTGCATAGCTTTATGCACACTTATGACAGGTTTTGCCCAAACAGATACGACCGGCAAAACAAAGCCCGATACCATTCGTATCGGCGGCATGGTGATCGTTCGCGAACATGATGGTGGCAGCGACACCACCAGCCGGGGCAGCCGGACGTTCCGCATTACCAAGCGCCATCGCGATAAGCCTTCCAATATCAGCACCAACTGGTGGATACTGGATATCGGCTTTGCGAACTATACCGATAACAGCGCTTATGGTTCCGCCGCTGTGAATGCCATAGCTCCCGGTGCAACCGAAGACTGGTTCCAACTCCGTGGCGGCAAGTCGCGAAGCGTCAATATCTGGGTCTTTATGCAGCGCGTCAACATGATCAAGCATGTAGTGAACCTGAAATATGGTTTGGGGCTGGAGCTCAACAACTATCATTTCGATGATCGCCGGCTGCGCTTCGACAAGAATCCGACACAAATTAGCCAGGGGTATTCCGGACTTAGCAAGAACAAGCTGGCCGCCGATTACCTCACCATGCCTGTGATGCTCAATTTCAATTTTACGCCCGACCGCCGGCACAACTATGGCTTTAGCGCCGGTATTAGCGCGGGATTCCTCTACAGCGCCCGCCAGAAAATTAAAATGGATGGCGATAAGGATAAGGTCAAGAGCGATTTTGACCTGCGCAAATGGAAGATATCCTATGTGGGCGAAGTATCGCTGGGCGTGGTAAAACTCTATGGCAGCATCGCCACGCGGAGTATGTTTGAAAGGGGATTGGACCAAACTCCCTATACCGTAGGCTTACGCTTTAGCAACTGGTAATAACCCGAGTGAATCTCAAAAAAATTTCCACAAAACCTGCATTCGCGCCGAATGCAGGTTTTTTTGTGCGTGGATATGATGAGTTTTGCATAGTTTTTGCGCATGGGGGTTGCAAAGCATTCGTTAAACCCCGAATCGAAAAAAATAATCCGGTATCCCTTCCGTTTAGGGAATGACGGTTTGAACATTCATGAAAAACGCACTTATTTTCAGTTCCCTATTGCTGAGCCTTGGTCTGGCGACCGAACGGCGTTCGAATCCCATAAAGGCGGAGGCCGCCACGCATGCTTTCCGCGCGTCGGGTGGACCCGAAGGTGCCATCTCTATCATTATCGACAAGTCTGATTACGAATTAAGTGTATATGACGAGAAGGGATGGTATGCCACTTTCCCTGTTGTTTTTGGCAACAACAGTTTGGCAGATAAGCGAATGGAGGGCGATAAGAATACGCCTGAAGGGAGTTTCCGGATCCAATTCAAAAAGATCCACGATAAATGGTCAAGATTCCTCGGTATAGATTACCCCAATGAAGAAAGCTGGGAAAAATTCAAGAAGCGCAAGGCAAAGGGAGAAATTCCTTCCAACGCCAAAATTGGGGGTGCCATCGGCATCCATGGCACCTGGCCCAACGATGATATGGTAGTAGATCGCTTCAAAAACTGGACCCTGGGCTGCATCTCCATGAAGAATCAGCACGTTCAGGAAATCTATAATTATACGCCGGTAGGGACGAAGGTGGTGATTAGGAAGTGAAGGTTTTAAGTTATAGGTTTTAAGTTATAGGTTTTAAGTTATAGGTTTTAAGTTATAAGTTTTAAGTTATAAGTAGTAGAACTTATAACTTGAAACTTATAACTTATAACTCTAAACTCTGCCACTCTTTATCTCCTCCACCACTCCCGGATCTAACAAAGTAGACGTATCTCCCAAATTGGCCAGGTCGCCTTCGGCTATTTTGCGGAGGATCCGGCGCATAATTTTTCCACTTCGGGTTTTGGGCAGGCCACTCACAAATTGAATCTTGTCGGGCTTTGCTATGGGGCCGATGATGCGGCTTACCGTTTGCAGAATATCTTTCCGGCTCAATTCCTCATCGCCATGCAGGTTGCTGTGTATGACATACGCATAAATGCCCTGCCCTTTTATATCATGCGGATAACCCACCACCGCGCTTTCCACCACCCCGGCGTGCATATTGATGGCATTCTCTACTTCGGCCGTACCAATGCGGTGGCCACTCACGTTCAACACATCATCCACCCTGCCCGTGATGCGGTAATTGCCATCCGCATCTTTGAGCGCCCCGTCGCCGGTAAAGTAAAGGTCTTCGTAGGTAGCGAAATAATTCTGCCGGCAGCGTTCATGATCGCCATAAGTGGTACGTATGGTAGCCGGCCAGGGTGCTTTGATGCAAAGATTGCCTTTCAGCATTCCCTGTTCATCTTTTTCCGTTACTTCTTTTCCGTTCTCATCTACCAGTATGGGTTGCACACCGGGTAAAGGCAGCGTTGCCCAGGATGGACGGGCCGGTGTGATACCTGCGAGGTTCGAGATCAGCACGCCGCCGGTTTCGGTTTGCCACCAGGTATCTACAATAGGACATTTCTTTTTGCCGATATTTTCATCATACCAGTGCCAGGCTTCTTCATTAATCGGTTCGCCTACGGTGCCCAGAATTTTCAACGATGAAAGGTCTTTGCCCTTCAACGGATCCAGCCCAAAACCCATCAGGCTGCGAATGGCCGTGGGTGCGGTATAGAGAATATTCACTTTGTGCTTGTCTACAATATCCCAGAAGCGGCCGGCATCGGGCCAGGTAGGTATGCCTTCAAACATGAGGGAAGTGCCACCCGCAGCGAGCGGGCCGTATACTATATAACTGTGGCCGGTGATCCATCCGATATCTGCCGTGCAAAAATGAACATCGCCTGGCTGGTATTGAAATACATTCACAAAAGTGTAGGCCGTCCAGATCATATAACCCGCGCAACTATGCACCACACCTTTGGGTTTGCCCGTACTGCCGGATGTATATAAAATAAACAGTGGATCTTCCGCATCCATCTCCTCGGCGGGAAAATGCACTACTCCGTCTTTTTCCACCTGCGCTTCGGCATGCTCCATTTCATCTTCCCACCACACATCGCGGCCTTTGATCATGGAAACCGGTGTGCGCGTACGGGTGTACACAATCACGCGCTTCACTTTTTTGTTGCCGATTAAAGCATCATCGATGATCGATTTAAGGGGAATATCTTTACCGCCCCGGAATGCACCATCGCAGGTGATGATGAATTCCGCATTCGCATCTTCCAACCGGTCGGCAATACTTTGCGCGCTAAAGCCGCCAAAGATTACACTGTGTATGGCGCCAATGCGCGCACAACCCAGCACGGCATAAACCAGTTCGGGCACCATGCCCATATAAATACAAACGCGGTCGCCCTTCTTCACGCCATTATTCTTCAGCATCTGCGCTACCTGGCAAACACGCTTATGCAAACGATTATAGGTTACTACGCGCACACGCTCGTCAGGATGATTGGGTTCCCAAATAATAGCGGGCTTCTCCCCCATCGTTTCCAGGTGCCGGTCTATACAGTTTTCGGTAATGTTGAGTTTGGCACCCTTAAACCATTCCACCTTCGGCTCCCGAAAATTCCAGTCGAGTACCTTATCCCATTTTTTCCGCCATTGAAAATGATTGGCCACCGAAGCCCAGTATTCTTCCGGTTCAAGAACACTTACACGATAAGCCATTTCGTATTGATCAATAGAACGGATTTGATAGGGATATGACATAGCCAGAATTTGTTTCATGAATTGCGATGGCCGAAAATAAAAAAATATGCGCGTACTGCCTGAATCATTATCTTCCAATTATGAAACCAACGCTTCCTGCCAGCGGTATTCGATCCGTTATTGCAGCATCGTCTGTGGGTACCATGATCGAGTGGTACGACTTCTACATTTTTGGTATGTTGGCCAAAACGATCAGTACCCAATTCTTTCCCGAAGGCAATCAAACGGCCGCCCTCCTTAGCACGCTCGCCATTTTTGCCGCCGGTTTTATTGTGCGTCCATTTGGCGCCCTGGTCTTTGGCCGATTGGGCGATTTAATCGGCAGAAAATACACCTTCTTACTAACACTTGTACTGATGGGTGGTTCTACCTTTCTCATTGGACTGGTGCCCGGCTATGCAAGCATTGGTATGGCAGCTCCATTGCTGGTGTTGTTGTTAAGACTAATACAGGGTTTGGCGCTCGGAGGTGAATATGGTGGCGCCGCCACCTATGTAGCCGAACACGCGCCGGCCAACAAACGCGGCTTTTATACAAGCTGGATACAAACCACGGCAACCCTGGGATTGTTTGTGGCGCTGGGCGTGATTATGCTGGTTAAGCTCAACATGAGCGATGAACAGTTTAATGCCGAGTGGGGTGGCTGGCGCTATCCGTTCTGGATTTCGGTACTGCTGGTGATCGTATCCATTTATATACGTCTGAAAATGTCGGAGTCGCCCTTGTTTGCAAAACTGAAATCGGAGGGCAAAACCTCGAGCAATCCGTTGAAAGAAAGTTTTAGAAAAAAAGGCAATTTCAAAATGGTATTGCTGGCGCTGTTTGGCGCGGTGATGGGTCAGGGTGTAATCTGGTACACGGGTCAGTTTTATGCGCAAAGTTTTTTGGAAAACAGTTGCCGGCTCGATTTTGAACAGAGCCGCAGCATCATGCTTTGGGCCATCGCATTGGGCACTCCATTCTTCCTGCTCTTTGGCTGGCTTAGCGATAAATGGGGGAGAAAATACATTATGATGCTGGGGATGCTACTGGGCATTCTGCTCTACCGCCCCATCTTCTCACAATTTTTGAAGGACAGTAATATAAAAGAATGGGTAAAGGATACTGGCAACCTGCAGCAGGAAATTATCAGTTCCGACACGATCCTGCTTACGCATCCGGCCATTCGTGTGGTGGAAGAGAAAATAAAATTCCACTATGGCGGCAATGAATTTAGCGGCAATCGGCGCGATACCCTCGCATTGTCATGGACGATGTATCCTCCACTTAGTGCTCTCGGGGACAGCACCACAATTCAATGGGAACGAAAGAGCGGACCAGAACCGGTTTACAGTAATCTTGCCTTGTCGAATACAACATACTGGAAATTTGTGGGGCTGGTTTGGGTGATGATCATTTTTGTGACCATGGTGTATGGGCCGATTGCGGCCTTCCTGGTAGAGATGTTTCCCACGCGGATCCGTTACACGTCCATGAGCCTGCCTTATCATATAGGCAATGGGGTATTTGGCGGGCTGGTACCCTTTATAGGGCTTCTGCTCAGTAGCAGTTTCCCTTCCGATCCCCTGGTTGGGCTTTGGTATCCCATTGGCGTGGCCGCCATCTGCCTCCTGATCGGGCTCGTGTATTTGCGCAACAAAATTGATCCAAACGTAAACGATTAGAATAGCATATGAACAACATAAAAAAAGCATTAGGATTGCTGTGGATGATTGCCGGACCGGTGCTGGTATTCTTCCTCGTGTATAGCGCCATCAGCTTTATTGATCCCCATGGAAAAAAAGAAATTAACAATCCTGTAATCTGGGTCATCATTATTCTGATTTTCATGCCCATAGCCATCGGCTTATCCATCTTTGGATGGTATGCCTGGCGCAATGAGTACGAACATCTGCCCGAAGAATCTTCCGAATTATAATTTTTTGTTTTTCTTTTGCGAACTAATTGCCTTCTACAGTTGTAATGGGGGGCAATAAGTTCACTTATGAAAGGAATTGCCCGGTTTCTCCTCTTACTGTTCAGCCTGGTGCTGGTAGTGCCGGCAGCACAAACGGTGCTGCAGGATGGGAAGACCGTGCTTTTCATCGTAGATGAAGAAAAGAATACCAGCCTCGACGAAAAAAAACTGAAGAAAGAATTTGCGCCGGGCCCTACACTTGATTTCATGCCTGCACCCGTTTCGGCGCCCTTTGTGCATGGCACTGTTGTACTTTCCAGCCCTCCTTTCCTTGCATTACCGGGGCAACCACCTAATTTTGTGGCATAGGCGGCCATGCTCTCTCACGTCTGCCGCGACGGAAACCATTATTACGACCCTGCGGGGAAATTTCGATTCATTTATTAAATTGACTGTATGTCCAAGACCGTCAATCCGGTTACGCGCATATTTAATCTTGTGCAACTGGAGAAAAAGGAAATCACGGCCATTTATTTCTACGCCGTTTTAAGCGGCCTTATTCAATTATCTCTGCCACTGGGCGTGCAGGCCATTGTAGGCTTTGTGTTGGGTGGCGCCATGAATGCTTCGCTCGCATTGCTCATCAGCCTGGTGGTGTTGGGGGTACTGGCCACGGGCATGCTGCAGGTAGGCCAGATGCAGCAGATTGAAAAAATTGAACAAAAAGTTTTTATCCGCCACACTTACCATATATCCAGCAAGCTGCCCCGGCTGGATTTGAAGCAGGTGGATGGCTATTATCTGCCCGAACTGGTAAACCGCTATTTTGAGATCCCCATTCTGCAAAAAGGGCTTTCAAAATTATTGTTGGATATTCCGCTGGCGAGCATTCAAATACTGTTTGGTTTGCTCCTGTTGTCATTTTATCACCCTGCCTTTATCCTTTTTGGCCTGGTATTGGTCACCATTCTCTGGTTGATTCTCTACTACACGGGCAGTAAGGGCTTGCAGTCGAGCCTTGAAGAAAGCGCCAGCAAGTATTCCGTGGCCGCCTGGCTACAGGAAGTGGCAAGGCTCATACAGTCTTTCAAGTTTTATAAGGCTCCCGGCATCGCTTTGCAGAAAGCCGATGAGCGCTCGGCACGTTACCTGCAGGCCCGTAATACGCATTTCAAAGTACTGATGTTTCAGTTCGGGATCCTGGTTGTTTTCAAAGTGCTGATTACCGCCGCCATGCTCATTGTGGGTGTGATGCTGCTGCTCGATCAGCAATTGAATATCGGCCAGTTTATCGCCGCCGAAATCATCATCCTGATGGTAATTACTTCGGTGGAAAAACTGATTGGCAATCTCGAAAGCGTGTATGATGTGATCACCTCGCTCGACAAGATTTCCAAACTCACCGACAAGCCGTTGGAGGGAGAAGGGAGCAGCATATTACCGGCCAAAGAAGACGGCGTGTCCATCGAAACCCGCAACCTGCGCTTCGGCTATCATCCGTTGCATCCCATTATTCACGACCTGAGCTTCAGTGTGGCGTCGGGTGAAAAGATTTGCCTTACCGGCAAGCCCGGCAGCGGGAAGAGCACCCTTTTGCGACTGATCAGCGGATCCTATCCCGGCTTTGAAGGTGCGTTGATACTGGATGGGCTTCCTATTGGCAATTACCAACCTGCTTCCATTCGTTCCCAAACCAGCCTTCTGCTCAGCAAGCAGGATATTTTCCATGGCAGCCTGCTCGAAAATATTTGTATGGGCAACGAAGACGTGAATATGGACCGGCTGATTTACCTTTCGCAGGAGCTGGGATTGGCTCAGTACCTCTCCACCCAGCAGGCGGGCTTTGATGATATACTGGATCCGGATGGCAATCGCCTGCCCCGTAATGTGACACAAAAGATCTTGTTGTTAAGAACACTTATCAACCAACCCAGGTTAATGCTGCTCGAAGATCCGCTCTCGGGTCTGGAGGAGCCTTATCGTTCCAACCTTGTGCGAATACTTCGGGAAGAATATCCGAAAACTACGGTGCTGATGTCGGGTAATGATCCCGCGCTGCTGCAATGTTGCGACCGGGCAATTGATATTTCGAAAACCGACCAGGTAACTGGTCAATAAATAAATTGGCAATGAAAAAGTCGGCACAACCCTTACCTGCCTGGCGATCGATCGAACTGATTTATCGCTACAACCGGCCCAGCCGCATCCGCTACTGGTTCTGGGGGCTGTTTATTATATTAATCGTGCTCCTCTTTCTTCCCTGGACGCAGAATATACGTGCCACCGGCAATGTAACCACGCTGCGGCAGGAGCAGAGGCCACAACAAATGAATACCATTATTCCCGGCCGCGTGCTGAAATGGTATGTGAAAGAAGGCGATTTTGTGCAGAAAGGCGATACCATATTGCAACTGGCCGAAATCAAGGATCAATACCTGGACCCCCAACTGCTCAGCCGTACCAAAGATCAACTGCTGGCCAGTGAAAGGTCTGTGTCATTTTACGAAGACAAAGCCAATGCGGCCGAACGCCAGGTGAAGGCGCTGGAAGAAGCCCTTACCCTGAAGATGGAACAATTACAAATTAAAATGCAGCAGCAGGCGCTGCGTATTGAAAGGGATAGCGTGGGACTTGTTGCCGCCAACAACGAATGGGATATCGCCGTTCGGCAATGGCGCCGACAACAGGCCATGTACGATAGCGGCCTGGTTTCGCTCACGCAACTGGAACAACGCAACCAGGCCTATCAGAATGCGATGGCCAAACGAATTTCGGCTGAAACGGCCCTGGTGAATGCCCGGCAGGACCTTACCGCCACGCGTATCGAGATCAATAGTACCCAGCAGGAGTATGCGGAAAAAATTGCGAAAGCGCAGGCCGACCAGTTTCAATCCCTTTCAAGCATTGCCAGCGGTCGCGGCGATGTGGCCAAGCTGGAAAATACGCTAAGCAACTATACCATACGGAATGGACTTTACTTCATAACCGCCCCGCAAAGCGGACAGGTAATTAAAGCAAAGAAAGCCGGCATTGGGGAAATAGTAAAAGAAGGGGAAATGATCGTGGAGATTGTGCCCAGCCAAATACAGTATGCGGTAGAGCTTTATGTTCGTCCGCTCGACCTGCCCCTGGTCAATCCCGGTCAGAAAGTGCGCTTTATGTTCGATGGTTTCCCCGCGATTGTTTTCAGTGGATGGCCGCAGGCTTCCTATGGCACATTTGGCGGCGTGGTGAGCGCGGTGGAAAGTTCAGTAAGCAATAACGGGCTTTTCCGGATACTGGTAACCGAAGATCCGGCCGACAGGCCCTGGCCGCGCGAACTGAAGATGGGAACGGGCGCGCAGGGTATGGCCCTCCTGAAAGATGTACCCATCTGGTACGAACTCTGGCGGAATATCAATGGATTCCCACCAGACTTTTACACACCCCAACAAAGCGGTAAAGCAGATGAAACAGCCCAGCAATAAGAATAGTCATCGTTCCCATCAAAGAAAAATACACGGCCCGGCCAGGATGTTGTTGACAACAATAACCTGCTGGCTCGGCCTAATGGCAACCGCGCAGGATAGTACCCGCTACACGCTGAGCGCTTCGCAGGTAATGGCCATTGTGCAGCAATACCATCCCCTGGCACGAAAAGCCGCCCTGCAGGTAGAGAAAGCGGAGGCCGAGCAAACCATAGCGAGAGGCGGCTTTGATCCGGTATGGAATCATAATACGGCGCAAAAGCGTTTTGATGGTACCAACTACTATTTCTATAATAAGTCGCACCTCGAAATTCCACTTTGGTTTGGGGTCAATATCGTAGGTGGCATCGAGTACCTGGAGGGGAGCAGAATATCGCCGGAAGAAACCACGGGTCGCACAGGTTTTGCAGGACTGGAGATTCCCCTGGCGCAGAACCTGTTGATGGACAAGCGCCGTGCCGCCCTGAAAAAAGCAGCCATTTACCGCGACCTGTCGGAAACCGAGCAACGCCTCGCCCTCAACGACCTTTTGCTCGAAAGCCTCGACAGCTATTGGCGATGGGTGCAAGCCTGGCGCGAATGGCAACTGGTGAGTGATGTGCTGGCCGTGAATGAGCGGCGCATGGATTTTGTGAGGCGAATGGTGCAGGTTGGTGAAATGGCGGCCATTGATAGCACCGAAGCCCGATCACAATTGCAGTATTATCGCTCACAATACACCAAAGCACTGCTCAACAGGCAAAAGGCCACGCTAGACCTATCGGTTTACCTGTGGCGCGAAAACGATCAGCCCTACCTGCTGCCGGAAACTGTTGTTCCCGACAATAGCCGGCCATTGGAGTCGATTGTCGGCAGTATTGAAATGCCCACTCTCGACAGCCTGCTCACCGCCTCTATCGCCAGCCACCCTGCCCTGCAGGCTTATGATCAGAAACTGGATATCCTGGAAGTGGAAAAGCGGCTGCGCTTTCAGAGCCTGCTGCCCGACGTGAAGCTGAAATACAATCAACTGGGTCGCGGCTATGAGGTTTGGAACCATGCCGCCACTCCTCTTTTGGACAATAACTACCGCTATGGTATCAGCATTGGGATTCCCCTTCGTCTTTCAGAAGGGCGCGGCGGTTACCGGAAGGCGCGTATCGAAATCAGCCAGACCCGGCTCGAACGAATGCAGAAGGAACAGGAACTGCGCGCCAAAGTGCAGCAACTGTATGCCGGCTTGCTGGCCGGCCGCGAGCAGGTGACCATTCTCACCGATAACCGCCAACAGAATGAGCGCCTGCTGCAAGCGGAAGAATTTCGTTTACAGAACGGGGAAAGCAGCCTTTTTCTTGTTAACAGCCGGGAAAACAGGGCTCTGGACGCCCGCCTCACCCTGCTCAACGCCCAAATAGAAATGTTACGAACGGTAGTAGCGCTGGAATGGGCGGTAGCCAATCTTAACTAAATGTAAATCATTGGTCAATTTTGAAAACCTCTTCCGGTTATCGATGTTATACTTTATTTTTGTCGAGCCTTGAAAAAAGGATTGATAGCATATCGCCCCATTCAAATGCTGAGCAGCATCTTCATGATGTTTGCCCTGCTATGGCTTACCATTAGCGCCCCGATGGTAAATGCTGCCAAACATCAGATGGGATCCAATAGCCAGTATGAATTGGTGGACCTCCCGGATACAGATGACCAAACCTGTAATCCATTTGGCAACAATACAGAAGAAAAAGCACCCAATGGCTCTGCCGGTTTTTCGGAAGAGTACCTGCATCATGCAGATGATCTAATTCATGCGGCCAATCTGTCCCTTCAGCATTTTCGCGCCCTCGCCGCAAGGGAATATGTAGCTTTTCATGGAGAGCTGCTTTGCCCCCCACCCAATAGTTTCGCCTGATTTACCATCCCCCCTTTGGTGTTGATGAACCTGTCCTGACCCTTGCTGCGGCAATGGAGGGATAGCTGGTTCCACAGATTCTGTGAATGCAGGTTCTGGTGCACATCTGGCTCACCAAAGGGAAATCTACCCAACGCTTACTCGAGCAATTGCTCCGATTATTTATATAAAAAAACAGAAAAATGAGAACACATACCAAAGAGTTTCAGCAAAACCTGACACCTGAACAGGCATTTGACGTATTGAAAGAAGGTAATAAAAGATTTGTAGCCAACCTGAAGGTGAACCGTGATCTGCTGCAACAAATGGGTGAAACAGCCACGGGTCAGTTTCCCTTTGCCGTTGTATTGAGTTGTATGGACAGCCGCACATCGGTGGAGCTGGTTTTTGACCAGGGTATTGGCGATATCTTCAGTATCCGAATCGCCGGCAATGTCGTTAACGACGATATTCTCGGTAGCATGGAATATGCCTGCGCCGCCGCCGGATCCAAATTGGTGGTGGTACTCGGCCACACCCGCTGTGGAGCAATAAAAGGCGCCTGTGATAAGGTGGAAATGGGCAATCTGACCGATCTGCTGAAAAAAATTGAGCCCGCCATTGATAAAACGGCTGCCGCCAAAGCCAACCTCAGCAAGGAAGAATATGCCGAAGTGGTGGCGCAGGCCAATGTGTTGCAGGCGATGGACGAAATAGTTGAAAGAAGCAGCATTCTACGCGATCTGTTTAAGGAAGGCAAGATCGGTATAGTTGGCGGCGTCTATAGTGTGGAAACCGGTAAAGTAAATTTTGTACGCAGCGAATTTTCCGGTGCCGGCAAAGCCAAAGCGCAGAAAGAAGCCGTCGCTTAATGTTTGTTAATTATTGACCAATCAGAGGTAGTATAAAGAATCTCACAAAAATTAGAATAAGTATGAATGCACGTCCCCCTGGTGTAAAAGATTATTTCAAGAGTTTTTCCAACGATTTCCCGGCCTCCATCGTGGTATTCCTGGTGGCTTTGCCGCTTTGTTTGGGCATTGCCCTGGCATCCAATGCGCCGGCATTTAGCGGTCTTATTTCCGGTATTGTGGGTGGTATTGTGGTAGGATTTGCCAGCCGTTCACACCTGAGTGTGAGTGGTCCGGCCGCGGGTCTTACCGCCATAGTGGTGGCCGCCCTGCTGGTATTGCCCAGCTTCGAAGCCTTTTTGATGGCCGTGGTAATTGCCGGCTTTTTCCAGTTGCTGCTGGGTTTTCTGAAACTGGGTATCATTGGCGATTATGTACCCAATTCCGTCATCAAAGGAATGCTGGCAGCTATTGGTCTCATTCTTATCATCAACCAGTTTCCTCACCTGTTGGGTGATGATTCGCATTTCGAAACCGATGAAGGCATTGGTAAGTCGGAAGGCAATATCTTTTCCAATTTCATCAACGCCTTCGCTCATATTACGCCTATTGCCCTCGGTATAGGCGCACTGGGCCTGATATTTCACTTTTTTTGGGAAAAACTGGTGGCAGGCCGCAAAGGATTTATACGCCTGGTTCCGGCACCCTTGCTGGTGGTAATCATTGGTGTTCTCATCAATGAGTTTTATGGCAAAAGCAGCGGCCAAACCCTCACCGGCGAACACCTGGTGACCCTGCCCATCGCCAATAGCACCAGCGAATTTTTCCAGTTCTTTACCCAACCCGACTGGAGCCAGATTTTGACTCCCCAGGTTTGGATTACCGGTTTTACCATCGCCCTGGTAGCGAGCCTCGAGAGCCTGCTTTGTATTGAAGCGGTTGATGACCTGGATCCCTATCAGCGCGTAACGCCTACCAATCGTGAATTGAAAGCACAGGGCCTGGGCAATATTGTGTCGGGATTGATTGGCGGTTTGCCCATTACCAGCGTAATCGTGCGTTCTTCCGCCAACGTAAATGCGGGTGCCAGAACAAAGGTATCCACCATCCTGCATGGTACCATGCTCTTGCTGGCGGTGGCATTCTTCCCCACCATCATGAACCTGATACCCAAGGCGGCCCTGGCAGCAATCCTGATCTTTACAGGTTATAAACTCGCGAAACCTTCGCTCTTTGTGGCATTCTACAAACGCGGTTGGGACCAGTTCCTTCCCTTTGTGATCACCATTGTGGCCATCCTGACCACAGACCTGCTGAAAGGTGTAATGATCGGCATTGGCGTGGGTCTGTTTTTTGTTATCCGCAGCAATTTCCGCTCGGCGGTATTTGTGGTAAACGACAGTAATCGCTACCTGTTTCGCTTACGTAAGGATGTTTCTTTCCTGAATAAGCCCATCATCAAGAAAAAGCTGGAGAAAATTCCGGCCAACAGCGTGGTAGTGATCGATGCTTCGCGTGCGGATTTTATCGATAAGGATATCATTGAAACCATCGAAGACTTTATGTTGCATGCACAGCTTAAGAATATAGAAGTGGAACTGAAGACCAGTACCCAGAAGGACCAGGGCTTTTCGCCGGAGTTGCTTGAAAGTAATGGAACACCCGGTCACCACTATACCAGATCGCACGACAAGAAGCTGGTAAAGGTGAAAACCAAATAAGTGATCCAAAGCCAAAGTTGGCGGCGTTCGTAAACCGATCGATAAAATAAATGTTGCACCAGGAACTGGATAGAAATAGTAACTTAGGTGAAACCAAAAGCGAAAGAATGAAAAGCTATGAACGTCTCTTATTGGAAAATAAAGCCTGGGCCGCAGAGATGGTGGCGGATAATCCCGACTTTTTCGACCGGTTGTCGAATTTGCAACAACCCGAATTTCTGTGGATAGGTTGTAGCGACAGCCGGGTGCCGGCCAATCAAATTACCGGTACCCAACCCGGAGAGATCTTTGTACATCGTAATGTAGCCAACCTCGTGGTAAATACGGATGTGAACCTGCTGGCAGTGGTGGATTACGCCGTAAATCACCTGAAGGTGAAACATATTATTGTATGCGGTCACTACGGTTGTGGAGGCGTGCAGGCCGCCATGACGCGTAAGGATTATAAGCCGGTACTCAATATGTGGCTCCGCAATATCAAGGATGTGATTCGCCTGCATCGGGAGGAGCTGGAAGCCATCCAGGATCCGGAAGCCAAATCGGACCGCCTGGTAGAATTGAACGTGATTGAACAGGTAAAGAACCTGGCGCGCAAATCGAGCATACAAAGGGCCTGGAAAAATACAGGATACCCGCATTTGCATGGCTGGGTGTATGGACTGAAAGATGGATTGATAAAACCCGTTTACGAAATGGAGGCCGGAACATCGGTCGACTCCATATACGATCTTGAAGATTTGTGAGCGTTACCCTGATTGTCAAAGCCGGCTGTTTTTACAGTCGGCTTTTTTATTCCCGCAGGCTTTGCGTAGGTTTGTAGTATGTCGATAGAAATCCGCAATCTTCTTAAAACGTATGGCGAACAAAAAGCGGTTAACCATATCAGCTTTACGGTTAGCAAGGGTGAAATAGTGGGATTTCTGGGTCCGAACGGAGCCGGAAAATCCACAACCATGAAGATACTTACCGGATACCTGGCTGCTTCCGAAGGCGAAGCTTTTGTATGTGGCATTCCGGTGGCAACCCAGGCGTTGGAAGCTCGCAGAAAAATTGGATACCTGCCTGAGCTGAATGCATTGTACTATGATATGTATGTGCGCGAGTACCTCGGTTTCATCGCCGATGTGCACCAGATCAGGGAAAAAAAGGCGGCCATTGAAAAAGCCATCGAAACCGTAGGCCTGCAGGTAGAAGCCCACAAGAAGATCGGTCAACTTTCCAAGGGCTATAAGCAAAGAGTTGGCCTCGCCGCCGCGCTCATACACGACCCCGAAGTGCTGATACTGGATGAACCCACATCCGGGCTGGACCCCAACCAGATCATTGAGATCCGCGAGGTAATACGGGCACAGGGCAAGGCCAAGACCATCCTGTTCTCCTCCCATATTCTTCAGGAAGTGGAAGCCATCTGCGACCGGGTGATCATTATCAATAAAGGGAACATTGTTGCCAACGACACCCTTTCAAACCTTCGCCAAAAACAGGATGGGCGCCAGGTTGTAAAGGTACAGTTCAAAGAATTGATCAATAGCAGCCAGTTGCCCGCCTTTCCGGCCAACTCCATGGTGGAGAAGGAGGAGTCGCAGCCATCTTCGTTCCTGATTTATACCCATGAACCCGAGAACGTTCGTAAGCAATTGCTGTCTTTTGCGGTGGAACAGAATCTCAATATAGTTTCCCTGCAAAGCGAGGTACAAAAGCTGGAGAATATTTTCCGCGATCTCACAAAAAACTGATGTGCCTGCTATTTCTCCTGGCCCATTTGAAAGCCTGATGTTTTATCTTTGACGGCATAAATAAAAAAATCATGAGTTACATTTCAGAGATCTTCGCCCGGCAGATTTTGGATAGTCGCGGCAACCCAACCGTAGAAGTAGATGTGTTAACCGATGAAGGAGCCCTGGGCCGCGCCGCGGTACCATCCGGCGCCAGTACCGGTATACACGAAGCGGTGGAACTGCGCGATGGCGACAAAAAGAAATACCTGGGAAAAGGTGTACTGAAAGCAGTAAAGAACGTAAACGATAATATTGCCCCGCTATTGCTGGGCTACGATGTGGCCGATCAGAGTGGTATTGATCAGTTGATGATTCAACTGGATGGCACAGCCAACAAGAGCAAGCTGGGTGCCAATGCCATGCTGGCGGTGAGTATGGCCGTAGCAAAGGCCGCGGCCGAAGAAGCTGCCCTGCCCCTGTTTCGCTATATCGGTGGCACTAATGCCCGCACCCTGCCCATTCCCATGATGAACATCCTGAATGGCGGCGCCCACGCGGATAACAAAATCGACTTCCAGGAATTTATGATCATGCCCGTAGGCGCGCCCAGCTTTAGTGAAGGCCTGCGTTGGGGAGTGGAAATTTTTCATGCGCTGAAATCGGTATTGAAGAAAAAAGGTTACAGCACCAATGTGGGTGACGAAGGCGGGTTTGCGCCGAATATCCAAAGCAATGAGGAAGCTATTGAAACAGTTCTCAGCGCCATCCAGGCTGCAGGCTATAAGGCCGGCACACAGATCGTGGTAGCCATGGATGCCGCCAACAGTGAACTTTGGGATGCCAAAAAGAAGAAATACGTTTTTCATAAGAGCAGTGGCAAGGAAATGACCAGCGACCAACTGGTGAAATACTGGGCAAGCTGGGTAAAACAATACCCCATTGTTTCCATCGAAGATGGTATGGCGGAAGATGACTGGGATGGATGGAAAAACCTGACTGATGCTGTAGGCAACAAGTGTCAATTGGTGGGCGATGATCTCTTCGTAACAAATGTAACCCGCCTGCAAAGGGGCATCGATCAGGAAATTGGAAACGGCCTGCTGGTAAAAGTGAACCAGATCGGCACCATTACCGAAACCATCAATGCCGTTACCCTGGCGCAGCATAATGGCTACAATACCATCATGAGCCATCGCAGTGGCGAAACGGAAGACACCACCATCGCCGACCTGGCCGTAGCCCTGAACTGCGGACAAATCAAAACCGGGTCCGCCAGCCGTACCGATCGCATTGCGAAATACAACCAACTGATCCGGATCGAAGAACTGCTGGGCGAAAGCGCCATCTACCCAAAAGGTAAAATCAAATTCGGTAAAAAATAAAACGAGGGGGGTGACTGGTTGCCCGAAGAAAGTGTAACTTTCCTGAAGATTCACCGCCAATCACCCCCTAATACTAACCCGCAACTTATGTTTTCGAGGATTCCATCCTGGCTAAAGAACAAATACCTGATCAGCCTGCTGGTTTTTGGATTGGTTATTCTGTTCTTCGACAAAAACGACCTGTTTACACAGGCCAACCGGCGCCAGCAACTGAGGGACCTCGAAGAAAGCAAGGCTCATTATACCCGCGAAATTGAGGCCGAACGTAAAGAGTTAGAGCAACTTAAGTCCAACCCTGCCAAACTGGAGCAGTATGCCCGCGAAAAACACCTCATGAAAAAAGATAATGAGGACCTGTTCCTGGTATCGGAAAAACCCGTGGAAGGCAAGAATTGACCACCCGGGGCACAATAAGGGGTACAATATCCCGTTTCTAATACGGACATTTCGCATCTGGACACTGATTTTTAGGACATTAATGGTTTGCCCATGACTAATTTTACGCCGGAGCAACTTATACGCTACCTGTATAAGGAAACTTCGCCTGAGGAAACCGCTGCCATTGAAGAAGCACTGGTTAAGGACTGGACCGTTCGGGAGAAAATGGAGGTATTGAAAGCCTCCGCCACGAGGCTGGATTCCATATTGGAATCACCTCGAACCGAAGTGGTACTGAATGTACTTAATTATGCCCGCGAGAATTCGGTGGAAGCCGTTTAAGTTAACGCATCTGATTTTAACCCAATCCCGTTATGCCCCCGGTATAACGGGATTTTTTTATTCGCTGCCTTAATTTCGCAGGCAACAGTGGCTTATGACTAAGAAAGAGCGTTACCAGTACATTATCGACTATTTCCAAACCCATAGTCCGGAGGCGGAAACGGAATTGATTTATGATTCACCCTACCAGTTGCTGGTGGCGGTCATTCTTTCGGCGCAATGCACCGATAAGCGGGTGAACATGACAACCCCCGCCATTTTTTCCCGATACCCGGATGTATATGTCCTGAGCCAGGCCAGCTTTGAAGAACTGTTTCCGCTCGTACGCAGCATCTCCTACCCCAACAACAAAACCAAACACCTGATTGGGATGGCGCAGAAAGTAGTGAATGAGTTTGGGGGTGAAATACCCATGACGGTGGAGGAACTGGTAAAGCTTCCCGGCGTAGGAAGAAAAACGGCGAATGTGATTACATCCGTCATCGACGGGCAACCCAATATGGCTGTGGACACCCATGTGTTTCGGGTAAGCCATCGCCTGGGCCTTGTGCCTAAAACCGCGGGCACGCCCCTGGCGGTAGAGAAAGAATTAATCAAACATATTCCCAAAGAACTCATCCACAAAGCGCATCACTGGCTGATACTGCACGGCAGATACACATGTCTTGCGCGACAACCGAAATGTGGGGAGTGTGGGTTGAGTGATGTGTGTAAGTTTAGAGTTGTAAGTAGTAAGTAGTAAGTTGTAAGTAGTGAGTTGTAAGTAGTAAGTTGTAAGTAGTGAGTTGTAAGTAGTAAGTAGGCACCTTTTACAACAACCTTTTGTCTGCGGGAAACGGGTCTGCACCTTCAACATGTCCAAATTCCAGGCGGGGGGATTTCCCGCTGATTTTCGCTGATTCCAATCGTCAGCTACTCACTACTCACTACTCACGGCAACACTGCCACCAGCTCCACTTCCAGCTTCGCTTCGGGCATAAACAAACGAACCACCTGCACCCAGGTGGCGGCGGGAAAATCGCCTTTATAAAATTCTTTGCGCACGTAGTTGTATTTCTTCATCGCTTCGATGTCGGTAGTGTACAGGTTTTCCTTTACCACATTCTGAAAACTGGCGCCGAATTGTTCGAGCGATTTCTGCAAGGCCTTGTACACATTGCGGATGCCGGCTGGGGTAACTTCGATGGCTACGGTTCCGGAGATATAGAGTGTGTTGCCCACTTTAACCACCTGCGCATAACCGGCTGTGGTATCCTGGCTGCCGTTCCAGTGCCATTTCTGCTTTTCAATTTTATTTTCCTGCGCGGATGCCTGCACAAAGAGACATGCGCACAGTAGGGCGGCAAGGAGTTTTTGTATCATGGCTATTTGTTTTTGATAAGTAGCGCCTGCACTTAGAGGTATTTGCGGATTTCTTCCAGCAATTCGGTTTTGGTGATGGGAATTCCCATGATTTTATGATAGCCTTTTGCATCTACAAAAAACTGGTCGCGGATGATCTTGATAAGCTGGCCATTGTTGATCTCGGGTATCAGCACGGTATCAAAATCGCGCAACATTTGACCCAAATTAGCCGGGAAGGGCCGCATATAGCGCAAATGGGCATGGCTCACGGCATGCCCTTCGGCCAATAATTCCTGCACCGCCGATTTAATGGCGCCAAAAGTGCTTCCCCAACCCAGCACCAGCACTTTTCCTTTTTCGGGGCCACTGTCGATCTTCTGTTCGGGAATATAATTCGCGATCATATCCACTTTCTGCTGTCGGATCTTCACCATCATCTGGTGGTTTTCGGGATCATAACTCACGTTGCCCGTGATATTCTGTTTTTCCAGGCCACCAATCCGGTGTTCCAGGCCCGGTGTACCCGGAACAGCCCAGGGCCGCACGCGTTTTTCATCGCGCCAGTAGGGCTGCAGTTTCTCTTCGCCATGGCCCAGTTCCTTTTTGAACTTTACATGTATGGGGGGCAGGTCGGCCGATTGTGGAAAACGCCAGGGCTCGGCGCCATTGGCAATATAGCCATCGCTGAGAAATATCACGGGTGTCATGTGCTGTACGGCAATGCGAACCGCTTCATATACGGCTTCGAAACAATCAGCCGGTGTTGAAGCCGACAACACGGGCATGGGGCATTCCCCATTGCGGCCATAGTAGGCCTGCAACAGATCTGATTGTTCGGTTTTGGTAGGCAAGCCGGTAGAGGGGCCGCCGCGCTGTACGTCCACAATCAGCAGGGGAATCTCGAGCATCACAGCCAATCCCATGGCTTCGGCCTTTAGCGCCATACCGGGACCCGAAGTGGTGGTGACCCCCAGGCTTCCGCCATAAGCGGCACCAATGGCGGAGCTGATAGCGGCTATTTCATCTTCGGCCTGAAAACTGCGTACGCCAAAATTCTTGTGGCGGCTCAGCTCATGCAGAATATCCGATGCGGGTGTAATGGGATAGGAACCAAGGAAAAGGGGTAATCCGCTTTTTTGCGAAGCGGCGATCAATCCGTATGCCAGTGCCTGGTTGCCCATAATGGAGCGATACTTCCCCGGCTCCATGCGCGCCTTCTCCACCTTGTAGGTGGTTAGAAAAGCTTCGGTGGTTTCGCCATAATTATAACCGGCCTGCAATACTTTGATGTTGCTCTCAAAGATATCAGGCTTCCTGCCAAATTTCTCACGCAAAAAGCTGGTAGTGCTATCCATGTCGCGGCCATAGAGCCAATACAGGAATCCCAGCACAAACATATTTTTTGCACGGTCCTTCTCCTTCATCCCCATGGTAAAATCCTTGAGGGCCTCACGGGTCATCCTGGTCACATCCATCTTAATCACTTCATATCCCTCGAGGCTTCCATTCTCCAATGGATTTTCTCCTTCGGGATAATTGGCGAGCCGAAGGTTTTTCGCGTCGAAGCCATCGGAATTCACGATGATCTTTCCGCCTTTTTTCAGGGAGCTGAGATTGGTTTTTAATGCGGCTGCATTCATGGCTACCAGCACATCGCAGGCATCGCCCGGTGTATACACCCGGTTGCTCGAAAAATGTAATTGATAACCACTCACGCCCGGCAGGGTTCCCTGCGGCGCGCGTATCTCGGCCGGAAAATCAGGGAAAGTGGATAGGTCGATGCCCAGCAAAGCCGTATTGTTGGTAAACTGCGTGCCGGTTAATTGCATGCCATCGCCACTGTCGCCGGCGAATTTGATCACTACATCCTGTAGTATTTCCTGTTTGCGAATCATGCTGCAAAGGTAGGGAGGAGTTGAGTAGTAAGTTGTAAGTTTTAAGTTGTAAGTAGTAAGTAGGGAGTAGGAAATGGGCAGTTGAAAGAACGATTGCTTGTTTGGTAGCACCCCCTTTATCCTACTTTCTTAGTACCCATAATTTCTACCCCACTACCTATTCCCTACTTACTACTTACTACTTACTACTTACTACTTCCCTCACTCCCTTCCGTCCAGCAAATTCCCCAGTCCTCCCAAAATGCCGCCTTCTTCTTTGCGATTAACGGTGCCATAGGCAAGAATGCGGCCGGCCAGGCGGCTGATGGGCAGGGATTGCAGCCAGATGCGGCCGGGTCCCCGCAGGCGCGCGAAAAACAGGCCCTCGCCACCAAATAACCAGTTCTTTACTCCGCGCACAAATTCAATATCAAAATCCACTTCAGGCGTATAAGCTACCAGGCACCCGGTATCAACTTTGAGTACTTCATTCATGGCCAATTCTTTTTCAAACACATAGCCACCCGCGTGTAAAAAAGCGCGGCCATCGCCTTCCAGCTTTTGCATGATAAAGCCCTCGCCACCGAAAATGCCGGTACCGAGGCGACGCTGCAAATGTATACCCAC
This sequence comes from uncultured Citrobacter sp., assembly GCA_964395095.1. Lineage (GTDB taxonomy): Bacteria > Bacteroidota > Bacteroidia > Chitinophagales > Chitinophagaceae > CAYMZZ01. The sequence continues at coordinate 73,263 of CAYMZZ010000006.1, forward strand.
ACTTACCCCTTTGGCGGCACAGAGAAAGGCATCCTTCTGCGCTATAAGGGTTCCGCCCAGGTGAAAAAGATCCACCGGCACAATTTTCCCTGTATAAGGAGCCGCAAAGCTCACGCGGCGCTTGCCCTGGCCCACATTGGTAAAAGTGGTCAGGAATAAGCTCTCCCCGGTTAGAATGCGCTTACCCGCACTCATCAGTTTTCCGAAAATGCCAGTAGGTTGCTGCGGGCTGCCATCGCCAAAAATGGTTTGCATGGTAATGCCATCTTCCATCATCATCATAGACCCGCTTTCGGCGATGGCCGTTTCGTCAGGATCCAATTCTATCTCCACAAACTGCAGTTCCTCGCCGTATATACGGAAGTCAATATCATGATTGCTACGTGAATAACTCATAGATCAAGTTGTTTATCCAAAGGTAGATAACCGGGGAATTTTTTAAACAAAACCCGGTACAGCTTCGGCGAAGAGCCATGAAATCCCCGGTAAATAAAGAAATATGCCTTTTTGAGGAGGAGATAGAACGGCAAAATGACGAATGGCAAGGCATTCCGGGCATATTTCCTTAATTTGCTTCCTCCCTAAAACAATCATTTATGAGACAAAAACTGTTACTGTTAACAGCAATTACCTTTCTGTGCGTGGCATCGGTGCTGGCACAGGCTTATCCCCAGGCAAAGCTGGTAGAAAAAGTGACCCGGCAGGGTAACGAACTGGTGATCCCTTATGAGAAATATGTGTATCCCAACGGGCTCACCCTCATCCTTCATGAAGATCATAGCGACCCCGTCGTGCATGTAGACGTTACCTATCACGTAGGCTCCGCCCGTGAGGAAATCGGCAAGTCGGGATTTGCGCACTTCTTCGAACACATGATGTTCCAGGGAAGTGATAATGTGGGCGATGAACAGCATTTTAAAATTGTGACCGAGTCGGGTGGTACCCTGAATGGAACGACCAACCAGGACCGCACCAACTATTTTCAGACTGTGCCCAGCAATCAATTGGAAAAAATGCTCTGGCTGGAAGCCGATCGTATGGGCTTTTTGCTGGATGCGGTAACGCAGCAGAAATTTGAGATTCAGCGCGAAACGGTAAAGAATGAAAGAGGCGAACGGGTCGATAATGTGCCCTATGGCCTGGCTGGTGAACTGCTGGCCAAAACCATGTACCCTTATGGTCACCCCTATAGCTGGCTTACCATTGGCTATATCGAAGATCTGAACCGTGTAAATGTGGATGATCTGAAGAATTTTTTCCTTCGCTGGTATGGCCCCAACAATGCCGTGCTCACACTGGGAGGCGATATTGATCCCAAACAGGTTACCGAATGGGTAGGTAAATATTTCGGCAGCATTCCCCGTGGACCAGAAGTAAAAGATATGCCTCCGATGGTGCCGGAAGTAGACAAGCACCGTTTTGTGTCCTATACCGACAATTATGCTCGTTTGCCCCTGATGCTGACCGCATTCCCCACGGTTCCCAATTACCATCCCGATATGCCGGCACTGGCCTGCCTGGCACAAGTAATAGGACAGGGAAACAACTCTGTGCTTTATCAGCAACTCACCAAGAAGCAGAAGGCCCTGCAGGCGGGCGCTTTCAGCAGCCTCAGTGAACTCTCAGGTCAGTTTATCTTCCAGGTGGTTCCCTTCCCCGGAAAGTCGCTGGCCGACATGTATCATATCCTCAACAACGCGCTCGACAGCTTTGAAGCCCGTGGCATTACCGATGATGATATTGCCAAATTCAAGGGTGGCTACGAGTCGCAACTGATTAATGGATTGCAGAGTGTTTCCGGCAAAGTATCGCAACTGGCGGCTTTTGAAACCTTTACCGGCAACCCGAATATGATCGGCAATTTGCTGAAGATGTACACATCGGTTACGAAGGAGGATGTAATGCGGGTGTATAACAAATACATCAAGTATAAGCACCCCGTAGTGTTGAGTGTGCTTCCCAAGAACCAGGAAAAGCTTGCCGTAGGCGACAACAATTTCAAGATTGACGAATCAGGTTATGAATCGCCCGACTATGGCTATGAAGGATTGGTATACAACAAACCCAAAGATAATTTCGACCGCAGCAAGATGCCGCCCAACGGACCCAACCCGGTGGTTAAAGTGCCCGCTTTCTGGAAAAAGGACTGGGCTAATGGCATCAAGATCATTGGTACGGAAAACAGGGAGATACCCACAGTAACCCTTTCAATCAGCATTCCGGGTGGACATTTGCTGAGCGCCCGGGACCTTACGAAAGCAGGGCTGCCCGCATTCTTCGCCAGCATGATGAACCAGGATACGAAGAACTATACAGCGGAGGATATGTCGCGCGAGCTGCAAAAGCTGGGCAGTTCTATCAGCGTTTTTAGCGGTACCGACGATATCACCTTCCAGGTACAGTCGCAGGTAAAGAATCTGGATGCTACCCTGAAGCTGCTCGAAGAGCGGATCTTCCGTCCCAAGTTTAACCAGGACGATTTCAACCGCATCATGAAGCAGACGATGGAAAGCTTTAAGCTGGCCAAGACCGAGCCCTCCTCCATCGCGAGCCAGGTATTTGACAAAGTGAATTATGGCGCCAATCATATCCTTGGTATTTCTTCCGATGGAAATGAAGAGACCGTGAAGAACCTGACCCTGGCCGATATCCAGAGCTATTACGACAACTATATGACATCGCAGGATGCGAAAGTGGTGGTAGTGGGCGATATCAGCGAAGGAGAAGTATTGCCCAAGTTGACCTTCCTGAATAATCTGCCCAACAAAAAAATTGAGCTCCCCAAAATTGCGGCAGTGCCTGCGGTAGAGAAGACGAAGATCTACCTGGTGGATGTGCCCAAATCGGCGCAAACCGAATTCCGGGTGGGTTATGTAACCGGCCTTAAATACGACGCCACCGGTGAATACTATAAAGCAGGCCTCATGAACTATGCGCTGGGTGGCGCTTTCAACAGCCGCCTCAATCTGAACCTGCGCGAAGACAAGGGTTGGACCTATGGCGCACGGAGTGGTTTCAGCGCCGGTAAACAAACCGGAGAGTTTTCGTTCAGCGCAGGTATACGCGCCAATGCAACCGACAGCGCGATGATTGAGATCATGCGTGAGTTGAAAGAGTATGCTGCCGGCGGCATCAAGGATGACGAGCTTACCTTCCTGAAAAGCGCTATCGGACAGCGTGACGCACTGCGCTATGAAACAGGTTTCCAGAAAGCCGGCTTTATCGGCCAGATCCTGGAATATGATCTGCCAGCCGACTTCACCGATCAGCAGGCAAAAATTGTGGCTGGTATCAGCAAAGCCGATATTGACGCCCTGGCGAAAAAATGGTTGAAGACGGATAATATGAATATCCTCGTGGTGGGAGATAAAGAAAAAATTCTGCCCGGTTTGCAAAAGCTGGGATACGAAATTGTATTCCTCGATGCGGATGGAAATCCGGTAGAGAAGAAGGCGTTCTAATCTACATTAAAAGAAAAACCCCCGGCTTTGCCGGGGGTTTTTCTTTTAATGTAGGTAGAGGCGGGAGGGAGATGTTTAAAGTTGGGAGTTTAGGGTTTAAATTGTATTTAGCAAAAGTCCAACTGCACTCTTAAGCATTTTCAAAGTGCAGGTGATATCTCCCGCTGATCTTCACAGATATCTACGCAGATTACCGCATATTTTTTCTCAAATCACATTCGTCGTCTATCTCATTCACTCCCCTGCTCACGTCTCACGATTCACGATTCACGATTCACGTCATGGCCGCCCTTGCGAACGGCCCTACTATATTGCGCCCCTCCGGGGCTTGTACGAGCACAAATAATTCATCCGCCTTCGTCGATTCGCGTCTCACGATTCACGCCTCACGTCATGGCCGCCCTTGCGAACGGCCCTACTATATTGCGCCCCTCCGGGGCTTGATGCGCACAAATGATTCATCCGCCTTCGTCGACTCGCGTCTCACGCCTCACGCCTCACGTCGTGGCCGCCCTTGCGGACGGCCCTACTATATTGCGCCCCTTCGGGGCTTGTACGAGCACAAATGATTCATCCGCCTTCGTCGATTCGCGTCTCCCGCCTCACGAATCACGATTCACGTCATGGCCGCCCTTGCGGACGGCCCTCATATATTGCGCCCCTCCGGGGCTTGTACGAGCACAAATAATTCATCCGCCTTCGTCGATTCGCGTCTCCCGCCTCACGATTCGCGATTCACGATTCACGTCTCACGTCTCACGAATCACGGCTACAAACAAGAAAGGCTCCCCGAGGGAGCCCTTCTTCCGCTAAGCAGTTAGATAGGCGGATACAAAACCAACAAGTTACAACAAGTTCAGTAGTCTGTATTCGTTCAGACTCAAACGTCGCTAATAGAGACAAGGGCACTTTTTAAAATGCTGCATAAAAGATTAAAAAAAGGTAAGAAATATCGCCGGGTTATATAAAAAAGAGGCAACCAATTGCTTGGCTGCCTCTTACACATTATTAATCACCACTATTTATCAGAACCAGGATCCAATCCAGGCCTCGTTGACTCTTTCGTTCTTGAGTCGGGCAGCCCTGCGGCGTACCCTTGCCTTCTGGAAGAAGGCGGCCAGGATCATTAATATTCCAAACAGCAGGGTAAAGGGCGGAATTCCCAGGAAGGAAACCCAGGTGCCCCCAAAACGCCTGCGCATGGGACGCTTCAGCCGTTCGGCAATCAGGTACATACTGGGTACCATCATAAGGGTCATAAAGAAGGCGAATGTGAGTCCAAAGATGATGGTCCAGGAAAGCGGTTTCCAAAAAGCTGCATTATCACCTCCAAAGAAAATGTTGGGTTCAAAGGAAGCGAAGAGCCCCACAAAGTCGATATTGAAACCTACCGCCAGGGGTATCAGGGCCAGGATGGCTGCCAGGGCCGTCAGCAATACCGGGATAATCCTCGTTTTGCCGGCTTGTATTACCGCCTCGCGCGTACGCATACCTCTCGATCGCAACTCATCGGCAAACTCAATCACCAGGATACCGTTCTTGATTACAATACCCGCCAGACCCAGGATACCCACACCGGTCATTACCACACTCACCGTCATGCCCGTGAGCGCATACCCCAGCATCACCCCAATTACGCTGAAAATAATTTCGGTCAGGATGATGACCGACTTGCTGACGGAATTGAACTGCAATACAAGAATAAAGAGAATGATCAGGAGCGCGGCCACAAGTGCCAGGGCCAGGAAGTTCATGGTTTCCTGCATCTCTTCACCCTCACCGGTCTGGCTGATGGTAACACCGGGAGGCAGGCCGCGTCTAAACTCCGAAATGCGTTGGGCCAGGTCTTCGTTCACGCTCTGGGGTGTAAAGCCCTGCGACAACAATACATTGGAGCGAAGTGTGATCACCCGCTTCTGGTCTTTGCGGTTTACGCTACCCAGTGTATTGGTGAGGTCCACCTTCACAAAGGATGCGATGGGTACGCTGCGAAACTGTCCGCTCGCCATATCCATAAAGGCAATGCGCATATTGAGCAGGTCGATCAGGTTGCGGCGCTGCATTTCTTCGTTTCGGATCTGAATCTTGTATTCATCCTCCCCATCCTTGATCTTGCTGGCTTCGAGGCCAAAGAGGGCGGTACGTATTTGCTGACCGATTTGTCCTGAACTGATGCCTTCCGCATTGGCCCTTTCGCGGTCAACGGTAAGGGTCACTTCGGGGCTGCGCAGGTCAATATCCATTTTCAGCTCCTCCACACCCGGCACCTGTATGCTATCGAGATAATTCTTGAGCCTAACCGCCGAATTAATCAGCACATCAAAATCCTCACTCGCCACCTCTATATTCACCGGGGGGCCGGTGGGTGGGCCATTGGCTTCCTTATCCACCGAAATTTCCGCACCCGGTATGCCCTTGATGGCCGCACGTATGCTATCGAGATAGGGCGCGGATGATACGCCATGCCTTTTTTCAAACTCCACAAAAGAAACCTGTATACGACCCAACTCGCTTCTCGTGCTGCGGTCGCCGCTATTGGGATCCGCCGCACCTACGGCCACGTTGGCAATCACACTTTCCACAATCGGATTCTTCTTGCCGTTGCCAGGCTCAATACCCAATACATCGAACACTCTTTTTTCCAGGGCGCGGGTAATGCTATCCGTATATTCAACCCTGCTGCCCGTGGGCAGTTTCAGGTAAACATATATCTGGTTGGGGTCCGCATTGGGAAAGGTCACCACCGGAGCCCCGCGAAGCACAAACATTGCAATAGAAACAAAGAAAAGCGCTATTGCTCCCAACAACATCCATACCGGTCGCCAGCCCTTCAGCACCCAGCGCAACATGGTTTCGTAATGACCCATGATCCAGGGCAAAACGCTGTTTTGAAACGACCGTATCCATCCTTCTATAAAATAACGGTTCAGCACCACCAGCAACATGATAAACAGGATCAGGTTGCCGAAGAAGGCGGATACCAGGTGGGCCAGCAGGCCCAGGCCCACTCCCACCCAAAAGCCCGGCTTACGGAATATGGCCGACTTGGGTTGCTTACCATCATGCTCCGGATGGTTCATAAAGTCTACCGCAAACACAGGGTTCATAATAAAAGCAACCACCAGCGAGGCCGTGAGGGTGAAGATCAGCATCAATGGCAGGTAGATCATAAACTTACCAATGATACCCGGCCAAAAAAGCAGCGGGAAAAACGGCGCCAGCGTGGTGAGCGTACCAGCCAGTACCGGAATAAATACTTCCCCGGCCGCCATCATGGCCGCCTTGGTACTGGAAATTTTACCCCGGCCCTCCATAAATATCCGGTGGGTATTTTCAATTACTACAATCGCATCATCCACAATAATACCCAAACCAAAAAGCAGGGCGAATAGTACAATGAAGTTGAGCGTAATGTCGGTACCAACAACCGGATTACCCAGGGGCAGGAACATGAAAGCCACAAACATACTCAGCGGCACACTCAGGGCCACAAAGAAGGCATTGGTGACCCCCATGAAAAACATCAGGATCAGTAATACGAGCACAAATCCGATCACGATGGAGTTTACCAGTTCGTTGAAGGATGTGCGGGTAGAGTTGCTGGTATCGCCCGTAATGCGCACGTCGAGATCCTTAGGAAAAAAGTCTTCCTCCATTTCGGCGGTAATCCTTTTCACATTATCGCTGGTGCTGATCAGGTTTTCGCCCGCACGCTTGATGATATTGAGGGTGATTACATTCTTGCCATCCAGTCGCGCATAGCTGTCGCGCTCCTTGATGGTATCCTTAATAACGGCTATATCCTTCAGGTAAATGGGATTGCCACGCGAATTGCGCAGCACGATCTCCGAAATATCCCGGGCTGTTTTAAACTGCCCCTTTAGCTGCAGGGTGCGCTGCATATCGCCTACATCGAGCAGGCCACCGCTGATATCACGGTTTTCCGATTGAACGGCCTGCGCAATATCATTAAATGTTATACCGGCCGCCTGCATGCGGTAATTGTCCACATTGATCTGAAACTCCCTTTCCGGTGCACCTACCAGGTCAACCCGGTTGATCTCTTTCAGTTCTTCGAGGCGATCTTTCAGTTCGTCGGCATAGCTTTTCAACCTTGTGGGATCATAATCACCACTCAGGTTTACATACATGATGGGCATTTCCGAAAAGCTCACTTCAAGAGCCGTTGGCTCCTGCGTGAGGTCGGTAGGCAGGTCCTGCTTGGCCTTATCAATCGCGTCTTTCACTTTCTGCACGGCCACATCCACCTTCACATCGGTATCAAACTCCACCGTAATGGCGGAGAAGTCGGTGATGCTGGTGCTGGTTACTTTCTTGATCTTGGCGCCGGTGATACCCTTGATCTGTTTTTCAATCGGCTGCGTCACCAGGTTCTCCATATCCTTGGGAGAATTACCCACATATACTGTTTGCACATACACCGTGGGAATCACGATATCCGGAAACTGCTCCTTCGGTAAGGTATTGAACTGATATACCCCCACCATCGTAACGATGAGCATAAAGAGGTACATCGAAGTCTTGTTGCGTATAGCCCAGGAAGTAGGTTTAAACTCCTTAAACTTCCCGGTAAAATTTTCGAGTGCCGACATGTTATGTTTTTAACAGTTGGCTGCCAGTGCTGATTGTTGTGTACAACAATGGCAGTAATTAGTTTTCAAACTCCGGTTTCTATTGTTGTGCAGTGGTGATCAGTTGACCATCGTAAAGGCTCTGGTATCCCCCTACCACTATCTGGTCGCCCGCCTGCAAGCCTGAAATAATCTCTACCCGGTCGCCATACATTTCACCCATCTCCACTATTTTCTTCCGGGCAACCATCTTGTTCTCTTCATTCTTCGCTGCCACCAGTACAAACTTGCCCTGTTCATCGCTCTGAAGGGTATTGATGGGAATGGTAATGGCCTTATTGTTTACATAATCCTGCATTTGCACTTTCGCGAGCTGGTTGGGGCGGATATCGGCGTTGGCAGGCAACTGTGCTTCTACCATAAATGTGCGGCTGCCCGGATCCACTACATTGCTCACCACGGTGAGCTTGCTATTCACAACCTTATTGTTCAGTTCAGGCAACAGGATCCGAACCGGACTACCGGTTTGAATGCGCCCGAGATAATTTTCCGGTACCTGTATCATCACTTTGTATGCGCCATTGCTCACGATGCGGGCTCCGGTTTGCGGATTCATGGCGGTAGCTACGGTGAAATAGTCGCCAATCTTCACATTCATTATGTCGACCATGCCGCCGATTTCTGCATACACATTCGACAGGGAAGCGGTTTCTTTGGCTACTTCCAGGTTGGCTTTCGCGGATTTCAGTTGGGCCTCTGCATTTTCCGCATTGGTCTTTGCCTGCAACACCTGTACTTCGGTTCCGATATTATTTTTCCAGAGGTTGCTTTGCCGTTCGTAAACGCTTTGGGCTAGTCGGGCGGCTGATTCCAGGCCGGGTATCTGGGCGGCAATAGCGTCAACCTGTTGGCGAGCCGCGAGATCATCCAGCTTCATGATAAGCTGACCCTTGCCTACGCGTTGTCCGGCTCTTACGTGAATAGAGCGCACGATGCCGCCCTGTCCGCGTGGCACAACCATCGCCATCTGCTGCGCGTCTACGCGGCCCTGCAGGTCAATATAATGCTGAAAAGTATCGGTAGCGAGTGTTTCCAACGACACCAGCTTGGCTTTACCGGCAGCTATGCTGGGATCCAGTTTGGCGATTTCCTTTTCCAGCTCGGCAATCTTATCGTTCACTTGCTTTTGCTCAGCACGCAGCTTTTCGAGGGAGGCCTTCTTTTTGGCCAGTTCCTTATTGGTTTCCTCTTTTCCGCCGCAGGCCATAAGCCAGAAGCTGAGCGAAACAATGGTTATAAGTGGGAATATTCTTTTCATGATCCTGATTTTAATTGGTTGGTTTTACAGTTTGCCAGTCGCCTTCATGAAGTCCACTTTGGCGATAACAGCGTTATAGAGGGCATTGATATAATTGGTTTGGGCCGATTTCAGATCCGTTTGCGCGGCATTGATCTCCGTTTGCGAACCGGTTCCCGCTTCAAATTTTTTGCGGGTCTGCAGGAATACCGACTCGGCCAGCTCCATGTTTTTCTTTTGAAAATCGAGATTGGCCAGTGCCGAGGTATAATTGTTGCGTGCCGTGCCTATTTCACTGTCGATGCTAATCTTCATCGCTTCGCGCTGATTAAGGCTTTGCTGCAGCGACAACCTTGCTTTCTGAATTCGCGAATTCGCGCTAAACCCACTGAAGATGGGGATATTCAGGTTCAGCGTAACCGCGGAAATATTAAACCAGTTTTCGCCCGATTTGAAAAAATTGAACTCATTACGCTGCGCATTTCGATTATAATAAGCGTTCAGGGAAAGCGTGGGCAGCTTGGCCAGCTTGTAGCGCTGGATGTCGAACTCCCTTAGCTTTACTCCCAGTTCCGCATACTGAAAATCGCGGCGCTGGCGATAATCGAATTGCGAAGCTTCGAGCACGCCGTCGCGCACCATATTGTCGCTAAGCGTATCGGTCAGTACCAATTCATCCCGAATGGGCATTCCCATCAGTACTTTCAAACCCAGGTAGCCATTATTCACCTGGTTCAGCACATTGGTTTTTTCCGATTGCAGGTTGGCCAACTGCACATCCAGCTTGTCAATATCGAGCCGCTCTGCAAAACCGTTGTCGTACATGATACGGGTATCCCGCTTCAACTGCTCCAGCCTTTGCAGGTTGGCATCGATCAGTTCTACCTGTGTTTTACTGATCACCAACTGGTAATAGATCTTGTGGATATTGGTACGGATATTTTCCTCCGTTACTTCCACATTTTTTTCCTGGAACTCGATCAGGGTTTTGCGGGCCTGCAGCCCGGTAAACACCTGTCCATCGAAGAGTAGCTGGTCAAGCTTTACGCCATAAGTGGCATTCCACTTTACACCAAATGCCAGTTCTTCGAAAGTACCCGGTGTGCCACCGAAGAATTCGGCGGGTACCAGGCTCACGGGTAATCGGTAATTGTACGTGAGCGATCCGCTACCGCTGATTTGCGGGTAGGCGCTTCCCGTTACCTCGCGGTTGGTTTGCTGCTGAATTTGCAGATCCAGCAGCGCGTTTTTTACCTGCACGTTGTTTTGCTGCGCATAATCAATCGCCTGCTGAATGCTCATTTCGTGCCGCTCCGGCGCCGCGGGTTGCTGCGCCATCGCCCATACCGGCGCCAAAGCCAGTAAAAGCGCTGCCGCCCGCAGCTTGATTCCTTGGGTCATGGTTTTCGATTTTTAGAACGTTCCTGATTGTATTTAAGAATGAGTTTTTGTCCTTTCGCGTTGGTGATTCCGTACAAAAAATTCAGCGTTATCTCCCGCAATACCGTACCAATCTCGGTTTTCCCCAGGGGAAAAAGCTCGGGATTGAATACCATGAATATGCTCGACAGGCGGAACCGGGTCAGAATGTCCACATCGATCTCGGGACGGTATATCTCCAATTCGAGACCCTTCAGCATGTTGTTCCGAACAATATCGTGCATAAAACCATTAATATGCGTTTCAAATTTGCGAAATGCCTGGGGATGATATTTCTGCATATCAAATATGATGGCCGGGTTCATGATCTTCACCATATCCTCAATCATATCAAGGGCCAGGCATATCTCATGAACGGGGTCCCTGGCAATCTGGCTGTAATGCGTACAATCGCGGATATTATTGGTAATCTCAATATCCACTACCGCGGAAACCAGCGCGTCCTTATCGGCAAAAAACTGGTAAATGGTCTTCTTGCTGATACCCAGGTGCGTGGCAATCTCGTCCATACTGATGCTGCGAATGCCATAGCGCATAAACAGCTCATGTGCCTTTACTACTATTCGGTCCTGTTGTTCCATAAACGGGCGCAAAACTATGGAAACTTTTTTCGTTACCAAAGTTTCCCGACGAATTTTCGGTGAAAATTCGGTGATTGCGGATGGCTGGCAGGGGTTACTTGATTTGAATTTTTAACTGCCTGGTTTGATTGTCAGCTTTTTAGGTGACTATATCCGGGCATTCTGAAAACATAGGGCGAACGGCTGGCTGGCATTGCTTTTCGCTAACTTTGTTTTACTATGCCTCCATTAACCAAGCGTTACCGTAGCAGAAATGAGCAACGATTCCGTACCCTGTTGCGTTATTTTGTGCAGGGAATCATCATCCTGGCCCCTATTGGCATCACGGCCTGGGTGTTGTACAATGTATTTGAGTGGGTGGATGGGATTCTGCGGCCCTATGTCAACATTCCGGGCCTGGGCTTTGCCATTATCATGGTCTTTATAGTGCTGGTGGGCTGGTTTAGCAGCAATTTCCTCATGGGCAGCATGATCAGCTTTTTCGACCAGTGGATGGAGCGAACGCCCGTCATCAAATTCATTTATACCTCCACCAAGGATTTCTTTGAAGCCTTTGCGGGCGATAAGCGGAAATTCAATAAGGCCGTGCTGGCCAATGTTTTCAGCGAAGAGGTATGGATCATCGGCTTCCTGACCGATGAAGAAATGACCAAGTTTGAGATGGGTGCCGATCATGTAGCCGTTTATGTGCCACAAGCGTATAATTTCGCCGGCCAACTCTATATACTCCCCCGCTCCCGCGTGCGCAAGATTGATGGCATCACGTCGGGTGAAGCCATGAAATATGCCGTTACCGGAGGTGTGGTGGACCTGGAAGAGGAAAGAAACAAACCGGAGTTGAGGATGGACAAGATGGGGGAGAAATAATTTGTTGATTTGTTTATTTGTTGATTTGTTGAGGGTTTAGGGTTTAGGGTTTAAAGTTTAGAATTTAAGTTTCTAAAGAGCATCCCTACTTTCTACTCCCTACTTTCTACTCCCTACTTACCACTTACTACCGGAAAATGTCGTAAATTACAATTCGTGAGTCGTGAGTAGGGTTAATTACGAGTTCTTCGCAATAGGACATCAGCACATCAGGCACCCACTTTCTACTCCAACTTACAACTTTTAACTCAAAACTCCCGTAGAACGTAAAACGTACTACGTATTACCCAACCCCTGCGCTTCTTTAAAACTTTTTCAGCATGAAGAAGCGCTTATTCCTTTCCGCCCTCCTTATTTCCCTGCTCCTGCATTCCATGCCGGCTTATTGCTGGGGATTCTATGGTCATCGCCGCATCAATTTTTTCGCCGTTTTTTTATTGCCGCCGGAAATGCTGGCTTTTTATAAACCGCATATTCAGTATATCGAGGAGCATGCCGTGGATCCCGACAAGCGTCGCTATGCCATCCCGGTTGAAGGACCCCGGCATTATATAGACCTCGACCGCTATGGCACTTATCCCTTCGACAGCCTGCCAAGGCAATGGAAAAAAGCGGTGGAAAAGTTTGGCGAAGACAGTTTGCAGGCCCACGGTGTGGCACCCTGGTGGATACAGACCATGCTTTGGCGCCTGACGGAAGCTTTTCGGCAGAAAGATCCTGCCAGGATACTAAAGCTCTCTGCCGAGTTGGGTCATTATATTGCAGATGCGCATGTGCCCCTGCATACCAGCAGCAATCACGATGGGCAGTACACTGGTCAGAAGGGTATCCATGGATTTTGGGAGAGCCGTTTGCCCGAATTGCTGGCCGAAAAACAATGGGATCTGCTTTGCGGGCGGGCCATTTACCTGGAAAATCCGGGAAAATTCATTTGGGACCGTGTGCTGGAAAGCGCCCTCGCATCCGATTCCGTGCTGAAAATAGAAAAATCCCTCTCGCTTTCCTTTCCACCCGACCAACGCTTTTCCTTTGAATATCGAAACGGACAGGTAATCCGGCAATACTCCAGTGCCTATGCCCTGGCTTACGACCAGGCCATGGGCGGTATGGTAGAGCGCCGTATGCGTGCCTCCATTTTTGCGGTGGCCAGTTTCTGGTACAGCGCCTGGGTGAATGCGGGACAACCTTCGCTTCGGCAGTTGGCTCCCCCAAGATGGAATACCAGCGATAGTGTGGAACTGGAGCGAACCCAGCAAGCCTGGATGAAGGGCCAGATATTGGGCCGCGAGCACTAAAACGACCAAATTTGGGGAAAGGATAAAGCAGGGCATAGCTTATCTTTGCCCCTCTTAAAATTGATGCCTTGACGCAAACGGAAAAACTGCAGGTCCACAACTTCAATGCCGGCCCTTCCATCCTTCCCCGCGAAGTGTTTGAAGAGGCCAGCCGCGCCGTGCTGAACTTCAATGATAGCGGCTTGTCCATTCTCGAAATAGGCCACCGCACCCCCATGTTTCAGCATGTAATGGACGAAGCCATTGCCCTGGTGAAAGAACTGATGCAACTGGATAGCGACCATGAAGTTTTGTTCCTGCACGGGGGCGCAAGCACGCAGTTTATGCAGGTGCCCATGAACCTGCTCGACCACCAGGAGCTGGCGGCCTATACCGATACCGACGTATGGGGCACCAAGGCCATCAAAGAAGCCCGGCTCTTTGGCCATGTGGAAGTGGTTTGCAGTTCCAAAGACCGAAACTATACCTATCTGCCCAAAGATTTTCATGTACCCGCCACGGCTAAATACTTACATATCACGAGCAACAATACCATCTATGGCACTCAATGGCAGGATATGGAAGGGTTCCGTAAATGGAAAGTGCCGCTGGTGGTGGATATGAGCAGCGATATCCTTAGCCGCCAGCTTGATTTCAATCACTTCGACCTGATCTATGCCGGCGCACAAAAGAACCTGGGCGCGGCCGGCGTAAACCTGGTAGTGGTGAATAAGAACATGTTGGGAAAAACAAGCCGGCAAATTCCTACCATGATGGACTATCGCAACCATATCGCCAACGGTTCCATGCTGAATACGCCTCCTGTATTTGCGGTGTATGTGTGTATGCTCACCCTTCGCTGGTTGAAAAGCAAGGGCGGTGTGACCGTTTTGGATAAAGAAAATGAAGCCAAGGCGAAATTGTTTTACGAAACATTAGACAGCCTCCCCCTCTTCCGGGGCACCGTAGCCAAAGAAGACCGGAGCCGCATGAACGCGGTATTTGTGATGGATGATCCGGAGAAAGAAAAAGCCTTTATGGATCTCTGTAAGGCGGAGGGCATATATGGCGTAAAAGGTCACCGCTCGGTAGGTGGTTTCCGGGTATCGATGTACAATGCCCTGCCGATCTCCAGTGTGCAACTGCTCACGGAGCTGATGAAGTCCTTCGCCGCCCGTTATGCATAAATAATATTTTCGAATCAGATCATGCGCTGCGGCGCCAATAGAAATTATCGATATGTCTCTAATCAGTCCCTTCCGTGCACTCCGTCCCCAACCCGAACTGGCCAGGCAAATTGCTTCAAGGCCCTACGATGTACTGAACAGTGAGGAAGCACGCCAGGAAACCACTGGCAATCCCCATTCCTTTCTGCACATCACCAAGGCGGAAATAGACCTGCCGGCCGATACAGATATCCATAGCCAGGCCGTCTATGACCAGGCCGCCAAAAATCTGCAGATGTTCCGGGAAAAGGGATATTTATTGCGGGAAGATAAGCCCTGCTATTATATTTACCGGCTTATCATGAACGGGCGTGAACAAACCGGCCTGGTTTGTCTCTCGTCGGTGGAGGATTATTTCAACGGGCTGGTGAAGAAGCATGAATTTACCCGGCCCGAAAAAGAGAAGGACCGGATTGATCACATGCGTACCATTTTGGCGCAAACCGGCAATGTGTTCCTGGCGTATAATAATGTGGCGGAAATGGACAGCCTGGTCGCATCCTGGAAATCACATCATAATCCAGTTTACGACTTTGTTGCCGACGACAATATAACACATACCATCTGGGTGGTTGACGAGCCTGAAGCCGTAGCCGCTATCACACGAATTTTTGCGCAGAAAGTACCGGCCACCTATATTGCCGACGGCCACCACCGCGCGGCATCGGCAGCCAAACTGAGCGAGGCACTGCCGGGCAATGAATCAGCTAAGTTTTTCCTGACCACCATCTTTCCGGCCAGTGAACTGGCGATCCTCGATTATAATCGCGTGATCAAGGACCTGGACGGCATGGATGCCGACGATTTTATCAGCGCCCTGCAGGACGATTTTACCATTACCAGAAGTGAAACTGCAGTAAAACCCGCTCAACTGCATGAGTTTGGCATGTATCTGGATAAGCAATGGTATATACTCACGGCGCGCGAAGGAACCTATACCGAAGATCCGATAGGCATACTGGATGTAAGCATACTGTCGAATAATGTACTCGACAAATTACTCGGCATAAAGGACCAGCGTACCGACAAGCGCATTGATTTTGTGGGAGGCATCAGGGGTTTAAAGGAACTGGAACGCAGGGTTGACAGTGGCGAAATGAAGCTGGCATTCAGCCTTTATCCCGTTACCATTCAGCAGCTTTTCGATATAGCCGATAGCGGCAATGTAATGCCGCCTAAGAGTACCTGGTTTGAGCCGAAGCTGAGGGATGGATTGCTGACGAATGTGATTGAGGAATGATTTGTTGATTTGTTGATTCGTTGATTTGTTGATTCATTTAAAGTTTAGGGTTTAGGGTTTAGGGTTTAATGGGATTTAGAATATAGGAGTTAACACTTGATAGTCAACCTTTTTGGAAATTTGCAAGAGAGTCAACCAATCATGTAGAAATAACGTCTTCCATCTGTCAATTTATGGCTATTTCAATTCATCGGTTCAACGAATCAACAAATAAACAAATCAACGATTCAACAAATAAACATGAAACATATTTCCCTCTTCATCCTCTGCCTTTTCTCGCTGAGCTTTTCCATGGCGCAGGGTGATGATCCCAAGGCTTTGCACCAAACGGCCAAGACTTTTATGCGCAGTGGCGATTTCGACAATGCCATTCTGGTATTGAAGCGGGCACTGGCGATGGATGATAAGAGTCTCGAAATGCAGAAGGACCTGGTGATGAGTTATTATATGAAACGGGATTATGTGCGGGCGCTGGAGGGCGCCAAAACCCTGATTGATCGTCCTGATGCGGATGAAGTGACCTTTCAGATAGCAGGCAATGTGTACAAAGCTATTGAGGAAGTAAAGGAGTGTGAGAAGATGTACAAAAAGGCCTTGAAGAAATTTCCCAAAAGCGGACCGCTGTATAGCGAATACGGTGAACTGCTCTGGGCCGCCAAAAAATTTGACGCGATTGACCAATGGGAGAAAGGCATAGAGATGGATCCCGCTTATAGCGGCAACTATTATAATGCGGCCCTGTTTTATTACTATAGCAAAGACAAGGTATGGACCATCATCTATGGAGAAATATTTGTCAACATGGAAAGTCGCACCGAAAGGGGCGCATCCATGAAGGAACTCTTGCTGAAAGCTTATAAGGAAAAATTATTTGCCGAAGCGGACCTGATGAAGGGCGAAGAAAAAAACAAGAGCGAGTTTGCCAAAGCCTTTCTGCAGACGATGGCCAAACAAAGTTCCATTGCCAACCAGGGCCTGAATGTGGAAACCCTGACGATGATCCGCTCCCGCTTTATCCTCGACTGGTTTGCCAATCAGGCGGCCAAATTCCCCTACAGGCTATTCGACTTTCAACGCCAATTGTTGCAGGAAGGTATGTTCGAAGCCTACAATCAATGGCTCTTCGGCCCGGTAGAAAACCTGGCTGCTTACGACCAATGGACCCGGACCCACGCTGAAGCCTTTGAAGCTTTTAACAGGTTTCAAAGCAATAGAGTGTTCAGGATGCCGGGGGGACAGTATTATAAGTAGTACGTATTACGTTGTACGTTGTACGTTTTTGGTTTAAGGTTTAGAGTTTAAGGTTTAAGGATAATTAGAAGTCTCTTTCTCTTTACCAAACCACACTTAAACCTTAAACTCTAAACCCTAAACAGACGTAAAACGTATAACGTAAAACGTACAACTCAAAACCTTCCCCTTCTCAGCTTTTTTCATTAAATTGTCTGCAATCTCTAAACCTAAAGATTACGATTGCATGAAGGAACCCCGTCGTTTATTTGATTGCCTGCCGCTCCACATGGAAAAGAATCCCGAGCGCGTGATGCTGGCCGGCAAGGAAGATGGAAACTGGAAGGAATACACTGTACGCCAGGTAAATGAGACGGTGACAAGGCTTTGCGGTGGATTGCTGGCACTGGGTATTGGGCCCAATGATGGCACGGTGGAAGGCCGCGACAAAGTAGCTATTCTGGCGAAGAACCGTCCTGAATGGCTGATGGTAGACCTGGCGGTGCAACAGGCAGGAGCCATATTAACACCCGTCTACCCCACCATTGCGGTGCATGAACTGGAATTTATTCTGAAAGACGCGCAGGTGAAAATGGTTTTTGTGAACGACGAAGACCTGTTCCTCAAAGTAAAGAGCCTGCAGGATCATGTGCCCTCGCTAAAGCATATTTTCACCTTTGAACCCGTGCGTAATGCCCACCACTGGAAAGAAGTGGTGGCGATGGGCACCGATGATAGCATGGCGCGGATAGCGCCGATTGCCGAAAAGATTCGCTACGAAGATGTAGCTACTATTCTTTATACATCGGGTACCACGGGTACACCCAAGGGCGTGATGCTCACACATCGTAATATCGTATCGAATGTGGTGGCCTGCCTGCCCTGTTTTCCTCCCGGTGAAAACATGAAATCGCTGAGCTTTCTTCCGCTCAACCATATTTTTGAAAAGATGGTGAGCTATCTCTACCTCTTCCGCGGCACTTCCATTTATTATGCCGAAAGCCTTGAGACCATCGGCGATAACCTGAAAGAAGTGAAGCCGCATATGTTTACCACCGTACCCAGGCTGCTGGAGAAAGTGTATGATAAAATCATGGCCAAGGGTTCGGAACTCACTGGCATCAAAAAGAAATTATTTTTCTGGGCGCATGGATTGGCGGAAAAATTTGAGATCAATCAAAACCAGGGATTTTGGTACAACCTGCAATTGAGCCTTGCCAATAAACTCATCTTCAGCAAATGGCGCGAAGCGTTGGGCAATAATATCAAGTGTATAATTACCGGTGGCGCCGCCTGCCAGGTGCGGCTGATACGCATCTTCACCGCGGCCCGCATTCCCATTATGGAAGGATATGGACTTACCGAAACCTCACCCGTTATTTCGGTCAATCGCTTTGAAGAAAAAGACCGCAAGTTTGGAACAGTAGGACCGCTGATCGACGGCGTGGAAGTGAGAATTGCAGAGGATGGAGAAATTCTCAGCAAGGGTCCGCATATCATGCTGGGCTATTACAAGCGACCAGACCTTACACAGGAAACGATCACGGATGGCTGGTTCCACACCGGCGATATAGGCACGATGGTGGATGGCCGCTACCTGAAGATTACCGATCGCAAGAAAGAACTTTTCAAAACCAGTGGTGGCAAATACGTAGCGCCCCTTCCGGTGGAAAATAAACTGAAAGAATCACCCTTTATTGAACAGGTGATGATTGTGGGACCTGAACGCAAATTCGTGGGCGCCCTCATCATCCCCTCCTTCCCCAACCTCCGCGATTGGGCCCGACAGAATGCTGTGGCGGATGGCAGCAATGAAGACCTTATCAACAACCCCAAAGTAAGGGAGCTGTATAAGGACCTGATCGAAAGCTTCAACAAATTCTTCAATCATGTGGAGCAGGTGAAAAGATTCGAATTACTGCCCAACGAATGGAGCATAGATACCGGCGAGCTCACGCCCAAACTTTCCATGAAGCGTAAAGTGATTATGGAGAAGTACAAGGTGGAGATTGAGAAGATTTATGAGTGAAGAAGTACGTTTTACGTTAGTTTTAAGTTGTAAGTATTAAGTTTTAAGTTGGGATTATGCGCTTATAGAGTAAGTGTTCAATCACCAAAATACAGTAATCATTTCATTCTTGCGGCAACCAAAACCAACTGCAAAAATGCCCGGTGATAAACGCCGATATTTCTCAAATCCTATCCCTTACTTACAACTTAAAACTTAAAACCTTCCTCAAGCCTTTCACTCCTTACAGGTCTACAATCGGCTTATACTTCGGCACAAGGGCTTTCATAATGAACCAGGCGAGGATATACATCACTGCGCAAATAACAAACATGATGCTATAGCCCGTTTCTATACTGCCCAGGGCCTGGTAATGATCGAAGAGGGCGCCACCGAGTTTGGAAATCAACACCCCACCGATGCCGCCTGCCATACCACCAATACCTACCACCGAGCCTACTGCCTTCTTGGGAAACATATCGGAAACCGTGGTGAAGATATTGGCGCTCCAGGCCTGGTGAGCCGAAGCACCGATGCCGATCAGGATTACGGGAATCCAATAAGTATAACCACCCAGGGGCTGCGCCGCCAGGATAACCAATGGAAACAGCGCGATGATAAACATGGCTTTCATCCGCCCATCGTATTCATTGTATCCCTTGCGCATAAAATACATGGGGAACCATCCGCCACCAATACTGCCCACCATGGTCATGCTGTACAAAACAAATAAGGGAAATGCAATTTCGGTATCCTTCATGCCAAATTGTGCATCCAGGTACTTGGGCAACCAGAACAGGAAGAACCACCATACGCCATCGGTCATGAATTTACCGATTGTGAAAGCCCAGGTTTGCCGATAGCCCAGTAATTTAAACCAGGATGATTTAACCACTACATCGTTGGGAGGAGGCGCGCCCGGCCCTGCCAGTGCAGGCTTCACATCGTCGCTGTGGATATAGGCATATTCTTCCGGCGAAAGTCGTTTTTGCTTATCGGGTCTATCGTAATAGATGCGCCAGAAGATGATCCATATAAAGCCGACGGCTCCAATCAGTATAAACGCCATTTCCCAACCCCATACGCTGGCGATAAAAGGCACCGTAACGGGGGCCAGTATGGCGCCCACATTCGCGCCGGAATTGAAGATACCGGTAGCAAAGGATCGCTCCTTCTTTGGAAAATATTCCGCGGTGGCTTTGATGGCAGCCGGAAAATTACCAGCCTCGCCGAAAGCCAGCACTCCCCGCGCAATCATAAAACCAATCACCGAGGCGGCGGGCACCGCACCAATACCAATCCAGGCAAGTACGGAATTGCTGGCCTCGCCAATATGCACCGCAAAAGCGTGCATGATGGCTCCGATTGACCAGATAACGATAGCCCAGATATAGCCCGACTTTGTTCCCAGCCTGTCGATAAACCGGCCGGCCAGCAACAGGGATATGGCATATACAAACTGAAATACCGCCGTTATATTGGCATAATCGGTATTACTCCATCCAAAATCTTCCGAGAGGCGGGGTGCCAGCAGGCTCAGTACCTGCCGGTCGAGATAATTAACGGTTGTCGCAAAAAACAACAGACCGCAAATGGTCCATCTGTACTTTCCTATGGTTGGTTGCATAATCGTTGTTGACTACGGCGGCAGGCCGCCGTAGGTTTTTTGTGAGTATTACTGGGTGTTCGTACGGGTTTCTTTAACCAGACGTATGGCTTCGAGGGTGCGGATTTTAAGCAGGTCCAGGTCTCTGTTGGCCATCAAGTCCCGGCTGATTAGGCGGCTGCCCAGGCCTACCGCGCATACCCCGGCACTGAACCAGGCTTTCAGATTTATGGCATCCAGTTCCACACCACCGGTCGGCATCATCCGTAATCCCGGAAATAGCTCCTTTATTCCGCTCACAAAATCGGGGCCCAGCACATTACCCGGAAAAAGCTTTACCAGGCCACAGCCTGCATTTTCGGCTACATGTATTTCCGTGGGCGTCATACAACCCGGAATCCAGAGCACCTTGTGCAGATAAGCCATATCCGCCACATCCTCATCAAACACGGGGCTGATCAGCATGTCGGCGCCGGCATCTATGAACTGGCGCGCCTGGTCGGCATTGCGGATGGTGCCTACCGCCAGTTTGAGCCCCGGCATAGACCTATCCCTTTCTGCCAGCATGGCCGAAAAGTTTTCTAATGCCTTATCGCCCCTGTTGGTAAACTCAATTACCCTTAGGCCGCAGGCATAGAGCTGTTCCGCCATTTGTACACAAAGTTTCGTGTCCTCATGATAATAGAGGGGTAAAAAACCCTGTTTCTCTATGATTTCGATATTCAGATTCAGACTTTCCATCGCCATTTAGTTGATAATTGCACCCGTTTGCAGGCGACGCAGCACATCCTCCACCGATTGCCGGGTGGCATCGCCTCTTTCATATAATTTTCCCACCGCCGCCGCGGCAGCAAAGTTGATAATGTCGTCTGCGGCATGCTCATGCTTCAGGCCATAAATTAGTCCACCCATAAAGCAATCACCGCTTCCCACCCGATCCACCGCATCGCCCATGGCAAAGGCTTTGGAGCGGGCCTGTTCCTCTCCTTTGTGAATCAGGGCCCAATAGGCTTTTTCGAGGCGATATGTATAGGCCAGGCACTGCACGCGGGGATAATTTCTTTGCACCGCACTCATACTTTCATAAGCCGCTGCTTCCAACTCTTCATCGCCAAGGCCTCGGCTATCGGCCAATGGCGAAGCAATACCCAGCAGGCTCTCCGCCGCCCAGGCATTACCCATCACCACATCGCAATGCTCCAGCAGGGCCGGCATTATTTCCTCCGGCTTTTGGCCGTATTGCCACAGCCTTGCCCGATAATTCAGGTCGATAGAAACCGTCAGGCCCAGTTGGCGCGCTTCTTTCACCGCCTCGAGGCATATAGCCGCCGCATCGGCATTGAGCGCGGGACTAATGGCGCTGAAATGGAACCAGCTCATTCCCTGCAACATGGTTTTCCAATCCAGTTCTCCGGGTTTAAGCCGGGCAAAAGAACTGTCGGCCCGATCGTAAATAACCGCAGCGTTTTTGAGATCGGCACCCGAAGGAAGATAGTAGGTCCCAATGCGGCCTTCCTTCCAGAAAATGCTGCCGGTATCTACGCCTTTGGCGGCTATATGTTGAATAATTTCCTGCGACAGATAATGATTGGGCAAAGCCGAACCATAAGCCACCGGTAGTTTCCAGTTGGCCAGGGCCTGCGCCACATTGAGTTCGGCGCCACCCACAAAAGCGGCCATATTCGCTTCGCGAATCCATTCGCCTCCGAGGGCCGGCGACAGGCGAAGCAATAGCTCGCCCCAGCAAAATACCGATGCATTTTCTTTACTCAAGAACAACAGTTTTTGATACCGGTAATAACAAGGAAGATAATTATAGCAATCAAACAGACTTAATACAGTTGCGGCACAGGTGCGGGATCCATGTCGGTAAATTCTTTGTTTTCGCCCGCCATGCCCCAGATAAATCCATAGTTGGCCGTACCGCAACCAAAGTGCACACTCCAGGGCGCCGAAATCACCGCTTCGTGATTGGCCATCACGATATGGCGGGTTTCCTGTGGTTCGCCCATGAAGTGAAAGATACGCTGGTCTGCCGGTACATCAAAGTAAAAATACACTTCCATCCTTCGCGTATGGGTATGGGGTGGAACCGAATTCCACACACTGCCTGGTGCCAGCACCGTGAGACCCATCACCAGTTGACAACTCTGTAAACCGTCGGCATGAATATATTTGTAAATGGTTCTTTCGTTGGAACTGGCCACCGCACCCAGGGTAACCGGTGTGGCATCCTCTTTTTTGCAAAGACCGTTGGGATAAGAGTGATGTGCCGGCGCCGACAACAGGTAAAATACCGCAGGCTGGGCGGCATCCTTGCTGCTGAACTGAACCTCGCGGGTGCCTTTGCCCACATAGAGTGCATCCAGTTTATCGAGGCTAAATAGTTCGCCATCGGCCATAACCGTACCAGTCCCTCCCACATTGATGATCCCCAGCTCGCGGCGCTCCAGGAAATATTCCGCGCGCAGTTCCGGATGATTGGGCAGCGCGATGCTTTGTCGAACGGGATGAACGCCCCCGATAATCATGCGATCGTAATGTGAGTATACCAGCTCCACCTGGTCGGCCCGTATGAGTTGGCGAATCAGGAAATGATCGCGCAACTCTTCGGTTGTAAAATGTTTTACTTCTTCCGGACTATGTGCGAATCGAATTTGCATAATCAAACGCTTAATATAATCATTGTATCGCCAATACCATCAACGGCCCATCCAGCCCCCATCTACGGTAAGGATTGTTCCATGCACATAACTGGCCGCCGGCGATGCGAGAAAAACCGTGGCCCCTTTCAAATCATCCGCCTCTCCCCATCTACCTGCAGGTATTCGATCGAGTATGCTGCGGCTCCTGTTGGCATCGGCACGCAGCGCTTCGGTGTTGTCGGTAGCAATATAGCCGGGGGCAATGCCATTTACATTCACTCCTTTTGAAGCCCACTCGTTGGCAAAAGCTTTCACCAGGCTGGCAGTTGCTCCTTTGCTGGCGGCATAGCCCGGTACGGTAATGCCGCCCTGAAAACTCAGCAATGAACAGGTGAAGATGATCTTTCCGTGGCCCCGTGCGCACATATCCGATCCAAACTCTCTTGCCAGAATAAAGGGCGCATCCAGGTTAACACCCAATACATCATCCCAATCTTTATCTGAATGCTGCGCCAATGGTGCACGGCGAATGGTGCCCGCATTATTGATCAGGATATCGATGGAAGCATGCGCCGCCTTCACCCGACGTATAAATTCATATATACTATCGCGGTTGGAAAAATCGGATTGATAGGGAAAAAACCGGCGACCCGATTCCTGTACCGCCTTTCCTGTTTCGCTATTCTGTAAATCCAGGCTGGCGGAAACACCTATGATATCCGCACCGGCTTCCGCCAGCGCGAGGGCCATCGCACGACCTATGCCCCGGTTACAACCGGTAACCAGCGCCGTTTTTCCATTCAGGTTAAATTGAGAAAGTATCGACATACCGCTTATGCACCTTAAGCCAGGGCGCTTTTTTTGCCGGCATTCACCTGATCGGGTTGCCAGTTGAAATAATTCACATTGTTGTTGTAGCAGATATCCTGCACAATCTTCCCTATCCAGGGCAGATCGTTGGGCAGCTCGCCCTGTTCAATTTCAGTCCCCAATAAGTCGCAGAGTATGCGACGGAAGTATTCGTGCCTGGGAAATGAAAGAAAGCTTCTTGAATCGGTGAGCATACCAATGAAGCGACTGAGCAGGCTCATATTCGAAAGCGCGTTCAGTTGCCTGGTCATCCCATCTTTTTGATCGAGAAACCACCAGGCAGAACCCCACTGCACTTTTCCGGCCAGGGATCCATCGTTAAAATTGCCGATCATGGTGGCAAAGAGTTCATTGTCGGCTGGATTGAGGTTGTAGAGTACAGTCCTGGCCAGTTTATTGTTGCTATCCAGCTTGTCGAGAAAACTGGCGAGGCTGCGGCCCTGCCGGAAATCGCCAACACTGTCCCAACCGGTATCGGGGCCCAATTCCTGCAACATTCGGGTATTGTTGTTGCGTAAAGCACCGAGGTGAAACTGTTGTACCCAGCCTTTTTCCCAATCCCATTCCGCGAAGTGAATGAGCATGGCCGATTTAAACTTGCGCTGCTCCGCATCACTCAGCTCTTTGCCGCCATGAATCTTGCGGAAAATGGCATCAATTTCGGAACCGGTAAAATCATCGGCATAGATCTCCTCGAGCCCATGATCCGAAACCGTGCAACCCTGGCTGGCGAAAAAGTCGTGCCGGTTTTGCAGGGCATATAAGAAATCGTCGAAGGAAGAGATGGCGATATTGGTAGCTGCTTCCAGCTTTTTTACATACAGGTTGAAGGTAGAAGCCGTGGTTACATTCATAGCCATATCGGGACGAAAAGCGGGCAATACGGGAATAGAAAAGCCATCGTCTTTCATTTGCTGGTGCCAGCGCAAATCATCCACCGGATCATCGGTAGTGCATACCAGCCGCACATTCATTCGCTTCAGCAGGTTGCGAACCGAATAATCGGGGCTACGCAGCATGTCGCTGCTTTCGGCATAAATCTTTTCGGCCGTATCGCCATGGAGCAGTTCATTTATTCCGAAATAACGGCGCAATTCCAGGTGTGTCCAGTGAAAAAGCGGATTGCGAAGCGTATACGGCACCGTTTCGGCCCATTGCTGAAATTTTTCGCGGTCGGGTTTATTGCCCGTGCAATAAGCCTCGTCCACACCATTGGTACGCATGGCCCGCCACTTGTAATGGTCTCCATAGAGCCAGGCCTGCGTGATATTGGCGAACTGATGATCTTCCGCCATCTGCTGTGGCGGAAGGTGGCAATGATAATCGATAATGGGCATGACGCTCGCATACTCGTGGTAAAGCCGCTGTGCGGTGGTTGTTCGCAACAGAAAATGCTCATCCAGAAATTGTTTCATACGCGCTGTTTATGGTGTTCGGATCGGGGGTTAAAGGGATACGCCTCTTTTCCACGGTATAAAATCATCCTGATTCAATTGCACCGCTTTGGGAATTACTTCCCCACTGGCGGCGCGAATACAATATTCGAGTATCGCTTCCCCCATTTCTTCAATCGATTGGGTTCCTTCAATGATGGGCCCGGTATCAATATCAATGATGTCTTTCATTCGCCTGGCCAGTTCGGAGTTGGTGGCCACCTTAATGGTGGGGCAAACGGGGTTACCCGTTGGGGTACCCAACCCCGTGGTAAACAGAATGAGCGTAGCGCCACTGGCAGCTTTTCCGGTGGTGGCTTCCACATCATTGCCCGGCGTGCAAACCAGGCTGAGCCCGGCTTTGGTAGCAGGCTCCGTATAATCGAGCACATCCACCACGGGCGAAGTACCGCCCTTGCGGCAGGCACCCAGGCTCTTGATGGCATCGGTAATTAATCCGTCGCGGATATTGCCGGGTGAAGGATTCATGTGAAATCCCGAACCCAGCTTTATGGCCGTATCGTTATAGCTGGTCATGAGATGAATAAACTTCCTGGCGGCCGCTTCATCCACCGTGCGGTCAATCAGTTCCTGCTCTGCTCCACATAGCTCGGGAAATTCAGCCAACAACACCTTGCCACCCAAAGCTACCAGCAGATCGCTGCAATAACCCACCGCGGGATTGGCGCTGATGCCGCTAAAGCCATCACTTCCTCCACATTTCACTCCCAGCACCAGCTTGTCGAGCGTGGCCGGCTCCCGCTTCAGTTTATTAATCTCCACCAGACCCATGAATGTTTGCCGAATGGCTTCTGTAACCAATTGCTCTTCGCTTTGCGATTGCTGCTGTTCAAAAACAAGCAGTGGTTTATCGAAGTGGGGATTACGCTCCTTCAGGGATTGCAGCAATTCGGTTGTCTGCAAATTCTGACAGCCCAGGCTCAGGATGGTCACGCCCGCCACATTGGGATGATCGGCATAGGCCGCCAGCAGTTTGCCAAGTATAGTCGCATCGGCCCGGGTGCCGCCACAGCCACCCTGGTGGTTAAGAAACTTGATGCCATCCACATTCGGAAATACTCTTTGACGCGGATTATTCTCCTCTTCCAGATCAATGGTGGCTTCGCTCAGGTTGAGGCCCTTCTCATAGGCTTTCAGCAGCGCCCTGGTCTTCTTCTTATACTTGTCGGTAACGGCATATCCCAATTCGTTATGCAAAGCTTCACGGATCACATCGAGGTTACGGTTCTCACAAAATACCGTGGGCATAAAAAGCCAGTAATTTGCGGTGCCCACGCGGCCGTCCGGGCGATGGTACCCCATGAAGCTGCGACCGCGAAACCTGCTCACATCCGGCGCCTGCCATTGGTAATGCGAGGGACGATAAAAGAAAGGATCGGCCTGGTGCCGGGTATTCTCCGTACTCATTCGTGCACCGCTCTTTACATCCTTCTGCAACTGACCCACCGTTACGCCATACATTATCACCCTTTCACCCTTTTGCATGTCCTGCATAAAAAATTTATGCTTGGCCGGAATCTCCTCCTGCAGGATATAATCATTGCCTTCAAAATTCAGCACGGCACCCGCTGGTAGCGATTGTAAGGCTACCAGCACATTATCATTCTTATGTATTTTCAATAAAGGATTTCCCATCATCGATTGGTTTGAATGCTGTCGGCAGCACGCAGGAGCGCCATGGCCCCTTCGCGTTGCATTAAATCCAGTTGGAGGGTTACCGCCTTTGTCCAGCCCGGTAGTTCATTCAGATCCTGTCCCCAAAAAGCCTGGTTAGCCAATACGGCTTTCACCACTTCCCCGGCATCTGCTTTTTCCCAATAGCGGGTAAAATGATGCGCGCTTTCGTCCTGGATCGTGTATTCCCCTTCTCCACGCCGCCCCACAAAGAGGCCGGGTCTTTTTTCTTCACATTTCATGAAGAGAATATAAGCCGCGAATCCCGTGGCCATCGCCTGCGGCGCTTTACCCTGCAACTGATAATACCGCAGCAGCAAAGGTATATTTCTCATCCGCATCTTCGATGTATAATTCATGGATATACTCAACCACTGATGTTGCAGGTAAGGATTCCTGAAACGATCGAGTACGATATTGGCAAATGCACAGGCTTCGTTATAACTCACCAGTTGGGGCGACAGGGTAGCCGCAATTTCCAGTATCATTAATCGCCGTACGTATGCATACAAATGTTCGTCGCTCAAAGCCTCCTTCACGGTAGTGTAACCGGCCAACCAGGCCAGGCCACAGCTAAAACTGTGCGTACCATTGAGCAGCCTTAGTTTCAGCTCCCTGAATTTTTCAATTCGATCCGCAATGATCATTCCCTCGTTGGCGCTGGCAAATGAAAGAATGTCCGCTACGGCCTTCGAGTCGGATTCAATCGCCCATAAGCTAAAAGGCTCCACGCTGATCATCAACTCATCACGATAGCCCAATTCAGTACAAATATGTTCCCATTCCGTGGCCGGTGGTTTGCCGGGAACAATGCGATCAACCAGCGTATTACAAAAATGATTCTGCTGTTGCACCCATTGCATAAACTCCGCTTCCAATTTATTGTATTGGGCCAACTGGCATACAATCCCTTTCAGCCGCTCGCCATTATCGCTGAGCAGCTCGGTAGGTACTATCACCATTCCGGCTTTTGTATCGCCGGCAAAATGCCGGTAACGATGATACAGGAATGCGAGCAGTTTACCCGGAAAAGATTCCGGCACTCCTCCCTGAATGAATTCCTCCCTGTACACAATACCCACTTCGGTGGTATTGCTGACTATAATCTGCATGTCGGGGTTTTCTGCACAGGCCAGCACTTTTTTCCAGTCGGTAGCCGCATTCAGCACACGACTGATGGCGCTATTGATCCAGTAGTTTTCCTCCCTGTTGTCGCCCACAATACCTCGCTCAGCGATGGTATAAAGGCAATCCTGTTCATCGTAAGCGCGGGTATCGCCGGCGCTGGTTGATTTTACCATCACCACCCTACCCTTAAAGATTCCTTTGCGGTTGGCTATATCAATATAATAATCGGGCAGGCCCCTTAGCAATACGCCGGTACCAAACTGGAGCACTTTCTCCGGCCATTGCTGATAACCCGCCGGTGGCAGGGGCAGGTTGCTCCTGCTTGCCAATGCTGAAAGATGCTGATGATTTAATTGCAGATCCACCTCTTCCTTATTTTTCAGGATTCCAGCGTTGCTGAAATACCCAGTTAATGGTTATATCTTTTTTGGTCAGTCCTTTGGGCAACTGGTTGGCATACCAGGCAAAGTCATTACCGCCTTCGCGTTTACAATCCGCGTAGTAAACCCGATGCCCCCAGCGAAAAGGCGCGGCATTCGGCACCCGACCAATTGGCTCATCGCGCATATTGGCGGCAAACACACAGTTGATCAGGTAAAGCTGCGCATCCCGATGGTATCGTCCCAGGCGAAATCCATCGTAGCCGCTAAACCGGCAGTTGATCAACACCGATTTGGAATCCGCATTGGCCGAACCGTCGTGCCAGATGGCGGCTGAGCCACTATGGGCAATGAATTCGCAGTTTTCAGCCCAGGCCCATCCCCGTGGACAATAGAGATCTACCCCTCCTTCCATTATACAGTCTTTGAAATACCAAAGACCGCTCTCTACATTCCAGGGACTCATGGTATCGCCACCAAAGGACCGGAAACGGCAATTGACAGCCTTCATTCGGGTGGCTCCCATCGTGCGAACGGCCATCTGGTGGCCATCGCGACGCAATTGTTTCAGTCCTCCATTTAAGGTGTCGTTGGGGCATGCGATGCGGATAGTATCCTGATACTCGAATCCAAACCGGTTGCTGACGGTCAGGTTTTTCAGGGTTATGTCGTTGGCGCCAATATTGATGGTGGCAACACCCCAATCGTCGCGATGGCTGCAACGCCAGGCATCTCTGGCAATGGATGCCGATATAATGGTTTGCTCCCTGTCTTCTCCTTCGAGTATCAGGTTGGCTTTTTCTAGATAGATTTTTTCCCGATACTCTCCTTTGCGAATAAAAATTATCCGGGGCCGGTCAGCGGAATCGGGCAAACTATTTATGGCTCCCTGTACCGTGCGGAAATCGCCACTGCCGTCGGATGCTACCACAATTCTTTGTTGTGGAGCAGCCGGCACAAGGCAACCCAGCAGTGCTATGGTGAATAAGAAGCGCATCAGGGTTTCGCGTTTTTCAGCAGCCAGCAGGCCAGGTCTTCGGCAGCGGCCAGGTTGTCAAAATCTGCAGGCAGCCTGCGGCCATCCACATATTCATTATAGAGCCAGGGATCTCCTACAGCAAACACTATTCCCCTGCCATAACGGGCCCTGGCCATGATCACATCACCGTCATTCGCCAAAACCGTAGCGGCAGGTGCTTTTACCGACAACGTACTGATACCTTTCAGAAATATCTTTCCGGCTCTGAAAATGCCGTCGTTCCCTTTCAATTCAAAAGCTCCCTGCTCCCAAAGCGTACCCTGCACCGCATTACGTACCTGATTGGTAAACCCTATACCAAAGCGCTCCGCCAGTTGGTTAAAATGAACAAGATCGCAGTTGGCACTGTCGTTGGCCATCAGCAGCAGCACGCCACCCTTCTTCACCCATGCCGCTATGGCATCGGCGTATTCCTTCGTCATGTAATTCGGCTGTGTCTTATCTGCAGCATGATCCGGATCCACGATGATATAGATATCAGCCTCCTTTAGGTTGCCGGAGTGGGGTGCTTCATCGAGGTTAGCCACGCGGGCTCCATATTTTTCAAAAGACTGTTGCAACAAGCCAAAGCCCGGATGGGACCATACATTCCACACATAGTGCCAGTAATCATCCTTACCCGTAATATCTTTCTTCTTTTCGCTGTTGAAATAGCGATCCAGCACCACTTTCTTCCCTTTTCCGGTTTGCGGTGTCTCCAGTAACTCCATTTCCGCCGCGCAAAGGATGGCGGCGCCCAGGCCCTTGGGATCATTCACGATCACGGGTTCACTCATATAGTAGGCAAAGCTGCCATCGCGATATGGTTTGCCACCGAGACCCGACACTGCCACGGTACCATGGAGATTGACCGCTCCCTCTTCCCTTCGGATAAATTCCTTTTGAATACCCTGGTAGGCACGG
This sequence comes from uncultured Citrobacter sp., assembly GCA_964395095.1. Lineage (GTDB taxonomy): Bacteria > Bacteroidota > Bacteroidia > Chitinophagales > Chitinophagaceae > CAYMZZ01. The sequence goes on from CAYMZZ010000006.1 coordinate 104,178, forward strand.
GTCGCGATACTGCGATAGGAATCGTCTACATATCCCTTGCGCACCGCTTTCGCCATGGTATACGTAAGCATACAGGATGCGGAAGCTTCCCGATAATTGCCTTTTTCGTTGGGCAGATTGGGAATGTCGTACCAAACACCCGATGATTTATCCTGCAACTCGGCCGCCATGCGCACAAAGCGTTTCAGTATCTGAAGAAGCGCAGCGCGCTGCGGATGCTGCTCCGGAAAATAATCCAGCACATCTACCAGCGCCATGCCGTACCAGCCGAGGGCGCGCCCCCACACATGGGGGGATCGGCCTGTCTGCTTATCGGCCCATTGTTGTAAACGGCTTTCATCATATCCATGATAGAGCCAGCCCGTTTCCGGATCGCGCGCATTTTTTTCCATCAGGATAAACTGTTTGGCTATGTCGTTGAAGGCAGTATCCTCATGAAAGAGCTTTGCGTATTCGGCATAAAATGGCTGGGCCATATAGAGACCATCGAGCCACATCTGCCAGGGATAAACCTGCTTATGCCAAAATCCTCCTTGCCGGGTTCTTGGATGCTCTCTCAGTTGCTGTCGCAACTGATCCGCTGCCAGCTTGTACTTTTTGTTTTCCGTGACCCTGTACAGCAAAAGCAGCAACTTGCCATTGTTGATATGATCGATATTGAATTCCCCGGGTTTATACCCCCTGATCCGGCCATCGCTGGTTAGATGAAAATCCATACTACGCTGGATATAATTATACCAGCTACCCTTGCCCGATTGTTTCCAAACCAGTTCTATTCCTTTCAAAATTACACCCTGGTCGTAGCGCCATTTCGCCGCCTTATCATTTCCAATCAAAAAGGAATCGGGCCATAGGCGCATGGCGGTTTGGGCCAATTCCTGTGAAAGTGGCATCTGTGCTTTTGCGGAACTCGTCCAGGCCAGGCATACAAGCAAATACAGGTATATTCGTTTCTGAACCATAGTTGTCATTTCGTGGGTGGTGCTTCTACCAGGATTGCTTCCGGCCTGGCCCCGAGTTCGGTTAGCATCGCTTTTTTGGCGCGACCGGTTTCGGTTTCTATGAGCCTGATCTCGCTGCTGCGTTCACCACTCACACGCAGCAAGAGTTCCGCCATCGGGGGGAACTTCAATCCATTGATTGTTATTTTCCGGCTTTGAATGATATCCACCACCGGGTTATTATTCTCCGTGTATAACTGGAGATCTTTTATCTGTATATTTTCCGCTTCCTGCATATCGATACCCGTTTTAGCGCGGATGACCATGTTCTTCATTTGAATATTTTGTACGGGCATTTCGGGAACACCGCGAATAAAGATTCCCTTATCGGCCCCATTGCAATAAATATTCTTAATAAAGAAATTGCGGAATACAGGGGTGCTTTCATCTGCCGGCCTGAACTCCACTTTGGGCAATGCCCTTTTTTCGCCCGCCAGCGGAATGGGATCCCGGGCCGCATAATACATATCAAACAAGATGGCTTCGCCGGGAATATCTTTCATATAGATATCGCTGATATAGATGTTCTCCACGATACCGCCTCTACCCCGGGTGGTTTTAAAGCGCAAACCAATATCGGCACCGATAAAAGTGCAATGACTTACATGTACGTTGCGCACGCCGCCGCTCATTTCGCTGCCAATAACAAAACCGCCATGTGAGGCATATACCGTACAATTGCGGATAATGACATTTTCGGTAGGCATGGCGCGTTTGCGGCCTTCGGCATCGCGACCGCTCTTCATGCAAAGCGCGTCGTCGCCCACATCGAATACCGAATTTTCGATCAACACATTGCTGCAGCTTTCCACATCAATGCCATCGCCGTTTTGCGCGTACCAGGGATTTTTCACGGAAATATTGCGCACGGTAAGGTGCTGGCTCATCAGCGGGTGCAGGCACCAGGCCGGTGAGTTCTGGAATGTAACACCGTCCAGCAAAATGTATTTACAGGCCGTCAGCAAAACCAGGTTGGGACGCAAAAAGTCTTTTACCGATTCATAAAATGCCTGGTCTTTTTCCGGCGAAATTTGCCCGGGGTTGCTGTAGCCACTTCCTTTCAGGGATTTTTCGGAGGGGTACCAGGTCTTTTCGTCTTTGCTCAACACACCGCCCTTGGCCAGGAGTTTTTTCCATTGGCTGCTGGTGAGTTTATCCTTTTTCACCATACGCCAGGCATCGCCGTTGCCGTCAACAATACCATTGCCAGTGATGGCAATATTCTCTGCATTGGTGGCAGAGATGGGCGATTGGTTTCGCATCTGCGGCAGGCCTTCCCAGTTGGCTTCCACCAGCGGGTATTGATCAAAATCGGCGGTAAACAATAGTGTAGCCCCCGATGCGAGATAAAGGTTCACATTCGATTTCAAAACGATGGGACCGGTATGCCAGAGGCCGGCAGGCACTTCCACTACGCCACCTCCCCTTGCATGAATAGCATCAATACTGGCCTGAATGGCTTGGGTGTTGAGAAAATTTCCATCGCCCTTCGCGCCCTGTTTGAGGATAGAAAGGGTGTCATTCCTAAACACAGGCAAGCGTACTTCCGGCAGTTCCTGCCGGGCCGCCAGCGGCTGCATGAACAGTAGGAGAATAAGAGACGAAGAGAAGATTTTTTTCATCATGGCATTTTTTTATATCGCTGCAGTGTCACACAAGTTTACCTTTACTATTTTCATTTTCAATGCTTTCGCAAGGGTTTATTTACGCAAACGTTACCGGGAACGCTGTCATTTTACAGGCGGCTTTACCGCCTGCCGGGCCAGCAATTTCCATGCGCTGTTTTCCCTGGCCCAAACCAGCATCACCAGCAGGCTAACACTTCCGGGCTGTCCCCCATCATTCGTTACCGCATCGAGCCAATGACGCACGATGGCCGTGGATCCTTCGGTGGTAACCGATATATCGCTGAAGCGCAGTTCTACGAAGTCGGATCGGCCACTGATCAAAGTGGAAATAAATTCATCCTGGCTCTCCAGCTTTCCACTGCTATGGCCGTAGCTCAACTGCGAGGAGCTGATCGCCTTCAATTTCTGCTCGGTGGGATTCAGCAAAGCTTCGCGAAAATCCTCCACCGCCTGCATTAGCCCACCTGACTGTCCGTCTTCTTTATTGTTGCAAGCAACAATAAAGAAGATGAGGACCGACATTACTACAATCCATCTACTATCAAATTTTCTCATAATCAAATTGTTCAATTCTTTTTCTCTACGGTTCCCTGCACCCTCCACCAATCAATATCCACAAAACCCGCATCATTGCTGCGCTGATCCTGATTACAAAACAGTCCCATTTTCGCGCCTACCCATTTTCCGGGTTGCGCAAGAAAAGGAGTTCCGGCCTCGCGGAATTTTTTCCCATCCTCACTATAAAGGAACTGTACCTGGGCGTTTTCCCTTACCCGGATGCGCAGCCAAATTTTGGAGCTTTTTAGTGGGCTGATCAACTCCTGCTTTTCCGCAGCCCCCTTTTCCGCACGCTGGCAGGTGCTATATACCAACTCCAGTGATTCGCCGTTTTTTCGAAGGGCCAGGTAAGCATAATCCTGGCCAAATACCATCAGTCCCGCTTTGTCTCCGTCTTTGGCGGGAAAAAACTCGAGCAGGGTGGTTGCTTCAAATTCCGACGCCGGCCATTTCTGCATCAGCAGGTGTGGCGCCATCCACAGGTTTTGATGTGCCGGCTCCCAGGTTTGTGCGTAAAGCCGCAATTTGCCCGCATGGGGAAACGCCCAGGTTGCCTGGGGGTTGGCCTGCCATTGCCATTGTAAACCCAGTTCCCCACCGGGTGGGTAATTAAACTCATCCGATTCCGGCGGGCTGATCAGGTTGATGCTTTTGCCAGCAACCGGTATTTTATACTCCATTACCGGCTCCCCTGTACCATCGCCATTCCCGTCTGTGCCCATTACCGGCCAATCATCTTTCCAGCGCATGGGCTGCAGGTGCACAATGCGGCCATAAGCCTCCCGATCCTGGAAATGCAGAAACCAGTCTGCCCCTTCCGGGGTATTGACCCAGGCGCCCTGATGAGGACCGTTGACGGATGTTGTTCCCTGCGCCAACACTACTCTACGTTCATAGGGCCCATAGATATTTCTGCTACGCAGCACCAGTTGCCAGCCCGAAGATACACCGCCGGCTGGCGCAAAAATGTAATACCAGCCATTGCGCTTATACAGTTTGGGGCCTTCTACGGTGGGGTCAATGCCATGACCATCATACACAATGCGGCCTTCGTCGAGGGTGTGGGTACCCGCAGGAGAAAGTTGCCGAACGGCCAGAATGCTTTTGATACCGGCCCTGCTGCCGGCGTAGGCATGCACCAGCCAGGCCCTGCCATCCTCATCCCAAAGCGGGCAGGGATCAATCAATCCTTTGCCGGCCAGCACCAGTTGGGGTTCAGACCAGGGCCCCTCCATATTTTTCGCTTTTACGAGATAAATGCCAAAGTCAGGATCAGGATAATAGATATAAAACTCGCCCTGATGGTAGCGGATGGATGGCGCCCATACGCCGCCGCCATGCCGAACGGTGTCGAAATGAGCTACCGGCACCAGCTTTGGCAGGGCATAGCCCAGCAGGCGCCAGTGCACCAGGTCGCGGCTATGGAGCAGGGGTAGTCCCGGCACATGGTTGAAGCTGGATGCCGTCATATAATAGTCGTCACCCACCCTGATGGCGTCGGGATCTGAATAATCGGCGTGGATAATCGGATTTCGATAACGTCCCTCGCCGGAAAGGGGATTCCAGCTCTGCGACAAGCTATTGCTTTGCGCAACAATAACCTCGACAAGGAAAAGGGATGCTATCGTGAAAACTCCGATTCTCATTTCAGATAAGGCCTCCAGGCGCCGAGTATTCTATCCAATGTGAAATGATCGAGATCTTTTTCGGTTAATTGCTTTGCCCAATTTGCCCGTTTCCCGGGGTGCGCACCGGCTCCGGAACTTCCATATTCCGCATACCGTGCGGTGCTTTCATTGGCCGGATTGCGCCAGTTGTTCCAGCCCTCCGGAATAATATGTCCACCCATTTCGCAGCGGATATATGTTACACTGGCCGTCGGCGACCAGGGACGGCCCAGCGATACTTTGTTGATATGCGCATCGGCCGTAAGATGGCAATCGAAAAACACAAAACCATAGGGAATAATGCTGTTGGTAGACGCCGCAGTTACATGCGAATTTTTTCGGCTGTGCAGATGACATCGTTCAAACACCGCCGTAGCACCACCAAAAATAAAGTCGGTAGTACCTTCTAAATAGCAGTTACGGAAATAGTGTTTCACGCCATTTCCACTCAGGAAGAGCACATCCTGGTTGCCAATCATACGGCAATCATAGAAAGCAGCACGATTGCCCTCTACGCGCAGTGCCACGGCCTGCCCTGCCGTGAATCCGGCATCGTTCACAAAACTGATATGGCGGGCGGTGAAATCATTGGCATACACAAAAAAACTGGCACAGGTCCAGGTATTCAGTGTATCGCCATTGGTTAACCGGGTTCCCGCATGGTTGTTGTAAACAATAATGGTTGAATCCTTATGCTCTCCCTGGAGTGTGATGAATGGTTTGCGGGCATCAACGGTCACTACTTCCCGGTAAACGCCCTTTTTTAGTTTTATCAGCACCGGTTCGGTATTGCCTGCCGGCACGGCATCCATAGCGGCCTGCACAGTGTGGTAATCGCCCGAGCCATCAGCGGCCACCTGAATGGTTCGCTGACCCAGAGCTGCGTTGGTTCCCGCAATATGAAATAAGATCGCTATGATGTAAATCTTCCTCATTTTCTTCGGTATCAAATCGACAGGCCGTCCATTCAATGCTTTCGCAGATGCAGGACCAATTCCGGCAATTGTTGCCTTATTTCGGCTAACACAAGTTGCGCCACCAGCCGGGCGCCCAGTTCACTGAAATGGGTATTGTCGTTTTTGCCTTCCGGGTAATTGGGATGCTCACCTGCTTTCAATTGCAGAAACAATAGTTTCGAAGCTTCCTCTCCTGTTTGCTGATACAGTTCACGGCTACGGGTATCCAGGTCAATCAACGGTACTTTCAGCGATACCGCCACATTCCTGACCAGTGGGCTGTACACTTCGTGTGTGGGTTGGGCAATACCGTCTTTGAATTTGCGTCGGGAAACCGGTGTAATCAACACAGGAAATCCTTTTCGGGCGCGCACATCTTCCACAAAGCCCTTTAGATTGAGCTGAAAACTATCGGGTGGCGTGTAGCGCTCTTTCTTGTTGATCGCTTCATCGTTATGACCAAACTGAATGAATACATAATCGCCGGCCTGCATGTCATTCAAAATATTCTGCCATCGGCCTTCGCGAATAAATGATTTCGTGCTGCGGCCATTCATGGCCTTATTCCTGACCTCAACGCTGCTATCCCAAAAATGCGCGAAGGGCATACCCCATCCTGTTTCGGGCCAGGCTTTTTCCGCTTTCACCGAAACCGTGGAATCGCCAGCCAGGAATATCCTGATCTTCTTCATGGGCATAACAAAGCTGGAGCCCAAAATACTCATCGTTAACAATAATATTAAAATACCGTAGCGCAAGTCAGTTATTTTTTGAAATGACAGGCTTGTTATTGCCGGGAATCTTTGGGAGTACTCACCAGGCTATTGATGTAAATCTCAATGTTCATATACGACGCATCGAGACTGAACATGGATGCGTCGGCCGCATCATGCGGGTTCAGGCCCCTTTCCTTTTCCCAGGCGTCGGGTATTCCATCTTTATCGCTATCCTGTGGCGGATTGCCCGTTGCCAGCGCGGGCCAGGCCTGCTTCGAAATCTCATAGGCTGTGCCATGTGGATATCCGCCCTGCACATCGATGATGCGACCGCCTCCTGTTTGCAACTCCTCCATCAATCGCCGGTCCATGGCATCGCGTGCCGGAAAGCTGGCACCACCGCATTGCAGCACGCATCTATAGGCTTCTTCCGCTGAGTGAAGCGATACGGAAATTTCACCGGCTGCCTGCGAAAGCAGGATGCCGCTCTTCTCATCTTCCCTGATTTTTTTATCATAATGCACACCCAGGGCATTATTGCGGGTAACATCACGCGCCCCTACTACATGATTGCCTGATACCAGGAACTTTCCGGGGCCGATGCGCGGATTCTCCTGCACACTGGGATTCACAATTCTTGTGCTCACGTTTTTTCCCGTATTGGGACCGGGTTTATAATAATTATTCAGCAGATGATACACACCGCCCTCACCGCCATAAATGGAGTTATGTCCCCAGTTGTAGAGAACATTATTCACAAAATCCACCTTTTCCGACTCTACACTGCGGATGCCGGCGAATCGCGGATTACGGCTTACACAATGAATGAACAGATTGTGATGGGCCGACAAATGCCTGCCGCCCCAGATACCACCATAACCATGCCGTTCAAAGTCGGTATCGCCTTTTTCAAAATGATAGGAATAATTCAAGGGCTCCGATATAATATTCCACTGTAGCGTGGTGCTATCGCCATTGTACACGGTGAACACCTCATCGGTGCTCCAGCTCATACTGCAGTGATCAATAATGATATTCTTCCGGTTATTGCCGCCAAATGCATCATCATGTCCACCACCGGGCACTTTACCCTTATTCTGGTATCGGTCGCCCATGCGAAAACGCATATAGCGCACGATGATGTTGTCGCCAATCAGTAATACGGGCTGATCGGCCACACAAATACCTTCCCCCGGCGCTGTTTGCCCCGCCAGGGTCAGGTTCTTGCTCAGGCGCAGGGGCGATTTCAGGTGAATGGTACCTGCCACGGCAAAAACTACTATACGGGGATGCTTGGCTTCCACCGCTTCGCGGAGGCTGCCGGGACCATCATCATCCAGGTTGGTGACCACATAAACTTTTCCGCCGCGACCGCCCGTTGTATATTTTCCATAACCCTCCGCACCGGGGAATGCCAATGCCTGGGCTCGTACGATACCGGATATTCCCGTGCATAGCAAGATGATGCTTCCGGCAACAACTAATTGCTTCAGTTTTCGTATTACGGTCATTTCAATAGTCTGATTAAAAAGAGCCTTAACCTAATCATCCCTCTTATCCGGGCTCAACTGCTAGAAAGCCCAGCGGGGATCGCCAATAGGACCTCCACTGCTGCCGGCCGTGCGCAGGGGCGAAGCGGCGGGCAGGGTGAAATCGTCCGTATCATTATTCCATCCCAGGTTTTCCATACTTACATTCTGCTGGGTTAGGAGCGCCGGCCAACTGAGATCGGCAGGTGTGGCCGCGCCATCAGACAGGTTGAAGTAATTGCTAAAGCTAAGCGTTGCCACTGCATTGCCGCCGCGAATCAAACTGCTGCCGGTGGTTTGACCCGGCATCGGGGTATTGGCAATGATGCTATTGCTGATGCTCAGGTTGCACTGGTTGGCATTCATATCAATAAAGAAATTATTTCTGCCATCACGACCAAAGCTATTGATCGTACACTGATTGATAAGAATGCGGGGCGTGAGCGGCACAGTGATATTGGTGCTATATCCAATAAATGCCCGACCGAGACGATGGAAAGTAGAATTCACCAGCTCCAGGCTCTCAAACTCCAGTTTTTCCATTGTAAAGAAAGTATAGGCGCTGATATGACGACTATCTTTTATAACTGAATTCAAAATCCGCATCGTATCCATTTTGTGCGCATTATTGGCAGCCCGGTTACCCCGGAAAAAGCAGTTACCCATATTGCTCACCACACAATTATTCACTTCTATCGACCGGAAATCAGAGGCTTCCGAGTCTGAGTTCTGTCCCACCAGGTTCAGGAAGTACAGACTGCCGGAACCCGCGGCCAGTCCATCGAATGAAATACCCATCAGCTTTACCCCCGCACCGCTTCCTTTCAGGGTTATTTCCCTATAGTTCACTTTGGTGTCGGCGGGATTACCACTTACAGAAGCAATGGTGATGCTTTTTTGCTCTATCACCAGGTTTACATAAGCGCTGGTCGCATCAACACAATCGTAGGTGCCGGGTTCCAAACCAATCATGTCGCCATCGGCCGCCGCGGCTACCGCATTTACCAGGTTATCGGCGGGCGTGAGCACTGTTGTATAAATACTCGGCTCTTTGGTGGTGAAGCTGATAATTCCCTTACGCACATTACCTGCATAAATGGCGGCTGTATAGTTAGTTTCAGCCGTAAGATCTGTGATGAGTTTCAGTGCTGCGGTATTATCTGCCGCATCAAGGGTAATGTTTTGCACAGCACCGCCATCGGGAGTCAATGCAATGCGGGTTAGTCCATTCGTGGGTCTCCAGCGCAGGGTCACCGCTTTATCTTTCAATTCTGCATCGAGGACTGGAAAAAATATTTGCTCACCGGTTATCATAAACCCATTGCTGTGTACCCAGCCCGACTCGTCGGTGGTATTGATGGCACTGGCTTTTACGCGTGCGAAATATTTCACTTCCACTTCCAGGTCGGCTTCGGTAAGCACATATACATTCTCCTCCAGCTCCACGCTAATGGGCGCGGCCGCCGCGAAATTGGTGTCGGTTGAAACCTCGAGCCGGTATTTGGTGCCGGGCGCGGCAAACTGGGAAGCGCCCCATTGCAGGCGTGCCTGCGTTTCGCCCGCCTGTATGGTAAAGTCGCCGGGCTTGAATTGCCTGGGCAATACCGGCTCTTCATCGGTTTTGGTACAACCCGACCATACGATCATTATGACCAAAACCAGTAAGCTGCTTATGATTCGATTATTATTAAAGAATGTCATGGAGCAATCATTTTGGGATGATTAAATCAATGTCCGTAATCCTGGGTCAAATTGGGATTCGCATCCAGGCTTGCCTGTGGCAAGGGGAGCAGTTCACATTTATTGGCTTCAAAAGAAACCGCCAGGATATTGATGATGGTAGTGGTGATACCATTTCCTATCCAGGAAATGGAGGAATGCCCCGGTGGCGCTGATGCCGGTGTTGGTTTATAAAAGGAACCATACCATACCATGCTGGTTTGATCGGGCAGGTAATACATTACCGATGGCAGATTTTCGTAAGGCGCTTCCTTCGCCACCATCTTTTGCATTTCGGCCTTCACTTCGGCAAGTCGCTGTCCCAGTTTGTTCCAGCGAATCAAATCATATTTGCGGATTCCTTCGCCACCCAGTTCCAACATCCGCTCATGCATGATGGCTTCAAAAAAGCCGGCCTTGTCCGTGGGCGTGGTTCCTATCAATGCGGCATTACCGCCAAAGGCACGTAACCTCACTTTTTCGTAAGCGGCGATGGCAGCAGCCGTGGGACCGTTGTTCAGTTCATTCTCCGCTTCGGCAAACATCAACAATACATCACTCATGCGAATCATGGGCCAGTTGGTTCCAAAATATTGCGCGGCTGAAGCTATCTGGCTGGTCCAGTCGCGGCGAAACTTTCCATCGACCATGGTTTGCAGCGTGCGCGCTACCAGTGTGAAGTTCTGATTGATATTATAAGGAGCGCAGGTTACATCGCGGCGGGTATCCATACTGTCGAATGCATAAAAATAAGTGGGCAGTATGGTAAGCGCCGAGTTGCCGGTATTGTTGTAACGGGGGCCGTTGTAATAGCCCAACTTACTATCACCAAATCCACTACCCCCACCGGTCATTCCCACTTCCCAGATGATCTCGCCATTTGGCTCTTCGCGGTGCGCGCCAACGGCATCTTTAAAAACGGCTTCAAAACTGGGGTTCAGGTTATGATCACCCGTGCGGGCCATAATGGCGGCACATTCATCGCGGGCAATCTGGTAAAAATCGCTGTAGTTGGCCGGTCTTTCCATTTGCCGGTTGAGGCGCAAGGAATAGCCACCACGATAGAGTGCAATACGTGCCCGTAAACCTCTTGCTGCACCCTGCGTGATGCGCTCATTGGTAATGCCTGCACCCGCTTGTGTACGCCAGGGCATCAGGCTGGCCGCTTCGGCCAGGTCTTCGAGCAGTTTGTCATAAATTTCGTCGCGGTTGGTCTTGGCTTTGAAGAGATCCGACTCCAGGCTGGAAGGCAGCCATTGCGCGGGCACATCGCCCCAATTGCGGATCAACTCCAAATAAAACTGCGCACGCAACGTGAGCGCTTCGCCATACAGGTGACGAAGCCTGGCTTTTTGCGACTCCGTACCACTTGTGTACATCTCCATTCGTGGAATATTGTAGATGCAGATATTCGCACGTTCAATTCCGGAATAGAGCTGATTAAAGGGATTGGCCAATTGTGTATTGCTGGGTTTGGTGTTGTAGCGCGCGATATCACGGCGTTCATTATCACCCGGGTTGCCACCCTGACCCATCATTTCATCATTATCATAAGGATAATACATGCTGATGCGGATACCATATCCCTGGTCGCCGCCCAGCGCGGAGTAGACGCCCAATACGGCTAATTCCGCATTGGTCGTATTACTAAATACATAGTCGGTACCAAATGAGGAAACCGGCTCCACCGTGAGGTATTTTTTGCAGGAACCCAACACCAGGGATGCGATCAGCAGGCTGAGAATAACAGGCCGACCCATTGTATAAGTTATTGCTTTCATCTTTGATGTATTAATGGGTTTACAATGACAGGTTTAATCCGAATATAAAGGCACGGCTACGGGGATAGGCCGAATAATCCACACCCGGTGTAAGTGGCGTGTTTCTTCGGGTATTCACCTCAGGGTCATAGCCCGAGTAATTGGTGAGCACGGCCAGGTTATTAACCGTAGCGTAAACCCTGAAATTGCTGATGCCGATTTTCTTCATCAGGTTATTGGGAAGCGTATATCCCAGCGTAATATTATTTACCCGCAGAAAGGAACCATCTTCAATAGCCCAACTATGCACATAAAAAGAACTGGCGCTACGCAGGGGTGCCCAAAGCGTGGCATTCTCATTAAGCTTGGCCAGGGCCGCGGGATCGGTCACCACCACACCATTTTCATCGATGGTGCGCCAGCGATCGTTCATCATGCTCAGCAGGTTGGAGTTGACGGTGTAGCCACTCGTAAACTCAAGCTTGTTGGCATTATACACGTCGTTGCCAAACTGAAAATTGACGAATACACTCAGGTCAAAATTCTTATAGGTAAACTGTTGGTTGAGGCCGCCAAAGAATTTAGGCTGGGTATTTCCGATGATGGTGCGGTCTTTGTCGTCCACAACACCATTCCCGTCCAGGTCACGAAATTTCAGCATACCAGGTTGCGGAGTTGTAGCGGTTACGCCCGCATTACTGGGCACTCCGGCCTTGAGGGTGTACACTCCATTATTGTAATCGAAATCGGAAATATTGTAATAACCATCGGTCTGCAATCCCCAGATGGTTCCCACAGGATTACCGGGTCGCACCAGGTAATCGGCAGGCTGGTTGCTACCTCCCCATCCTGAAGAAAAGAGGAAGAAGTCCTGGTACTCACCCAGTGATTCAATGTTATTCTTATTGAAGGAGATATTGAAATTAGCCCTCCAACTAAAATTACGGTTCACGATGGGTGCGCCATTCAGTTGTATTTCCACACCACGGTTGGTGGTTTTGCCTACATTTTGAATCTGGGATGTGTAGCCCGAACTGGTAGGAACCGGCACATTTACCAGCAGGTCCTGGGTACTATTGCGATACACATCTACCGAAAGTGAAAGCCTGTCGCGAAACAGTCCGATATCCACACCCAGGTTGCGCGCAATGGTGGATTCCCATACCAGGTTGGCATTGGCCAGCGACTGTGGGCGGAAAGCGGTGATGAGTTGGTCGTTTACACTATAATAGGTGTTGGCCACAAACTGGGTCATGAACATAAAGTCGTTGATCCGGTTATTACCAGCCTGTCCATAACTGAGGCGCAGTTTCAGGTCGCTGACAACCGGTTTCAGGCTCTCCATAAATTTCTCTTCCGAGATTCTCCAGGCAACGGATCCTGAAGGGAAATAACCCCAGCGTTTACCTTCGGCAAATTTGGAGGAACCATCTGCGCGCATGCTCAAACTCACCAGATACTTTTTGTCGAAAGCATAATTAATACGGCCAAATAAGGAGAAGATGCGGTTGGTAAACTCCGATGAAGAAGGCGGAGGCTGTGTGGTGCCGGTGGGCGGGCTACCCAGGCCCATATTACCCAAAGCCGCTTTGGCGGTAATGCCTACCGGAAAATAACGGGTTTCAATCTCGTGGCTCTTGTTCACGTTCTCAAAAACCTCCTGCCCCAGAAGCACATCCAGGTCATGCCGCTTACTGAATCGGGTGCCCGATTTGTTCATCGTGAAGGTGAGCACATTGGAATTGTTGAGCACCGTTCGCGAAATGGTATTGATAGATGCCGTGGGCATATTGGAGTTTTGCCGGGCTGTAGATGTGATAGTGTCGTTGAAAGCATTCTGGCGGATATTGCTGAAATCTACCCCTAATGTAGATTTAAACGAGAGGTATTTATTGATATCATATATAAAATAGCCACTGAGGTTGACGGTATTGGTATAGTTGCGGCGGTATTCAGCGTCGTTGAGCAGGATGGGATTCACCAGGCTCAGGCCATTGGCATTGGTTTGCAGAGCGTAGTCGGGATCGTAATCGAGCAGGTCCTGGCCGCCCATCAGGATGGGGCGATACTTGATGGCATGACGCAGGCGGTTGGTACCGGATGAACCCGCATTGGCAGTGCCGGCACCATTTACCACGGTATGGTTGTAGCGCACGGCCATTCCCGCCTTGAGCTTATTATTAATGGTATGGTCAAATTTGAAATTGACCAGCTTGCGATCAAAATCAGAACCAAGCATCACGCCTCCTTCTTTGTTGGAAGTCAGGCTCAGGTTGAATTTAGTGGCGGCCGTACCACCTACCAGGCTTACGTTATGGGTTTGCATCAGGGCGTCGCGGCCAAACATTTCATCCTGCCAATCGGCCATGGGCACATATTTATACAAGTCAAGGTCTTCCCAGCGGCCATAAGTATTTTGAAAATTCTGCTCGTCCTGCGAGCTGCCGCGGGAGCGCTCATACTGGTAAAGCACAAAATCGTAAGGATTCATTACTTCGAGGCGATTGGCCAATTGGCGCATACCGGCGAGCCCATTATAATTAACCCTTGTCTTCATGCTACGACCGCCCTTGGTGGTGATAATGACCACCCCATTGGCGCCACGCGCACCATAGATGGCAGTAGCCGATGCGTCTTTCAACACATCGATGGATTCAATATCCTGCGGAGCCAGCACGCTCAGTGCATTTTCCACCTGTATTCCGTCTACCACATAGAGTGGCGAATTGTCCTGGGTGATGGAACCACCACCGCGTACACGAATGACGGCAGTGGCATCCGGAGAACCTTCCGATTGGGTGATTTGTACGCCGGCCAGGCGGCCAGCCAGCGCTTCCGCCGCGGAATTGATGGGAATATCTTTCAAATCGCGCGCGCTTACCGATGATACCGAGCTGGTGAGGTCGCGGCGCTTCACGGTTTGATAACCGATCACCACCACATCGTCGAGCGATTTCACTTCGGCCGTGAGGCTGGCATTGATCGTGCTCTTGCCATCGGCTGGCACTTCAATGGGAACATACCCTGCATAGCTGAACACCAGTATTGCATTGGGATTGGGGACCGAAATGGTAAAACGGCCCTGTGCATCGGTAACGGCCGAGTTGCTCGCGCCTTTAACCGATACGGTTGCTCCTTCAAGCGGGCTGCGGTTCTCACTGGAAGTAACCACTCCCGAAACCTGCCGGGTTTGTGCCCATAGTGCCGCGAAGCTGCACGAAAGCAAGAGCAGGAGGAACAAAAGTCTTTTCATACTGCAATCGTTTTGATGAGTAAACAAGCAATTTTCAATCAAGATTGGCAGGACAAGTCTAAACAGATTTTGCTGATTGCAACAAGAATGGCCACCCTTTATTTACGCAATCGTTCCCGGCATCGATGTCAAACTTTGTTGGAATACAAATCGTTACAAGTTTTTTCAGCGATCAGGCCCTGCGCTTAATGCGCAGGGCCTGATCGCTGAAAAAAATCCAATGCAGGGATGGATGAACATGCAGAAAGGAGAAAAGGATTAACTTTAAAAGCTCATTAGTCAGCAGGGTGCAAGCCCTTTTATTGCATGAAATTCGAAGCCGTCACCATAAAAGATATCGCGAAGGCATTGGGTCTTTCCACCTCCACCGTATCGCGGGCCCTGCGGGATAGTTATGAAATCAGCCCCGAAACCAAGCGCCTGGTTTTGGCATACGCTGAAAAGATCAATTATCATCCCAACCCCATCGCGCTCAGTTTAAAAGAAAGGCGCAGCCGTTCCATTGGCGTGATCGTGGCCGAGATAGCCAACAGCTTTTTTTCACAGGCCATTGATGGCATTGAATCCATCGCCTACCAAAACGGTTATAATGTGATCATTTCCCAAACCCGCGAATCCAGCGAAAGGGAAAGCACCAACCTGAATTATCTCACTTCCCGCTCCATCGACGGACTCATTGTATCCGTTTCGGCAGAAACCACCGATTTCAGTGGTTTCCGGGAGCTCTACGACCGGGGAATGCCCATTGTGTTTTTTGACCGTATTGTCGCGGAAATCAACACCCATAAAGTGGTGGTGGATAGCTACCGGGGCGCTTATGATGCCACGGTTCATCTGCTCAACAATGGATACCGACGCATAGCCGCCATTGCCGGAAGTGAATACCTTTCTATTACTCGCGACCGCATGGCAGGCTATACCGCGGCCCTGCAGGAAAAGGGTATGGATCCTTCTCCGGCCTTGCAGTACCATTGTTTGCACGGAGGCCTTATCCGTGCCGAAGTGGAACAGGGATTAGACCAATTGCTATCAGCTCCTGAAAAGCCCGACGCCATCCTGGCGCTGAGCGATAAGCTGACTACGGGATGCCTGCGTGTATTGAAATCCCGGCAAATCAGGGTTCCCGATGATATCGGCCTGATCGGTTTTTCCAATTCCGATCTAACCGAACTGATCGACCCCCCATTATCGATCATCAAGCAACCCGCCTTTAAGATGGGTGAAATGGCCACCAGCCTCCTGCTGCAAATGATCGAAAGCAAAAAACCGATCACAGAATTTGAAACGCGCAGCCTGGCACCGGAGATTGTGATAAGAACCTCGAGCAAGAAGTAGTAAGTAGGGAGTAGTGAGTGGGTAAGTAGTGAGGTTCATAGCTCAAATGGGTTTTGTGAAAAAAAATCTGCGTCAAAATCTGCGGGAAAAGTTTCCGGAGTTTCAGCCTGTTCACGGTTCAAGAGAGATTTCCCGCAGATTTTCGCAGATTTTTCCGCGGATGAGCGCAGATGAATGACTATTGTAAAAATTGTCAACCTTATTTAGGTACTAACATAGTGATTCCACAATTGCAAACGTTTCTCTTTTTAGAGCATAAGACAAAACAGCTATATACTATAAATATATCGTCGCGATGGTAGCGCATTCGTAGCAAATGAAGGCATCTCCTACTTGACTCCCTCACGACTCACGCCTCACAATTGACGATTCTTCCTAAATTGCATACCAAACTCTGGTTCATGCTCCAACGCGTTTGTCCCAAATTGCCCATGCGCGATAAAGTCGCCACTAAATCCTATTATATCGATAAGCTGGGCTTCCGCGATATTGGCGCCATGGATTATCCCGATTACCTGATCCTGCAACGCGAGGAAGTGGAAATACATTTTTTTGCATTCAAAGAACTGGATCCCGCCAGCAATTATGGTCAGGTATATATCAGAACCGAAAAAATTGACCACTTTCTGAAAACCCTGCTCGATAAAGGCGTTGCGCTTCATCCCGCCGGAGCGCTGGAGAATAAGCCCTGGGGACAGCGGGAGTTTTCCCTGGTGGATCCGGATAATAATTTGCTGACGTTTGGGGAGAGTTCTAAGTTTTAAGTTGTAAGTTGTAAGTTTTAAGTTGTAATGACGGCCATCGGATGCCTGTATAGATAATAATTATAACTTAAAACCTACAACTTAAAACTTATAACTTAAAACTTATTACTCCCCTACTGACATAGGGCTGTCACTCCCCCTGCTTTTCTTTGATTTCTAAAATCAAACAGCATGACAACAACTACAGAAAAGCAGGCATTTGCCGTTATTACCAGCGAAGAGTTGCTGGCTCACTGGCAGGGACATCGGGCGCTTACGCGCAGGGTTATCGACAGTTTTCCGGAAAATGAACTTTTCCATTTCTCCGTGGGTGGAATGCGCCCCTTTGCCGAGTTAACGCAGGAAATGTTGCAGATGGCAGTGCCCGGGCTCCGGGGTATTGTTACCGGCATCTGGGAAAAGTCAGACGAAGTATTTGCTCCCCGCCAATGGCCCCAAACCAAGGCCGGCCTCCTCGAACTTTGGGACGATGCCACTAAAGAACTCAATGCCCTTTGGAAACAACTGCGCCCCGAGCGCCTGCAGGAAGTGGATGTAGCTTTCGGTCTTTGGGAAGATAAAATGCATGGCACACTGGCCTACCTCGTCGATAATGAAATTCATCATCGCGGACAGGGCTATGTGTATCTGCGTGCCCTCGGCATTGAGCCACCTCCGTTTTGGGAAAGAAGCTGAGGGAAGAATATTTGAGAATTTGGGGATTTGGGGATTTGGGGATTAAGGCATGAATTCGAAAAAGATAGAGTACAGTTTTTTACTGTAGTCATTTATCAGCGTTCATCTGCGTTAAAAATCTGCGGAAATCTGCGGGAAACTCTTTGTGCTTTGAAGATGTTGGCAATGCAGGCATCATTTCCCGCAGATTTCCGCAGATACTATGCGTTAGCTATTCCCTAAACCCCAAATCCCCAAATTTCCAAATTCCCAAATACTCTCTCATTGTAGTTGGTACAACAACACAATATTCACCACATAGATCAGGAAAATCACTGCCGCGTCCCAGGCCAGCTTGTACCTTTTTCCTTCGGCGCGATAGCTGAGACCGATGATAACAACGGCCGACATCAGGATGACGCTGAACACCGATAGCATATTGAGCCGGGAGGCATCTTTCAGCAGGAACCCTTTGGAATATACCAGGTCATCAATCGCCAGTATCAATACATTGAAGATATTGCTGCCCAATAAATTTCCCACGGCCATGTCAATGGCACCCATGCGAATGGCCGCATAAGATACCGCGACCTCCGGCAGGGAGGTACTCACTGCTAGGAAAAGCGTTCCTACAAACGATTTGCCCAGCCCGGTAGCTTCTGCAATACTGTCGGCAAAATAAGGCAGCGCCAGGGCAGTACCCACAATAACCAGGGCAAATAGGATGTAGCGTACAACAACCTGCCGGGTAGTCAGTTTTTTTGCCGGATCCTCCGCTTCGGCCTCCAGCACGGCAGGCGCCAGCGTATTCTTCTTCTCAAAGAGGTATATAATGCGTATGCTAACGAGATAGATGACGATGAAGGCTATAGACGAAAGGCCAATCCATGAAGTAATAACAATCTCACGGGGCAGGAAAAGTCCGATTCCAACCATAGCCAGCAGAATAATACCCAGGGCTGCTGCCAGCACATGATTACGTGAAGCCATACTCAGTATGGCCCGGTGTTTGGGCACAAAGGCATCGAGCATGGCGAGCAGGCCCAGGTTGAAGGCGCAACTGCCAAGGATGTCGCCCACGGCAAGGTCGGCGGATTGCACGATGGCGGCTGAGCTGACGCCTACCATCAGCTCGGGCAGGGAAGTGACCGACGCCATCAAGATCAAACCCACCCAGGCCTTACCCCAGCCTGTGCGTACGGCCAGCAGGTCGCCATAATATGAAAGATGACGACCTGCCCATAGAATGATTAAAGCACAACCGGCAAATCCGCCGATGGCATGGGCTAATGCCATGATCAATGATTGGGGGGTTAGGGGTTAGGGTTTAGGGTTTAGGGTTTAAGGTTTAAAGTTTAAACCCTAAACCTTAAACTTGTCTACACATTCAACTGGCCTATTGCTTTTCGGGCAATACCAGCAGGGCTTTCTCGGTTACGCAGGCCATGTGCCGGGTAAAGCTTTTTTCCATCAGCTTTTCCCAGAAATTTTTCCGCCTGCGCACCATAATGAGCAGATCATAGCTGAACTCTTCATCCAGCTTTTCCAACCCGGCGAGGGTGCCATGCGACTCGATCATCCGGAACTGAATGGGGGCGCCATGCATGGCCGATCGGGCAGTGGCTTCAAAATGCCGGAATGCCTGCATTTCTTTTTCCCGGTCATGCGCATAATCATCCCTATCTGCAATATGCACTACAGTGAGGCCGGCATCCAGCACTTCCGCCAGTGAATAAACATCAGATAGGTATTGCGCTGTTTCGGGCAGGTAGGTGGCGGCACATACCAGTTGATTCACGCGGCTTCCCTCCATATCTTCGGGTACCAGCCATACCGGCAATGGCGATCTTTGTAATATGCGCGTGGCGGTGGAGCCAATCAGCACCTGCTTCAGTCCGCTCGCGCCCTGAGTGCCCATCACAATCGCATCAGCTTCCTTATTTTGTGCATAGTCGATAATACTCTCAATTAATGGGGCCACTCCTATTTCGCAGTTTACATTGGGCACAAACCCATTAGCTCCCGATTCCTTCCCGCTTTTTTCAGTATTCACCGACTCCAGCACCTTCTGCGTTAGCCTCTCCAGCTTTTTCAAACGAATGCTTCTTTCTTCCTCGTTAAGCTTTTGCAGGTCTTCTTCTCTTCCTGCAAAACTGCCTTCCGCAGGAATAAATACATGATAGTGCATAACCACCGCACCTGTGCGTCCGGCGAGATCGATGGCAAAGCGAAGGGCTTTTTCGGCTGTGGGCGAAAAATCGGTCGGTACTAAAATTCGCTTCGGTATAATCATGCTGCTTATTTATTATGTGCTATAAATAATGGCGTATCCAGCTTTTGCATCAGCACATCGGCCATGCTGGCCCGAAACCAGCGCGAAACTTCGCCGCGCCGATAAGCGCCCAGCACCACCAGTTCATTCTCCTTATGATTCCGCAAATGTCCGGCAATTTGCTTTTCGGCCTCCCCTTTCAATACGGTATAACTGGCTTTGGGAAAATGCTTCTTCATCCATTCCCTCACCAGCTTATTGTGCGGCAGACGCGTGGTGGCGAGAAAATTGTCTTTCGCCGTAACCAATTCCACCGGAATATTGCCCAGGTTGCCCAGCAGATAACTGAACTGCCGGAATGCATAGGTAGAGGATGGCTGACCGTCGTACAACAACACTATTTTATCGATCGACTGGTAGGTAGCGGGTACCAATACCGCCGGGCATTGCAGGGAAGCCAGCAACTGACGCACAAAATGAGTTGGAGGTTTTTCGCGGCGGCGCGAAAAACTTTCGTGCTTATCAATAATCAGCAGATCGGCAAACATGGTTTCCTGTATCAGTTCCTGTATGGCTATGCCTTTATCGCGGTGCACCGAATAGCGGATATTGGCCTTTCCACAACCTTTTTGAAACTGTCGTACGGCCTCCTCGCGCCGCAAGCGATCCTTCTCCTCCAGTGCGCGGATTTTTTTGTCCGGATCTTTTTCGGTAACCAGTACCGTACTGATATTGAAACTGCGATAGGAAGACTCATCCAAAAACACACCCACCAATTCAGCATCCGCCTCCTGAGCCAATTGAATGCTGTAGCGCATGGTGGAAGAAGAAAAATGATAACCATCGAAAACGGCGAGAAATTTTTTCATGTTTATTTGTTGAATCGTTGAATTGTTGAATTGTTGAAGGTTTAGAGTTTAAGGTTAAGTGTCAATATTTTATTGATGAATTAAAACTTACCATTTTATCAAGTCCTACAGGAAGTTGACAATATTTCCGCAATCATTTATCTGCGTAAATCTGCGCTTAAAATCTGCGCAAATCTGCGGGAAATCCTTCGGCCCTTTAAACAGCTTCAAAGTGCAGGAAATATTTCCCACAGATTTTCTCCGATTCTACTTCTCACTCACGCCTCACGATTCACGGTTCCCAACTTACAACTTTAAACCTTAAACCCTAAACATTAAACCGAAAAATAAGCCTGAATTACCATAAACTAAGCAGGCCATGACGAAAATCATATCGGGTACTAACTTGGTCCTATCAAAAATTGTTAACCATAAACCTGACCTATGCATTTGATGATTCTTCGTTTCGTTTTCATTTTCTGGATGACCCTGTTATTGATAGCCTGCACCAAAAAAAATAAGGATATCAACAACAAGTACCAATTTGTGGGTTCGGCTAACCGCTTGCGCGATCTTTTTGATGCGGCCTGGAAGGAATAATTTGTACTTTGTAGTACCCAACTATGCGCATAAGGACGATAATCATAGGATTATTTTTGTTTCATGGTGGACACATGGTGGCCCCGGCACAATCGCCGGGGTTCTACCATCTCAGCAGTGCCGAGGGATTAACGAATAACATGGTCAATGCTGTGGCCCGCGATCAGCAGGGCGTACTTTGGATCGGCACCAGTGAAGGCCTCAACAGTTTCGATGGTTTTCAGCTAAAAACTTACCTGCATTACGATTATCCCGCATTGGGCGATAACAATATTCAGCGCCTGGTGGCCGATAGCCGTAACCGGATCTGGATCCTTACCGAATCGAACCGGCTGACCATGCTGGATAAGGACAGAAGATTCAAGGCCGTTGTCGCGGGCGACAGCATAGCCGGAAGAATTACCCATATCTACGAAACCCGAAGCCATGGACTGGTCATCATTCGTAATGGCCGGCATTACAGGTGGAAAGAGGATAAAGCGAGATTTGAAAGAATACATGCGGCTGCCTACCTGTCGCTCGGTTCTGCTATTCGATTGTTTTGCCAGCCGGGCATGGACAGCAGCGTGTTCTATATCGACAATAAGCTGGTTTTGCTCGATCATCAACAGCAAAAGGTCCGCTTCTCGCTTCCCCTGCCTGCTGTGGATGCGGCGGCCAATTTAGGTGATACAGCCCTGCTGGTCATCCGAAGAGGGGGCGACTGGTTTTACGAGCTGAGCCTGCGAACCGGTCGCGTTACGGATAGCTTTCCCCGCCCGGTCGATAGCCAGGGCCGACCGATGGCATCGGATCTGCGGCAGATTTGCGCCATCGGCCCCAAAAAATTCCTGATCAGCACTCGCTTTGCCGGTTTGTATGCGCTGGACCTTGACCCTATCCGGCTCGAAAACTGGCAGCACGACCCGATGGATCCGCGCAGTATTGGCGGCAACAACACCTACCATCTGCTCTACGACAGCAGTGGCTATGTATTTGTAACCACCCTCACATCCGGTTTGCACTATTTTCATATAAACCAGCAGCAGGCCAAAACGCGGCCCTATTTCAAGGATGCGGCGGGGGAAGTATTCGATGGGTTTATTCAATCAATAACCGGCAGGGGCGATCAATTCTGGCTGGGCAGCCAGGACCGTCTGGTACGCTGGAATTCACGCACAGGCGAAGCCTCCTTCCCGCCACTGCACATTAAAAACGGTCCGGTACTCCGTGGCCGCGAAACCATTCGGGTGGTGAGCCTGCACGAAAATCAGCTTTGGGTGGGCACTTCCCGCTATGGCGTACTGGTTTGCGATACCAACGCAAACCTGCGCTACCAGCTTTTCGACGCTGCCGACGGATTGCCTTCCTTCTGGATCAATTCCATCCTGCACGATCAGGAGGGCAATACCTGGATAGGCACGGCACGTGGGCTTTGTGTGTTGCGAAAGGGCGCGAAAAAAGCCAGTTCCTTTGCTCAACACCCCACACTCGCGCCATTGGCCCGGTACAATATTACCCGCATGATGATGGATCGCAGCAATCGGCTCTGGGTTGGATCGGGCAATGGTGCCTGGGTATTCGATACCCGCGATAGCAGCCTCAAAAATTATTCCGCCAAAGATGGATTGATCAGTAATACCGTATTGGCCATGGCGGAGGATCTGCAGGGTAATATATATTTCGCAACCGACAGGGGCATTTCCATATTGGGCACCAACAAACAGATAAAATCATTTGACCGTAGCAATGGTTTGCGCAACGATCGCTGTGAAGGTATTCTTTGCGACAACAATGGCCTGATCTGGATCGGCAACGCAAATTGCATACTTCGTTACAATCCGGCCGATGGCAGTTTTTTGGTATATGAGGAAGGCCATGGCATCAGCCATGCCGGATTCAGAATGCGAAGCTGCTTCAAGAATGAAAACGGCGACCTGTACTGGGGTACCGACAAGGGGATTACCTGGTTTAACCCCGACCAGATGAAGTTACCCCTACCAATTGGTCAGCCCCAGATCATCTCCCTGCAGGCGGGGGATAGCCTCTATGCCATCGTTGGCGAAGGCTCCCTGCATTTCAGCCATTCCACTCCTTATTTCCGGTTAGGTTTTAGCTCGGGCGACCTCGGAGCCGCCTCCCGATTGAAATTGCGCTACAGGCTGGAAGGGCTTCAGGATGAATGGCAGGTACCGGGTTTACCGGGTGAGGCCTATTTCAGCAAATTGCCACCCGGCAATTACCAGTTTCAATTGCAGAGCAGTCTCGATGGGCTTCGCTGGACCAATGCCGGCAACCAGATTCGCATGGTCGTGAATAAACCCTGGTGGAACCAGGCCTGGTTTAAATGGCTCCTGGCTATTTCCATCGCCCTGCTCATTTATGCCTGGTGGCGTCGGCAACAATACATTCGCAGAACGAAAGAAGTGCGTGAAGTGGTGGACTATTTTGCCAATTCACGGTATGAAAAAGCCGGGGTCAATGATGTGCTCTGGGATATCTGCCGCAATTGTATGGCCTACCTGGGATTTGTGGATTGTGTGGTGTACCTGTTTGATGAGAACAGGCAGGTGCTGGTACAAAAAGCCGCATACGGGCCCAAAAGCCCGGCCGCCTATGCTATCGAAAACCCGCTTGAGCTGCCGCTCGGCCGGGGTATTGTGGGTAGCGCCGCCGTGGAAAGGAAACCAATTGTTGTACACGACACCCAAAAGGATAGCCGGTACCTGGTAGATGATATGGCCCGGCGGTCCGAAATAGCCGTGCCCATTTTGCACGAAGGCCGGCTGATAGGCGTCATTGATTCCGAACATCCACGCAAAGGCCATTTTCGTCGCTGGCATCTGCGCGCACTCCAGGCGGTAGCCCGCGTGGCAGGACCCAAGATCAGTCATGCCATGGCTACCGAAGCCATGCAGGAATCGGAGCGTGAACTGATGAAACTGAATGTGAAGATGGCGGAAAGCCGCTTTCAGAACCTGCGGCTGCAGATGAATCCCCATTTTCTGTTCAATTCTCTTTCTTCCATTCAGCACCTGATTGTTTCACAGCAAACCAATCGCGCTTATCGTTATCTCACTATCTTCTCCAATTTCCTCCGCACCCTGCTCAAATATGCCGATAAGAATTTTGTACCGCTCGATGAAGAGCTCAAGATACTGCGCATGTACATAGAGCTGGAATCCTTACGCTTCGACGAGAGTTTTCGCTACCGTATTCTGGTAGAGGACGGATTGGAAAACGATACCATCCTGCTCCCCACGCTCATGATTCAGCCCTTTGTGGAAAATGCCATCTGGCATGGGTTGCTGCATAAAGACGGAGAAAAACAGCTCGATATTCATTTCAGTAGCGGAGAAGATGAGATACTCACCTGTGTAATACAGGATAATGGTATTGGGCTCGAGGCGGCCGAAAGAATTAAATCAGCATCCATATCCGCCAATATGCACGAAAGCCGCGGTATCGATATCATCCGCGAACGATTGAAACTACTGGAAAAGAAAACAGGTCAGCCGGCCAGCGTTGTGTTCGACAACAGGCCCGGCGGTGGAACCTTGGTCACCATTCATATACCCTACTACAACCAGGAAGAATTATGATTAAAGCGCTAATGGTCGACGACGAGCAATCTTCGCTCGATCTCCTTAACTGGCTGATCGGGCAGTTTTGTCCGGATATAACCCAGGTGCAGCAGGCGCGCAGTGTAGCCGACGCGCTGCCCATCATTAAGAAATGGAATCCAGATATTGTTTTTCTCGACATACAGATGCCCCACCAGAGCGGGTTCGAATTGCTGAACGCCATAGAAGAATGGAACTTCGAAGTCATTTTTACCACGGCCTTTAATGACTATGCCATACAGGCCATTCGTTTTAGCGCGCTCGACTATCTGCTAAAACCCATCGACGGGCAGGAACTGCAAAAAGCGGTGGAACGGTTCAAAGTGAAGCGCATGTACGCTCCTGCGGGTCAGGTATTGTTTCGCCATTTTCTGCAAAACCTCTCGTCGGGCAGCCGCGAAAAATTCAAGCTGGCCCTGGCCGATGTAAACGATATCAAATATGTAGCCCTCGATGAGATAATTCGCCTGCAGGCCGATAGCAACTATACCCATATTTTTCTCAAAGACAAAAAACCTTTTGTAAGCGCCAAGACCCTGAAGGAATACGATGAAATTTTGGAAGGACACCGCTTCCTGCGCGTGCATAAATCGCACCTGGTAAACCCGCAGCACATTACCCAATACGACCGAAGCGGATTGCTTACACTCAGCGATGGCTCGGTGGTGGAAGTATCGAGGAGGAAGAAGGAATATGTGATGGAGGCGTTGAGAGGGAGTAGTAAGTTGTAAGTTTTAAGTAGTAAGTGGGGAGGACGTATGAAAGAAGCAGTCTGCGCAAATCTGCGCAGAAGAATTGAATACAGTAAAAACTGTCACAACTTCTACCGATACGGGACAAAGTTTTCGGGCTGTCGCGAGAGAGCATCCACGACAGGGTATCCAATAAACCATTGAACAAAACCCAACGAATGATTCATTCAAACCTGAAACCTTCAATCATAAAACTTAATACTTAAGACTTAGAACTTAAAACTACACACTCACATCATACGACAACAACAGCGCTCCATTTTTAAAGCTCCTTTGCGACACTAACTTCAAATCCTGATTTTCCCTGACCCCCTGAAATATCGTTCCGCCGCCGCCGAGAATGACCGGGTCGAGCATTATATCGTAGCGGTCCACCAAATGGGCATCCGCTAATTGCGTCAGGATCTCACCGCTACCCAGGATGGTAAGGTCAGGGCCCTCTGTTTGCTTAAGCTTTCGTACAAAATCAATCATCTCCTCCTTCACCAGGGTGCTGTTCTCCCAATCCGTTTTTTGAAGACTGTGCGAGAAAACATATTTGTGCGATTCGTGCATACCCTTTGTAATCTCCGGCATCTGCTGCATGGCCTGGTCAGAGCACCAGAAGGCACGCATCATTTCAAAGGTGCGTCGCCCAAAAAGCAATGCATGGCGGGGTTTGAGGTTCTCTTCCGAAAAATCCCGGCCCTCCTGGCTATGATCGTGCCAACTAATATCATCGTTTAGGCCCTTGTAGTAGCCATTGAGCGTAATAAAATTGAAGGAACTGAGCTTGCGCATATCAGAATATATTTTGCCTCTAAAATACAAACGACTGGCGGCGACAATCAGGGCAATTGCGGCAAAAAGAGACGTATTACGTACTACGTAAAACGTATTACGTCCCTTTCACCAATTGCGCATAAAATCCGCCAGCCCGGTCAACCCTCCTTTTTCAAAAAAATGGATCAAAGCTTCATCGTTCTGTAACCGCTCCTTTTGCTTCAGCCAATTCCAGGTTTTCTTTACCAGCTCACATCCGTACGCATCATATAATTCTGCCGCGGCCTTATGCCAGCGGCACTGATACCAGGCATAGTTGTAGGGATGTTCCTTGCCAATCAGCTCATAGTTGTCCTGCAATTGCTGCAAGGAATGAAACGGAAAGCCTTTGCTTCCCCTGATCACCACCAGGCGGGGAAATAGCGTGAGCGCCGCCAATTGCTCCGGCTCCTGCTCCGCCACATAGCAATGCAGCATCATGTTCACGAGCAGCTCACCCATCCAGAGGCGCTGCACCTGCAGGCCCGCCTGGAAATGAAAAGCATGCCCCAGCTCATGTAGTGCCAGTAAATCAAAAAAGGATTTCATCCCCGATCCGTCATCGCCATATACCCGCCTCGCAGCCTGCGCCAGGCTGTCGGGGAAGGCCGACAGATCCGGTAAATTTTTCCGCCAGAAATCATTGTCGTCGGCAGCAACCACCAGGGTTTCCTTATCATCGTAATGGGGCATACCATATACCGGGAAGCTGGTGTAATGGGGCCAGTCGGTTTCGGTTAAGATCAGGAGCCTGACCCGCGGCCGGAATCCATAGTGATTCGCATACCAGGTCATGGCTTTCTCCACCCGGGGCACTATCTCGTTCGCACGCGATGCACGACCCTTGCTGTGATAAACCTGTAGATGGGCAGACTTGAAATGCACAAGACTGTCGATGGAAGATGGCTGCGCCAAAGTTGAGCAGATACTCAGTGCCAAAATCAGCGCCAGCAGGAAAAATTGTCGCATATTTTTTTCGGAAAATTGCGAAATCCGGTAAGGGGAAAATAGTACAAACGCGACAATCAAATCTTCAGCGGCGATTGCAACAGCAGTGGCGCTCGCTCCAGTTCCTGCTGCAAAAGGCGGGGTACCTTGCCGGTAAAGGTCTTAAAATCCCGGATCAAATGCATCTGGTCGAAATAACCAGACTCATGCGCGATGGATGTCCAGTTTTTTTTCGAATCCGATTCACGAATCCGGTAAGCGTGCGAAAAACGTATGATGCGGGCAAAGAATTTAGGAGAGAAACCCATTCGCTGCAGACATTGCCGCTCCAATTGGCGGTTGCTCAGGCAGGCCAGTGCAGCCAGCTCGTCCATGCTTATTTGTCCCTGCGATTGCATCAATATCCTAAGCGCATTATCAATGGGCAATGATGCCCCTAACGACAATAGTTTTCGCAATAACCACACTTCTGCAAGCCGGGCAATTTCAACCAAAGCCTCCGCCTCCTGCATTTTCTCGGTTAGTTCGTTCACTTCCTGCCCCATCAACTGGCTGGTATCGCAACTTTTGTCTACCCATTCCTGTAAGGGCATTTTCAGCAGGCGAAAAAGTCCCGCCGGTTCAAAGCCTATACGTACAGCTTTATGATGCTGCCGCACATCAATGGCTACCGCAACTGCCTGCGGGCCTACGATCACCGCTCGCGGTTGTTCTTCAAATAAATTGCTATCGCCCGGGCTAACGCGTATCCTGTCTTCCAGATAAAAGAAAAGCGAGTTCTGCGGAGTGGGCGGATATAAGCAGGGAGCAGTTTCTATGCCCAACGGAGTTTGCGCATCAATAACCATGATGCATTGCACAAAACCTTGCAAGGCAGAATGGACGGGATGATCATATACGCGCATAAAAAATGATGAATGAAAGCTAAGCAAAAGATTCCGGATATTAATTTTCGGCCCGCAAAACCAGAGTCAGGTAAAGCCCTAAAATTAAATTTACATTAGAAATAGGCCGAATCACATTTATAGTCGCGTGATTTTCAGTACGTACTATCACTTCCTCTACCCACTGGCACTATTCTTGAAAACAAGCATACATGCCAACCCCTACAGGGCGCCGCTTCGGCGTGGGCGTATCCTTCGAAATTTCTAAACCAAAAAATTCGCGTTATTGACATGAGCTTTTACTCACGTTACTGTATTCCAGTTTATTGTTCCCTGATCACCTGTTTTTTCGTTCTTCTTTGGCCCAGTACCGGGATTGGGCAGGAAAAGCGGATCTACGACAGCGTTTATCAGCCATTACCTGGCCATACGGGGATTGCACGCTTCGAATATTTTGAGGATAGCGAAGGTCGCATCATCAAGGATGGCAGCTTCCAATTTCGTAGCGAATGGCGCGACAGCACAGATCCCACTTATTTTGTTTATGAAAAATGGACTGGCGCCTATCGCAACAACCTGAAATCAGGCGAATGGACCTATCAGAAAGAAAAGCAAAAAGCCGATATAAAGGGCGTGGAAGAAGGCGAGCTGCGTTACCACCTCAAAACGGAGAAAAGGGAGTTGAGGGGAAAATATGATAATAATAATCCGGTTGGAAGCTGGCAGCTTGGCAGAGCTATTTTTCTTAACAATGAGAAAACGGAAGAAACAGAAACAGTCAATGTTGTCTTTAACAACAACCGAATAGATGGACCGGTATTTATTGAATTCAATATGCCGGGTGTTGCCTTCATCACTGTGCAGGGAACGGCGAAAAACGGTTTAATGGATAGCACCTGGCTGTTGAAATATGGCAGCGGCGACAGTACCCTGAAGGAATTTCGCGAATACCGGAATGGATTTCTGCTCAGCCTGCAAAGGGTTAATGCGACGGATACAATCCTGTCGCTTCAATTTCCGCTCAGCAGCGAAATCCGGCGAGCCCTGCAATCTGGAGGAACGGGTTCTGTGGCTTTGAACAGGCCCGTTAGTCTGGCCTTTAGCGATGGATATCCCCGGACATCGCGCTGGATGACATCGCAACAGCAAGGCAATTCCTATATTGAAACAGCCTTGCAACAGTTGCTCCAATACGAGGCAAATTTTGTGCAGCAACATGGCCTGGCGCTGGGTAGCAACCGGGGATTCTACCTGATGAGCACAAGGGAAAAAAACCTGCTGGAGCAATGGCCCTCCCTCGAATATGAATACCGCGAAAAAGTGCGGCAATTGCAGCAGTTTGAACAGGATCACTATAAGTTTCGAGACGATGCAGCCATCAAACCCATCCTGGCCTGGACAGAAAAGCAACGCTACCTCCTCGAATACATCAAACCCTGGAATAATATTCTTTCAAAAAATGAGCTGGAATTTCACAACCGGAATGGCGAGTTGGTGAGCTATGCTTTTGATTTGCTGAGTACCGACACCCTTCGCTGGAATGGCAATCAGCAGCAAGTAATGGAATACCCGGTGTCGGCATCGCAACGGCAGGATTTCCTCTCTTATATTTCAGCCAACTTCAAAACCCGAATACAGGCAGCCGATTCCTTAATCGGTTTATACAGCGATCTGGCACAGACACTGATGCTGGCGGATGAAGTGGCCATGCAGAAAAAAAATGTAGACTCGCTGAAAGAGCGGCTTACTGATAAAATGAAAAATCCGGCCGAACCGGAAATGAAGGGGCTGCTCACTCATTTACACAATAGTATTTTACAGCCTTATTTTGATCGCTATTTCCAATACTTCAGCATAGCCGGCCGCGAGGCAATTCCCCAGCAACTGGCCTACGCCGATTCGCTCCATTATTTACTATATACATTTTCAGCAGTGCACGACGATGCCATTCTGGTTTCGAAGCATAAAAGGAAGATCGACTCACTGTACACCGAATTCAGCTTTGACCCCTTCACCTTCAACGATCGTGTACCGCGCAGAGTGAAGAAAAAGCTCTATGAAATTGTAGCCGAAGATCTGGTAGACGAGCTGCTGGCTAAAGTAGCCGGCGCCCTTACCCCCGCAGAAGCCCGTCTTCGTATGCAGCAATTGATAGAGGTGCAGGAGCGGGTAATCTTTCTCCGGGACAAGGATACGCGTAAACTGGAAAGAAAACTCCGCAAGAACGATCCCATGGAAAAGAAGCTCGAACTATTAAAAGCCTGATGGATGAAATTGATCTGTACACTCATATTATTTCTGATATATAGATTGGTCGTTACTCAGGAATTATTTCAATAAATGTCGCATACAACAATAATCGCCTGTCAAAAGGGTATTAAAGCAAAATGGGTACGGGCTTTTGAGTCCGTACCCATTCTAATTTAGCTCCACATGCAATACTACTAGTCAGCCGCTTTCCAGCTATTATTATCCGGATTCATATCGGGCAACACCTTATCGGGGTCAATCACTACCGATTTCAGGGCTTCAGTTACCGGCAAGGCAAATTTCCAGGTGCCCGTGC
Source organism: uncultured Citrobacter sp. (assembly GCA_964395095.1). Classification (GTDB taxonomy): domain Bacteria; phylum Bacteroidota; class Bacteroidia; order Chitinophagales; family Chitinophagaceae; genus CAYMZZ01. The sequence continues at coordinate 134,991 of CAYMZZ010000006.1, forward strand.
TTTGCCAAATTTCTACCGGCAGCTTTTTGCGGGCGGTAACGCCACTGGCGGTGGTATATTCCACCGTTACCGGCATGGCCATTTGTTGCAGGTTTTCGATGGTCACCAATGCGCCATTTTTGGGATCGCCATTGCGGTACTCCACTTTGCTGATGGCCTGGTCGAGTTGATAGTTTTCGAAAAACACCGCTTTCCAGAACCAGGCCAGGTCTTCACCCGCGCCATTTTCGATGCTGCGGAAAAAATCCCAGGGGGTAGGATGCTTATAGGCCCAGTCGCGGATATATTTACGGAATGCATAGTCGAACCGATCGGGTCCCAATATTTCATTGCGCAACAAGCCCAGGGCAAAACCCGGCTTTGAATAAAGCATGGCGCCGATATTCCGCTCCATCATGGCATCGGGTGTTTGCAGCACGCGTTCCATGTTCTTGCTAAACAGGCGGCTCTTGTGCGCGCTGCCCGGTTTGCGATAATATTCTCCATTATTAAATTCCTGTGTGGCAATACCGTTGATAAAAGTATTGAAGCCTTCATCCATCCAGCCATAGCGACGCTCATTGCTGCCCACGATCATGGGAAACCAGGTATGGCCAAATTCATGATCCGTTACACCCCACAAGCCAGCCGTACGTGCGCGATAACTGCAAAACACAATGCCGGGATATTCCATCCCACCGATGTTGCAGGCAACATTCACTGCCGAATAGTAGGGATAAGGGAACCAGCGTTTGGAATAATTTTCAATGGAAGCCTTCGTGTACTCCGTAGAACGGCTCCAGGCATTTTGTCCGTTCGATTCTACCGGGTACACCGACATGGCCAGGCCCTTCTTGCCACCCGGCAGGTTCATCCTCGCCGCATCCCATATAAAAGAGCGCGAAGCCGACCAGGCAAAATCGCGCGCATTGGCCAGCCTGAATTTCCAGGTCAGTTCTTTTTTGTTGGGGCGTGAAGCGGGATTGGTTACATCCGCGCTGTCGCGGATCATTACCGTTTCATCGCTTTGTTTGGCTTTGTTGTAGCGACCCAGTTGCACCGGTGTGAGCACATCCTGCGGATTCAGCAATTCGCCTGATGCCGCCACAATCATGGCCGAAGGCGCGGTAATCTGCACATCGTAATTACCGTATTCGCAATAGAACTCCCCGGCTCCCAGGTAGGGGTCGGTATTCCAGCCACGCACATCATCAAACACACACATACGAGGAAACCATTGGGCAATGGCGAAGATGGGGCCATTGCTGGTTTTCAACACACCCGTACGGTCGGCGCCATACTCGGGCACGGTATAGCTGTATTCAATTTCAAACTGCAGCTTACCCGTGCGGGCGGCCAGTGCATTGGCCAGCCTGATCTGCATACGCGTGTCATCAACTATAAAATCGGCATTGTTGCGCGCAACACCCTGTATCAGCTTTACCGATTTTATTTTATAACCGCCATCAAACTCGTTCGATGCGTCGCCATAGCGGCTACGGCCGGTAGCGGGCATCTTGGCCTGGCCACGGGAATCTTTGTTAAACAGATTCTGATCGAGCTGCAACCAGAGGTAAGGTAGCGACTGTGGGCTGTTGTTGTAATAAGTAAGCGTGGCAGTAGCCGTTACCACCCGGCTCTCTTCCTCAAGGCGGGCCCTGATCTGGTAATCCACTTTGTTTTGCCAGTACTGCGGACCCGGTTCGCCGGTAGCCGTGCGGTAAGGGTTGCCATTATGGGTATAAAACAAAGGTGAGAACAGCGCATAGGGGTCATAAACGGAATTGCTGCCCGTTTGCCCGAAAAGAAAGCTGATACCGCTGATGGCGGCCAGCATGCAAAACAAGACTCTTTTTTTCATCATGTAATCAGTAATTTTTTGCGGAGTATGCTCCTGGTAAAAATGGCCTTGAAATTACACCTTTCCCTGCGAATAGCAGTGGGGCATTGAAATCAGGCGGGGATACAAATTATTGGCGTAACTTAACCACTTAAATAAAAATGAAGATTTATGTTGTCAAAATCCATTCAGGAAGCATTGAATAAACAGGTGCAAATGGAAGCCGAATCCTCACAGGCTTACCTGGCCATGGCTTCCTGGGCCGAGATACAGCCCGGCCTCGAAGGCGTGACCGATTTTTTTTACAAGCAATCGGATGAGGAGCGCGTGCACATGCTGAAACTGCTGCGCTTTGTGAATGAAAGAGGGGGCTTTGGCACCGTGCCCTCACTGGCACAACCCATGCTTACCTTTCCTTCGCTGAAAAAACTCTTTGATGAATTTCTGAAACACGAGCTGAAAGTAAGCGACAGCATCAACGAACTGGTCCACCTTTCGCTCGCTGAAAAAGACTATGCCACGCATAATTTCCTGCAGTGGTATGTAAACGAACAGATAGAGGAAGAAAGAACGGCCCGTACGCTGAATGATAAGCTGGAACTTATCGGCGACGACAAGAGCGGTCTTTATCTATTCGACAGGGATATCTTAAACTTTCGCGGACCCGCATAAAAAAAATCCCGGCCTGGCCGGGATTTTTTTAGTAAAATGTATACCGTTATCGAAGCAGGAGTTCGCAGGGCTTTAGTCCCGTATGCTTTTTAAAGGCAGTGGAAAAATGGGAGATGGACGAATAGCCCAGCAGCATGGATACTTCGGTTACGCTCAGTCCTTTTTCATACAGCAGGTACTTGGCATGCTCCATCCGCTGGCTTTGGTAAAATTCAAAGATGGTGGCGCCAAACATTTCCTTAAATCCTTTTTTCAGGTAACATTCATTCATGGCCACTTTGCGGCTCAGCTCCTTGATGGTGATGGGCTCGCCAATTTGGGCAATCAGTATTTCACGCGCCTTATTGATTTTTTCACGGTCGGCTTCGTTGGAAAGAAACTTACACTGTATGGCAGGCACTTCGCGGTCGCCGATCATGCAGTCGAGGCTTTGCAGCAGCAGCATGTGCATTTGCCCGTTGATGAAGATGTTTTCCATGGCCCCGGTATGGTTGCTGCTGAGCAGCGACTCGAGCAACACCCGCGACTTGCTGCAAAGCGGCAGCATGCGGCTAAATGAAGCCTGGTGCTGAAAGGCCAGGATATCTTCGGTTAGGGCATCATTACCCGACCGGCCCGAACCAATGAATTGGGATAGATGGGTAGGCGCGAAGCGAAACTGAAAAAGGTCTACCGTTTCCACCCTTTCGCCACAGTGGCGGCTTTGGTTAAGGTGGCAGGCATCGCATTCGGTTTGCTTTTCGCGGCAGTAGGCATTGCCGCTGATACAGAAGCGCAGTTCCAAATAACTTTCTTCGCGATTGCTTTTTTCGTAATGATAAACCAGCACCCCGGTATCATCGAGCGGGGTAGCCTGGGGCCGGCGGAGGCGGCGGATAGAATACTGTACCGCACCCGGCGCGGCCATTTCCTTCTCCTGCAGCAGCCGCATGTCATCAATCATGGGCGCCTGCTTCATGGCCAGGGAAAGAATGTCGGGTTGGTACTGCATGGAAGGGCAAATTTACGGAGGAAAGGGGAAACCCCCAGCCTCAACCCCTGATTTTCAGCCCCGCCCTGCCATCCGCCACAATTTCTTAATTTCAAACAGCCATTTTACCCTGAACTCCTACCTTTGCAGGGGTCACGGACTAAAACGTGACCATTTTTTTACCTGCATGATCCATCCGCATACTTATATACATCCCAACGCAAGGTTGGCCACGAATGTTAAGGTGGATCCCTTTACCGTCATACACCAGGACGTAGAAATTGGCGAAGGCACCTGGATCGGGTCGAACGTGACGATTATGGAGGGGACCCGCATCGGCAAGAACTGTCGCATTTTTCCCGGGGCCGTAATTGGCGCCATTCCGCAGGATCGTAAATACGCCGAGGAAAAAACCACGGTGGAAATTGGCGATAACTGTACCATCCGTGAATTTGTGACCATTCACCGCGGTACCAGCGATAAATGGAAAACCTCCGTGGGCAATAATTGCTGGATACTCGCCTACAGCCATATCGGCCACGATTGCATCATTGGCAACAATTGCACGCTGAGCAATAGCAGTCAGCTCGCCGGCCATGTGGTACTGGGCGACTGGGTGGGCCTCGGTGGGGTTTGTGCCGTTCACCAGTTTGTAAAAGTGGGTTCCCATGCCTTTATCAGCGGCGGTGCCCTGGTGGGTAAAGATGTGCCGCCCTATATCAAGGCCGGGCGACAGCCCCTGAGCTATGCGGGCGTCAATTCAGTAGGACTCAAACGTCGGGGCTTCACCATTGAAAAAATCAATCATATCCTCGATATCTACCGTAATATCTACAATAAGGGCATGAATACCACCCAGGCCCTCGAGTTCCTGGAAGAGGAGTTTCCCGCCACGGATGAGCGTGACGAAATAGTGACCTTTATCCGGGAAAGCGGACGTGGCATCATCAAACGCTATACGAAAGGCAATGGCGATGACGATCTCCCTATCTGATGCCGGCAAACGATACAACCGCGAATGGATCTTTCGCCATATTCAGTATAGTTTCCATACAGGAGAAAGCTATGCCATCACCGGTGCCAATGGATCAGGGAAAAGCACTTTGCTCCAATTGATTGGCGGCGCCCTTATGCCCAATGAAGGCAAGCTGGAATACCGCAATCCCGACCCTGTGCCACCTGAGCATTTTTTTAAACATGTATCACTCTGCGCACCCTACCTTGAACTGATTGAAGAAATGACCCTGCGCGAGTTTCTGGCATTTCATCAGCAATTCAAACCGCTGCTGCCAGGCTTGCATACAGAAATGGTGATCGGGCGCATAGGGCTGCAGGCTGCCGCCGATAAACAAATTCGCTTTTACAGTTCGGGGATGAAGCAGCGCGTAAAACTGGCCCAATGCCTGCTCACGGAAAACAGCCTGGTGCTGCTCGATGAGCCCTGCACCAATCTCGACGAAGCCGGTATCGCCCTCTACCATCAGTTGGTGGAAGAATTTTGCCAGGAAAGGATTGTTGTCGTTAGTAGCAACGATCCGGTAGAATACCGCTTCGCCAGCCATATACTCCGCATCAGCGATTACAAATAAGCGTCAACTGATTGAATTGAGCAGTTTTTTCTCACCCACGATCCATACCACATCGCCTTCTTCGAAGATGGTGTCGGATTCGGGATTGAGGATGCGCACGCCATTGCGCTCTATGCCCACCACCAGCCCGCGTGTAGCGGTACGTATACCGGAGCCACGGATGGTTTTGCCGATCAGGCCCGAGTCGTGCTCCACGGTAAATTTATCCAGTTGCACATCCACTTCTTCCTGCTTATCCACGAGTTTTTTATCGGGGCGAAGGATGGCATTCATTTTTTTCTCCTGCGCATCGGTGCAAATGATAAAGAGTTTATCGCCGGGAAAGATGCGATCATTTTTTTGCGGGGTGGCAATGGTGAGCTGTCCTCTTTTGATCATGGCTACATTCACACCAATTTGTTCGCGCCATTTCAACTCCTGCAGGGTTTTGCCAATCACGCTCACTTCCGGATCCACATCGAAGGTGGTCATGTGCGCGTCCCATGGCGCAAGGGTTACATTGCGGCGGGCGGCCTGCGCCTCCAGCACGCGGATCTCTTCCTGGAGGTCACGATCGTTGAGGTTCATGATAAAGCGGTTTTCGATACGGTCGTAAAGCCGTTGTATCTTTTTCCGGAATATCATAAACAATATCATCAGCAAAATGGCGCCATAGAGCGCGATGTTGAGGGAGAAAAAGCGATTGAGGAGGAAGATGATAAACAATACGGAAAGCGCCAGCTTTATACCCCGCATTACCCAGATGGGGCCGCGGTATTTTTGCTGCGCGTAAATACGGGCGAATGATTCGTTGCGCTCGTTGCGTACAATGAGCCCCCAAACCAATGGCGCCATAAACAAGAGGGTAATCAGCGCGGCCGTGATGCCACCAAACGCATAATCGGTATTGGCATCTACCCAGGGCGCCACATAGGTGGAGCTGAGGTACACGATGGCGCCAATCAGAACCGAAAACACCAATGAGTTGATGATAAAGGACTTCAGCACCTGCTGAAAATCGCTGGCCGCGGTAATGGTAGTGGCTTCGGAACTGTATCGGGTAAGTGATTTGCGCCAACGCTCGGGCAGGCGACTATCGATCCATTCGTAAAAGGGACTGCTGGCCTTAATCAGGTAAGGTGTAGTAAAAGTTGTGATGCCGGAAACGGCAACAATGATCGGGTACAGAAATTCGCTGGTAGCACTCAAACTTACGCCCAGCGCGGCGATGATAAAGGAGAACTCCCCGATCTGCGCCAGGCTCATGCCCGTTTGCAGTGACACTTTTAGCGAATTACCGGAAATATAAGCGCCCAGGCCCGTGGTCACCACTTTGCCAAAGATACAGGCAAGCGTGATGAGGATAATGGGCACGGCATACTGACCAATGGTGGTGACGTCGATCATCATACCTACCGACACAAAGAAGATGGCGCCAAACAGGTCTTTAACCGGCTTCACAAGGTGCTCAATCCGTTCGGCCTTGGTGGTTTCTGCCAGCAGGGAGCCCATCACAAAGGCGCCAAGGGCATAGGAAAAGCCCACTTTGGCAGCCAGGAACACCATCAGCAAACAAAGCGAAACCGATACGATCAGGAGGGTTTCATCGTTCAGCAAGCGACGGGCTTTCTTCAGTATGGTAGGAATAAAAAATATACCCACCACAAACCAAAGAATCAGGAAGAAGATCAGCTTGAGCATGGAGAGCACCATTTCCCATCCATCAAATTGCTGGCTCACCGATAGTGTTGTCAACAATACCAATATCGCGATGGTGATCAAGTCCTCCACTATCAGGATACCAAATACCAGCGTGGCGAATTTCTTCTTCTTCAGACCCAGCTCTTCCACGGCCTTGATGATGATGGTGGTAGACGAAACCGCAAGGGCAGCACCCAGGTAGAGGCTGTCCATGGTGCCCCAGCCCAACAATTTACCCAGGCCATAACCGAGCGCCGACATACCCACAGCTTCTACCAGGGCCGAAACGGTGGAGGAACCGCCCACCTGTGCCAGCTTCCGGAAACTGAATTCAAGCCCCAGGCTAAACAGCAGAAAAATAACACCGATCTCGGCCAGTACCTGCACATTTTCTTTTTCGGTAATGGAAGGAAACCAGGTAACGCTGGAGCCCACAAATATGCCCGCGATAATATAACCCAATACCAGTGGTTGCTTCAGCCATTTGAACACAACGGTCATGAAAGCAGCAACGCCCAGTATGAGGGCCAAATCAGTAATCAGATGTGGTAAATGATTCATTTAGCTTATTATTATCCCGATCCAGCAATTCCTTGGCAACATGATGGATCACCGGTGAATACTTCCGGTCATCCAACCTGAAAACCTATAACGTATAACTTACTACTTATAACTCCCCTCACCTTTGCGATGCAATCAGCAAATTCAGGTCTGTATACTTGAGATCAAACCTTTCGCTGAGATAGAAATTGGTGAGGGCACCTTTAAACAGGTAGATTCCGCTTCGCAGGTGAACCCGGTGCCATACCAGGTTTTCAAAACCGCCTTCATCACCCGCTTCGAGCAGCAAGGGCATGAGCACATTGCTGATAGCCTGTGAAGCTGTACGGGAAAATCCAGAAGGAATATTGGGTACGCAGTAATGAATAACCCCGTACTTCATGAATATCGGGTGCTCATGACTGGTAATTTCCGATGTTTCAAAACATCCACCCCGGTCGATGCTCACATCAATCACCACGGAACCCGGCCGCATATTGCTCACCATCTCTTCCGTTACCACCATGGGGGTACGACCCGTTTGTGAACCCAGCGCTCCCACCGCCACTTCGCAAGTCTTCAACTGCTTGGCCAGCATGCGTGGCTCAATCACGGAAGTCCAGAGGCGTTGGCCAATATTATTTTGTAAACGCTTTAGCCGGTACACACTGTTATCAAACACTTTTACTGAAGCGCCCAGTGCGAGGGCGGCCCTTGCGGCATATTCCCCTACAATGCCGGCGCCAATAATGATCACTTTGGTAGGCGCAATACCGGATATACCACCGAGCAACACACCCTTGCCGTGGTTGGCCGAGCTCAGGTACTGGGCGGCGATCAGCATCACCGCGCTACCCGCAATCTCACTCATACTGCGCACGATGGGATAGGAATCGCTATCGTCTTTGAGGTTTTCGAAGGAAATGGCGGTAATCCGCTTATTCATCATGCTTTCCAGTATCTCTGCTTTAAGCACGGAAAGATGAATGGGCGAAATAATCACCTGGTTCATTTGCAGCAGGGGCAGGTCTTCATCAATAACCGGCGCACTCTTCACCAGCACGGGTGCCTTGTACACTTCGGCCCTGTCGTACACAATTTTGGCCCCGGCTTCGCTATAGTCCTTATCCCGATAATGCGAAGCATCCCCCGCATTATGCTCAATCATTACCTGATGACCATTGCTCACCAGCACACTTACCGCATCGGGCGTCAGCGCAATACGGTTCTCCTGAAAGGCAATCTCTTTGGGAATGCCAATCGACATGCCTTCCGGCTTGGGTTTTATGTCCAGCGTTTCCTCCAGGGTTTCGTAGCTGAAGGAAGTGCTGATCCGGGGTTTTTGCTGGCTCATGAGTTGGTTTTGCTGGCAGGAATCAACGACTGCCAAAAATAATCAATTCCCGCCGATTTGAAGCCTTCGTTTACCCGTGGGTAGCAGTTTCAGGAATACGTGTATGGTATCATCGGGAAATAAGCCCGGCGCTTTCTCGGGCCATTCTACCAGGCAGGTATCGCCACTGTAGAGCGCATCTTCCACCCCTGCCCTGGCCGCTTCCTCCTCATCGCGGAGGCGGTAAAGATCCATATGACAAATGCGTACCGCCTGCCCATGGCGGATTCCTTCGTATTGATTGATGATCGAAAATGTAGGGCTGCCAATCGCATCCTTCACCTGCAATGCATCGCAAAGCGCATGAATCAGCGTGGTCTTGCCCACCCCCATGTCGGCATGAAAGGCAAATACCTTTTCTGTTGGAAATTTTTTCCAGAATATCTCTGCGATAGAAGAAAGGTCCTGTTCGGTGAATTCAATTTCCATGCTGAATGGTTGAAAGTTTAGGGTTTAAGGTTTAAAGTTGACGATTACAGAGCTATGGCATACAAAAATGGCAAGAATTCATCTACACTAAATCGGAAACCCTTAAACTCTAAACTTTCAACATTAAACTGGCGCAAAAATGCATCATTCTATCAAAAACAAATCCTTCAATTTTCCGCATTGGCTTTGGCAAAATCTACCTTTGCAACAAGGCTTGCCGGAAATTGTTAGTATCACAGCATTATGGAAAAAGTACAATGGAAAGTGGAAGGGATGGATTGCAATAATTGTGCACTTACCATCCGTCGGTACCTGGAGAAGGAAGGCATGAAAGAGGTTAAGGTAAACTTCGCCACTGGCGACGTGAGTTTCGAATCGCCTGATCAGAGCCGCTCTACCCGCCTGGTGACCGGTGTGGAAGGTCTTGGCTATGCCGTAGCCTCTGAAGGAAGATCGGCCAAAAGTGCATCGAAGAAGGCTTTTCTGTCTACCCATTTGCAAAGGTTTTGGTTCTGTTTTCCCTTTACGGCCATTCTCTGGCTTCACATGATTCCCGGTCTGCACTGGCACTGGCTCATGAATCCCTGGGTGCAACTGGCCCTCACCCTGCCTGTGTACATAGTGGGTATGCGCTTTTTTGGTCGCAGCGCCTGGAAAAGCCTGCGCAATGGTATCCCCAACATGAATGTGCTCATCGCCATCGGCGCCACTGCAGCTTTTGTGTACAGCCTCTATGGCAGCTTTACCGGGCAGGCCCAGCTTTTCCTGTTTTACGAAACAACGGCTACCATCATTACCCTGGTTTTCCTGGGTAACTATATGGAAGACGCCTCGGTGGCTTCCACCCAGAAATCGCTCGAAAAGCTGATGCAATCACAGAAAGTGATGGCCACCATGATCGCTTACGACGATCAGCACCAGGAACAGCTTTTCCAGGTAGAAGGGGAGCACCTGCGGTCGGGCGATCTCATCCTGATTCGCACTGGCGAGCAGGTACCGGCCGATTGTAAGATTCTCTGGGGTGAAGTGGAAGTGAATGAGTCTATCATCACTGGCGAGAGCCTGCCGGTGAGCAAAGCGAGTAAAGATCATCTTATTGGCGGCAGCCTGGTATTAAGCGGCACCGTAAAAGCTTATGTTACCGCCGCCGTCAGCGAGAGCATACTGGCCGGCATCGTAAAAATGGTGAAGCAGGCCCAGGGCGAAAAACCACCGGTGCAGCAACTGGCCGATCGCATCAGCGCCATCTTTGTGCCGGTAGTACTGGGTATTGCGGCTATTACATTCACTGTAAACTGGATCCTGTTGCAGGAAATAGAGCCGGCCCTGCTGCGAAGCATTGCGGTGCTGGTCATCGCCTGTCCCTGTGCCATGGGCATCGCCACACCTGCGGCCATCGCTGTAGGACTGGGTCGTGCCGCCCGCAACGGCATCCTGTTTCGCAATGCCAAAAGCCTGGAGCTGTTCAAGGATATCCGTCAGGCCGTATTCGATAAAACCGGAACCCTCACCACCGGCTCTTTCAGCATAGCCGATTATGCGATACTGGATCCTGCGCTGGATGATGCATCCTTCCGCCGTATCGTTTATTCGCTCGAAAAATATTCAGCCCATCCGCTGGCCCGCAGCATCGCAAGGGAATGGAAAACCCGGGATGATATCCGCTGGCAACAGGTGGAAGAAATCAAAGGGCTGGGTATGCGCGCCTTCGATAAGGACGGTGTAGTGTACGAAGCCGGCTCCTTTAAGCTGATGGCTGAAAAAGCCAGTGATGCCACCCACAATATCTATATCCTTCGCGATGGCGCCTGCATCGGCTGGATCGACCTGGAAGACGAGATCAGGCCCGAAGCGAAAAGCGTCATCAATCAGCTACACGCCGAAGGCATCCATACGGTATTGCTGAGTGGCGACCGGCACGATAAAGTGGCGGCCCTGGCCCAGCGGCTCGGAATTGACGAAGTGTTGTCGGAAAAAACACCAGCGGAAAAACTCGAAATCATCGCAGCCAAAAACGCCGAAACACCCACCGTAATGATCGGCGATGGCATCAACGATGCACCGGCCCTGGCCAAAGCGAGCATCGGCATATCGCTCAGCGATGCCAGCCAGCTCGCGATGCAAACCGCGCAGGTAGTGCTGATGAACCAGGGACTCAAGCAATTGCCACTGGCGCTGGGCCTCGGCAAACATACCTATATCACCATCAAACAAAACCTGTTCTGGGCTTTTGCCTACAATATTGCCGCCATTCCCATAGCCGCCCTCGGCTTTCTGCATCCCGGCTTCGCGGCGCTGGTGATGGGACTGAGCGATGTGGTGTTGGCAGTGAATTCGGGAAGGCTGTACGTGAAGAAAGTTGTGAGTAGGGAGTAGAACGTAGGGAGTTGGTTAGAATATCATTCTAAAAATCTGATAAACAGGATTTGGTATATACAGATTTATATTGAAAGCAAATGTACTCGCAATACCCTACAAACTGCTACCTACTCCCCACTCCCTACTTTCTACTCCCTACTTTCTACTCCCTACTCACTACTCGCCACATTTTCCCGGGAAAAATACAGCAGTCTCCCCGTCAAAAAAACGTAAGATTCAGGATTTGACGCTTTAGCTTCGAATTCAAAAAAATGATACTAAAATTGGCGCATACCAATTTAAATGTGTACAAGCAGGCTCAACAGATGGTTTTTCAAACCTATACGTTGACCAGAACTTTTCCTCCAGAAGAGAGATTTTCACTGCAATCACAAATGCGAAGAGCTGCATTGTCCACATATCTCAATATTGCAGAAGGTTCAGCCCGGAAATCATCTAACGAAAAAAGACATTTTTACGATATTGCGCTTTCCTCTACTGTTGAACTTGATGCAGCTTTTGATATTGCCATTGGTCTGAATTACATAGCACAAACACAAACACAGGAAGTATCAGCTTCAATTTTAAGTTGCTTCAAAATTCTATCTAAATTAGCCGATCGATAATATATTTTTATAATAGTAATGCGATGAGCAGGGAAGGAGAAAACAAGAATAGATCAGAAGGGGAAAAGGACACAAATGGATTGCCTCCTGCTACTCCCGTACTCCCTACTCCCCTACTCCCTACTCACTACTCACTACTTTCCGTTCTTCAGCGCTACTGGGGCTATTCCTCCTTCCGGCCCATGCAGGAAGACATCATGCAATCTGTTCTTTCCGGCCGCGATACGCTGGCTTTGATGCCTACCGGCGGGGGAAAATCTTTGTGTTACCAGGTGCCGGCGATGGCCATGGATGGGGTTTGCCTCGTTATATCGCCATTGATCGCACTAATGAAGGACCAGGTGGAAAACCTGCGCCGCAAAAATATTACCGCCTTCGCCATTTTCTCCGGCATGAGCCGAAAGGAGGTCATACATACCCTGCAGGTTGTTGCAGACAGCAACTGCAAGTTTTTGTACGTATCGCCTGAGCGGCTGGAAACCGCCCTGTTTAAGGAATGGCTGCCCGGCCTGGGCATTAGCCTTATTGCGGTGGATGAAGCCCATTGTATTTCGCAGTGGGGATACGATTTTAGGCCTCCCTACCTGCGCATCGCGCAGCTCCGCGAAGAACTGCCCCATGTGCCGGTATTGGCGTTAACGGCATCTGCCACCCCCGAAGTGCAGGCCGATATCTGCCTGCGCCTCACCCATCCGCAAAAGCAAAATGTTGCCGGCCCCGACCAATGGACCGTTTTCCGGCAGTCATTTGAAAGACCCAATCTCTCCTATAGCAATTTTGAAGTGGATGCCAAGCCACCGCGCATCGTGGATATTCTGCAAAAAGTGCCGGGCAGCGCCATTGTGTATTGCAAAAGCCGAAGACGAACGAAAGAGATCAGCGATCTGCTACGGCTGCACCAGGTATCCTCCAGCTTTTACCATGCAGGCCTCAGCCAGGAAGAACGCAACCAGCGCCAGGAAGAATGGATACAAAATAAAACCCGCGTGGTGGTTTGCACCAACGCGTTTGGCATGGGGATCGACAAACCCGATGTTCGCGTGGTGATACATGCCGATGTTCCCGATTGCCTCGAAAATTATTACCAGGAAGCCGGCCGTGCGGGTCGCGATGGGTTACGTTCCTATGCCGTACTACTTTATCAGCCGGGCGAACTGGATGCCCTCGAAAAAATGGCCGACACCCGCTATCCCGGCCTCGAGATCATCCGCGAACTGTTCCAGGCACTTTGCAACTATCTGCAGGTACCCGTGGGCGCCGGTGCCGGTGAATATTTTGAATTTGATATGAACCTTTTCTGCGAAAAATTCAAAATGGATCCGCTGGTATCGCTGCATGCGCTGAAGGCTTTGGAACAGGATGGCTGGCTCAGTTTCAATGAGCAGGTCTTTACGCCGTCGAAACTGGTTTTTAACTGCACCAAGGATTTTCTTTACCAGTTTGAACGGGATCAACCGGCGATGGAGCCGCTGATCAAGAGCCTGCTCCGTGCTTACGAAGGCATATTCGACAAGCCTTCTTTTATTTCGGAAAACACACTGGCCTATCTGCTGCGCAGGGATGTGGAACAGATAAAGACCGATCTGCAAAGCCTGCACCGCGCGCGATTGCTGCAATACGAACCGAGATCAGAAAAGCCACAGATTTATTTTCACCGATCAAGGGTAACGGCCAAAGAAATGCATTTTGATAAGGCCGCTCACGAAGCACGCAAGGAGAAGTACCGGCAGCGGGTTCGGCAGATGATTGACTATACCCTGGCAAAGGGTCGCTGTAGAAGCCAGATAACCGCTGAATATTTTGGCGACAATAGCACCCGCCCCTGCGGCATTTGTGATAATTGCCTGCAGAAGAAAAACCTCCCGCTTGGCAAGGAAGAATTTAACCGGATACGGCAGCGCATCTATGAATTATTGAAGGCGAATCCGGTAGCGGTCAGGCTGGTTCCTGACATGCTCCCGGATATCCCGCAGGATAAACTATGGAAAGTGCTGGACCACCTGCAGGCAGAGGAAAAAATGAGGATCCTGCCAGATGGCAGGATCCGTATGAAAGAAGATGAATAAATGCTTGTCGTTATGACTGAACGACCAACCTGAATCCATTGCCATGGATATTCACGATCTCGATCTTGGGATCGTCTTTCAGGTATTTACGAAGCTTGGCGATATACACATCCATACTACGACCATTGAAATAGGTATCGCTGCCCCATATTTTTTTCAAAGCCTGGTCACGCGGTAGCAGATCATTGAGGTGCTCGGCCAGCATTTTCAGCAATTCATTCTCTTTGGGAGAAAGGGTTTGCGTTACACCACTATGCGTCAACTGCCGCAGCTTGGGATTGAAATGATAACTGGCGAGGTCAAACTCACGGTTCTCTGTTTCCTTGTTGATTTCCTCGTTTCTTTTCAGAATGGCTTTTATTTTCAGCAGGAGCACTTCGCTGTCGAAAGGCTTGGTGATATAGTCGTCGGCCCCGAGCTTATAACCCTGGATGATATCCTCCTTCATGGTTTTGGCACTCAGGAAGAAAAGCGGAATATCCGGATCCACGTCGCGGATCTCCTCGGCCAGTGTGAACCCATCCATATTGGGCATCATCACATCGAGCAGGCAGAGTTCGAATTTTTCACGCTGAAAGGCTGCCAGGCCCAGACGGCCATCCCTTTCCAGGGTAACATCGTAATCGTTAAGCTCCAGGTAGTTTTTCAATACACTGCCCAGGTTGGGATCATCCTCGCACAATAAGATCTTGGGTTTTTTACTGTCCATTTTTGTTTAGTTTAATGCTATCCTATCCAATGACAAATAAAAGTAAATCATTTGCCAAACATTTGACCTACTGAATAATATTTTGTTAAGAACTGAGGCTGAGAGCTTTTTCAGCAACTATTGTAAATTTGCGGCCAAAAATCCTGCGAAATGGCGATGCACCTGACACCCGACAACCGGCTCAAGAAACTGATTGTAATTGGCGACCGGCTCCTGATAAAACCTACCAAGCCCAATGAGCAAACCGCCAGCGGATTGTACCTGCCACCCGGCGTACAGGAAAAGGAAAAAGTGCAGCAGGGCTACGTTATTAAGGCCGGCCCCGGCTATGTGATTCCCATGCCCGTGGAAGAAGAACCCTGGAAATCGGAAGATGAAAAGGTGAAATATGTACCGCTTCAGGCTAAGGAAGGCGACCTGGCTATATTTCTTCTCAGCGGAGCCACGGAAGTAATGTATGAAAATGAAAAGTATTTTATTGTGCCCCAGGGGGCGATTTTGATGCTGGAGAGGGAGGAAGATCTGTGAGTTTTAAGTTTTAAGTTGTAAGTTTTAAGTTTTAAGTGCTGCAAGCGTACATAGCCATTTTGAGTTATCACGCCATATGGATTGTAGACATTATTTTCGATATATAATTCGTCCATAGTCTAATCACTAAATTCAACTTATAACTTTTAACTTACAACTTATAACTCTTCCTCCCAATGCAACCAGACAATTTCAAAAATACCATCCTCCCCGGTTACCAATTCAAAGGCGAAAGCATTCGCCTTGGCACGGCCATGGTTGATGGACAGGCTGTTATCGGCACCCCCATTTCCATTCCACTGCGTACCATGAACCGTCATGGGCTCATTGCCGGCGCCACGGGTACGGGTAAAACCAAGACCCTGCAGGTGCTGGCCGAGGCGCTCAGTGATGCGAGCGTACCTGTGTTGCTTATGGACATCAAGGGCGACCTGAGCGGACTGGCTGCATCGGGTGTTGCCAACGACAAAATCAAAGAACGCTACCAGAAACTGGAAATCGAATACAAGCCCGGCCCCTTCCCGGTTGAATTGCTGACGATGAGCGAGGACAAGGGCACGCGCCTTCGGGCTACGGTGAGCGAATTTGGTCCGGTATTGCTATCCAAAATCCTGGGCCTTAACGATACCCAGGGCGGGCTGGTCGCCATGATCTTTAAATACTGCGACGACAACAAACTGCCCCTGCTCGACCTCAAAGATTTTATCAAAGTGCTGCAATACGTGAGCGATGAGGGCAAGGCCGAGCTGGAAAAAGCTTATGGCAAAATTTCCACCACCTCCACCGGCACCATCCTGCGTAAAGTAATAGAACTGCAACAGCAGGGCGCCGATCTGTTCTTTGGCGAAAAAAGTTTTGAAGTAGATGACCTGATGCGCATAGCAGCAGATGGCAGGGGCATGATCTCTATTGTGCGGGTGACGGATCTGCAGGATCGGCCCAAACTGTTCTCCACTTTTATGCTGCAGTTGCTGGCCGAGCTGTATGCCACCTGTCCCGAAGAAGGTGATCTGGAAAAACCCAAGCTGGTGCTGTTTATCGACGAAGCACACCTTATTTTCCAGGAAGCGAGCGGCGCGCTGCTGCAACAGATTGAAACCGTCATCAAGCTCATCCGCTCCAAAGGCATCGGTATTTATTTCTGTACACAAAACCCCATGGATGTGCCGGCCGATGTGCTGGGTCAACTGGGCTTGAAAATACAGCATGCCCTTCGTGCCTTCACCGCAGCCGATCGCAAAGTGATCAAGCAAACCGCCGAGAACTATCCGCTGACGGATTTTTATAAAACAGACGAGCTCATTACCCAATTGGGTATTGGCGAAGCGCTGGTGACGGCCCTCAATGAAAAAGGCATCCCCACCCCGCTGGTGCATTGCCTGCTATGCAGCCCACGCAGCCGCATGGATGTGTTGACGGAAGAAGAAATCAATGCGGTGCTGGCACAATCCAAAATCGCCGCGAAATACAACCAGGTAATCGATAGCGAAAGCGCACACGAAATCCTCACCGAAAAACTGGAAGAAGCCGCGGAAAAAACCGCACGCGAAGCGGCCGAAAAGGAAAAAGAAAAAGAAGAACAAAAAACCCGCAAAGAAACCAAAGAAAAGGGTTTCTTCGACGATCCTGTCGTACGCAGCATGACAAGGACAGCGGGGAATACAATAGTAAGATCCCTGTTGGGAGCGCTGGGGTTGGGAGGCAGGAGTAGAAGGAAGCTGTTTTAAGTTTTACGTAATTCGTATTACGTTTTTGGGGTTTAAGGTTTAGGGTTTAAAGTTGAATGTGTCAGGTCCTGAAAAAAGTTGACAGTTATTACTTTAATCAATTCATCTGCGAAAATCTGCGGGAAATATTTCAGATCTTTAAACAGCCTTAAAGTTCAGGAGAGTTTTCCCGCAGATTTTCGCAGATTTTTCCGCAGATTTTCGCAGATTTTTTCTCAAACCAACTTTTAACTCCCAGCCTTCCATTAAACTTTAAACCCTAAACCCTAAACCCAAAAACGTATAACTTAAAACAACAAATTCCCTCCCCCCGGATGCTGCCTTTTCAAATGCTCATAGGCTTTCGCCGTTACTTCTCTTCCCCTCGGTGTTCTTTGTAAAAAGCCTTCCTGGATCAGGAAGGGTTCGTATACTTCTTCGAGAGTGCCGGCTTCTTCGCCCACAGCAGTGGCAATGGTGCCGATGCCTACAGGGCCGCCTTTGAACTTGTCGATAATAGTGAGCAGGATGCGGTTGTCCATTTCGTCGAGACCATGCTCATCCACATTCAGCGCTTTCAGCGCGTGCTGCGTGATGCCGAGGTCGATAATCCCCTTATTGAGTACCTGTGCAAAATCGCGCACACGGCGCAGGAGTCCATTGGCGATGCGGGGTGTGGCACGGCTGCGTCGGGCAATTTCCCCCACTGCATCTTCGGATATGGCCGTGCCCAGTATGGCTGCTGAGCGCTGCACTATCTTTTGCAGGGTGGCCGCATTATAATATTGCAGGCGCGATTTGATGGCAAAGCGTGAAAGCAACGGGGCGGTTAGCAATCCGCTACGGGTAGTAGCGCCAATAAGCGTGAAGGGATTCAGGTTTATTTGAATGCTGCGTGCGTTGGGACCCGTATCTATCATGATATCGATGCGGTAATCTTCCATCGCGGCATAGAGGTATTCTTCCACCACCGTGCTCAGCCGGTGAATTTCGTCGATAAAAAGTACATCGTTGGCTTCCAGGCTGGTGAGTAGCCCCGCCAGGTCGCCGGGTTTTTCAATCACCGGTCCCGAAGTTTCTTTGATCTGCACACCCAGCTCATTGGCCACAATACGCGAGAGGGTGGTTTTGCCCAAACCGGGAGGGCCATGAAACAACACATGATCCAGCGCCTCACCCCGCAACCTGGCTGCCTGGATAAATATCCGCAGGTTCACAATCAATTGCTCCTGCCCGGAAAAATCGCTGATCTGCGCCGGCCTTATATTGTTTTCAAATTCACGCTCAGCGGGTGAAAGGGCATATTTATCGCTGCTCAAATTCGGATTGGCCATAATTGCAAATGCTGATGCTGAAATTACGCATTAGTTCTGATCCGCAGGTGCCGGTGCTGGTAGCCCGCTTCACAAGTTTACCCACCAAAGGTAACACAATAAGCAAGATCAGATCAGGCCGCCGGATACAGGAAGAAAAATATATTTGTATATACAACCATATCTCCTACCTTTGCTTATGCCCACGAGCGACAGCCGATTTTCCCAATGCCTTTATTTCACGGCCAATTCCCTTGCCCGCAAAACCGAAAAGCTGGCCAGGGAAAGCTGGAAACCTTTGGGCATTTCGCCCAGCCATGGCTACCTGCTGATGCTTACGCTGGAGGAGCCGGGGATACAACCTTCCCAAATTGCCGGGCAACTGCAACTACAGCCAAGTACTGTAACCCGGCTGCTCGATAAATTGGAAGAGATGGGGCTGATTCATCGCCTGACGGAAGGAAAGGTCACCAGCGTTTTTGCGACTAACAAAGCCAAATCGCTTCTACCACAAATGAAAAAATGCATAACATCCTTTGCAGAAAACTACCAGAATATCCTGGGGCAAAAAGAAAGCCATAGCCTGGTGAAGTCCCTGGCAAGGATTGCCGACAAACTCGATACCTAAATTTTTTTACCCTTTTATTTGTATATACAACTATAATTAAACTCTAATCAAATGAAGTATGTAATTACCGGTGGAGCGGGAAATATTTCCCGGCCACTTGCCACCACCTTACTGAAGCAGGGACATGAGGTAACACTGATTGGCCGCAATCCCGACCACTTGAAGGAACTGGTAGCGGCGGGCGCAAAGGCCGCCATTGGTTCAGTAGAAGACCCATCATTCCTCGCGAACGCATTCAGGGGAGCCGATGCTGTTTACAGCATGATACCGCCTAATATGCAAGCTACTGACTGGAAAACGCATATAGGAAAAGTTGGACAAATCTATGCCGACGCCCTTCGTGAATCAGGCGTGCGCTACCTGGTTAATCTTTCCAGTGTGGGGGCGCATTTGCCGGAAGGCGCGGGACCGGTAAGCGGATTGTTCAGGGCGGAGAAAGCACTGAATGCCCTGGAGGAGGTGCATATCCTGCACTTAAGGCCCTCCTACTTCTACCAGAATCTGCTCGCCAATATTCCCCTGATCAAAGGGGCTGGCATTATGGGAGCCAACTTCTCATTTGAACCGGGCAGGTTCCCCATTGTGCACACCCATGATATTGCCGCCGTTGCCGCCGAGGAATTGATGCAACTGAAGTTCAGCGGACATAGCTACCGCTATATTGCCAGCGATGAAGTAGGCACTGCCGATATAGCCCGCGAAATTGGACAGGCTATTGGCAGGCCTGAGTTGACATGGATTAAATTTAGCGATGAACAGGCGCTGCAAGGTATGCTTCAGGCCGGCTTGCCGCAGGAAGCCGCCAGCAATTATACAGAAATGGGTCATAGCCTGCACGAAGGCAGGATGACGGAAGACTACTGGTTGCACCGGCCCACAACCGGCAAAATCAGGCTGGCCGATTTCGCGAAGGAATTTGCGGCCATTTTCCAGCAAAGCTAAACTCCATTAAGCGCTCGGAGTAGGTTGAATGTAAGCAGTCCTGCTTATCTTGCCTGTATGGATAAGCAGGACTTTCTAAATTCCCTGGAGCTTCCTTCTCCCCCTGCAGGCATAACCGTTTACCTGCAATCGCTCCTGCATCGCAAGGAAGGCGACCAATGGAACGCTGAATACTGGTACCGAAGGGCCGGTCGTAACCCGGCAATAAGCTCCCTTAGCGAAGAATTCGATGACTTACTGGAGGAGTTGCTTTAGGAGAAACCAGCGGTAAACTGTGGCAACCATAATAGGGGATCCGGGGAATTGACCAGCCACTGTTGTCGTTCAGAATATCGGCATACACCGGGATAGTCACCCTTATTATTCTTTATATCCCGGATCAACTGAAAATGCAGGTGTGGCGGCCAGTAACCATTTTCGTGGGGCAGGCCAAAGCGGGCGAAAAGCTCTCCTTCCCCAATCTCTTTTCCTTCCCATAATTCGCTGATACTATCGATACTGAGATGACCGTATAGCGCAAAAATACTTTCGCCCTCCCATGAGTGTTCCAGGATAATGGTGGCGCCATAGTCGCCACGCGCGGCATTGTTGGCGAAACTGTGCACCTTACCGCGAAGCGGAGCCCTCACTTCGGTCAGCGCTGGTCCCCAGATATCCATCCCCAGGTGTAATCGGCGTGGCTCTTCAGCTTCCGCCTCCGCATCAAAAAGTGCACTTCGGCTGTAAATAGTTCTGTGCTCATTGTACCCGCCAATTCCATATACGGCTCCGGCCGATGCAATCTTTTGGGTAACCCAATCGGAAAACTGATCAATATCATTCAATAGAGTAGCGTTCAATTCCTTATTGGCTGCGGTAAAATCCAATGGCACAAATAGACCGGGCTCTACAATGGGATACATACGAATTGAATAGAATGAAAGATGCTCATTTTGATCATCAAAAATAAAATAGGGCAACTGAAAATTCAGTTGCCCTGTATAATAAACCAAAAACTAAAGACGCTGTTCGCCTATCGGCCAATGATTACATTGAACACTTTATCCGATGTTCTCGGCCCACCCACATACAGGAACTGTACCATATAAGAACCTGCGGGCAGATGTGTGAGGTCAATCGGAATCACGCGTCCGTAAGCCAGTCCGTCAAATTCCTGCGTACGAACTGCCATACCGCTGGTGCTGTACACGCGCATGGTGAGCTTATTGTAAAGAGTACTGTTGATGCGGATATTAAACTGTCCGTTGTTCGGGTTCGGGAACAGGATCACCGCATCATCGCGCAGCAGGCGCAGTCTTTCGGGACAATCTTCGATTTTAGCTACCACTGTTGCCGTGGTGGTACAACCAAAGTTGTTGGTATAACGATAAGTGAGCGGGAAGCTGCCAACGGTTGCAATAGCTGGCGGTATCAGGTTGTTGCCGGAAACACCGGTGCCTGACCATGTACCACCCGCAGGTGAAGCGCTCAGCGGAATAACAGGATCGCTGGTGCAGATACGGCTGGGCAGTGCGGCCACATTGATAACCGGGTTGGGGTTCACCGTTACGGATACCTGGCTGCTGTTGGTACAACCAAACTGGCTGGTGCTGGTAGCGGTGAAGCTGGTGCTGGCAGCCGGTTTCACAAATACACTGTAAGCATTGCTGTTGGCAACATAAGCGGTGGTAGCTCCGGCGTTGGTGAACAATTCTGCAGCCGGTGTCCAGGTCACTACAGGATGTGGCTGACCGTAGGTGATGCTGATAGACCAGGATACCAGGGTACCCACATCGAACAGAGCCGCATCGCGAACGGCCAATGTCCAGTTGCCATTGCCTACCGAGTAAAGATCAGCGAAGCTGCTCGCATTACCGGTGAAGCCGGTGGCGCCTGCTCCCAGGGTAGCATCCGGCGCAAAAGTGCCGGTGATGGGAGTAGTGGCTGCGGTGGGTAGTGCCGCAGTGCCGGTAGAACTAATTATCACATTAGAGTAACCGTCTCCACTGCCACCTTTAGCGCTGGCCAGGGTAAGTACCCGACCGTTGGGCGCTTTCAGGGTGAAGGTAAGATCGGAGTTCCAGGTATGGTTGGCATTCAGGGTTACGCTAATACCCGTTACAACGGCAGTGGCCGGTACTCCGGTAACGGAAAGGGTATGCGTAAGACCAGCCGGTGCATTATCCGGGATGGGTGTATTCAGTGTTCCTGAACTTACGGCAGGCAGCGTTGTTGGCGCGGGGGCCGGTGTGGTAAACTGGGTGTTGACCTGCACGACACCTCCCTCACATACCTGCGGATTGGCAGGCGTAAAGATCGCTGCAGCCGGGGTACCATTTACGACCAGGAACAGGTTGCTCGCATCGTTGCCCGCCACTCCATCATCCGGCGAACTGCTGCTGGTAACAATGGTATACACGCCCTGCGTGAAGCTGATAGCCGGAAGGTTGACAGCCAGGTTGGCTCCCGGAGCAAGCGTACCGCTATTCACAACTGTATTGACTGATGTATTCTGTGCACCCGTGAGTGTTGCCGTTACCGTAACAGGATTTACGCTGAAGTCGATTGGCAACAGGTTGAAGTTGTGCAATGTCGCATTCAGTTGCAGGTTATTGGCCGGACAGGTCGGCGCATTGGTAAGTCCGGTTACTCCTACATCAATGGTGGGTACTTCGCGCACCACGATGCTGTCGAGATAAAGGGTAAACTGATCAGGCAGCGAATAATTCTGGAAGCCGATATAATAAGCACCATCCGCACCAACGGTGAAGAGGATACGTTCCAGTTTCGCAAATGGCGCCTGGGCATTGGCCACTATACTCGGATAATCGGCGAGCGTGGTGGTCATAGCCGCGGCTTCGGCCTCCACGCCAATGGCTACTTTCATTCGCTCGGGATAGAGCGGATCGGTAGAACCATATTTATAGGAAAGCTCATATTGCGTGCCCGCCGTGAGGTTCAATCCCTGGATATAGAACCAGTCATTACCGCCCTTGGCCGGATCATAGATATAACGCAATGTATTGCCATTAAAGCCCCATGCGGCCGGCGGTGTAAATATCGACCAGGTAGGTGCGCCATTCAAATCCTGCAGCGAGGTACAGGTGGGCAACCCGGCCGAGTTGAAATCTTGGAGGTAAGGCACATTGGTCGGGTTACAAAGCGTACGCACCGTCACTTTCGCATTCGCACTGAACTCGGAAGCGGCTGTACAGTTTTGTCGCACATAGATATCATATTGTGTATCGGGGTTAAGTCCGGTAAGTGTTATTGGCGATGCCGTGCCGGTAACTACCGTACCAGCACCGGCCGTAGCGCCTGTTCCCGGTACAAAACCAACTGGTCCGTATTCCACCACAAAATTGTCGCCGGCGGAAGCAAAGGATACAGTAACCGATCCAGGCAACGTGCTGATCGCGCTCACACCTGTGGGGGTGGGGCAGGATTCCACGCTGATATCATCGATATACAGGAAGGCCTGATCGGCATCAGAATAACAACGGAAGCCAAGATAATAAACGCCGTCGGCAGGCACAGTGAACTGAACACTGGCATTGGTAAACGGATCGTTCACGTTCGTGGCAATATTGGTCTGGTTAAAGATGGCGGTGCCCGTCATGGCCGCCGCATTCGGCGCATTGCCCATCTTCACTTCCAGGTTTTCCAGGAAATCCGGACCATCCGACGCCTTATACTTGAAGTTGAGCGTATAGGTTTTGCCGGCAACCAGGTTCAGGCCCTGCAGGAAGAACCAGTCGTTGGCTGGCGTGGTCGCATTCCAGTTGTATCGAATGCTATTAGGTGGTGTGCTGGTAACAATATCACCCTGGTACCACATACTCCAGCTTCCTCCGCCATTCAGGTCCTGTGTCACAATACAGGGCGGGAAGTTGGGTGAAATGGCATTATCAAAATTCTGCACATACGGCACATTGGTGGGGGCGCAGATGGTGGTAAATGTGCCCACGGGTGTCCAGCTACTAAACACGCCCGAACCGCAATCGCTGCGTACATAATAGGAGTAAGTGGTATTGGGTGTAAGTCCTGTTGCCGTTACCGACACCCCTGCCACAGTACCATTTGCCGCGAGACCTGTGGCGCCACTACCCGCCGCTCCGGAAGTTCTTACTTCCCATTGGTAACCCACAGAGGGGTTGGAGGGTGAAGCGGTCCAGCTAATCATGTGCTCGGTGGGGCTCACTGCCGCTGCCATCAGTCCGGATGGTGGTAAGCAGGGAGGTGTTTCTTCTACCCGTATATCATCCAGGTTCATGCCACGCGCCCATTGCGAGGTGGCTTCAAAAGCGATATAATAATCAGCGCTGGGGTTGGGCAGGGTGAGGGCCACTTCTGTCCAGGTAGTTCGCTCGGCCACATAATCGATTCCGATTTGCGTCCAGGTACCGCCGGCACTGTTCTTATAATATATACGCAGCTCATCAATATCACCAAACCAGTTCACATTCGCATAATGGAAGACCACGCGGGGGTCAGCAAGACCACTGAGGTCCAGTTGAGGCGTAACCAGTTTGGTGGTGGGTCCATAAGAAGCTGTTCTGAATTCAGCCATAAAGGAACCCGTGCGCGGCGTAATGGATCCATTGCCGTTAGCGCTCACATAATTCCAGTTGCTTCCGCCCGACACATATTCATTACTCCAGCAGGAAGGCAATGCTCCGCCTTCAAATCCTTCGGTGAAGGGGAAGCTGGTTATTGCCGGGGAAGCCAGCACCTGTACGCTGGTGGAAAATTCATCTACACCCGAGCAGGTGATTTGTCTGCGATAATAAGTAGCTGCATTCTGTGTAGTGACCAGCGTTGCACCGGTGGCACCGGAAATATCGGTCCATGTCGCATTATCGGGCGATGATTGCCACTGGAAGCTAAGACCCGCGCCAATGCTGGCACCGGTTACGCTCACCGAGAAGTTGGCACCAGGGCAGGAAGAGGCCTGGCTGGCCACTGCACTACCACCGTTTAATCCGGCCGAAACGCAGGGCGGCTCCGTGATGCTGAGTCGAATATTGGGACGAAGGGTGGAGCGCGTTCCAGTACCTGCAGGTGGCGTATTATCGGCATTCCATGATTGAAAACGTGTATTGTCAGGTTGGGTCGTGCACCTTATCTGCTTACCAGTGCTGGGCTCCCCACTTCCAGCACCAGTCGCATTGGTTTCAATAATCACTTCGAGGTTGCCACTGCCATCATAGAAATAAGGGGTGGCCAGTGTAATGGTGTACCATTGCCCGGCTGTGAGCCCGGAAGCTGGTAAAGTGGTGGGACCATATACTAATGTAGCGCCGGTAGTTTCTGTAGTATAAGTTGTAGCCGCCGCGAAGAAATCGGGCCTGGTCTTCATGTAAATCCGCATGTCATCCATATCGCCCGGATTATTCAGGCTGTTGACATAAAAAGACACGCTTGTAATCTGTCCGGCTACGCCGCCAAATTCGGCGGGCGTATAAATCATCGCCGATCTTTCGTAACCCCACCAGGTGGCCAACGGAAATCGAAGGCTGCCACTATTGGTATTAGCCGCGGGAATAGTGACCGTGGTTTGTGCGAAAAGAGAAACGGAGCTGAGGAATGAACAAAATAATAAAGCCAGAAAGTAAATCTTTCTCATAAGCAGAATTTGTGTGATTGGTGCAGGGTTTGGGTTGTTCAGCGGGAAATTGGTAAGGGAAGATATTCATTTTTTTGCTGACTACAAGTTTTAACAGGAATTTTTATTTATCGCTAACAACAAGGTAATCAACACATAAAACAAAGTTGTGGTGCAACGCCCCTTCGGGCTGCTGAATTTTTGTGGCCGATGATAATTAAGTGGTACCGCCAGCGTTGATATATACCCGACCCGGCCACTGGGGCTGGCCCCTGTATTGAATCCTATAAACATGTCTCTACCCGTATCTAAACATTATGATCCCCTCCTGGCCGGCAACCGGATTCTCCCGCTGCTGATCCTGATGGGAGCCCTTGTTGTCGGCAACAAGCTCCCAGCCCAAATGATTACGGGCGTATGGAAGGGGAAATCAGGCAATCAGCAACTGGAAGTAAAGATCATCCAGGATGGAGACAGCCTGCGAGGCAGCTCCTATTATTCCAACGGAAAAAATCAATACCGGCGCTATTCCATCAGAGGCTATTTTGATAGCAGGACCAATGAAGCCATTTGGTGGGATGATCAGTTGATTGAAGAGCAGCCCCCGAGTGGCGCCCGAAAAGGTTTACTGCCCATGATGAACAGGGCCGATTTCAATTGCCCCGGCGATGGCCGGATGATGCTGGAAGGCAAAACGGGCGAACGGGACCGCGAAAACCCGAACGCCGATTTGCACCTCGATAAATCAAACGGTACGCGATTTCCCGATGAGTGGGATTATGTGATTGATAATTATACCATGGGAACCAACGATCCTTTTATTATTGACAGTATCGGATCAGTAGCCTTTCAAAAACCCATACCACCCCAACCGCAAATCTTTCGGCAGGATATAACGGAGAAAAAGCCTGACCGCGAGATGGTTTTTGTGCCAGGGCCGGCCTCCATACCTGAGCAGATGACGCCGCCATCCAAATCCACTCCCGAAGAGAAGTACAAGGAAAGAAAGCGCGTAAGGGTGACTGATATCCCGCTGGCGGGCGACAGCATTGAACTACGATTTTATGATAACGCGGAAATTGACGGCGATTCCATTTCCCTTTTCCTGAATGGAAAGCTTTGGCAATCGCATATAAGGCTCACGGGTCAGGCCTATGTGGTAAAGTTCGCAGTTGCCGACCTGGAAGAAGATAACGAACTGACCATGGTGGCGGAAAACCTGGGAAGCATTCCGCCCAATACCAGTTATATGGTGGCGGAAAATGCCGGCAATCGCTATGAAGCCCGTCTCGAAAGCACGGAAGGCAGCAGCGCCAGCATACGGCTCTTCAAAACCCCTTCTGGTAATTGATGTTTATAACGACAACACGGCCATCACCGCGAAATGGTCGCTGGCAAAGCGCCCGCCCCAGGTTTGGGAAATAGTGGCGTGCTTCTTCACTTTCCAGTTGCCCCGCAGAAAAATATAATCAATGGGCTCGTCGTTGGTTTCTTTATTTCGAAATGCATTGAAGGTGCCGGTGGGGCCATAATGCCCTGTTTCAGAAAGTGCTTTGGCATCCTTAAGCCGGAGCGGTTCATTGGGATCCAGAATCACCTGGATGGGTTCATCGGAGGGGCGGGCATTGAAATCGCCGGTAATGATGGCGGGTGTATTGCCGGCCAGTTCCTGCACTTTGCGCTGAATGATGCGCGCACTTTCGCGCCTGGCCACCTGGCCCACATGGTCGAAATGCGTGTTGAAAGCGTAGAAGACTTTTTTGGTCCTGCGGTCGCGGAAGCGGGCCCAGGTCACCATTCGGGTAATGGCGGCATCCCAGCTCTTGCTACCCGGTATATCAGGGGTTTCGCTGAGCCAGAACATACCGGTTTTCAGCAATTGCAGGCGGGTGCTATCATAAAATAGCGCGCTGTATTCGCCTTTCTCCTTGCCATCATCGCGGCCACCACCCGTGTACTTGAATTGTGGCAGTCGCGCCTGCAGATCCATCATCTGATCGTGCAGGGCTTCCTGCACTCCCAGCAGGTGCACATCGTGAAACAAAATCTGCGAAGCCACTTTATCCTTCCGATAGGGCCAGGCATTCAGGCTATCGGATGCCGTATTCAAGCGGATATTAAAACTCATCACATTCAGTGACTGTGCCGCGCCATCCGCCATGTTCATGGCGAAAAGGACACTGATCAGCAGCATTTTTTTCATGCCACTAAATTAAGCACCCGTGGGCAGGGAAACAAAGGAATTATGCGCAGCTACCTGCGAAAGAATAGTTTCCGCCTGTTCGGCTGATTTTTGCCATTTAGTTTCGAGCAGGTTCGCGAAAGACTCAAAATAAAGTATCACGTCTTCCCGCTGATTACGCTTGAGCCAGCGAAATCCACCGGGCAAATTCCGGAGTACTTCCTTATCGCTCAGGTATTCGATATGATGAATATCCACGGGGTTGAGTCCCGCTTCCTGCAATTTTGAAATCAGCAGGTTCACCGGCACTCGGGTATCGGGACAATAGGCTTCGGCCAATTCGGTCCATTCACCAACAGCGCTGTGCGCATGGCGCAGAATTTCCGATTCGGTCATCGGTGTAAGCGCCTGAAGCAGGTTACCACAATTGCAGGCGCCATGATGTCCCCAGGCATAATGGGCTCCAGCACGTAGCTGGCTGGCCGCCTTGCGCAGGGCTTCAATCAATTTGGGATTGGGAAATGCCATAGTAATGCGTTTTCGTCGCTTTCATTCGGTTTCTATTATCGAGCAACAAAGCGCTGGCAAAAATGTTTACACCACTACATTGATCATACGGCCTTTTACATAGATAATCTTCTTCGGCGCACGACCTTCGAGCCATTTCTGCACCACTTCGTTGGCCAATACTTTTTCCTCCACCTGTTGCTGCGTGGCATCAAGCGGCATTACCAGGGTAGTGCGGGTTTTTCCGTTGATGGAAACCGGGTACTCCTTTTCCGATTCTGCCACCAGGGCGGGATCGAAAACGGGATAAGCCGCATCCAGTATGCTGCTGGTATTCCCCAACTGCTGCCAAAGCTCCTCGCTAATATGCGGTGCGTATGGGGTTAGTAAAATCAGCAATGGCTCCAGGATGGCCCGCTTATGGCATTTGAGGTCTCCTAATTCATTTACCGCTATCATAAAGCCACTCACGCCCGTATTGAAACTAAAGCGCTCCGTATCTTCTTCAATCTTCCTGATTGTTTTGTGCAACAACTTCAGTTCCGCCGCCGTGGGCGCTTCCTCCGTCCAAACCCGTCCCTTATTTTCGTCGAAAAACAGGCGCCAGAGTTTTTTCAGGAAGCGGTGTACACCTTCAATCCCCTTGGTATCCCAGGGCTTACTCATTTCCACCGGGCCCAGAAACATTTCATACATCCGGAAGGTATCGGCGCCGTACCGGGTCACCAGATCGTCGGGGTTTACGGTATTGTACTTGGATTTGGACATTTTCTCCACCTCCGTTCCGCAGATATATTTTCCTTCTTCCAGCACAAATTCGGCATTCGCATATTCCTCACGCCATTGGCGAAATGCCTCAATGTCGAGTTCAACACCATCTACAAAGTTTACATCCACATGTATGGCATCGGTCTGGTACTGATCTTTCAGCCCGGCCGATACGAAGAGGTTTTTGCCATGCACCCGGTACACAAATCTTGAACTACCCTGTATCATTCCCTGGTTCACCAGTCGTTTAAAGGGCTCATCGTGGCCAATCAGACCGAGGTCGTAGAGTGCCTTGGTCCACATACGGCTATAGAGCAAATGCCCCACGGCGTGCTCCGTGCCACCAATATAGAGATCCACCTGGCCCCAGTAATCGGATGCCTGGCGGCTGCAGAATTCTTTCTCGTTACCCGGATCCATATAGCGCAAAAAATACCAGCTACTGCCGGCATAGCCGGGCATGGTATTGGTTTCCAGTTGTCGTGTGGTCCAATCGCTGATATTGGCCAGGGGTCCTTCCCCATTGGGTCCGGGCTGGTAGCTCTCCACACGAGGGAGTGCAAGGGGCAATTCCGATTCCGGGAGGGGTATGGCGCGTCCTTCCACCCATTTTATGGGGAAGGGTTCGCCCCAGTAGCGTTGCCGGCTGAAAGCCGCGTCGCGCATCTTATAGTTAACCTTGCGTGTGCCAATGCCCATCGCTTCCAGTTTCCCGATCACGATCTCAATAGCGTCGCGCATTTTTATACCATTCAGAAAATCACTATTGTCGAGTACGGCATCCTTGGTGGGATTGGCTTCCTCGCCATTGTAATGACTACCGATAATATTGGTGATGGGGATTTGGAAATGCTGCGCGAATTTATGATCCCGCTCATCGCCACAGGGCACGGCCATAATGGCACCCGTGCCGTAGCCCGCCAGCACATATTCCGAA
Source organism: uncultured Citrobacter sp. (assembly GCA_964395095.1). Lineage (GTDB taxonomy): Bacteria > Bacteroidota > Bacteroidia > Chitinophagales > Chitinophagaceae > CAYMZZ01. Next base: position 164,937 of record CAYMZZ010000006.1, read on the forward strand.
ATCCATACGGGAATCTTTCTGCCGTTGAAGGGGTTAAGGGCATAGGAACCGGTAAACACGCCGGTGATCTTTTTCTCCGCCATGCGCTCCCTCTCACTCCGGCTCTTTACGTAAGCGATATATTCATCCACGGCAATCTTCTGTTCCTCGCTGGTCATGGTTTCCACCAACTCGTGTTCCGGCGCCACTACCATGAAGTCGACACCAAAAATGGTATCGGGCCTGGTGGTGTATACGCGCAAAACCGGAGCATCCTCTGACTTATCGGATCCGGAATGACGGATGCGAAAATCAATTTCCGCTCCACTGCTGCGGCCAATCCAGTTGGTTTGCATCTCCTTCATGGCATCGCTAAAGTCAACCTTTCCCAATCCCTCCAGTAAGCGGTCGGCATATTCCGTAATGCGCAGGTACCATTGGCGCAGCCGCTTTTTCTCCACCGGAAAACCGCCCCGCTCACTTACACCATTCACCACTTCATCATTCGCCAGTACGGTGCCCAGGGCCTCGCACCAGTTTACTTCGCCATAGCCACAATAAGCCAGGCGGTATTGCATCAATACATCATCCTGCTCCGCTTCATTCATGCCCTTCCATTGTGCGGCGCTAAATTCTCTCAAATGATATTGCGCATTGGGCAGGGGGTGGCTGGCATTGCCCTCCCGGGCGAATGCTTCCCGCAGAACCGCTATCCGCTCCGCCTTTTGCGTTTGACGGTTAAAGAAGCTATCGAATAATTGCAGAAATATCCATTGCGTCCACTTGTAATAAGCCGGATCACTGGTTCGCACTTCCCGTTCCCAATCGTAGCAGAAACCAATATTATCGAGCTGCTTTTTGAAAGTGCGGATATTGTTTTCCGTGGTAACGGCAGGGTGCTGGCCCGTATCGAGAGCGTACTGCTCGGCCGGTAAGCCGAAACTATCGAAACCCATTGGATGCAACACATTGTATCCTTTCAATCGCTTGTATCGGCTATAGATGTCTGAAGCGATATAACCCAAAGGATGGCCCACATGCAAACCCGCACCACTGGGATAGGGAAACATATCCAGCACATAATATTTGGGCTTATCGCTGTTGTTGCTGACACGATAGCGGTTGTTGGCCTTCCATTCAGCCTGCCATTTCTTTTCAATCTCCGTAAACTGGTATTCTGTTCCTGCCATGATGAGGGAAAGCTTTAACATTTTAGTTGGCCGGCGCTGGCAATATGCCCGCAACAGGCCCGTTTAAAGGGGCAGCAAAAATACTGATTGTAGGGCGTAAAGCGCTATTTTTGCGACACTACGGCACAAAGCCGGCCCCTTCTATTCATTTTCAAAACGGTTTACTATGGCGCAGGCGGGTAAAGCCTCCATCAAAAGGGCAAAACCTTCTTATTTCATGTCCATTCTCGGTGTTACCCTGGTACTCTTTCTGCTTGGTATCATTGGTGTGTTGGTGATCAATGCCAACAAGATTGGAGATTATTTCAAAGAAAATGTAGAAGTGTCGGCCTATTTGCGGGGCGACCTGAACCCCAACGACAGTGTGGCCCTGATGGAATATGTAGGCGGGCAAGCCTATATCCGGGACATGGAGTACATTACCAAGGAGGAGGCCAAGCGCCGATACCTGGGTGATGGGAATGAAAGCTGGGACAAGATCCTCGAAGAGAATCCCCTGCCCAACAGCATCAACTTCAAAGTGAAGAAGGAATATATGAATCGCGACTCGCTGGAGTCGATCAAGAAAGACCTGGAGCAGCAGACCTATGTGAGTGATGTAAAATACCCCGAAGCGCTGGTGGATAAGCTGCACGAGAATATTCGCACCCTGAGTATGATATTCCTGGCCATAGCCGTCATCCTCTCGCTGGTAGTGATCATCCTGATCGATAATACCATCCGCCTGGCGATGTTCAGCAACCGCTTTCTCATCAAAACCATGCAGATGGTGGGCGCTACCCGCTGGTTTATAGCCAAGCCCATGAACCTGCGCGCCATCGTAAATGGTGCCATCAGTGGCATCATTGCCGTGGGCGCGGTGGTGCTGGTAATCCTGGGGGCCGAACGCATGGTGCCCTGGCTCAAGGCCATTCATGATAATAAGTCGCTGGGTATGCTATTCGCCGGCATGATTGTGCTGGGTATTTGCATCACCCTCATCAGCACCCATCGCAGTGTGCTGAAATACCTTAAAATGAAGCTGGACGACCTGTATTAGGATTTGAGGATTTGGGGATTAAAAGATTCGAGGATTCTTACTGGCCGATGCCTGGTGTGGCTTGGCATAAAATAGTTATCTTGCCGCTCTTAAATCATTTGCAAGCATGGCAGAAAAATCGTCGACCCCATCGCTGTTTACCCGCAGCAATTATATATGGATGCTGATCGGAATCCTGGTGATCGCACTGGGCATGCTGCTGATGGCCGGTGGCCGCAGCGAGGACCCCAATGTATTTAATGCCGATGAAGTGTACAGCAGCCGCCGCATTACCATCGCACCCCTTCTCATCCTGGCCGGCCTGGTAATCGAAATCTACGCGATCTTCAAAAAAAACGGACGGTAAACAGCGCTCGCCGTAAGCATGAATTTATTTGAAGCCTTATTGATTGCGATAGTGGAAGGTTTGACGGAGTTCATCCCCATCTCTTCCACGGCGCATATGATCTTTACCAGCACCATCCTGGGCATTCAGGAAGATGATTACGTGAAAATGTTCCAGGTGTCTATTCAGTTTGGGGCCATCCTGGCCGTGGTGGTGCTGTACTGGAAGAAATTTTTCGACTTTAAGAATCCCCGCTTCTACTTCAAACTGGCACTGGCTGTGTTGCCGGCACTGTTATTAGGCTATCTCTTCAACGAAAAAATTGAAACACTGCTCGAAAGTCCGCTACCCATCGCCATTGTGCTGGTTTTAGGCGGTATAGTATTGCTGTTTATCGACCGCCTCTTCAATCATCCAACGGTAACCGACGAGCAGGAGATTAGTATTCCAAAGGCCATTACTATTGGGTTTTGGCAATGCCTGGCCATGATGCCGGGCGTAAGCCGGTCCGCAGCTTCCATTATCGGGGGTATGCACCAGAAACTGAGCCGTAAGGCTGCCGCCGAATTTTCTTTTTTTCTCGCCGTACCTACCATGCTGGCGGTTACGACTTATGCCATTTTTCTGAAAGACTGGGGAGCCGAAGGAAGCAAACAGAAGGGATATGAAATGATCCTGTCGAGCCAGGAAAATCTCCAGGCCTTTCTGCTGGGAAACCTGGCGGCTTTCATCGTGGCTATTCTGGCCATCCGGTTCTTCATTCGCTTTTTGACGCGCTATGGTTTTCGTATCTGGGGCATCTACCGGATCGTGATGGGCATCATCCTGCTCATTTTATTGCTCACCGGAGTCATCGGTAAATAAATTGTTGCACCATATATTCAATTCGAATCTTTATTTTGTGCCACAATAACCTTTTTTGCTGCCTGAAGCAAAAAAGTCAACAACAAGCGCACCCATGCCAACGGCTCCCAAAAAAGTAGTGAATGCCTGGGCCATGTACGACTGGGCCAACTCGGCTTATAACCTCGTTATCACCTCCACCATTTTTCCGGCTTATTATGTGGGCATTACGGCGGCATCCAACTCCAATGATGTGTCGTATGTAAAGTTCTTTGGACGAACTTTCGTGAATACCGCCTTGCAGAATTATGCCCTGGCGCTGGTATTTCTGCTGGTGGCGATCACCTCGCCTATTCTCAGTTCCATCGCTGATTACCGGCGCAACAAGAAAGTGTGGCTTCGGTGGTTTTGCTATATTGGTTCAGCGGCCTGTATCGCTTTGTTTTGGTTTACCAAAGACAATATTGAATACGGCATCATTGCCTTTTCCATTGCGGCCCTGGGTTTCTGGAGCAGCCTCGTGTTCTACAATTCCTATTTGCCCGATATAGCGGCGCCCGAAGACCAGGACCGCATCAGCGCCAGGGGCTTTTCGATGGGCTATATCGGTAGCGTATTGTTGCAGGCCATCTGTTTTGTGGTGATCCTGAAGCCGGAATGGTTTGGCCTGAACCCCGAAGACAAGGGCATTGGCGCCCGCATATCGTTTCTGCTGACCGGACTCTGGTGGTTTGGTTTTGCGCAAATCACCCTGCGTGCCATGCCCCTCAGCAGCAAGGCCGAACGAAAATCGAAAAAACATGTACTGGTCAATGGTTTTCACGAACTGAAACTGGTATGGTCACAGTTGGCGCAAATGCCGTCGCTGAAGCGCTTCCTGTTCAGCTTTTTTCTCTATAGTATGGGCGTGCAAACCGTGATGCTGGTAGCGGCGGGTTTTGCAAAGAAAGAGCTGTTTACGCGGGAGGAAGATGAGCCCAAACTTTTGCTCACCATTATTCTGATTCAACTGGTAGCCATTTTTGGCGCCATCGGCATGAGCCGGCTAAGCAAAAAGATCGGAAGCTGGTGGGTGATATCGCTGGCGGTATTTATCTGGATACTGGTATGCATTGCCGGCTACAATGTGCAAACGCAAACCCAATTTTATATTCTCGCTTCGGTGGTGGGATTGGTAATGGGTGGCATCCAGAGCATGAGTCGCAGTACTTACAGCCGCCTGTTGCCCACAACGCAGGATACCACTTCATTCTTTAGTTTTTATGATGTAACGGAAAAGATCGCGATTGTGATCGGCATTTTCACCTTTGCCTATATTGAGGAGCAAACGGAAAATATCCGCAACAGCATCATTGCGCTGGGCACCTTTTTCGTAGTCGCCATCCTGGCCCTGCTTTATGCCAGAAGGCCCGTAACCACGCGATTGAAAGAGGTGGATAATGCACCAACGAATTGAGTGTATCAGCCTATCTCAAATCCTTTAACGAAAAAAAATCTTTCGGGCGAATGCCTTTTTCGGTTTGCTGCAGGGTGCAACACTCATGAGCGGCATCGTGCTCAAAATAGAGGATATAATCTCCTTCCAGGGCTTCCTGCAAAAAGCTCTTTTTCTCGCTAAGGGTTGTGAGCGGAAACATATCATAAGCCATCACATAAGGGATAGGAATATGCGCCGCCGATGGCAGCAGATCGGCCATGTACACAAGGGTCCTGCCCTTGTACTGTATCTGCGGCAACATCATGGCATTGGTATGTCCATCCACAAAGCGAACGGAAAAGCCCGGCAAAAAAGCCTGCTCCTCCAACGGGTATTGATCCTTATGGCCGGACCGTTGAATAAACTGAAGCTGACCTGATTCCTGCAGGGGAAGAATATTTTCTTTCAGAAAAGAGGCTTTCTCCCGGTCGTTGGGTTTTACGGCCCAGTCCCAGTGCAAAGCATTGCTCCAGTATTGGGCGCGGGGAAAGGCGGGTTGCAGTTTATCGCCCTGCCTTTCGATGGCGCCTCCGCAGTGGTCAAAATGAAGATGCGTGAGAAATACATCCGTAATATCGGAACGGGAAAAGCCGGCGGCTGAAAGGGATTTATCGAGACTGTCGTCGCCGTGTAAATAATAATGGGAGTAGAATTTTGCGTCCTGCTTGTTGCCAATGCCCGTATCAATCAATACCAGCCGGTCGCCTTCCTGCACCAGCAGGCAGCGCAAGCTCCAGGTACACATGTTGTTTTCATCAGGAGGATTCAGTTTTTGCCAGATGCTTTTGGGAACAACGCCAAACATGGCGCCGCCGTCGAGTTTGAATTTGCCCGTTTCGATTGTATAAAGCAGCATGAGGGAGAATTTGTTGATTTGTTTAGGAGTTAATGTTGAATTTCGACGCTGTTCTTTGCCAAGGTTGGGGGTTCATTAGAGGGAAGAACTCGCCGGGTTTCCCATTATTTGGAAAGTTCAGGAAGAATTTCCCGCAGATTTTCGCGGATATTACGCAGATTTTCGCAGAAATATATTCAAGTTCCCCACCATTAAACCTTAAACCCTAAACCTTAAACCAAACAACAAATCCTCCAATAAACAAATAATCAAATTCTCTCTCTCATCTTCTTCTCACCAATGAAGTCAACGGGTATCTTAGTCCTTCGTGGCTCATCATATCAATTTTCACTTTGCCCACTACAATGGGGCTTTCTATGCGCACGGGTACACGGTTCATATCGTCGGTAACCCATACCACCATTTCTTCGCCGCCCTTAAAAATCGTGCCTTTGATGAGCATGGGTTTAAACTTGATGGCGCGGAATTTTCCATATTTGGTCTTGATGGTTTCGCGACCCAGATAGCGAATGTACATATTGTACACTTCGTTGTCGAGAAACATCGAGAAGGTGATCTTGTCGTTGGGACGAAGTTTGGAGAAGTCGACATTGCGCGCGTAGAAAACAGCGCTCACCACATCCTGCACGCATTCCGGCACTTTGAAAACGCCGTCGTTGGTGATGGCAGTATTGGCCGTTTTGTTGAAGGTCACATTCTGGTAGATCTTGTAACCGCCCTCATCCACATTGCGGATAAATTTCACGGGCTGCATGGTTGCCGTATCGATATAGGTTTCGTAGCGGTCGCGTACTTTGTAGAGAAAATCGTAGGATGAATTGGTGCGGCCTTCACCCACGATATGGTAAACGGGTTTACCATTCATGGTTTCAAGGGTATTGGTAAATGTGGCGGTACCCGCATTCACATACACGCCTGCCACGGCGTAATAGACCGTCATGGAAATTTTTTCACCTGCCTTAAAAGCCGTATTGCGTATGGAGCAGATTTCGCTTGCTACCGGCTCTTCAATTTTGGGCGTAAACGCCATTAAAGCCAATACTGCTATTACCAATCCTTTCAGTAATCCGGTCATGTTTTTTAATTGATTAGAGCTTCATTTTGCCTGGATAGTTTAATCCAAAATGCTACTCCACGTGTTTTAACTTATTATTCCAACTATCAGCTTACAGGTATCCCGGTATAATTTCCGTCATTCCTCTTCACTGGTTTTCTTTCTGAAAAATCTTCCCACGCCCAAAATTAGCAAACTGCCTGCCAGGGCAGGTATTATCAAATTGATGAGCCAGATACCGGCTGCTGCCAGTCCTATGCCCAAATGATTACTGCTATACATGCCCAGCAGGGTGATACTCACTTTTCCGCGCAGGCTAAGATCGGTAAAAAGCGCGATGGTTGGTATGGCAGCCATCACCAAATAACTGAGGCTCACCGCCCAGTAACAATGCCATCCATCAATTTCCACATCAAAGAGCCGGCAAAGCAGCCAGAATTGTGCGACGAACAGTACAAAACGGGCGGCTGATAAAGACAGTAAGCGCAGGAGGATCGTTGCATGGAACGATTCCAGCGCCTCGATAAGCCAGGCATATCGACGGCTGCCCGGTAGCCTGTCTATCCAACGTACAAGCCACCCTATCCGAAAATAAAATACTGTTAAAAAAATGGTGACGGCGAGGGTTCCGTACAGGATCCAGTCGAACCAGAAATTGCTCACCAGGTCGGCCTTTTCCAAATCAGGTCGTAATACCAATAATGCGATCAGGCCCATGAATACGGTGATAAGGAGCTGACTGATGCTGGCCGTTATGGTGAGCGAAATGGCTTTGAGCCGGTTGCCCTCATTCATATAGAGTACGCGGCCCAGGTACTCCCCCACCCGGTTGGGTGTGGTAACGGAGAAAGAAAGACCAGATAGCACGGCTTTGCAGGCGGTCAAAAATCCGATGGGCTGTATGCGCCGCACCACCAGCATCCATTTCAACGACTCGAGCGACCAATTGAGCACCATGCCGAATAATACGAGCGGAAGAATCCACCAAAGACTACTGCGCATCGACTGCTGCATAGCCATCCAACTACTTTCCAGATTGGGTTGTTGCCGCAATTGCTGATAAATTGACCAGGATAACCATATAAACAATACGGGACCCAGAAAATACCGGATAAAAATCCTGATAAATTTTTTATGTCTACTTTTGAACAGCATAAAAAAGCCCCATGCGCATTTCTTTCAAACAGAATCCGTAACGACAGGTGGGCTCCAATTGGATTATCCGGTAAAAATACAGTCCTACTTGCAAAAGCGTACTAAAAAAATCTTAGGTGTGGACCCTGGCACACTGCTCATGGGCTATTGCGTGATTGAGACGCGCAACAATTCTCTGCAGATGTTGCAAATGGATGTGCTTCGTCTCTCCTCCAGGAAAGATCATTATGAGCGCCTGCAATTGATTCATAAACGCATCAGCGAATTGATCACGGAGTTTTCGCCGGATGAATTCGCCATTGAAGCGCCATTTTTTGGCAAGAATGTGCAGAGTATGCTCAAACTGGGTCGTGCGCAGGGTGTGGCCATTGCCGCGGCCATGCAGGCAGGCATACCCGTTACCGAATACTCGCCACGAAAAGTAAAACAGTCTGTTACCGGCAACGGCAACGCCGGCAAGGATCAGGTATGGAAGATGCTCCGCGAAATTTTTCACCTTCGCGAAGCACCCCGCTATTTTGATGCCACGGATGCATTGGCCATTGCGCTTTGTCACCATTATCAACTGGGCAGCCCCATAGCCGGGCAGGTAAAGAGTAATGCGAATGGATGGGAAGCGTTTTTGAAAGCGAATCCGGGAAGGGTGAGGTGAGTTTTACTTAATACGTTTTACGTTATACGTTGGGTTTAAGGTTGAGGGTTTAAAGTTTAATGTTTCAGGTGAGGCGTGAGGCGCAAAACAAATAACCGAATCCTCAAATTAAACTTTAAACCCTAAACTTTCAACTCTCCGACTATTCTCTCCTGTATTTCCCGCATCCTGTGTTCTTCCACTTTCATCTTGGGTCGGGTAAAATTGAGGTCGTTGGCGCTTTTTATGGGTACCAGGTGCAGGTGTGCATGTGGTACCTCGAGGCCAATAACGGCCATACCGCAGCGGTTGCAGTCGATTACAGCCTCTATGGCGCGGGCAATGGGCTGCGCAAAACGAAGCATTTCGCCGAGATAGTCTTCCGGCAAATCAAATAAGCGATCTATCTCCAGCTTGGGTACAACCAACACATGTCCTTCCACCAGCGGGAAGATGTCGAGAAAAGCATAAAACTTTTCGTCCTCAGCAATTTTGTAGCTGGGCAATTCGCCGGATATGATGCGGGAGAAGATGGACATTGAGAGAAGTTTTACGTTGTAAGTTTTAAGTGGTAAGTTTTAAGTTGTAGGTTTTACGTTGTAAGTTATATGTTTTAAGTCTTTGTGGGATAGCAGGATAGCTTCAAATTTATTTGAAAGGCAACATTACTTTCTACCTACCACTTAAAACTTACCACTTAAAACTTAGAACTCAAAACTTACTACTCCCCCTCACGCACTTATATCATCAATTTTAAACTGCAATTTCCCTGCAGGGGCAATTACTTCGGCTGTTTCGCCTACAACTTTGCCGAGTACGCCCTTGCCGATGGGCGAGGTTACGGAGATTTTACCGGCTTTGAGGTCGGCTTCCTGCTCGCTTACGATCTGGTAGGTAACCTGCTTTTTGGTTTTCAGGTTGGTCATGGTCACTTTGGTGAGTATGGATACTTTGCTGGTATCGATGCTGCTCTCATCGAGAATGCGCACCTGGGAGAGTGCGCCTTCCAGTGCGGCGATTTTTGCTTCCAACAGGCCTTGCGCCTCTTTCGCGGCGTCGTATTCGGCATTTTCTTTCAGGTCACCCTTTTCCCTGGCCTCGGCAATGGCACGGCTCGCAGCGGGTCTTTCCACCCCTTTCAGATGCTGCAAATCCGCCTTCATTTGCTCCAATGTTTCTTTAGTTACATACTGGATGCTATTCATATTCACCTCCCTGGGTATAAATGAAAAAAATAGCAACGCCCCAGCCGGTTAAACTGAAGCGTTGCGATAATATGGGCAAAGATAATAAAGTATTTGTTCTGAAAAAACCTAAAGTAGCCCTAATTTTTTCAGTAACACTTCCGACATTTTGTAAAATGCCTCCTGGCTATAGCCTGCAATATGCGGGGTAATCAACACGTTAGGCTGATCCAGCAGCCAGTGCAATTCTGCCTTTTCCGCATCGGTATAAGTGTCAAGCTTTTCATTTTCCAGCACATCAAGGCCCGCCCCCGCTATTTGTCCTTTGCGCAATGCCGTTGCTATGGCCGATGTTCTGGCTACCTTGCCGCGCGAAGCATTCAGCAACCAGGGTCGCTGTTGCAGGCTGTTGAAAAATGCTTCATCCGCCAAATAGTGCGTTTCCGCCGTCAGGGGCAGGTGCAGACTTATCACATCGGCATAGCGTGCGATCTGCTCCAGGCTGGCCTCTTTAACGCAGCCTGCAGCAAATCCATACTTGTATTTGTCGTTGGCCAGGATGGTTACATCAAATGATTGCAGGCGCTTCGCAAAGGCGGAGCCGGTATGGCCATAGCCAATAATGCCGATTGTTTTTCCCGACAACTCATTTCCCCTGTTCTCATCGCGCAGCCAAAGTCCTTTTTTGATTTCTTCGTGCGACCAGTGCAGCCGGTTCATCAGGGTAAGCAGCATGCCCAGCGAATGCTCTGCCACCGCATTGCAATTTCCTTCGGGGCTGCTCACGCACAGTATTTGCCGGCTCTCCGCATAGGGCAGGTCAATCAGTTCCATACCACTGCCAAGGCGCCCTATCCAGCGCAGATTCTCCGCTTTTTGTAACAGGGGTTGATCGATCTTCAGCCGGGTGGTCACCACCAGTCCTTCCAAATCCCCTATGCGCGCCTCCAGCTCATCATAGCTGATGGCTGGCAGATAAGCTACTTCAAACCCCCTTTGTTCCAGTGTTTCCTGCAACATGGGGTGCGCTTTTGCGGTTATAACTACTTTCTTCATATACTATCGCATCCTGAATGTGAGGGCGGCAAAATCATCTACCGACAACTGCTCCGCACGTTTGTTGAAAATGGGGTCTTCCAGTTCGCCCGGCTCAAATAATCCTTTTACGGCATTGCGCAAGGTTTTGCGGCGCTGATTGAATGCCGTTTTCACCAAATTAAAAAATGCCTTTTCGCTGCGCATGGCAGGAACGGCAACTCTTGGCACCATCCTGATCACGCCACTCTTCACTTTGGGAGGAGGGTTGAAGCTGTTTTCATGCACATCCAACAAATATTCCACCTCAAAAAAAGCCTGGACCAATACCGATATAACCCCATAGGTCTTGTTGCCCGGACCGGCAGCTACACGCTGTGCCACTTCTTTTTGAAACATGCCCAGCATGGTTTCCACCTGGCCTTTCCATTCCAACACCCGGAAAAGAATCTGCGTGGAGATATTATAAGGGAAATTGCCGATAAGGGTAAATGGCTCCGTAAAAGGCACCGGGATATCGAGGATACTGCCTTCGATAATTTTTCCTTCCAGTGCCGGAAAAGTTTGCAGCAGGTACTCCACTTTTTCCCGGTCCAGCTCCACGGCGCGAAAATCGATGCCCGGGATCGCCAGCAGGTGTTTGGTAAGGGCGCCACCCCCGGGCCCCACTTCCAGGAGCCGCGTAAATGGCCGCTCCTGCAAAGCCCCCACAATCTGGCGACAAATAGCTTCATCGCGCAAAAAGTGCTGACCCAATGATTTTTTGAGGGTGTACATGGAGCAAAAGTAGGGAGTAGTAAGTAGAAAGTGGGGAGTAGTAAGTAGGAATGACAGTAAATAGTTATTGTCTAATCCCTACTTTCTACTCCCCACTTTCTACTTACTACTCCCTACTCACTGCTTACTCACTTTCTCCATCACCACCACTTCATCCCGGCTATTGCGCACGGTAACCAGGTACACTTGCGAAGCCAGCGAGGCGGTTGGAATGGTCCAGTCTTGCTGGCCATTGCCGGTTTGAATCTTTTCTTCATACACTACGCGACCTGCCAGATCGGTGAGCGTAAGCCGGTACTGAGCCACTTCGGCTGTACCTATGCGCACCCTCAATTGGTCCGTAACCGGGTTGGGATAAATCTCTACCCGGAAAGTAGAGGGAGTATAAACGATTGTAACCGTGGAACTGTAGGTGATCTTACCATCTTTATCCACCTGTTTGATGCGGTAATAATTATTGCCCACCAGAGGATTCGGATCAATAAAATGATAAGGAGCCAGAGCGGGTCCGCGACCTAAAGACTGGAAGCTGGTTCCATCGGTAGAGCGCTCCACTTCAAAATAATCATGCAAATGATCAGTTTCTGCTTCCCAGTCGAGCCGTACCGTTTCGTTGGCCAGCAAGCGACCACGGAAGCTCTTGAATTGCACGGGAAGTGTAACTAATGCCGCACTGGTCTTCACGAGTTTTACATCGTCGATGTAGAAGCCATCATCCACGCGGTATACATATGAGCTCACATTTCCGTTAGATGTGAAAACAAAGCGGAATCGTACGCTATTATTACCCGGTCCGGTAAAAGCACTCAGATCAAATACCTGTCTTGACCACTCTTCGCGCCAACCCGTTAGTGCCGGCTCACCATTGAGTGTACTACCTTCCAGATTACCGGGCTCCTGAACAGTTGAAGAGCCAACCAAGGATACCCAGGTGCCATTTGTTCCGTCAGTGCTATTATTGGAGAATTGAACCTGCAGTTTGTCGCGGAAATTTTCCGCCCGGTACCTTACCCAGAAGGTGAGGTAAGCTGCCGAAGCATCGCTAAGATTGAAAGTGTTTGACCAACCGGCTATACGGCTGGCATTGTTGGTGTAGTTGCCACTTGGCGATTCCGACATGGCCCTACCGGTACTATTAAAGCCGGTACCGCTGCTGGTATAGCCCCAGTTCGTACCATTGGTTGTCAACAACCAGTTATTGGTTATGGTTCCCGATTCCATATCATCCTGGAGAACGGTGAGTGCCGAAGGGGTGGCATGATAAATTTTGGTGATTGTATCATAGAAAGTGAGCCCGCCTTCCTCTATTCGCCAGGCAAACTGAATCACTTGTCCATCGGTAAGACCTGCGGGTAATGTATAACCCACGCTGCCCGTATGAACGGAATAGTAATTGGGTAATTCGGTACTGGTTAGTACAGCCGGTGTTCCGCCCGACAGTATATTCTTAATGGGTATCAGGGATACTGTTACCGGTTCGGTGCCCAGTCCCACTCTTGTTGCGCGAAAGGAGAAACTTCCCGATTTGCTTCCTACTGTGATATCGGATGCATCCTGTAAATCGATATGGGTTCCCGCCGCATAAAGTAATTGCAGGTTTTGGTGGATCATACCCTTACAAAGCGGAATGATCTGGGCTTTAGCAGGCCAGAACGTACCGCCCGAGCCTACAGCTGTGCCATGCCCGCCTTCTCCTGTCATTCCATATATTTTTCCTTTATTGCCCACACCATAGTCGCCCATCAACATCCAGTCTTTCACCCCACCGGCTACTTCATAACCCACAGCCTCGGGGCTATTTCCGGCACGCATACCATTGTAGCGGCCCATGGCCGCCGGTACATATTTGTAGAAATTGACGTCATCAGCGGTGAATACGTTGCCAGGTAAAGTGGGACGACCAAAAGGAAGTGAATAATAAGGTCCATAAGCATGCTGATCGATCATGGCCACAAAATTGTGGGCATAGGTAAAGTCGCGGATCACCTGGGTTTCAGGCTCAGAGAATGCACTTGGCCCATAGTAGGTGTCAGAAGTTGATGTAGCAGAACCACAAGAAGATGTGGCTCCCGAACAGTTGCCCCAGTTCCAATCCCAGTTACGGTTCAGGTCCACACCGTTGCCCCGACGATTCTTCCTCCACATGCCGCCGCCATTAATGTTAAGTGTATAATTATGCTCCCATCCATCGGGATTCATGCAAACCACAATGTAAATTTCGCGATTATCAACCAGGTCTTTAATCCGGCTATCCTGCGAATACTGTTCGCAGAGGTATTGCATAAAAAAGATCATGCTGGCGCCACCAATGGCTTCGCGCGCATGCTGAATGCCAAGAAATAACACATCCGGTTCAGCAGCTTCATCGGTTTCCACATTATCGGAGATCTTCACTGCCCATATAGTGCGGCCTTCATGTGATGAGCCGATATTTTGCTTGCTGGCAATGGAAGGGTAAGTGGCTACCAGGTCGTCGATGGCATCCACCATTTCACTATAGCGATAATAGCCGCCATAGGTATCTTTCAATTCAAATGCGGAAGGCGTAACGATGATATTGTCCAAAACATTTCCCGTTTCTTCAAAAGGCAAACGGCCCTGTGCACGCAACTCATCATATTCGCGGTTACGAGCATGCAGGTCGGCTGCCACATCATCTACCAGCAGCTTGTACTTATAGGGGGTTTGCTTTAACCGGCCCAGTGCGGTGGCGCTGATTTCGGATATAACATCGCCCTCTTCCGAAAAATCAAAGTGGTCGATCTCGAGCAGGCCCATCAGTTCGCCAAAAGCTGTTCGGTCGGTGGTAGGTGCGGCAATCTGCACCTTGCTGTACTTTTCCTGTACAGGTTGCTGCGCATACAGCGCAAGGGTACTAATCAGCAGGATCAGTCCTGTGAAAATGGCTTTCATGGATTTCATAGATTATCGATTTCTTCTGGTGGATTTGGATATATGCTTCAAAAATTACAAAAAGCCGGTTCTATTAACGATTGATCATTAATTTTTCTGCTTGAGTTTCCTCATCGGTGGCAACAACTACCAGGTAAGTTCCGGCCGGCCATTCAGTAGCCAGCGGCAGCAGGATCGTAGAACTTCCTTCACGCAACATAAGAGTTTGGGCATGTAGCGTATGGCCGCTGCTGTTGATGACCTTGATGCTGGCACGGGTTCCTGGCCTTGTGGCTGTCAACGACAAGCTCACCTGCGTGTTTGCCGGATTGGGAGCAATGCTGAACTTAACGGCAGCGTCGGTAATTTTTACCTGGCGGATTTCACTTATTCGCTCTGCCGCATTTTTCTCGCGCAAACGCAGGCGATAGTGAGATACACCCTTATAGGGGCTTTGATCTACAAAAACATAAGACTGTATCGCCTGGCTGGCCGTGGCCGATACAAAACCAATCTGGCTCCAGCTATTACCATCGCGGCTACGCTCAACGGCATAACCTTCGAAGGCTTCATCGCTGATGGCTTTCCAGTTGAGCTGCACCGCCTGGTTATTGATAGCCTTCGCTTCAAAACTGAGCAGGTGCACGGGCAATACGATATTTTGAACGCTTACAGGGTAATCCTCCGTTTCCCCATCTGCCAACCAACCGGTGGCGTCGTTTACATCCATACCGTTAACGGCCGAAGTGAGCCGAATACGCAAATAAGTTATATCACCTGTGTTCAGGGTAGAGCTAATACCCGTCCACGACAAATATACCTGTTGGGTACCGGCGAGTGGGCTAATGGTTTGGGCGGCGGATGCTTCGCCGGCATCGAAAACGCCATTACCATTCCAGTCGAGCCAGCCCATCAACGTGGCATCACCGGATGTATTGTTGTACACGTCAACCTGCACCTGGTAAGTGCTATAGAGGTTGCTAAATATGGTTACAGTAGCCACGCCATCGTCGAAGTTGTCGAGATCGGCAGCGGCTGACTGGCCGCGGGTGAGCCATTCTATATCAATATTGCTGCCGATGCGCAGGGCTGTATCGCGTTCATTTACTGCCGGCGACCAGGGATCAGGGTCAAAACTGGCCGGTGCATCCCCAAAATCGCATAGCGGACGGAAAGCCTCGGCGGCATCGCCCCAGCTTCCTACAAGGGGTACACCATAATGCGTTATTATAACCGGAGAACCTTCCCCGTCGGTACCATTATAGGTAGTTGCCTGGCCGGGATCCGTGCCAGAAGGTGCGCCAATATTATACATATTACCCTGCCAGTCGATGCTGGCCTGCTTGGGCACCACCCCCACCTGGGGTGTATAGGCCGTAACCGCGCCTGTGAGCAGGTTTTGATGAAAAAAATTGGCATTCTGCGCTGTGGGACTGTTGGCGACACCACCGTCAAAGTCATAAAGAATCCCATCGTTCAATGTAAAATCGGCCCAATCATGTTGTCTGCGTGAGCTGGAAGGAATGCGCACATTCTGCGCATATACCTGGCTAAACCCTACAGGAAACTGTGAAGCATTCAGCTCGATCCGGTAAATAATTGATTCGATTGCGGTATTATTATTTCCTTCAATTCCCCAATAGAGACTTCCATCATAAAAAGCAGCCGCACCGGATTCCACACCCTGCCCAAATGTGGGAATACCGAGGTCGTTTACATTGTTGAGTACAACACCAAATGTATCCATATTCAGGTCATAGCGACGCAGTGCTTTTTCATTGGCATTCACACCGGAGGGGCTGCCGGAAAGACTGTAGGTATAATAAATCAGCCTGTTCACGGCATCATAAGCCAGCGAATTCATATTCGTATGGGTATTGTCCTGGAATATGAATTTGGCCACACCTGATACCGGATCAAAATAGTAAAACTTATTGCCTACAACAGTCAACATGTAACCGGGCATACCTGTAAATGGCTGACTGACGGCGTGGTAATTGTTGGGGAAACTACCTTCAGAGCAGGCTGAAATATCGGATATGAAAAAAGAACCATCTTCATTGCCGCCGCCACCGCAGGAACTGTTACAGGTTTGGGTATTGCTAATAGTGATGGTAACAGAAGTCACCGGCCCTGCGATACTGACGTTGATGGTTCCATCTGAACTGGTATTCGCCACTGTGGTATTGCTGGCATCAACCCGCGC
The DNA here is from genome assembly GCA_964395095.1 of uncultured Citrobacter sp. GTDB lineage: Bacteria > Bacteroidota > Bacteroidia > Chitinophagales > Chitinophagaceae > CAYMZZ01. The sequence continues at coordinate 181,580 of CAYMZZ010000006.1, forward strand.
ATTGGTACTGTTATTATTGGAGATGGTAAGGACTGAACCCGACACGGTAGCAAGCGAGATATTTCTTTGCGTAGCGCCATCCCATGCTTCAAATTCAATTCGCTGGGATCGGTCTATATCGTAGATTGAAAACTGGAGATTGGAAACAGCCGTTTGAAAAGCAAAACCAATTTCTCCATTATTGCTGAATCGTATATCAGCACCTGTGGCATAAGAGCCCGTCTCACCTGTGTGGGTGGTTACATCACCTCCCACTTCGGCATCACCACCATAGTTATGCGTAATGGTCAATTTGTTGGCACCAAATGCGAAATACTGCGTTTGTGAATGTGCCAGGGATGTATAAGATCGAATAGTTGAATTATCCCTTGCAAAGAACTCACGGTAATCCCAGTCGAGGGTGTGGTTCGTACACTGGGCTTGCAGGGAGCCCTGGTCGAGCAGTCCCACTGCAAGCAGGAGAAGGTACAGATGTTTCATGTCACAGGTTTTGGATGGATGGCTTTTCGATTGATATGGATTAGGTAACCTGGCAGTTTTGCCGCCTTAGCGCATAAGTTGAATAAACAGTACTACATTAATCGGATGCACTCTTATGCCTGCAAGGCGAATGAATTACACAGGATATTTTTTTCTACTTGGTTTTTCACAATGCGAATATTAGTAATAACCCTTAGAAATACAATCATATCGTAATCTTTCATTGCATAATAAGTAGAATCACTAAGAAAAGAATGTAGCAATTACTAATAAGAAAATGCAAAAAAGCAGGAACTAGCGGATATGCGGTACCAACCGTCTCGATCAGCATACAGAACTAAAAGAATACTGCACGAAAAAACCAATTGACCCATTACCTTACATGTGCAATAAAAAAGGGCGCCAATTGGCGCCCTTTTTTATTGCACATGTAAGATCTACAGTTTTTGCAACTTCAGTTTCTCCACAAACTGGTCTGTTGCCAGGTGTAGGTAATACATACCTGCTGGCAGGGCGCCGGTTTCGAGGGGTACCGTATTTTGTCCGGCCTGAAGCTGGATTTTTCCCCTGTTCCATATCCTTCCCTGGCTGTCGGCAATTAACCAGACTGCTTCCGTTTGTTCGGGTGCTTCCACCAGCAATTTCACAGTGGCGGTGCCGATAACCGGGTTGGGCACGATGCGTACCCTTCCTTTCGATGCAGGCAATGATACCGATACAACAGGTGAGTAGCGCACGCTACCATCCAAATCGGTTATACGCAGGCGATAATAAATAACCTGACTGTTGACCAGCAGGTAGGTACTATCACCCCATTCATAGAAATGGCGGCTGCTGGGATCCCCTGCAGGCGCCATCCATTTGATGGCGGCAAAATCGCGTCCATTTTCACTACGCTCCACTTCATAACCGGCCAATCCCTCTTCGCGAAGCGTTTCCCAGTTGAGCCGCACCCTTGCGGTTTCCAAACTGGCGCGGAAGCTGATCAACTGCACGGGCAAAGTAAGGTTGCTGCTACCGATATAGAAGGAACTGAAGCCATCGATACTGGCCTGCAAAACATATTTACCACTGCCATATGCTTCCGCATAATCAGGCGTCACAAGAGTTGTTACCGATTGAACGGCATTGGAAGCGGGGTCATCGTTTTTCAGAATGCGCAGGTCCGTAATACCACTCACGCCGCTGGAAGCGTCGGCGTCCAGGGCGTTGAACTCTGCCGTACTCAGGTAAAGGCGGATCTGCACGGGCGATGCGGGCTGTGTAGCCGGTGTTATCGTGATGTTGCGATCCAGGTAACGCTGCCCACCGGTCGAAATCCGGATGGGGCCATTATGCACATAAAACCTTGTGCTGATGGCACCCAGGTCTTGTCCATTGGCATGAATTTCAGCGATGATATTTCCATCGGGACCCGTGATGGGAACCCAGTTGTTGTTATTGTTGTTGGCGGCATTAATGGTTACCGGTGTGCCATCGGTGAATGCACCGGGTGTGCCACTGCTGATATCAATGGCGGTGGGCATTCTGCTTTTGCCGCTACCATCCGATTGATAGCCGAGAAACTCATAGCGCTGCACACAACCGGCACAGGCAGGTACAATGGGTTCATTGGCACTGGGTCCTGACGTGGTAGCACTCCTGTCCATCACTACAAAAATGGTTTTCCCATCCGGCGATACCGCTACGTCGCGAAAGCGGTTGGTACTGCCGAAATAGCTCACGGTATCACCCCCGGCTGTGGGTACTACATCGGTACCATCCGCATTTAGCTTCATACGTACTACACGTCCCCATTTGAGGCTACCCAGGAGGAAAGAATTTTTCCAACCGGGAATTAGCGGTTTGGTATAGAGCCCCAGGCCGGAATAACCCTCCGATAGCCAGTGGGCGTTCCGGTTTTGCGCATTGCCCGGGCTGGGTGAACCACTATAATACTGATTCGTATAAATGTACTGAATGCTCCATAGCGTGCTGGTATTACCGGCCGGCGCATCATAATTGGAATAAACCGGATCTACGTAGTTAGTGGTGGTATCGGAATTATTGATCTCATTTACAATCAGGGGAAGGGAGCTGTTGGAAGGCCCCGCCTTGGCGTTATTATAGTTGCCGTCGGCATAGCCGATCACCTGCGGGTGGCCATAATTACCGCTGCGTTGAAGCAGATTTACTTCATCATCGCTGAAAGGCCCATGCGAGGACCCATATAATCGGCCAACACCATTGATGGTATCATAAGCAAATCCCTGGTTATTGCGCATGCCCACCGCCCATACCGCGCTTTGCACTCCCAGGGTGGCATTATACGGGTTATCGTTCGGTATCCATCTGTTGTAGTGGGTACTGTCCTGTGCCGCATCACCATCTTCTTCCAGGTTAAAGCGCAATATCTTCCCTTCATAACTATTCAGCCATTGCGATTTGATCACGCGGTCAATATTCGCAAACTGTCCTGCACCCATGTCGCCTACCGCGTAATAGAGATAATAGTTTCCATCTTCCGGAGCAATGATCAATCGACCTGAGTTATGATCATTACTACCCCGGATGGTGTCGCAAATAGCAACCGGTGAACCCAACTGGCCGTTGGCATACGTAAACCGAACCAGCCAGGTAATAAACAAATTGCCATTCACCGTTTCTCCATTATAATGCGTGACGAGCGGCGATGTGGTGGTAGGTGTAATATACCGTTGCCCATAAGCCAGGTACACAAAGCGTTTCGCCGGATTGGTCATAAACTCGGGGTGGATGGCCAAACCCATCAATCCCCCCTGGTAACTTGCATAAGTGGGCGATGAGGAAGGTGGGTTGATGCGCAATCCCGGGGTAAACTTTTTCCTCCACTTATCAGGATAAGGGGATGATGGATCTGTGAAGGTGGTCAGGTTCAAAATAGTTCGCTGTCCTCCATTCACAGGATGAATCTTTCTTACCGTATAGCCCACTGATCCTGCAATAAGGGAAGGTGGGTTGCCGGAACTCCGGCCGGCCGAGGCTTCCGTAATCCAAAGCGAATCATCGGGACCATAAGTCACTTCCCAGGGGTCCTGTAAACCCGAAGCCAGATTGGTTCGAAGAAATAATTCATTCATCCTTCCCGCAACTACCTGCTGGGCTGTGGCGGAAACAGCCAGTAGCGCGATGCTTGCCATGAGAATCAGTGGCTTTTTCATTATACCGGATTTTTAGACACAAAATATTGCGTTCCTCTCAAAACTGCATTAGGGTATATACTTTATTCCCGATAGGAAAACTCCTATTGTTTTATGCAGAAAATCCTATTGCAGCACCGTTGGGAAGTCTGTTTCTTTGTTTACGCCGTATATCCTGCGATAAACAACGATAACCTTTATGAAACCACGCGCCTGCTGGTACGGCAGCATCAACCACCTAACCGTAGCCCTTGTGGCTTTAATGCTGTTTGCAACAACGGCATGGGCGCAGCCTGCTAATGATGATTGCGCCAACGCAACCGTTATTACGCCCAATCCCAATAACACCTGTAATAAGATACCTGCTACAGTAGAGTTTGCTACCAGTTCAGGCACGCCAGCCGCACCTTGTGGTGGCGCTTCGGGATACGATGTCTGGTTCCGCTTCGATGCGGTATCCGCGAATACCAATATTCAAATTTCAGACTTTGGGTCTGGTTTCACCAACCGGCGAATGCAGTTGTTGAGCGGTAGCTGCGGATCACTCACAGCTCTTTCCTGTGTTACTGGTAATGCTATAAATGCCACAGGACTTACGATTGGTGCCACTTATTATATCCGTGTCTTTTCATCCAGTGGCACAGCCCCCACCACCAATGGTGGCTTCAATATCTGTGTGTTCTCCGCTCCGGCTCCCCAGCGATTTGGCAATAGCTACGTGAATATCACCAAACAGAATACAGGTGGCGTGGTAGAACCCGGCGATATCCTGGAAATACGGATGACCATCAACCATACGGTAGGCACCATCTATCAAATGCGTTATCTCGACAGTGTGCCCACGCATACCCAGATGCTTTCTGGCGCCGGCGATTATATCAGGGTTATTACCAACGAAGGTCTCCCTTACTATTCTTTCACCGCAACACCTGATGTGAATGATGATGCGGCCACTTACCTTAGCAGTCCACCCGCTGGCGAATACCATGTACGTATGAACCTGGGTTTTGGCACTTTTCCGGGTGGGGCGCCCTCCAACAACTCCGTCACAGATCTTACCGGCGCAATCGGTCGGGCTACGGCCAATGGCGCAGGCATGCATCGACCCCGCGGTGGTGGCGGTATGCTGTTCGCAACAGCATTTCGGGTTCAGGTAACAGGTAATCCCGGCGATACCATCCGACTGGGTGCGGGAAAATTCATTTATCGCACGGTAGCCGCTGGCGGTACCGATATTGAACTAAACGGTATCCCCTACAAAATATTGATCAGCGAACCTGCCAGCCTTTGCAGCAACGCTACGGGTGTGAACAATGCGGAAGAATTTGGCGGAAGCTTTGGTGGAGGCAATACCCTGAATAGAAGCACAGACCTCAGCTTCCCGATTCCTAATTATACTTTCGTGGCTTCTTCCAGCTTTCAGGGTGTGAGCGATGGACAATATGCTATCGTCAACAACATCAGCCCCCGAAGTGGAACCATACGTGCAGCAGAGCGAACCCCGACCTGTCCCACACCGCTACCTTCCGAATTGTCGTGTAACTACCGGATGTTTAATGGCCACTGGGATATTGATGGGGATCATACGGGCACCACTAATGCTGTGGGCAATATCCCACCCGGGCCCAGCGACTCAAGTGGGTATATGCTGATGGTAAACGCCGACTACGTGGCATCTGAAACTTACCGGCAAACTATCACCAATCTTTGCCCCAATACCTATTACGAATTCTCGGCCTGGTTAAGAAATATATGTCCTACCTGCGGTATCGACTCTACCGGTTCGGCCTATACACCCCGGCAGCCTGGTGTATTGCCCAATCTCACTTTCTCCCTGGATGGTATTGACCGTTACAATACCGGTGGCATTGATACAGGAGGATGGGTGAAGAAAGGATTTCTTTTCCGCACCGGACCCGCCCAAACCAGCGCTACCTTTGCCATCCGCAACAATTCCCAGGGTGGTGGTGGCAACGACTGGGCCATGGATGATATTTCAATCGCCACCTGCTTACCCAATATGAGCTATTCGCCCTCGCTCAACCCCAATGTATGCGAAGGCAATGCGCTGACAATTAATGATACGGTACGCTCCTTTTTTGGAAACTATACGCATTATATCTGGCAACGAAGTACCGATAATGGTATTACCTGGAGCGATGTGGGCAGCCCCGGCAATGCCACCCCCATCATCAATGGCAATGGGGAATACGAATACATTACATCCTATACCATTCCGCATACCTCTACGAATGTGACAGATAGTGGAAACCGCTACCGTGTAATTGTGGCTACCACGGCTGATAACCTCAGCAGCGCCTCCTGCCAGGTAACGGATGGAGTCAGTATCATCAGTTTGAGCGTTACGGATTGCGGGGTGGTATTAAGTACAGAATTTCTGAGTTTTCATGCCAAACTCGTAAATGGTTATGGCCAGCTCAACTGGAGCAGTGCCGGCGAGGAAGAAGGCATATATTATATTATTGAAAGAAGCGAAGACGGCACAAACTTTCAGGCAATTGGCACGGTTAACCGTTTCCAAAACGGCGCTTCCGTCAATTACTATAGTTTCAACGATCCGGAGCCATTGCGTAAGAAAGCATGGTACAGGATCGTAATCAACGCAGCCGATCGCCAAAGAAAATATTCGCAGGTACTACAATTGAAGCCCGGAACTCCCAGTTTCGAACTCCTGCACGTGGTAAACCCCTTCCGCGACAATCTCCGTTTTGAGATTTCGCTGTCGGAAAGCAGTGCCTTAACCATTGAGCTATTCGACAATAGCGGAAGAAGGGTCAGGCAGGAAAAGCAACTGGCCTATGCTGGTGTCAACAGCATGAGCCTGGCACAAACCGGCAACCTGGCGCCGGGTGTTTATACCCTTCGAATTCGGGATGAAAAGGGAAGGATGCTGAGCTGGCGGGTGCTTAATCGCTGATAAATACTTTTGAAATGGCTATTTTTGTCCAAACCCCAGCAAATGAATACAACAGAACAGCGTCCTGTGATTGGGATAACCTGTGGCGACCTGAACGGGATTGGTTTGGAATTGATCATCAAATGTTTTTCCGATAACCGCATACTGGAACTCTGTACCCCTGTGATCTTTGCCTCCAATAAGGCGGTCAATTTCTACCGCAAAACTATTGGGGAAACGCATTTCAATTACCAAAGCACCCGCGATTACAGTCGCCTCAACCATAAGCAGGTCAATGTATTTACCTGTTGGGAAGAAGAAGTGGCCATCACCCCGGGTCAGTTGACGGAGATAGGAGGAAAATATGCAGTGCTTTCCCTGCAAACCGCGGTGGCGGCGCTCAAGCAAAAACAGATCGACGGACTGGTGACCGCCCCTATTCACAAGAAAAATATTCAGTCGGCCGAATTCACTTTTACCGGGCATACTCCTTTTCTCCAGGCCAGTTTCGGCGTGCAGGATGTGGCGATGATGCTTTGTGCCGGCAATTTCCGCGTGGCCCTGCTCACGGAGCATGTGCCCCTGGGCGAGGTCACCAAACATATTACCCGCGAGAAGATTTTAAGCAAGCTGCAAATCATCAACAAGAGCCTGCAGCGCGATTTTGGTATCGATCGCCCGCGGATTGCCGTGCTGGGTTTGAACCCGCATGCCGGGGATGAAGGGCTGGTCGGTAATGAAGAAGAAACCATCATTCGCCCCGCTATCAAAGACGCGAAAAATAATAATATCCTGGCCGTTGGCCCCTATAGCGCCGATGCGTTTTTTGCGCGTCACCAGCACGATAAATTTGATGCCGTACTGGCCATGTACCACGACCAGGGGCTGATCCCCTTTAAGGCCCTGGCTTCCGGAGAGGGCGTAAACTTTACCGCCGGCTTGCCCGCCATACGCACATCCCCTGATCATGGTGTCGCCTTCGACATCGCCGGAAAAGACAAAGCCGACCCCGGCTCCTTTATCACTTCCATTTTCGAGTGCATCGATATCATCCGCCAGCGCGAGGCCTATGATACCAATCGCAGCAATCCCCTCCAAAAGCTGAAGCCGGAAGTGTTTGCAAGAATGGAGGATGAGGAGATAAGCGAGAGTTGAGTTTTAAGTAGTAAGTAATAAGTTTTAAGTTATAGTCGATTAAACGCTTATTGAAGGACCACTAATAATGGAACCTCATTCTTTCCACCTGAAAATGAACAAGAATTAATGTTGAGCCGGCCATTTCGCCTGACTCTTACATAAAACTTACAACTTATAACTTACAACTTCCCTATGCCCCATCAACTCAACCGCACCCAATTCGGCAACCCAGCCAATCGCGGCAATTTGCTAAGTGATCAGGAAGCGCTTGATCTATTGAATGAATGGGTGCCGAATGAACGCCTGCGGTTGCACATGAAGCAGGTGGCGGCCGTGATGAAAGCCTGGGCCCTGGAGATGGAAGGAGCCGATGAGCTGACGGCCCGCAAATGGGAACAGGCGGGTTTACTGCATGATGCGGACTGGGAACAATTTCCGGACGATCACTGCCGGGTGATTATTGAGGAACTGGAAAAAAGAAATATTGATCCCGAAATAATTCGCTGTATCGCTTCTCATGGTCCCAAATATTTTGGGGTGGAACCCGAAAGTAAAATGGATAAGATGATCTATGCCATTGATGAACTTTCCGGTTTCATACATGCTGCCGCCCTTATAAGACCCACCGGGTATGAAGGCCTGGAAGTGAAAAGTGTGCTTAAGCGATTAAAGACCCCCAGCTTTGCCGCGCAAGTGAGCCGCGACGATATTCAGGATGCCCTCTCAAGGATCGACACAACACTGGATGATTTGATCGCCTTCATCATCCTCCACCAACAAAAAGTTCAATAAGCTGCAAACGATTGCAGGTAAATTTCCCAAAAACCTGTCTTTTCAACGCGGGCAAACAAGTACATTCGGTACAACGAAAGAAGTACAAGCCAGCTTGCCATGCAAAAGCCCCAACTCCGATTTTGGCAGATCATTCAAATGAATGTAGGATTCTTTGGCCTGCAATACAGTTTTGGTTTGCAGCAGGCCAATATGAGTCCCATCTATTCTTACCTGGGTGCTGAAGAAAAAAATCTTCCCCTCTTGTGGCTCGCAGGCCCTATGACGGGATTGATTGTGCAACCCATCGTAGGGGCCATGAGCGATCGTACGCTCAGTAGATGGGGGCGCCGTCGTCCCTATTTCCTGGTAGGAGCCATTTTTTGCAGCCTATCCTTACTGGTAATGCCCTTTAGCCAATCTGTATTAATGGCAGCCTGCGTACTCTGGATCCTCGATGCCGCCAACAACATTACCCAGGAACCTTACCGGGCCTTTGTAAGCGACCGACTCGATAAGAGCCAGCATGGCCTCGGATTTCTTACCCAAAGCGCCTTTACCGGTTTGGGGCAAACACTCTCCTATCTTACCCCCTTCCTGCTAATCAATCTTTTTGCCTTTTCTGCCGATAGCAGGGTTGGGAATATCCCCAGCACTACAGTAATCGCGTTTCTGATTGGCGCAGTTGTATCCATCGGCAGTATTATTTGGACCCTGCGCAGCACACCCGAACTACCCCTTTCCGAAGAAGAAAAAGAAAGAATACGCCAGATGCCCCGCGGCATTGGAGCTACCTTACGGGAAATTGCTGATGCTTTTCGCAACATGCCGCCTACCATGAAACGCATGGCCCCCATGATGTTCTGTAGCTGGTATGCCATGTTTATCTACTGGCAATTCATCGCCAAGGGCATTGCGCAATCCCTTTACCAGAATACCGATGCGCAAAGCGCGGCCTTTCGTTCGGCCGAATTGTGGGTGGGCCCTATGGGCGCATTTTATAATGGCGTGGCTTTTCTGGCCGCTTTCGGACTCGCCTGGCTCGCCCGGCGCTATAGCCCGCGCTGGCTACATGCCATTTGCCTCAGCCTGGCGGGCATCGGACTCCTGTTTATTCCCTCTATATCCAATAAGTATGCACTATTGATTCCGATGTTCGGTTTGGGCCTTTCATGGGCCAGCATGATGGGCAACCCTTATGTTATGCTGACCGGAAGTATCCCCGCCGAGCGCACCGGCGTATATATGGGCATCTTCAATATGTTTATTGTGATACCGATGTTGTTGGAAACATTCACTATGCCGCTGTACTATGAATCATGGCTGGGTGGCAACCCGGCCCATGCCATAGTGCTGGCCGGCGGATTGCTGATAGCCGGAGGCATTTCTACCTTATGGATTCCCTCTGCCACCAGGAGTGGAGTACCCGTGCATCCACATTAACTACAAAATGTATCAGATGTCATTACCCGTTTTATGCATCGGTGAAGCTTTAATTGATATGATCTGTACCGATCGGGAGGTTCCCTTATCGGAAGGGGAACATTTCATCCGCAAAGCCGGAGGCGCGCCCACCAATGTGGCGGCAGCCATCGCGGCGCTTGGAGGGAAGGTGGATCTCGCCACCCGCGTGGGCATCGATCCATTTGGCCAACACCTGGTAGATTTGCTGTCTTCTTTCGGGGTCAACACCAAATGGATTATCCGGGATCCCCTTCAATTCACCACATTCGCTTTTGTATCGCTGATGGCCAACGGGGAAAGGGATTTTTATTTCAACCGGGGCGCCGATGCCTTGCTAAGCCAGACGGACCTGGTTGGCCTCCACCTTGACAATTATGGCATCGTTCATTTTGGTTCAGCCACCGCCTTTCTGCCTGGCCCGCTGCGCGATACCTACTTCAACCTGCTGGATGAATGCCGTAAACAACAACGATACATCAGCTTTGATCCCAACTACCGGCAATTGCTTTTTGGGGAACGAAGGGAAGAGTTTGTCCGTCTGTCCTGGCAATTCCTGGATCATTGTCATTTTTGTAAGATGAGCGAAGAAGAAGCGCTGATGATTACCCGTTGCGGCGACGTAGAGGAAGCTGCCCGGCAAATTATGAACCGCAGCTCAGCCGTACTGGCCATCACCCTGGGAGCTAAAGGAGCATTACTGGGATGGGAAAAAGAGCTGTACCCAATAGCCCCGGTGCCAGTGAACCCCGTCGACAGTACAGGCGCGGGCGATGCCTTTGTGGGCGCCATATTGTTTCAATTGCAGAACCTCGCTGTCGCGAAACCAGGGCTGGCCGATTGGAAACGAATGATGCTGAATGCCAACCGTGCCGGTGCAAGAACCTGCGAACAAATGGGCGCTATGGAAGCATTCCGACAACTCAACCAGGAAATCCTACAATAAGGAAAATGTACTCACACGGCCTACATCAGCATATAAACCGTGAGATCCTTGAAGCGGGATTGGATATTGCCGGCAACGACAATGAGTTCTTCACGCGCTTTATGGCCAATGCTTCGGTCATCTTTGAGCTCTATATGGGTTTGTATGAGCATCATCCCCGCGCCGAAACTATTTTTCATGAATTGATTCAGACCCTGATCAACGGCCACCAGCATCGTTCCGCTTCGCTGAAGCAACGCGATCAGCAAAAGCTGGCACAGGGTCACTGGCACCTCAGCAATGAGCTGGTAGGTATGAGTCTTTATGTGGACCGGTTCTGCAACACATTGCAGCAACTGCCACAACATCTCGACTACCTGCAAAACCTGGGGGTGAACCTGCTCCACCTGATGCCCCTGTTCGAAAGCCCTGCTGATGCCAGCGATGGCGGTTATGCGGTTTCGGATTTCCGGCGCATAGACGCCCGCTTTGGTTCGCTTGATGATTTGAAAGACCTGCAGCAGCAACTGACCGACAGGAATATGTACCTGATGCTCGATATCGTTTTGAATCATACATCGGATCAGCACGATTGGGCACAAAGGGCACGTGCGGGCGATACCGGCTACCAGGATTACTATTATTTCTATCGCGACAGAAGTTTACCGGATCAATACGAACGAACCATGCCGGAAATTTTTCCGGAATCGGCCCCCGGCAGTTTTAGTTTTATTCCGGAATGTGGTAAATGGGTGATGACGGTTTTCCACCAATACCAATGGGATCTGAATTATACCAATCCGCGGGTGTTACTCGAAATGCTGGACAATATTCTTTTTTACGCCAACCTGGGTGTTGACATACTTCGGATAGATGCACCAGCATTCATCTGGAAACAATTGGGCACGAGTTGTCAGAATCTTCCGCAGGCGCATCAGCTTATCCGCCTGATCAAGCAATGCGTACAGGTATCCACGCCTGGCATGGCGCTATTGGGAGAAGCCATTGTGGCGCCGTCCGAAATCATGCAATATTTCGGAACAGGCCCGTTTGCCGCACGCGAATGTGATTTTGCTTACAATGCCACGCATATGGCCCTGCAATGGGATATGCTTGCCACTGGCGATACCCGGGTGATGCTCGCCGCGCAGCCGGAACTTCTCCGGAAACCTTTTGGCACATCCTGGATTACTTACACCCGCTGCCACGATGATATTGGTCTGGGTTTTGAAGACGATGCCATTCGCCAGGCGGGATATGATCCGTTTGCCCACCGTGATTTTCTGAAACGGTATTACACAGGCGCCTATCCCGGCTCGCCGGCCCGAGGCGCCTTGTTCTCCAGTAATCCGCGCACCGGCGATGCCCGCATCAGTGGCAGCCTCGCCTCTCTTTGCGGTTTGGAATCGGCCCTTGAATCAGGAAAGGAAGACGAAGTGAAAACAGCCATTCAGAAAATACTGCTCATGCAGGCGCATTGCTTTTTTCTGGGGGGTATACCCATGTTGTACTATGGCGACGAAGTGGGCTATACCAACGATTATACCTACCGCGACGACCCCAGCAGAAGCTATGATAACCGCTGGATGCACCGGCCCCTGATCGATTGGCACAAAAATGAAAATATACATGTCGCCAACAGCATTGAAGGAGACATCTATCATGCTGTGGCACGGCTGGCGGCCATCCGTCGCCAACTACCTGTACTGTCCGACCACAGCAATATCCACTGGCTCCAAACCGGAAACCCCCATGTGGCAGCCTATGGCAGAAGCATGGACGATAAACATTTTTACGGAGTTTTTAATTTTCACGCAAAGCCTGCGTTCATCGGCTGGAATGTTCTGGATGAACCGGGAACCGGAATAAACAGCTTGTTCGATCATTGGACGGACAAGGAACTGCTTAAATCCGAAGGCTTGCTTCTGCCTGCTTTTGGTTTCGCCCTGCTCACGGTTGTGGCAGAATAATGGGTTTATTGCATGAGCCCGTCTCCCATAAAGGCTTTCATCCGTATCGCTGTACCAGGTCCAGAAATACACCATTGGTCCAGCCAAATCCGTCCTGGCCGGCATATTCGCCGCCACCCGCATCAAGGCTGGTATTTTCCACGTTGTATTTCTCCATCATTTTTCCGCTGCGTTTAAAGACCTCCCGGTTGAGGCGAATCCATCGATGAGCCACTTCAGCCGCCAATTGATGAAAACCATATTTCTCCAAACCATGTATCGTCATCCACTGCAGGGGGGCCCACCCATTAGGCGCATCCCATTGTTGACCCGAATGGATGATGGTGGTGAGCACACCACCCTCCTTCAAAAAATCCTGCGCAATCTTATCTGCCACCCGGCTCGCCTGCGTTGGAGATGCGAGTCCGAAATAAAGACAAAAACTTGCCGCCGCCGTAAACCGGTAAGTATGTCGGGCATTGATAACATGATAATCGAAATAAAATCCTTCCTCCTCATTCCAGCAATACCGGTCGATGGCTTTTTTTCGCTGATCCGCTTTCTGTAAAAATTTTTCCGCCTCCTCTTCCCTGTTGGCCAGCCTGCTGGCATGGGCCAATGAAGATTCTACATGATAAAGCAGGCAGTTCAAATCAACCGGTAATATGTGGAAGCAATCAATAGAGGCGAAATCATCCGCTTTTGCAAACCAGCGGCTGCTGAAATCCCAGCCGGAAGCCGCTGCCGCCCGCAGATGCCGGTATATATTTTCGCTATTGCCGTTGGCGGCAATAGCCAGTTCACGGTCTTCGCGATAAGCCTCCGGCCGGGGCAGGTCCAAATCGTCCCAGTACCGGTTCAGCAATGATCCATCGGGCAATCGGGCCACCTGGTATAATAGTGGATTATCCCTGCTTACCTCCTCCTCTCCCCGCATCCACCAGGCATATTCTTTCTGTAGCATGGGCAAATAGTGCACCCATTGCTGTTGTCCCTTTTCCTGCGCCAGCAACTCGATCATCAACGAAAAAAAAGGTGGCTGCGAACGACCCAGGTAATAACTGCGGTTGCCATTGGGGATAAACCCGAAACGGTCGATAAGGCTGGCGAAATTTCGAATCATATTTTCCACCATCTCCCAATGACCGGCAATGGCCAATCCCCGCTGGGTAAAGTAACTATCCCAATAATAAATTTCCCCGAAGCGCCCGCCGGGAACGATATATGGAAAGGGAAGGCCGATAAGGGAGCCATGGTCACCTCCGGGTTGTCGCGTGAGATACGGCCATAATCGCTCAATATGCGTTTCCACCTTTTCCTGTGAATCGGCGATAAAATCAGACGCATACACATGGGGCAGTTCAAAATGTCGTAGCACAAATGCCTTCAAATCAAAACCGGGCTGTTGCGATTCCACGGCATACAGGGCCTCCAAATGTTCCCAGCTACTCAAAGGAGTGCAGTCAACAAAGGTTTTGCTATCCACAAAAACCTCCTGCATCTGCACCGCATCAAAGAGCGGGGAATATCGTGCAAAATCCGGCTTGTGCATGTTTTGATCATTTGTCATTGCCTGCAAGGCCATCAACCCTGCATTTTTCCGGGGCGGGTTTTTCTTTCCACCGAGCCAAAGTAAACCACGCAAAGTACCAGCACCAGCATGGGTGCCAGGGAAAAATAGAAGGCGTTCTCTCCCCCGATCCTGGCGAAGAGATAGCCTACCAGTTTGGAGCCTAGCGTGCCGCCCAGGGCCGAAAAAATCACCAGCAGGCTGGCCATGGGTCCGTGTAATCGCTTTTCGGTAGCGCTCAACACAAAGGAATTGATCATCGGGTACAGGGGTGCGAGAAAAAAACCGATGAGTGGAAATACATAGGCGATCAGGGGTACATCGGCCAGGCTTTCAACGGGAGCCGGCGACAGGGATGTTGTTTGCGGCAATATCAATAATACCATCAGGGCCGCGCCACCCAGGCAAAACAGCAGGATGGCTACCCAGGATATCCTTTTCACCAACAGGGATGAAAGATAGCGACCCAGGGCTATGGAGAGCATGAGGATCACGGCCAGGTAAATGCTCACGTCTTCCGGCAGGTGCAGCACACTCTTGTTGAAGCTGGGCAACCAGCTCATAATACCCTGCTCGGTCATCACATACATAAATGCAGAGAGGGCAAATACGGCTACCAGCGGGCGTGTCAACAGCTTCATCATCTGCCAGATATCGTCGCGTGCGTTGGTGCCGGGCAATTGGTAAGGCAGATCGAAAGGAGTAGTCAACAACAACAGGAATGAAACCGCGATAAGCCCTGCCAGCAACAGGTAAATCCGCAACCAGGCATCCGGATCGGTATCGCTATAGAATTGTGGAAAGAGCACCATAGCCGCCGCTATACCAATCATGAAGAAACTTTCGATAGAGCTCAGCAGGCTCTTGTGTGCATTATCGCTGCTGGTTACCAGTCCTACCAGGGCATACACTGACACTTTCACGATGGCAAAAGCGATACCAACACAGGCAAATAGTAATTGCACGTAGCCAAAGCTGTTACCGAAATACATGGCCAGGCAGCCCGCAAACACGAGGGCGAGCGCGAGTAACATGCCGCGCTTATACCCGAGGCGTGGAAGAAAAGAGCCGATCAGGAATGATACGGCCGCTATCGACAGGTCCTTAAAACCTTCCAGGTTGCCCGCCTGCAGTTCTCCCACTTCATAACGCTCCTGCGAGCGAAGGATGAGGATTCCCACGCTATTGAGCAGGATGGCAAATACAAAATAGTTAATGTACAGGGAAGCCCTGATCCTGAAATGCGTCATAGCCGTTGCGATTTATTCATGGGGAAACGGTCGCTGGTCAAAGCGATCCACCAGGCACCAGCATCGCATCGAGCGTTACTTCGCGGATGATGGCATGATTGGAAAGGCAGGAAAGCATTTGCGAAAAAGCCAGCTTGCCCAGTTTGTAACCACTGGTTTCCACATAGGTGACCCTTGGCTTGTAAAGCGTAGGGATAAACCCATTGCTGATACTAACCACCCTGATGTCGTCTGGCACACGTAGATTGAGTTCATGAATAGCATACATCACACCAATCAGTATCAGGTCGCCCATGCAAAACACCACATCATATTCTCCTTTTTTGCTGAGGGCTTCGAGGGCCAGCTTGCGCGAAGCTTCTATTCCTTCTGGATAGTCGATGCTGATTTTTGTACCGGGGGCCTTGCGGGCAAAGGTTTCGCAAAACGAAGCTTTGCGGCTCCGGGTAATGCTCAGATGCGGGTGACCAAATAATCCCAGCACACTCTTCAGGTCTTTTTCAATGATGGCTTCGGCGGCAATCCTGGCCGCGGCAGCATCTGCCTGGCATACCTTATTGTATCCATCCGACTCCGGTACCCTATCAAAGAAAACGATGGGCACATCCATTTCCATCAGTTTGCGGAAAGGGGCCATGTCTTCGATTTCCGTGGAGATGGAAGCAAATAGCCCGGTAATCATTTTCTTGCGAAACAGGTGCAGGTTGGCTATTTCGGTTTCGAGGTGATCGCGCGACTGCATGATGATAATGGAATAACCATGCAAGCGCGCCTCTTCTTCCACCGCAGATATGAAGGTGTCGTAAAAGAAATTATCAATGGAAGGCACCAGTATCCCCAATACATTGGAACGCCGGGTGCGAAGTTGTACCGCGTTGTTGTTGGGCTCATACTCAAGGGCTTCCGCCAGTTCCTTTACCTTGCGCTTGGTAGCATCAGCAATGTCGGGATGATCCTTCAAGGCACGTGATACCGTCGATATGCTGATCCCAAGTACGGATGAAAGCTCCTTCAAGGTACTCTGCTGCATAGTTCTCCCATTGTAGTTAATTATAAGCCAATCGCTATACTAATATAAGAAATTTCCGACATAAGCCATTATATAAGAATGGCTTTAGCGGCTTGGCCTCATTAACCACTGGCGGGCAACTGATAGGGCCCCCTACCCTGAATTCCGATGTTACGGCGCTATTTAATCAGCCCCATCACTTTGCGCGCGAAGCACCGCATAATCACCAATATTGCGGCCCACCGCCAATCCTACTTCGCAATCGCTGCGAAAATGTATGCCACCATACATTCTCGAAAGCGAAGCTTCCTGCGCCATGGCATCATAGGCCGATGACCGCGAAGGATTAATGTATCCGAGGATTTCGGCAGCCGCACCACTAAAGGTGGAGTGACCGGAAATATAGGCTGGGAAATTGGGGACGCCGGTAAGGGTTCGGATTCTGGGATCCAACTGGCTGGGACGGGGATTGAAATAGGTGAATTTCGTATCCCAGCAAACGATCGCCGCATCCATCAGAGCCATATTCAGCAGGGCCAGATTACGGGCCCATCTCACTTCGCTAAAATGCAGTTTGATAAAGTCTTCCGAAGCAATCTGGTTCCAATGTCCGGGTGGTGTGGAGGTAGCTACCCCATCGGCCCAGAAATGAACGATGCGTAATTTTTCCCGATTCGATTTTGTTACGTACTGATATACTTCTTCTGTTTCCTCTTTCATTTTTTGGCTGTTCACGGCCGGTGGGGGACCGGGTCGCAACAAAACGGCTGTTGCAGAATCAAAGAGAAAGGTTTTCACCTTCCCGAATAAGGGCAGCATGGGAGGGCGTTTGGGCAACTCGAGGCTGTGCCAGGGCTCTTCGCCACGGGCTTTACAATCGTCTTCCAGTTGCTGCCAAATAGCGGGGTTGCCACCTGCCACACCCGCGCGGTCCGTTCTGGCCCTTGCTACAAATTTTTGTGCAACCTGTTTCCCCAACTCAAAGCCGGCATCCAGGTCGCTGCGCACGTTCATACCCGCAATAACCCTTGAACGGATATGCTCTTCGGCTTTTTGCCGAATAAAATCCTGTTCTCCGGGAAACATCAGCTTCAGCATTTCCACGCATACACCAGCCACCACGGCATCTTCTGAAGGATAGGAGGGTAATTCGGAGGTAGGCAGCAATGGGTTAATGCCATTGTCCTGCTCATAAGGCGCGGGCCTGTTGTATAACTGCTTGTAGTGCCAGGCGGCTACCAGCGCATCGTACTGCGCTGCGCTCACATAAGCATAGGCCCTGGAAGCATAGGGCGGGTTGGCAAAGGGAAAATAGGGATAGGCCAGCGGGTTGTTGGCGCTGGGAAAGGGATAAGTTCCATCTGCATTCTGATAGGGAGGCAGATTGTATTTGGTCACCAGCTCGCGCATTATTTCGTTCCAGCGCAATACCGCACCGGCTCCCCAATAATCGACCAGACTTTTTTCTGAAGCGCTAATCTCCTCCTGCCAGGCTTTAATTTCATTGAGTTGGGCAATATAGTCGGGAGAAGTTACTGCGCCGGGGGCAGCCAACGGATATTCATTCGGCTGGCTCAGGAGTATGGGAGTCCATGTTCCCGCATTGGCGTCTGTTTTGGCAGGGCGCAGGGGCGGAATATCATCGGTGCGCTCATTTATTTCTTTGTTGCAGGATGAGCCTGCCAGTATCAGTACGGCCAGCACCACCAGGGTCTGCCGGAAATATTTTGCCATGATTTTCGTTTTACGGTTAATGCTATTTTTTGTCTTTCTTCCGGGGGTTCAAATCAAATACATAGAAGAATGAACCATAGAAGCCGGTGGCTTTACCCATATTTCTACCCGCCAGCGTGGTGGAGCCCCCAGCTACAATAGAGAGATACGGATGAAATGGAAACACATATTTCAGATTCAGTCCGGTGCTGAGCGCATTCATCCGATTACTGGGAAATGGCATGTTGTTGCGCGTAATATCAAATCCACCCAAAGTAGTCCAGTTGTTCAAAATGGCTTCCGCGATCAGGCGGTGGTTTCGCCAGCCGGCACGAAACTGTAAATTGAGCGCGTCGGGCATTTCCACTTTATTGGTATTGTGCAGTTCAGTAGTATAATAGGCATCGCGATCGATACGTATATTGCTTCGGGCCATATAAGTAGCGGATCCCGTAGCAAACCAGTTGCCGTTCTGAATATCAGCCATCAGCCGGGCCGACAGGCTGGTGCTTCGCAAGCCGATAGACATGGGGAGGAAATCGGCCGTATAATCGCTCAGCGGCGTGGAAAACCCTCCCACGCCAAACAGCGAAAATCGCCAGCCCTCCCATCGCCTGCTCAGCGCTTTCCATTTTACAAATAAGCTAAGGTCCTGCATGCCCTGCTGCCCGGCAAGCGTACCCGCCGATGCACGGGTTTTCACATAAGGCACAGTGAAAAGCAGGTTAAGCTTTTGACTTAAACCGTAGTTGCCCATAACGGACCAGGTTTGTGTAGACACCCTTCCCAGGTTCAGGTTTTCTCTCTTGAGGGTGCCTTCCCAGTATTCAGTCCAGCTACTATAGCTGTACATAGGGCCCACACAAAATGCATTCTTTTCCATCATCAGTCCGTCCATCTCCGTTTGAGCATGGAGCGGGAACCACAAGGCCGTTGCCAGCAATACGGGCAACAGCCGGAGAATATTTTGACGCATGATTTTGGTTTGTTGTGTTAAAACTCAAAAGCGGACGCTCATTCCGAGGTTGACCACATAATCGGAAAAGGCCGCATCACCCTGTTGAAATGTACCACTGGTTACCGACCGTTCCCTGTCGGTAACACTTTGCGTACGGTTGCGGACGATGGAAACCGGCACTGTCAGAAACCAGTTGGTTTTCTTACCCATCAGGTTTACGCCCGGCTCCACTGATATGGCATAGCCCGGCCGGCGAAATCCATTGCTGCTGCCGATAGCATCATATACGGGGATGCCATCCACACGGCCACCCGCCATAAAGCTCCACCTGTTTACCATATAGGAAACACCGATGCGGCCCATATACTGATCGGGCACACTGCAAATGGTTTCATTCCACAATGCCGGCGAAAGGGTTTCGCGATAAGTACGTGTGCCATTGGTTTCGCGGGGATTGAATAAATAGAAAGCGTTGGCGTAAAGACCAAAGCGATGCGAGAAATTGTAATAGCCATTTAATTCGGCGGTAAAGCCCGTGCCACCATCGCCTAGCTGAATAGACTGATCAACAGTGCGCAATTCGCTTTCGCCATTGGGGCCCACATTATGCCAGTAATCCATATAATTGTAATCGCCGGTGGCAAACTTGAGGCCCATGCCCACCTGCAGGTTGCCCTTATGTGCTTTAGCCGGATCAAACACCCAATAGTAGGCGCTCAGGCGCATATCGCCAAGGCCAAAGGATTCTGTATTACGCCTCTCTCTTTTCTGGTAAGCGCCATTTACCAGCCCATGCTCATAAAGTGAAGAACGCACATTGGAAATAATGGGCACATTCAACAAAATGGACCAGCGCTTATTGAGCAGGCGCATGATGGAAAGGTCCATGGTATGGGTATAATTAATTACTTCCGTATTCTGCTCCAGTCTTTCTTTTTGCTCCTCCTTTCCCCTGTAGTGACGGAAGGATTTGAAATATCGATAATTGGCATTGAACTGCCATTTGGCATCATCCTCGCCTGGTTTTTGAAGGGCGCAAGATGTGCCCGTGCTGCGAATGGCCACGCATCCCTGTGCATGACTCTGGCGATTGATAAATATTGTTGCGATCAAAAGCAGTATAGTATAACGTTGCATAATGTTTTGTTTTGTTGGAAAGAATCATTTTTTAAACTTCAGGTTCTCCACGATGTAATTCCCCACTTTGCGGCCAAATTCGGTACTTACGATACAGGAATTGTGAAAGTGTATGCCTCCATAGAAACGTGCCCAGTTGTTTTCTTCCGCCGCATGCCGGAATGAAGTAAAAGTCCGGCTCTCGATACCAAACTCCAGTTCCGATGTATCGGTATAGGCGAAGTTGTCGCCAAAAACAGCAGTCAGCGCCTCCGCGTTGGCCGATGATACAGTGGAATGTCCGCAGGTGTATTCCGGAAACGGAGGGGTTTGCAGGAGCGGTCGCCATTCCGGATCAATGTATTTATTGATCACGGTTTCCGGGCGGGCGGTATTGTGCCGGAACTTCTCATCCCAGCAATGGATAAACGCATCGAACTGCGCGATAGCCGTAATGGCATAGGCATATACCGTAGAAGGCAGATCGAATCCTGCCTTTTGAGCGGCAATGCCTACGATGGCCATCCAATGTCCGGGGGGTGAAAACTTCTTGGTACCAAACATCACATGGCCCGATACATTCAGCTTGAACGGGTTATCGTCCCAGAAATTCGCGATATGTTTTTGCTCCTCCGTTAAGCTGTCTACGGCATTTTTAATGTTCATCACTTCTCTGTAATAAGGGCTGCCGGGTTCCAGGCTAAAAGGAATGGGCGGGGGCGGTACAAACTGATCCGCGCTATCAAGCACCAGGGTTCTGATCAGATTCCAATGCGGCTCCATAGCGCTGGTATAGGCGGGTGGTGTAGGCACCCAACGACCCGGAGTATCAATCACGGTATATTTAGGCGCGCTGCGGGTTTGCGCATAATTATCCCCCTTGCTCCAGTTGATGATATGATTGGCCACGCTGTCGGAAAAAGCAACAGTATTCTTCAGAACAGCAGAGGGCATACCTGCATCCCGCATCATATCTTTCAGCGAGTCTACATATTCCTGCATACTTCCGGCCGGAAAAGTGACCGCCTCGCCTACTTTACTGAATGCCAGCATAGCTGCGAAAGAGTAATCGATTGTCAGGCTGGTATCATGCGCCGGTAAAGGCTTCAGATCGTTGAGCTGACCCGACAGTGAATAATACTGATCCGGATAGGCAGCCGCGATCACTTCATAGGCCGCCACACTGGCATACATATAATTTCGCGAAGCCACAATAGGGTTAAAATTGTTGCCCATGACAACCGTATTCAGTTCGTGTACCAGTTGGCTGAACATGATGGGGTTACTGCTAAGCTTTTCGTAATCGCCTTTCTTTTCGGTGCAGGCAGCGAGACCAAGGCCCATCGCCATCACCATGAGTGTAGTTCTCAAAACAATCTTTATTTAGTGGGGGAATAACAATCTTCGGACCATCGCACACGCGGGTCCCTTTCCAAAAGATCAGGCTATAGCGCAGGGTGGTTTACCGGCTTGCGCTATATAAACGCTGGCTAAAGGTTCGGCGCCGGGAATATTTTTCGGAATAAGGCAAGAGTTGTCGTCGACAATATGAATGCTAAAAAGCCGGTCATCAAAATCGCTACTCATCAGCTTCTTTGCCGATGATGCAGCTTTATCGCTTTTGGGAAAGTGGAGGCCGTTGGTTTTGGAATAATAATCTTTGCCGGCGGCCTGCACTTCTGTTTTCTTTTCGTTGGGAAGACAAAGCAGTACCAACTGGCCATTTTCAATTTTCCGCTTCACGTAGGTATAAAACCGGCCATCCACTTCCACTTCGCCATAATGTCTTTCAAAATCGGTCTGATTGAGTTGGTAAGGCACTTGCAGGTCGATGCGTATTTCCAGGAGGTCTGCATCATCATAGTAACCCGCATCAATGCGTGCTTCCAGGTCCTGACCCGCACGCAAGGCCATCAGCGAGGTTACAAAGCGGTAACCACACCAGTTGAAAAGCAGCAACGAAAGAATGAATATAGCAGCAGTCTTTTTCAAAATCATAACAGGGATTATATCCCGAAAAATGACATATCAATTTAGTTTATTCTCCTCTGATCACAAAACTTTTCTTCCCGGGGCCTATGCCTTTCAGTGTAAGGCTTTTCCAGTGTGGCGGCAATACGGATTTTCGCTGATTGATGCCATTGGGGGTAATTTCCAGCCCGCCAAAACCCATGAGCACGGCCTGTAATACCCCACCTGCGCCCGTGGCGAAATAAGGGTTGGTACCTCCCTTGGTTTCGGCAATTACCCGAAAGGGTGGATTGAGGTTGGGACGATAGGCATCCTGGAACCAGTGCCAGGCTTTGGCCCGGTCGCCCAGCCGCGCATACAGCAGGGAGAATATACCCTGCGTCATCGCCGGCGTGCCTTCATCGGGCACCCGTTTTTCATAATATTCCAGGTCGAGACGTATGCGCCTCGGATCGGTAATTTCTGAAAGTGGATAAGCCAGCAGGTTTACATCCGCCTGTTTTATTCCTTCGCCCTTATAACTGGCATGCTCCTGTGTAACTCCGTTTTCCATCACCAGAATGGGGATATTGTTGGCAACAATTTCCCAGTCGGGGTCGGCTTTTAGTCCCAGCAGCTTTGCTGCGGCTGTTGCGTAGCGCAGGTTGGCTTTTGCGGCTGCATTGGTGAATGCATTATTGTCTACATTCTCGGCCCATTCATCGGCGGCTACCACATTGCGGATATCGTAGCGGCCGTGGCCATTTCTTTCTACCCGGCTGGCCCAAAAATCGGCAGTGGCCGAAAGCAGGGGCCAGCCTTTTTCCCGCAACCAGTCTTTGTCTTGCGATACGCAATAATAATTCCAGGCTGCAATGGCCACGCAGGCGGTAATATGATGTTCGAAGGGGCCGCTAAGCGCCCACACGGGGGTTTCTTCCACGCCCGAGTCGGCGCTCTCCCAGGGAAACATGGCGCCCCGATATCCCTTGCCAAATGCATTGCGGCGTGCCGCTTCCAGTCTTTGGAAGCGATATTCCACCATGCTCCTGGCCAGTTCGGGATGCATTACCAGCACAGCCGGGAACATCCACAATTCAGTATCCCAGAAAACATGGCCATTGTAGCCAAGGCCGCTCAATCCCATGGGTGAGGGCGAAAGGGCCGCGCCTTCCCGCGAAAAGGAATAAAGGTGATAAAGCATGCTGCGGATATCCTGCTGGCTTTGCGGATCACCTTCCACGATGATATCGCTCTCCCATAGTTTGGCCCAGGCCTGCTCGTGCAGGCGGATCAGTCGATCGCGACCTTCGAGCTTCGCGAAAATGGTGAGCCGCTCCGCTTCGTTGAGTGGGTCAGCATGATGGGCCGATGTGATGGAACTGCCGGCGAGCGAAAACCTATAAGCTTTACCTGCGCTCAAATTCTTGTGAAACTTCATCAGGTGGCGGTTATTGTCCCACATTTCATGAATCACCCGAGGCTCTTCTCCATGCTTTTCTTCAAACAAAAATGTATTGCTTGCGCAAAGCTGCAATTTACCAGTAGGGCTTTTCGCCGTGGAAGTGAGCAGGCTGATCAGCACATGCGGCCGGTCGATTTCGTTGTAATAATTCTCCACATCGCGTAGCGCATCCGGAGCTTCCATCACGCTGGCGGCACTAAGACGGATGTCTTTACGTGATTCAATCACAATATCCATCAGGGCGGTGAAGGGCAATTGCCGCAAGGCGTAATAGGTATAGGATATGCGGGCCATATCGCCATAGTCGAACTGCATACGGAAGGCGGCTTTTTGCATGTCGAGCTCCTGCACGGGATTACGTATCAATTTAGGATCCAGGCTACGCCCTCCTATTTCCAGTTGCATATTGAGCAGGTTGAAGCTGCGTAAAAAATTGCTGACCCTTCCTCTGCCATAAAGGTCATAAGCGCCTGCCAGCACCACTTCCTTTACCCGAAATGGTTCCGGCGACGAAACGATGCCCAGCATGCCATTGGCAACGGTGATACCATAGTAATCACCCACTGTATCGGTCTGTGCCCGGAGCTTCCAGGGGTCCTGGGCACACAAAACGGTAGCCTGAAGGCCAATCATGATAGTCAGAAAAAAGTTTTTCATCGCAATCGTTTGAAGATGAAAGAATGTTTTGAACAATGTTATATTCTCCGCTTGTTTTATATTCATGAACATTTCCCAACAGCTTATGAAGAAATACTGGTTGATTCCTTCGATTGTTGCATTGCTTTTGCTGGCGCTGATCTATCTTTTTATCCCTTCCGTGATCCGTACCAGCCATACGGTAGCTTTTCGCGCCAATGCCAGTGCGGTGAAACGGGTATTGCTCGATTCGGGCAGAACCTCCTGGTGCCTGACGAACTTTGCGGAGGGTGGCCCAATCGTGAACAGGGAAAGTACCCGACAATTCCGTTATTCGATCAGCGGCCGCCTGCCCACATCCCTGCTGATCAAAGCGGAATCAAGGCGGTTGGATGCGGCTACTGCACTCCATATTTTACCTGCCGGGCCGGATTCTGTTTGGCTGGAATGGGTTAGCCAGGTTAGCACCTCCTACAATCCGCTGAGTCGATGGCTGGCCTGGCGCAAAGCCAAAACGCTATCGGTGGAAATGAAAGCGGAACTGGAGAATCTCCGAATCTGCCTTTCCGATCCCGGCCGGCTCTATGGTTTCACGATCGAGGAAGAAAGGGTGCAGGATTCCCTGCTCGTTTCCACCTCCATCAGTGGCAATAGAGAGGTGGATATTGCTACCATTTACCGACTCATTGATGAACTTCGCGCCTTCATTCAAAAGCATGACGCGATAGTCACGGGCCATCCGATGCTCAATACCACTTATTCCGATAGCAGCATTATTACCCGCGTAGCCATTCCGGTCAACAAGCGTCTTCCTTCCGAAGGGCGCATTGCCTGGCGCTGGATGCTGGGTGGGGGCCGTATCCTGGTTACCGAAGTAAAGGGAGGACCCGCACGTGTGCAGCAGGCATTCCACGAAATGGAAAATTATGTGCGCGACCATGGCCGCACAGCACCGGCCATTCCCTTCCACTCGCTGGTAACCGATCGCCGTGCGGTTAGCGATACCAATCAGTGGGTGACAAAGATCTATTACCCTGTAATGTAAGCTCAGGGTTTCCGCCAAATCAGGCTTAGCGGGCCATTGTTGCGGGCAACAATAGCCGCAGTACCGGCCGGCAGGCGTATGGCAGCTAATTGCCTCACCTGCCCCTGCGCCAACCATCCTTCGATGGGGCGCCACGATAATTCACCCTGGCTGCCTGTCATTAGCCAGGATCCAAAATCGGCGTCGTAGCGCCCCATTTGAATATTATTGTCGTAATAATTGCCCATCAGCATCATCCCATCGGTCTTCCCGGAATTTGTACTGAAGCTGAGACCGGCACGCAAGGGAGCCAACTGCTGCCGCCAGTCGAGTGGCATGGCTGTAAAATTGCCCCTGCCATCGTTGATGAGAATGGCATTTGCGGCGAAATCGGCTTCCCATATTCGGGCAGCGCTCAACTTTTCTTTACCCAACAGATCGGGCAGGCTTGCATTGGCAAACTGCTCGGCATACAGGTATTTTTTCCGCAGAACGGGCAACTGCTTTTCCAGCTCGGCCTTATTGGCAAAAGGCAGCTCACGCCCCCGGAGATAATAGGTCATCACCTGCTCGTGCTTGCCATTATCATCAAAATCGTTGTAATACAAGCGCACGGGTTCCTGCCGGGTAGGTTTTAGCCTTCCATTCAATCCCATGTTACCGGCAACAATATCCAGATCGCCGTCGCCATCTATATCGATAGGTTCTATAAAATTCCACCAACCCTTATCGGGGCTAAGCGGCCTGGGTTTAAAGCTGTTCCCTTCGCGCATCCAGGCGGTAATAGCGCCCCATTCCAGGGCCAGCAGTAAATCATCGTCGCCATCCTGGTCCAGGTCTATCCATTTCGCATCGGTCACCATCCCTGCCTGGGCCAGAGCCGGATTCCATACCTTCGTCACGTCCGTAAACCTGCCCTGTCCATCATTTTTCAGCAGATATGATTCCGGCATTTGGCCATATTCCCAGGGTACGGTGCGTGCGCCAATAAAGAGGTCGGGGGCTTTATCGCCATCAAGATCGGTGACGGCCAGACAGGATGCTGTTAAAAACAACCCCGAAAAAGCATCATTTTTTCGCCGCAGGTTGCCTTGCCCGTCGTTGAGGTAGAGCCGGGGTTCGTTGTGCCGATCTTTTCCGTAGAATTCGTTACCCCCGCTGGCTATCAGCAAATCGGGATAGCCATCGGTATTCACATCTGCCCAAAGGGCGTCCACATCTTCGTACATGCTATCCTGCAAAAGCGCTGGCGATAGCTTTTTCACAAAAGACCCCCTGCCATCCTGCAG
Source organism: uncultured Citrobacter sp. (assembly GCA_964395095.1). Lineage (GTDB taxonomy): Bacteria > Bacteroidota > Bacteroidia > Chitinophagales > Chitinophagaceae > CAYMZZ01. The sequence continues at coordinate 208,358 of CAYMZZ010000006.1, forward strand.
GTAAAGTTGTGCCGCCTGGTTGCGGGCACCTCCCACAAAAAAATCTTCCCACCCATCGCCATTAATATCGGCCACCGCCAGTGCCGGACCTTCGGTCGATAGCATGTGCGGAATCAGCGGCTCACGATCAAACTCCACAAAATGATTTTCGCGATGAACATAATCAATGCCCGCAGCAGCCGTTATTTCTTCCCAGGAAGCACCCTGGTTGCTGGCTTTGCCCGGCGGCGATGGATCCCAGGCAGGCAGCCCTCTTTTATAAGTTTTCCTCAGTTGCAGCTTATCATTTTCCGGGGAGGGCAATACAATTATTTCTTTGGTATTGTCGGGCCATATCAGCATGAGCGAATCAACATTAGTTCTGTCGCCCAAACCTATCAGCATAGGTCCATCGCTGGAAGACAGAAAACCTCTCACCGGGAATTTTTCGTAGAGCCTTTTTTCCTCCCCGGCAAATACAAATACCCTGCTGCCAATAGCCTGGCGGTTCAGTTCGGGTCCCTGCAACCAAAGCTCCAGCACAGCCGCTTTCGCAGTATCTGGCCGCAGGTTACGATAAAGGGTAGCCGGTGCGTCGATATTGTTTACCACAATATCCAACAGGCCATCATTATCGAAATCCGCATAGGCCGCTCCATTACTAAAGCCCGGTAATTCGCCCTTTATGGCAGCAGCCATATCGCGAAACTGAAAATTCCTATCATTGAGATAAAACTTATTGGGCAGGCGGATCTCGGGGAACTTTTTTATCAGCTCCATATCCTTATCCTTTACCGCATTATTGGCTATACTCTTTCGCACTTCTGTGTTGGAAACGAAATTCACATAGTCAATATCATTCATACGCTTGGGAATGCCATTGGAGATAAACAGGTCCTTGAGTCCGTCATTATTGAAATCCATCCACAGCGGCGACCAGCTCCAGTCGGTTGCGGCAATACCACTGTAGAGACCCAGTTCGCTAAACTTTCCGTCGGGTCGGTTCCATTGCAAATTATTACGCGTGTACTGATGGGAATATCCAACCGAAATTTTGTGCTGAAAAATATCAAATGCGTCCTCACCCAGCGAACGCTTCAGTATCACCGCGTCTTCAGGCAGCATATCCACCGAAATAATCTCCGGCCGCGCATCATTATTTACATCGGCCACATCCACCCCCATCGAAAACTGGCTGCTGTGTTGTAATAATTCTGTAGCCATTTCACGAAAACGTCCATTTTGCTGGTTGATGTAGAGGTAATCATTTTCATGAAAGTCGTTACCAATATAAATATCCGGCCAGCCATCGCCATTAATGTCGGATACAGCAATACCCAGGCCATATCCAATAGCGGAGCTTTGTATGCCGGATTCAGCCGTTAGGTCCAAATAGCGGCCATTCTCATTACGGTAGAGCCGGTCGCCCGAAAGGGGATGCTGTGTATTTAAAAATTCCTTACGCGGGCGAAAAGTGCCGTTCTCATGTACGGAGTGGTTGAGCAAAAACATATCCAGGTCGCCATCCAGGTCGTAGTCGAAAAAGGCGGCTTGTGTACTAAATCCCTTAAAATCCAGTCCATATTCGCGGGCTGCCTCCCGAAAGCGGGGAATGCTGTCGGCACCAACACCTTCATTCAACAGAAGCTGGTTGCGGCTGTTGAGGGTTTCGTATTCCCCTACCCGGCAGATATAGAGATCCATCCAGCCATCGTTATTGATGTCTACCACCGATATGCCGGTGGTCCATCCAGCATCGTTGGGTATTCCGGCCGCTGCTGTTACTTCCTTAAACTGAAAATCCCCCTTATTGAGGTAGAGCTGATTTTGTCCCTGGTTGGAACCAAAGAAAATATCAGCAAGGCCATCCCGGTTAAAATCGGCTACGCCTACCCCGCTGCCATTGTAGAAATAGATGTATTTGAAAAGATTAAACTGATCGGAATAACGAAGGTCGTTGCGAAAGTTGATACCGGTTTTTTCGGGCCCCAGGGATTCAAAAAAATACTTTTCGTCCGGCTTATCCTTGCTATCGCATCCCCCCAATCCTGTCAGAATTACGATGGACATCAGGAAAAGCCAGCCTGCCCTATTTTGTATGAAGGTTCCTCTTTGATATGGTTGTGCTATTCGCATATTTCAATAATGCCGGTCAACGGTCCATCTTTGTTTTTCGGAATAAAAGGTGTTTTTGATTATTTCGAATCACCATCAATTTAAAGTTTCCTTTCCACTTAAGCGTCAGCAATGCCCTGGTTTCTCCCGGTAGCCACAAGCCCGATTCCTTTCGGTTCAAGACCTGGAACTGGCGGTTGCCCTTTCCCAGCAGCACCAGGCCGGGAACAGCATCGGCTTTGCCAAACTGGGGAGGGAGGCCAAACTGGTTACCGGCCAGCACCAGGTCTGTAATACCATCATCATTCAGGTCCTCGGCCAGTATGCTGCGGATTACCGACAATTGCGCCTCAACCGGCAGTTCCTGAATGGTAAAGCTATTTCCACCCTTGTTGTAGGCAACAATAGAGGGAGCGTAGTTGACACTATGAGTATCCCCCTCCATCTCTTCTACCATGGGAAAGAGATCCTGTAGTGACCGGGGCGCATAATCCCTGTTTTTCAGATTCTGCTTTTTCAGCGCAGGAAACTGTTCCGTTATATCCCTTTTCAGGAAAACAGGCATATCGCGGCCTGCCACTGTTTTAGTGAGAAAAGACTCCCAGCTTCCATTACCATCAAAATCACGGATCCAAAGTTTGGCAGGCTCATGCGTACGGGGTCGCAGATAACCATTCTCTCCCATATTGCCCAGCACCAGGTCTGTACGGCCATCCCCGTCGAGGTCGGTCAGTTCTATGCTTTGCCAGGCGCCCTTCATTTGTTGCAAGCCGGTATTTTCCCATTCGGTAAACTGGAATGGCCGCGTATTGCAGGTGAAGATTCGCGGACTCATCCATTCACCCACTACTATCAGCTCTGTGCGGCCGTCCCCATCCAGATCGGCGGCCCGGGCATCGGTGAGCATTCCAAGCCGGTTCAACTCCGGAAATACGGTGGTGGCGGCGGCCGAAAAATTTCCCTTGCCGTCATTGAGCAAAAGCTGGCTGGCCGGAATGCGGCCATACTGATAAGGCACACTGCGCGCAGCGATGAAAAGATCGATGTCGCCATCCTTATCCCAGTCATGCGCCAGCACGGCAGCAATATTGAGATTATTGGGGGGGAAGGCGCCCATCGCAATTTCGAAATCCCCCGATCCATTGTTGCGATACAAACGGTGCTGCAACTGGCGGCTTCCGGGTTGAATATTGTTACCTCCGGCCCCCACATAAAGATCCATATCCCCATCACCGTCTGCATCAAAAAAAACGGCGGTCACATCTTCAAAGTCTGCAAATGATTCCCATACGTCCGACGATTGCCGGCTGAACCCACCGGCACCACCCAGCCAGATGCTGGCCGATTGACCCTGTGCGCCACCCACAAACAGATCCGTATATGCATCGCCGTTCACGTCTGCCATTGCCCAGGCCGGGCCTTCGCGCGAAAGCAGGGCAGGGATATTTCTTTCGGCATAATAATCCCAATACTCATTTTCCTGGTGGCTGCCCAGGTCCACCATTTCCTGCGTCAGCAAGGGGCTTATTTCCGTTGCATGATGGACTGCGTCAGCCAGCCCGTCCACCGGTTTAAATAACTGATAAAGGGTATCTGTTGCTGGCGACAACAAAACGCTATGGCTTCCATCGGGCCAGTTTATTACTGCCGAATCAATGCCGGCATTCGCACCCAACCCAAATAGCAGGGTATTATCCATGGCCGACTGAAAGCCACGCACGGGGCTGAGTTCGCGAAAAAGCTGTTCACCGCTCCTATACAGGCGAATGCTGGCGCCTATGCAGTAGGTATTGGCCGAACTACTATCGCGCAGGCGAAAGCGAAGAGTATGCTGACCCATTGAATTATTGCGATATACAGAAGCGGTTGCGTTGGAATGGTTGATCACCAGGTCGGCATCACCATCGTTGTCGAGGTCGGCATAGGCAGCGCTGTTGGAGAATCCGGGTTTATTGAAACCCCAGGCTTCCGTTCTGTCTTCGAAACGAAGCCCTCCCATGTTGCGGAACATGCGGTTGGGAAGTGGCTGCACGGGGATCTGCTTCAGCAATGCATCAAAACGCTGCGCTTCGCCGCCCGAAGCCATTTGCTGATATAAGGGACCTGAAAAATAATCGAGGAAGTCAAGGTCGCCGAGGTCGCGGTTAATTCCATTGCATACAAATATGTCGTTGGCGCCATCATTATCGGCGTCAAAGAGGATGGCGCCCCAGCTCCAATCGGTGCCATATACGCCGCTATAGTTGGCGATATCGGTAAAGTAGCCGTCGCCCCGGTTGAGTTGCAGGCAGTTTTTCACAAATTGATGATAGAGTCCGGCCCGAAGCTTGCTTTGATAGAGTTCAAAATGATCAAAAGTGCCGGTGGTCTTGAGCCGGTAATCATCGTCGGGAATCATATCGGTGGTGAATATTTCCGGATAACCATCGTTGTTGATATCGGCCACATCGGTGCTCATCGACGACATACTGATCTGGCCCATCCGCAGCTCCAGCTCATCGGCAAAGCTGCCATCGCGCTGGTTGATATAGAGATAATCCCTTTCGATGAAATCATTGCCTACATAAATATCGGGCCAGCCATCGTTGTTGAGGTCGCCGGTATATACTCCCAAGCCAAAACTGATGGGGCCGGTATGCAGGCCGGCTTCTTTGGTTACTTCGCTGAACTTACCCGCATCGTTACGAAACAGGTGATTGCCTCCGCCCTTGTATTGAGTGGCCAGTCGACTATCCGCTTCCGCATCGCGCAGATTGGCATAGTTGAGCGAACTAAAGGGAAGGGGGCTGTTACTGATGATCAGGCAATCGAGATCACCATCGCGATCATAATCAAAGAAACTGGCCTGCGTGGCATAGCCGGAATAGTCGAGTCCGAATTCGGCCGCTCTTTCGGTAAAGCCCTGGCCGCCATTATTGATATAGAGCCTGTTTCTACGGTCCTTATAATCGGGCGGGCCTGATTCGCAGATATAGATATCGAGCCAGCCATCGGCATTGATATCGACCATTACCGCTCCCGTGCTCCAGGAACTATCCGCCAGTAAACCGGCTTCTTCTGATATGTCTTCAAACTGGAGGTTGCCCTTGTTGCGATATAGTTTATCAGGTCCCAGGTTGGCCGTTAGCACAATATCGGGCAGGCCATCATTGTCGATATCGCCCAATGCCACACCACCGCCATTGTAGAAATTCCGGAACAGGAAACTATTCAGATCGGCCTCGTCTTCCACCCGGTTGATAAAATCGACACCCGAATCGGGAACTTCTTCAAAAAGTGGCTTCACAGAAGCATCCTGGCAAGCCAGTAAAAAGCAGCATAAAATGGCAGATAAGCAGCCGCAAAAGCCGAATGATTTCGACGGGGCAGGTTTTGCAGGAATATATGGTGGAGTGTTTGGCATTTTTTCAAGGGAGAAATTGTTGAAGCCACACAGGCGCCAGACCATTGCGTGCCAGCAACCATTGTTTTTGATTTCCTGCTTTTACCGATTGAATATGTCTGATTTCACCCGGCACTTGTATGCCGGATTGTAGCGGCTCCACCCATTCCCATTTACCACGCCCCTTGTTGAGCAGGCAATGCCCAAAGGAAGCATCGAGACGGCCAAACTGTGGCGTCAGGTTAAAAAAGTTGCCACCCATCACCAGGTCAGGTAATTGATCCCCATCCAGGTCCTCGATTGCCGCTGCATGAACGGAAGATAACTGAACCATGGCGGGTAGCGCCACAATCTCAAAATCGCCATCTCCATTATTGTAGGCGACAATGGATTCGGCATGATAGAAAGATTTTTGCGCGGCACGATCCAATACATCGCGACCAAACAGTTCCTGTATGGATTTGGGCGCATAATCGCTATGTTTCAAATTGGCCTTTTTCAGCGATGGAAATTGATCAGTGATCTCCCTTTTCAGGAATACGGGCATATCTTTTCCGGCAATTTCCCGGGTCATAAACTGTTCGGCCGTACCATTCTCATCAAAGTCGAGCATCCATAGCCTTACGGGTTTATCGGGTGATGGTTGCAGGTAAAAATTCCGGCCAATATTACCCAGTACCAGGTCCATACGGCCGTCAGCATCCAGGTCCGCCGCTTCCACTGTTCTCCAGAACCCTTCCTTATTTTCAAAAGAGGGAATGTTCCATTCCTGCGCTTTCCCATTGGAAAATCCAAAAATGCGCGGCTTCATCCAGTCGCCTACCAGTACGAGCTCCTTAGTATTGTCGCCCGAAACATCTGCCCATATCGCGTCGGTTACCATACCGGGTTGCAAAAGTGCCTCGTTGTAACCGGACGTTACATCGCTAAAGCCCCCCTGCCCGTTGTTCTGAAATAGATAAGACCGCGGGGTTTGACCATAAGCATAGGGCAGGCTTCGTCCGCCCACAAATAGATCGAGATCGCCATCGCCGTCAAAATCATGCGCAATAGCCACAGCAATATTCGCGTCGTTATTAGGAAAGCTATTCGGTCTTATGCTGAAGTTTCCATTGCCATCGTTGAGGTAAAGCCGGTGTTGTAATCCACGGCTATTGGGTGGCACATTATTGCCACCGGCGCCCAGAAACAGGTCCTGGTCGCCATCAGCATCCACGTCGAAAAAGCAGGCGGCTACATCTTCCAAATCAGCGTAGAGCCTGAAAACTTCCTGGGGCGAAGAGCGCCATTGCCCGCCCGGTGCCTGTAGCCATAATTGTCCCTCCTGCCCCGCCGCAGCACCCAGGTACAGATCATCCAGTCCATCGCCATTCACATCTGCCACGGCCAGTGCCGGCCCCTCGCGGGATAGCATCAGCGGTAAATTTCTTTCATAATAAAAGTCCTCAAAATCATCTTCCTTATGTGCCAAAGCAGCAGTAAAGGGACGGGTTTGAAAAATGGGTTCAACCTGATCGGCTTTGCTCTGCGCATCCCTGGAGTCATCCTGTTTCAGGGTATGCATTTGATCAACGGACGGATTGAACAATTTTGACTGCCTACCATCGGGCCAGGTGATCATCACCGAATCGATTTTCGCGTTCGATCCCAACCCGATGGTTTGCCGGTATTCCATGCTTGACTGAAAACCGCGGCTGGGCACCAGCTCGCGGTAGAGAATTTCCTGATTTCGATATACATGAATTTTACTGCCGATGGCAAACTGATTCATGCCCCTACCCTGCAGCATAAAGCTGATATAGTGATGGCCGTTCTGCTCGCGTGCCCGGTTACGGTAGATGGAAGCTTCCTGATTTTCGTTATTCACCACCAGATCCAGGTCGCCGTCATTATCCAGGTCGGCATAGGCCGCACCATTGGAATACGTGGGCGTGGTAAAGCCCCAGTTGTCGCCCACGTCATCAAACCGAAGATCGCCCCTGTTTCGAAACATCTTATTCTTTAGTGGGGTGCGGGGGATATGTTTCAGCACTTCCTCCACATTTTCCTTTTTGCCTGTGAGTACCATTTTCTGAATGATATCGTTGGCGAAGAATTCCATGAAGTCGAGATCAATCACATCCCGGTTCACACCATTGCAAACAAAAATATCGGAATACCCGTCGTTGTCGGCATCAAAGAACAGGGCCCCCCAGCTCCAGTCGGATGCGGAAACACCGGCATAGTCGGCTATCTCCAGAAATTTCCCGTTTCGATTGTTGAGAAACAGGCAATTTTTTACAAACTGCCGATGCAACCCCACCCGCTCCTTGGTGCGGTAGAGGTCGATATTGTCAAATGCGCCCGTGGTTTTGAGGCGTGCATCATCATCGGGCAGCATATCGGTGGTGAAGATATCAGGATAACCATCATTGTTGATATCGGCGATATCCGCTCCCATCGACGACATGCTGGCGTGCTCGGCCCAATCTTCAAACTCATCGCGAAAGGTTCCATCGCGCTGGTTGATATACAGGTATTCTCTTTCGTAGGAATCGTTGGATACAAAAATATCCGGATAGCCGTCGTGATTGATATCGCCCACCGAAACGCCTAATCCAAAACTGATCAGGCTGCCATGGATACCCGCCTGATAAGTTACTTCGGTGAAGCGGCCATTATCATTCCGAAACAGGTGATCGCCACCGCCTTTCAGAAAATCCCCCACCTTCCATTCTTTTTCAGGAAGCGAGCGCAGGTTGGCATAATTGAGCTGGTTTACGGGAATGGGGCTGTTGTTGATCATAAAGCAATCAAGGTCCCCATCGAGATCATAGTCAAAAAAAGAAACCTGGGTGGTGTAAGCGGAGATATCAAGTCCGTATTCGGCAGCCGACTCAGTAAAACTCAAATCCCGGTTATTAATATAAAGCTGGTTGCGGCGGTTCCCATTGCTCATATTCCCTGAGCTGGAGACATAGATATCGAGCCAGCCGTCGGCATTGATGTCGACGAAAACAACTCCGGTGTACCATTTGTCGTCGGGTCGGAAGCCGGCTTTTTCGCTGATATCTTCAAACTTAAAATCGCCTTTGTTGAGAAAGAGTTTGTTGCCACCGGTATTGGCGCTCAGGAACACATCGGGCAGGCCGTCGTTGTTAATATCGCCGGTGGCCACGCCTCCTCCATTGTAGAAATTGCGGAACAGAAAGCTGTTATCGATCTGGCCGTCTTCTACCAGGTTGCTGAAGCGGATGCCGCTATCCTTTACCTCCTCAAACAGGGGAAGGGCTTTCTCCTTTTGGGTGCATGCTGTCAACAACAATAGCAGGCCAATCCATCCATATGAAGCAATCCTTTTTTTCATAGTGTGGGGTGCTAACAAAAATAAAGGCCATTTGCTAAATGGCCTTTAGAAAATACTCCTTTATGAGAAATCAAAACTGCCTAGTAGCCGGGATTTTGGGTCAGGTTGGGATTTGCCGCCAAAGCCTGGTTGGGAATGGGGAATACCAGGTTGCGCGGATCATTTACCTGTTTGTATTGCCAGTCGCTGAGGTACACGCCAAAACGGATCAGATCCGAGCGGCGGAAACCTTCCCAATACAGCTCACGTCCTCTTTCGGCCAGCAGCGTATTGGGATCATGGATATCCGAGGCATTAACCAGGGTCATAGTGGCCAGATCGGGGGCGCCGCGTGCGCTCCGAAGATCATTCACCATATCTCGTGCTTCATCGGTATCACCCGTGCGGTATAAAGCCTCCGCTACCATCAGGATCACATCCGCATAGCGGAAAATCATCAGGTCGTTGCCGGCAGGTCCTCCATAGTAACTATAGTCGGGCACATATTTCACCACGCGGATACCTGTCACTTCCAGGTTAGTGCCTGTTTCAATCATATTGGAAGCGATGGTCGGCTGATAGGCCAGTGGCGCACCATTTCTATCCGTAAGGGCCACTCCATTCTCGTTAAACTGCTGGTTGACGAGGAAGCCGGGTCGAATACCGGAGGTTTGTGTGGATTGCAGATCACTCAGCACACGGCCACCGAGGCGGGGGTCAAAAGTAGTATCGCTGGGGCCAAAGGCGGTGGGGTTGCCGCTGGTATTAAAACTGCTGTAAAAATCGCTCACGGTAGCAAATCCATTCCAACCGGCGTTAGGATTATTGGGTGTGTAAGAATTGTAGTGAAGGGTCATATTCCAGCGGGCTTCCACCGGGCTATGGTTCACGTTTACGCCACCCGTATTGGGATATACGAAAACGCCTTCTTTGGAAGAGCCATTGTCGTGGCGGAATGCATGGAAATAGTTTGAACCCAGCTCAAACTTGTTCGAGTTGATGATGGCATTACCCAGCGCAATTACCTGCTGCATATCTGAAGCGGCAAAACTGGGATTGGCCCGATTGATCAATGCGCCTTTTTGCAGATAGCATTTCATCAGCAGGAAGCGAACGGCTTCGGGGGTAGCTTTGGTTACCGGGTTGTTGGTGGGGATATCAGGCAACACTTCTTCCAACTCATCGATGATGAAGTTGATGCCTTCCTCGCCGGATTTCACTTCGGGGGCCAGCAGCAGATCCTCACCCGGCTGGCGGATGGGATATTGCCCATAGAGATCCAGCAGGTAATACAAAGCGATAGCACGAAGGAAGCGGGCCTCTGCAGCTTGCGAGGCTGAGGGATTAAATGCAAGCACATTGGTTGCGTCGAAATTGAGACGGTTCAGCGCGTTGAATACGTTCAGAATCTGGTTATGATCCGCATTCCAGTTATGGGCATGCAATACGCGCCATACTCCATTATCGTCCCAGTCACCACCGCGAGTGGGAACCAGCGATTCATCCGTTGTATTTTCCTGCAGGGAAAATATCAGGTCCTGCGAAGCAAAAGGGCCCGCCAGGTCGGCATAGGCCGCACCCAGCAACAGACCCACGCCCTGGGCACCCAATGCGGACGACACCTCATCGATCGTGAGGGTACTGTTCAGCTTCTCATCCAGCTTGGTACACCCTGCCGAAAGCAGCAGAAGGCCCAGTGCGAATCCTTTTATTTTTTTCGTAGCAATCATATGATAAGCTTTTTATTGTGGTCGAATTAAAGTGAAAAATTCACACCCAGCGTAATCACTCTTGGCGTAGGATAGGGCACATACTCTATCGAACGGGAAGGGTAATTGTTGCTTGATTTGTCGATATTCACTTCGGGATCAAAACCTGTGAATTTGGTAAACACCAGAAGGTTGGTACCGGTGAGATAAACCGTCACATTGTTGATGTATTCACCTACCCGACCCAGATCATAACGTACGGTCAGGTTACGGAGTTTAAAATAATCGCCTTTTTCCAAAAAGCGGGTGGATGCGCCTACACCGCTGGAAACGCCTTCGCCACTGGCTACCGCCGCCTTATCGGCATTACGTCCCTGCGCCAGGCCAGAAATGTTGGTGACAGATGTGGCTGTGTTGTTGTAGATAACATAGCCAAACGCGCCTCCCATATTGAGATCGAAAGTGAACTTCTTATAGCGGATAGAAGAGCTGAAACCGGCCAGGGAAGTGGGATTGGGGTTACCCGCAAAAGCAGGATCAGGTCCTATCTGCTGGTTGCCGCTACCATCAAAACCCAGGAATGGTTTCAGGTAGAATACATTCACGGTTTGGTTGTTGGCCAGCACCTGCGCCAATGTACCGCTTACACCCTGACCATTGATGGTACCGGTTTGCACCAACAGGGGTAGCCCGGTATTGGGGTCGGTGAAGTTTTTGATCTTATTCTTGTTGTAAGCGTAGTTCACATTCACATCCCAGGTAAGATTGGGCTTGCTCACCAAATTGGCGCCCAGGGCCACTTCAAATCCTGAGTTCACCAGGTTAGCATCCGGCAGGTTCACGAAAGAAACGGAATTAGGTGCCGGTTGAATGGCATTGGTTTGGAAAAGAATGTCCTTGGTATTGCGGTTATAATAATCAATTGAACCAAAATAGCGTCCCTGTCCAAATGCGAAGTCCACACCAAAATTGACCTGTTGCGTGGTTTCCCATTTCAGGTTGGGGTTACCATTCACTACCTGGGGAGCATTGTTATAAGCATTCAGGCTAAACTGTTCCAACGAAGAGCCGGGAGGAAATTCCTGGTTACCGGTGAGGCCCCAGGATGCACGCAGCGAAAGGTCATTGAATCCGCTGCCGCTCAAAAAGTTTTCTTTGCTGAGCACCCACTTGGCACCAACGGCGGGGAAATAGCCATACTTGTTATTCTCGCCAAACTTGCTGGATCCATCAACACGGAAAGTGGCCGTGAGCAGATAGCGATCCATGTAATTGAAGGTACCGCGTGTGAAATAGGACTGCAATTCTGCAGTGGGGTCTGCAAAACCAAATACCGGGTCCTGGTTCAGCGCATTCTGCATTACGGTGGTGTAGCGAATGGGTATGCGATTGGTTTGGCTGAGGTTAGTATTGAACCCACTGGCCGTAACACCATCGCCCGAGAAGTCGGTTTTGAAGTACTCATAGCCGGCCACCGCATTCAAGGTTAAATTGCTCGAAAGATTCGCATTGTAGCTAAGCGTATGGGTAAAAAGGCTTGACGTGAGATTGGCGTTTAACACACCAGCCTGACCCTGTCCGGAAAGACCGGGAAAGCCCTGCAACCAACCTTCGATACTCAACTGGCGGTTACCTTTCTGGCTATTGATACCATAAAGGAATTTATACTCCAGGTTGTCGAGGATCTTGTAGCCCGCGGAAATATTGCCGAGGAAGAAATCAACGCTGCTCTCATCCCAGAAGGCATCGTTAAAAGCGAGGGGATTACCTGAACCATTGGTTGGGAATACATAAAGACCATTACTACCCTTTAGCGGCTGGGTAGGGTTCCAGCTAAGGGCGGAGGAAATGATATTACCTGTGGAGCCCGCGGTATTGGATACACTGGTAAGGTCTTCGCTGAAATTACCCGCTATCAGTCCGAAATCGATGGAAAGACGACGGTCGAAGAATTTACCACCGCCATTAAAGGAAGCAATGTATTTGTCGAGAAAGGACTTTTTCATGAAACCCTGATTTCGCGAACCCAGGAAGGAAGCACGATAGCGGCCCGTTTCATTGCCACCGCTCAGGGAGATATTATAGTTCTGTGAGATATCGGAATTCGTGATCTCCTTCAGCGCGTCAACATCCCCGCCGCCATCCAGGCTGGTCGGAAGATTAAACTGGCGAAGGGCTGCGCGGTATTCACCGGCATCCATCACTTCAAATTTTTTCATATAGCCCGCAAAAGCGCTCCAGTTGGCGCCAACATCTACTTTCATGGGTCCGCCATTGGCTTTCTTGGTCGTGATCATGATTACGCCATTGGCGCCGCGGGAACCGTAGATGGCCGCGGAGGAGGCATCTTTCAGCACATCTACCTGCGCGATATCGGCAGGATTGATAAAGAGCAGAGGGTTGGCATTGGGCGTGGAACCAAAAGTATTGCCCAGGTTGGGCCGGGCTGTACGTCCATCGAGCGGTACTCCATCCACTACATAGAGCGGGTTGTTACTGCTGCGGATAGAGGAGCTACCGCGGATCTGCACGGTAGTAGCCACACCGGGCTGCCCACTGGTATTGGTCACTTCCAGGCCGGGTATTTTGTTCTGGAACAACTGGTCGGGTGAGTTAACCACACCCTGGTTAAAGTCTTTTGCTTTCAACGACACCACAGATCCTGTCAGATCTTTCTTTTTCGCAGAACCATAGCCAATGATCACCACCTCACTCAAACCTCCGGTTAGGGCTGTTAAAGCAACTTCCACAGTAATCTTGTTGGCAATGTCTACTTCCATGGTTTCGAATTCAACAGAAGTAATCACGAGGGTGTTCACGCCAGCCGGAACAGAGAGACGGAAATTACCTTCCGCATCGGTGGACGTACCTGTGGTCGAACCTTTGGGCTGTACGGAAGCGCCCACCACCGGCGTGCCGTCTTTGGAATCAGTAACCTTGCCGGTTACCACACGTTCCTGCGCAAATCCCTGTACGCAAAAACACAGGCAAACCTGAAACAAGATCACTTGCAGCAATCGTTTACTTGACATAAGCAATGGTTTAGGTTATGGATAGTTTCAGTTGTTGAAGCGTTGTTTGGTTTAAGGTTTAGAGTTGAAAGTTTAAATGAAGCGTTGATCCTCGATTCCTTGAACCTTTTCCTGATTTCTATTGACCAACCCCTAAACCCTAAACTTTAAACCTTAAACTCTCTATAAAGTTATTTTTCAGAACTTTATAAAAATCACCCGAAACGGCTCTTTAGGACTGAATCGTTTTCGCAAACGATTGCGATAATAATTTCGGGGGATAACTTTTAAAAAAAGAATGGTCATGCCGGCGAAAACGACATTAAAACAGATATCGGAGCAGCTAAAACTGAGTGTTTCAACTGTTTCCCGCGCATTGAAAGACCATCCGGATATAGCGGAAGAAACCAAGCGAAAAGTGCGCGAACTGGCCAATCAACTGGAATATGAACCCAATGCTTATGCCATTGGTCTGCGCACCAAGAATAGCAAAATTTTTGGGTTGATTGTACCCAGCATATCCAACTGGTTTTATGAAAGTGTGATTGCGGCCGCAGAAAAAATTGCGCGCGAAAATGGCTACTCGCTGATGATTCTGCAGTCGGGCAACGACCCGGCCATCGAAGCCGAAAACCTGCGGCTTTGCCGGCTCAACCGGGTGGCAGGTGTATTGATTTCGGTAGTGCCCGGATCTGTGGAAGAGCCCTTCCGCAAGCTGGAAGAAGCCGAAATCCCTATTGTTTTTCTCGACAAGGTACCCGAAGCTGATCAATACAATAAGGTTTGTATGGATGATGAAGCTGCCGCCCGTATGGCGGCGGAGCATTTATTGGAAAAAGGACGGCTAAATGTGCTGGGCCTCTTTGGTAATCCGCAAATGTCCATCACCCGCAAACGAAAGCAGGCATTTACCAGTGTATTGCAGAAAGCGGGTATAGTAGTTCACTTGTACGATTGCCTGGATACTATTGAAGCCAGGAAAATAACTGAAGAGCTGTACAAAAGCCGGGGTTTTGATACCGTTTTTGCCATGAGTGATGAACTTCTGATGGGAGCAATGTCGGCCCTGCAGGAACTGCAGCTCAGCATACCCGGTCAGGTATCCGTCATCGCCATCAGCAACGGATTTCTTCCGGCATTGTACAACCCCGTTATTACTTATGTGGAAACCAGCGGCGCCGCCCTGGGCGAGCTGGCCACAAACCGGTTGATCGATTACCTGAATGGCAAAACATTTACCCGATCACTGCTGGTGCCGGTGAGGCTGGTGGAAGGGAAAAGCGTGGAAGGGTTGAAGGGTTGAATTGTTGAATCGTTGAATCGTTGAATTGTCGAAAGCTTACAAAAAATATGGCCTGTAGCTACGAATTAGGCAGATAAAAAAAATTGCGTTCGTTGCGGTAAAACCTCTTTGATTGTAAGCATCTTCAAAGTATTGAAAGTTCTACCGCAACGAACGCAAAGAATTCGCAAAGAACGCAATGCAAAGCCCCTATCTCACGACTCACGCCTCACGCCTCACGATTCCTAATC
Organism: uncultured Citrobacter sp.; assembly: GCA_964395095.1. GTDB lineage: Bacteria > Bacteroidota > Bacteroidia > Chitinophagales > Chitinophagaceae > CAYMZZ01. The sequence continues at coordinate 223,412 of CAYMZZ010000006.1, forward strand.
AATTCTCATCGTCTGCGTATACTCATCCAGCGTAATGGTATAGGTGCCAGCTACAGCGGGTGTTTTAAAGTTATCACCTCCGTCCCAGCCGATACCACGGTTGCTGCCTACGGCATTACTGCCGCTGCTGCGATCTTCATAGTCGAATGCGCCCCATGCATTACCAGCCAGGAATTTGATTTCCCTGTCGGCTTTGAGATTGACGGTAATTGTCCATACACCAAAACCCTGGTAGGTCAGTTGTGGTGAGGTTTCTGGACTCCAGTCATTCACACCCGGCTCATCAATACCATTTCCAACGAGGCGCATCTCGGTGGCGGGACTCATTTCATATCTCACGTTATCTACGTTACGACCATCCCAGATTACCCGGTAGCGACCTGCTGATGGCGGTGCCACGAAGTTGTTCGGCCCATTTATTTCAAGGGTGCTGCCACTTCCGCCACCCGTTCCATAACTGCGGGTTTCACCTACCGAATTGCTGCCATCGTTCCAGGCGTCGTTATCAATCAATTTCCACTGATCGGTATTCAGGTCTGTTAAACCCACAAAGAGATTTGTTGCTGCCAACCCTTTACGGTAATTGGGGAATACGTTGGGTGGGGTCCATCCGGCTCCGGTAGCGCCACCCACAAAGCCCATACGGCCTTCACGGATATCGTATCGCATGGCGTTGCGGTCAATACTGATGCGGTAATAGCCCGCGGAAGCCACACTGAAATTGTCGGGGCTATTCTGCTGCAGGTTGCCACCCGTGCCACCATAGTTCACATCCCAACTGCGACCCTGTGTTACTTTGAACTGTGCACCGGCAGGTAGCCAGATATATATATAGTACATGTTGTTGAGCAAGCCCGGACGAAGATCACGGATCAGTTCTGGTGCCGTTTCGGGCGACCAGTCGTTGCCCTGGCCGGTTGCGGCCTGGTAACTACCCGGAAGGTAGAAACGCAGAATGGAAACGTAAGACTGAATGGCTACGGTAGTTGCGCTACTGTATGAAACAGCCCCCTGGGCAGTGGTAGCTTTCAGGCGATACTCTACAGAACCGCTATTTCCCATGGGAATTCCCACTTCGATGGCGGAATTATTCACTTCTTCGTGGGTCATATTGCGGCTGAAAATATTGGTACCGAGGTCCACTTCTTTCAGGCTGCTGAAATTGCGGGTAGCCGAGTCGTATTGCAGTACATAACTTACGTTGCCGCTGTAGCCATTAAAGGAAGGCGTCCAACTGAAAGTCAAAGCGCGCTGAGCCGCATTAGCCAGGCTCAGGCTTACACTGCTGGCATCGCTGGTTAATACCGATGGATCGTTGTAAGGCGTAACCGAAATCTTTACGGTATTGGACGTGTAGCGCTCATTGTTATTGGCGTAGGATGAAATTACCCGCACATCCATTTCATAAGCTTCGCCCAGGTTGAAACCATAATTCAGCAAAGCCGCGTTTAGTTCTTTACCCGTGAGCGCAACTTCATTAGCCCCCAGCACGGTGCGTGTAAAGGCTTTGACGAAATTGCGACCGGTAGAATCTATTTCGAGGATAAATTTCCAATTTGTAGTGTCGGTTGCATAGTTGGGATCGGTCCAGCTAAAACTGATCACTGTATTTAATGAATCACCGGGTCCGGGTGTCACATTAGTAGAGCTGGCAGTAAGGGTAACCGAATTGCCTTCCTTATAGAAAGGGAGGTCCTCCACTTTCTGGCAGGCCGTGAACCCCAGCACCAGGGCTCCCATCAGCATCGTTAGTTTTGTGATTGTGCGCATGTTTGGTTGCTTTAAGGGTTTAGAGTTTGGTTACGGTAAACTTGCCACGCTGGAAATCCACCGTAATCTTGTAAGCGCCTGATGCCGCAGGTGCCAGCATATCACCGCCTTCGGCCTTGAAATCATCTCCATTCACATTGTTACCGTTGTTGGCGCCGATATAGCCATATTTGGCGTTCCAGTTACCATACGCGGGCACGAATAGAAAAGAGCCTCCACCCGTAAGGTTAATATTCGCCAGTTCAAAAACGGTATCGCTGAGTTTGGTAAACTTCTGCGCCGGCACTTCCGGATCACCACCGCCCATCCAGTTGGCTGGGGTGGCGCTACCCGTAATATAGAGGGCTCCGGTAGCAGGCGGCGTTACCTTGGGAGGAATGGCATACGGTGTAACTGAATAAGTAAGCGTGTTGGATGCAAGGCTTCCGGCGCCCAGGTTACCCAGGCTGGCGACTACGCGGATCTCTATGTCGCGGGAAACACCCGGCTGCAACAATAACTGGTTGAGCAGGTAGTCGTTGAACTGGCCCACGGTAAATGCTACTGTCAGTTCACGGCTTATGGAAACCGACTGTTTGTTGGGGCTTTTGAAATTAGCGCCGGCAACATCAATTTCAACAACATAGTTAACATCCTGCGAGCTAACGCCGGTATTAAAGCTATAGTTGGGATTGGTCCAATTGAGTCGCATCAGCTCTTCGGCCTCGGCCGCAAAGCTCAGGCTGATGGTGCTGGCTGAAGATGTTAAGACGGGCTCCGTACCTCCTTCGAAAAATACTTTGTTCTCATCCTTTTCGCAGGCGCTGAAGAGGATGCCAAGGAAGGCGGTTAGTAAAATGGCAATTCTTTTCATATCGATTATTTTTCGATGATTAATAATCCTCGTTCTGTGTAAGTTTGGGATTCGCTGTCAGGTTGGCCGCAGGAATTGGGAAAATATTGTAGCGATCATCCACGGCAGTGCCGGAAGCTACTCCACCCTTCCAGGGCCATAGATAGGTTCCGGTCGTAAGCAGATTATAGCGAACCAGATCGGTACGACGATGTCCTTCCCAATACAATTCCCTTCCTCTTTCATCCAACACAAACTGGAGGTCAAGGTCGGCCTGGCTAATGTTTCCGCTATTGTCGCCATAAGCACGCTGACGCATCAGGTTGATATAGTTGGTTGCGGTGGCCAAATCGCCTCCACCTCCACCACGCAACACCGCTTCCGCATAAATCAGGTACATTTCAGGCAAACGAAAAACAGGGAAATCCACGTCGGAAAACTCGCGGTTGGGATCCGAAGTGGGACCGCCATCCGAGCGCACATTGCGATACTTGGCCACATGCAATCCATTATTAAAATTCGTTACATCGTTGATGGTGATTTGCGCAGGACTGGTACCAAAGGCTGAAGTGGTAAACATCGCCCTGCTGTCGGAACTACCGGAGAGATCGGTGAACAAATCCGCCAGGCCTTTAGTGGCCCGATAACCATACCAGCCACCACCTACACCAAAATCATTATGATCATCACCGGCAGCGGCATGTACAAAGAAAGTGGTATTACCATAAGCCTGTGTACGACGTCCATCGCAATTGATGGCAAACATGAACTCTCCGGCCATTTGGTCGTTATCGGCCATAAACAAGCGGCCATAACTGGGCTGCAATTGGTATCCGGCATCAATTACCTTTTTGGAATAGGTGACGGCTTCGGTATAACGTGCGGTACCCGTGTACACGCCGGCGTTCAGATAAATCCTTGCCAGCAATGCCCAGGCAGCGCCCTGGTCCACACGACCATATTCCGCGGTGCGGGGCGCACCCAATTCCGATTCTATTGCCAGCAGTTCTGTTTCGATATAGTTGAAGAGATCGGCGCGGCTTATTTCATCCGGGAGAGCGGTACCTACCAGGTTTTCTTCCGTGATAAAGGTTGACTTGCCAAACAGATCCATCATCACCCAATAATTGAAAGCACGCAACCAGCGGGCTTCGGCTGTTGATTTTTTGATTTCATCTGCATCTGCACCACTAATACCACGTTCGGCCAACTTTCCGTCGGTAGCTTCACGGAGGTATTCATTAATCAATGTTATATTATAGATCGGACGGGCATAGATACCACGGAGAAAGGGATCCGACGATGTCCAGCGCAGGTTATGAAAGTCCTGGATGGTCTGATCGTTCCAGGCCACAACCGCTTCATCAGTAGGCAACTCCTGGCAATTGAACAACATGCGGATAAAAGCCACCTGGGAACCTTCGTCGAGGCCGCCGCCAATATCAGGCTGACCCGCCGGGCCCTGGTTACCGGTAATGGAAAGGGTGCCGTAAATCTTGGCCAATACGGCTTTGTATCCCTCCGGAGTCGAAAATGTTTTTTCCGGCGTAAGGTCGTTTTGCGGAAACAGGTCCAGCTTCTTGGCACAGGATGCCAGTGTAAGCAATACCAGGAGGCCGCCAACGATTTTTATGTGCATACTTCTTTTCATATCATCAATCGTTTAATTCAGTTAAAAATCGAGATTCAATCCAAGTGTGAAAACACGAGGACGGGGGTAGATGTTGTTGTCAACACCGGCATCTCCCGCATTCTCCGGATCAAGGCCTCTGTACTTGGTAATTACAAACACGTTTTGCGCGTTGGCGCTTACCCGCAGATTGGTACCAGAACCCAGCACTTTGCCGGCGTTGAATCCCAGATTGATATTATCCAGTCGGAAGAATGAAGCGTTCTCAATATAATAGTCTGAGAGATACTGGTTATTGTTGAACTGTGTATTACTGTAATAATCTCTCGACGCGTTGCCGATGAAGTTGATCGGGTTTTTGATGGCACGCAATACCCCATTATTAGAATGGAAGTTATTGTACAGGTAATTACCAAAGAGACCGTGACCGGCCAAACCAATACTCCAACGATCGAATGTTACCTGGGTATTGATACCCAGCATTACGTCCGGTGCGGGCTTCTTGTAGAGGTAGCGGTCATTGTCATCGAGCCTGCCATCGCGGTTGAGGTCTTCGTATAAACCTTCAATGGGGCGACCCGATTCAGCATCATATACCTGCTTGTACACAAAATAAGTGTAAGGTGCATAACCCACGGTAAACTTACCAATATTATTACCTGTGCCGCCGGCAATACCACTCACATCAATTCCCGTAAAACTGGGATCCTGTTGCTTCAGGAGGTTCGTAATTTCATTTTGATTATATGTTACATTGAATCCGAAATCCCATGTCACGCGTTCTGTGCGAACGGGAGTAGTATTCAGCACAAATTCAATACCCTTATTTTCCATATTACCCACGTTGGTGAGCAGGGTGATATCGAAATTGGAGCCTGGAGCTACCGGAATCACGCTCAGCAGGTCCTTGGTTTTCTTTTGGTATGCATCCACCGAACCACTGATACGGCCATTGAAGAAACTGAAGTCGAGACCCAGGTTGATGGTTGTAGTGGTTTCCCACTTGATGTTTGCATCGTAAGCGGAAGGGCGCAGAAAATAGAAATAGGAATCGCCAAACATATACTGCGCCGATATGGTGCTTTGAGAATAACGGGGCAAATAAGAATAATAGGCAATGCCATCCTGCTGACCTGTGATACCCCAGCTTCCGCGGAGTTTCAGATCAGACAATACGCGTGAATTGCGGAAGAAATCGTCCTTCAATTTCCAGGCTACGGCCACCGCAGGGAAATAACCCACGCGTGTGTCTGGCGAAAACTTCGAGCTGGCATCTCTACGCAAAGAGGCGTCGATGATGTATTTGTTATCGATGGTGAAGTTTAGGCGACCAAAATAGGATTCAAGACGATACTGCGGTTTATCGGTAGGGAAAACCGGTTCCGATCCGGCAATGGTATCACGCTTCTGAGGGTTGTTTGGATCTGCAATGGCGCGATAACTGAATGCCGGATAATTGTAAACATTGGTAATGAAATCCTGGAAACTATGTGTTACCAATGCGCTCATCTTGGTCCGAATGCTCTTGATCTCTTTTTCATAGAAGAGAGACACATCAGCCAACCAGTTCTCTTTTCCCTGCTTATAGAATACCCGGCGTCCACCTGTACGCCAGTTGGTAGCGGAATTGGAATCTATATTATCGTTGCCACGGCCCCAGCTATTATCCATACCCAGGTTAGCCTGGATGTGGAGGTCGGGGAAGAAATGCAGTTTATAATCTAATTGCACATTTCCAATCAGGCGGCGAACTCGACTGGTATTGTCGCGCAACATTAGCAGGGCCACCGGGTTGCGGGTAGAAAGGTTGATGGCCGTGCCATCCTGTTGCAGCCACTCATAATAACCACCATACTTGCTGCCATTTACCGGCTGTGTGGGGTCGAAAGCAACAGCGGAACCAATGGCACCTCCATCGGCAAATTGATTTTCTGTCTGGCTCGCCTTCAGGTTGAGGTTAACGCTTAGGTGTTCATCAAAAAATTTGGGAGAAAGATTCACACCGGCACTATACCGATTGAATTTATCAGTTTTCAGGATTCCTTCCTGACTCAGGTAACCAACAGAAACCCGATAGGGCATATTGGCAGCCGAACCACTGATGCTCAGGTTATGATTATTGGTGATGGCCGTTTGATATATTTGATCCTGCCAGTCGGTATTGGCATCACCCAGCAGGTTTACGTAGGTATTGTTGCCGGTAGCAATAGCGTCTTCAGTAATTACTTTGCGAATTTCATCGGCCGTAAGCACGTCTACTTTTTTGCCGATCACACTGGCGGCCAGTTGTGAATTATAGTTGAAGCGCGGCTTTCCGCGGGTGCCTTTCTTGGAAGTAATAATAATGACGCCATTGGATGCGCGTGATCCATAAAGGGCCGTAGCGGCCGCATCTTTCAGCACGCTCATCGACTCAATATCGTCAGGGTTGATGGTATTGAGGAGGTTGCCGCTGCCGGCAATACCATTGCTTTCCACCGGTACGCCATCGATCACAATCAGCGGATCGTTGCTGGCATTCAAAGAGGCGCCTCCACGGATACGGATACGGCTTCCGCCACCGGCACTACCACCACCTGAAGTGATTTGTAAGCCGGCTACCTTGCCCTGCAGCAATTGCTCGGATGAAGGAATATTACCTTGTTGAAAATCTTTGGCTGAAACAGAAGTAACTGCACCGGTAAGGTCTCCTCTTTTACGTGTACCGTAGGCAATTACTACCACTTCGCCCAATGCTTCGTTATTGACCTGCAAGGCAATATCCACGGATGATTTTCCCTGGATATCCACTTCCTGGACCATATAACCCACCGAAGTGATGACAAGGGTTGTAACATTGGGACCAACGGAAATGCGAAAAGTACCATTGGCATCCGTTTGTGTGCCAGTATTGGTACCCTTAGCGGCTACTGTTACCCCGGCCAGCGCAGTGCCGTCCCTGGGATCCGTAACCTTACCGGTGATCACCCTGTCTTGTGAGAAGGAAACAAGAGAAAGAAATAGCATGGTCACCAGGACGCATGCTTTCTGCATGTTTTTGCGCGACATAAGCAATCGTTAAGAGTTAAGCAATCAGTGTTTGGTTTCTAACAATGTGTATTAAGCACACAATGTTAATACATTTTTATTTCCGAACAAAATTCAATTTTGTCAAAAAAGTATTGCCGGAGCTTGTTTCAGGCTACAGCGGCTCGTGGCCCACCCATTTTTTTCCGGGCCGATTTTCGTTTGAATTCCGGCTTCAGCTTATACAGCTTACCGGGCCGGTGCGGTACATCCTCTTCCATTTCATTCAGGTCGACCAGCCAGTCTTTGATAGCGATCTTCTTGCGGAAATTGCGCCGGTCCAGTTCCACCAGCAGGATGGCTTCATAAAGCTCCTGCAGCTCGCGTAAAGAAAATTTTTCAGGTAACAAATTGAAAATCACGGGATGTTCCATTACCTGCTCCCGTAGTCGTGCAAGACAAGTGTCCAAAATCAGCTTATGGTCAAAGGCCATCGTCTTAAGCTTTTTCACAGGCAACCATTGCAGATCATTATGGGTAAGCCGTAGCTTTTGGTGCTTGGCATCGATCAGCGAATAATAAGCAGTGGTGATTACGCGGCCCGAGGGGTGACGGTCGATCGCGCCGAATGTATGCACCTGCTCCAGGTACACATCATCCATACCGGTTCTGTCACGCAGAATGCGGTAGGAGGCGGCGTCCAGGTCTTCATCGGGTCGCACCAGGTCGCCCAGCAAGGAGTATAAGCCGGAAAACTCTTCAAGATCCGATTTAATAACCAGCACTTTCAGTTCCTTTTCGTGGTAGCTGAAAATGACACAGTCAACCGATATGGCAATATTAAAATACTCCTGGTGGCTGATTTTTTCAATCTCGGCCGTCTTCAGGTAGCCCGTCTTTACAATTTCATTACTCATAATCAGGGTATAATGAGTTTAAGTGTTCGTGATTCCCGTCCGGATACGATGCGGAGCAAATATAAACCGGATGGCAGTTTGCCCAGCTTATTTCCGATCGGGATCAGGTGGTTTCCCCGTTGCAGGCTGGCCGTATGCAGTACCTCAATCTGTCGTCCGTTCATATCGAGCAGGGAAATATCTGTGCGGTTAGCCTGTGGAATATTTAACTCCAGGATGGTAGAGCCTACTGCCGGGTTGGGATAGGTAGCCGCCAGCAGGGTATTGGCCGGAACATCTACATCAAACACGGGGGTTACGGTGATATTGTTCACGTTCCGGTTCAGGTATATCCGAAATTCGCCCGGTGCCAGGCTAATGGTGGTAGGGCCAGCCGTAGCGCTAAACACCGTATTGCCCAGGTAATCGAACCAGTTCCCCGCTGCCGGGAAGCTAAAGCTAACGGCCTGCGGCGTGAGGTCGAAATTGCCGATGATGCAAAGCATGGAACTGTCACCAGCCGATCGAAGTTTCATCCATTTCATGGCACCAGCCAGGCTTCGTTCGATGGTGATATTGTTGGCGACAAATACATCCCTGTACCAGCCATGCGCCCGCAACCTCCCCATTTGGCTGTACACATTATAGAGCGACTGCCGACGGGCCTGCTGCCGATAATCCCAGCGTATGGGTTTGTTGGCTGTGCGACAATCGTTGTTGATGGTGCCGTTGGGGCAATAGTTGATGGGGAAATCATAGCCCAGTTCACCAAACTGCCAGATCATTTTAGGTCCGGGCATGCCCAGCAGGAAAGCCGCATTCAGTTCCAGCCTTTTCAAAGATGTAGTGGTATCGCGCGTATTGTAGTTGCCAGCGCTTAGACCATAATTTATATTGGTGAAAGCTATCCGTTCTTCATCATGGCTTTCCATATAGGTAATCAGGTGCGGATTATTCCAGTTACGAACGGTATGCAGGCCACCCTCAAAATTGGAATTGGCGATGACGCCCTTGGCCGCCTCTTCAAAATTGTAGTGCAAATTGCCCCAGAACATCATCCCATAATTAGACAGTTCCTGTTCCTCATTGTTGGCTCCAAAATGCTCCAGTATTACGTACGACCCTGGTGATTTCAGCATCAGGGTATCATAATATTTCTTCCAGATGGCGACCCGGCTCGCATCATAGTTGCCCCAGGTACCCACATTGCAGTTGTTGCCATTGGCATCGCAGGTGTTTACCTGGGTATACCCTTTGGATAAGTCGAAGCGAAATCCATCCAGCTTGTATTCTTTTAACCAGTGTTCCACTACCCTGCTGAAGAAATAATTGGTGGCCGGGCTTTCGTGGTTCATGTCGAATCCGACATTGAATGCATGGCGCGGTGTGGGATTATACCAGGGATTATTGGCCGCGGGCCGGTTATTGGCCGCATCCCAATACAATTGCACCATGGGAGAAAGGCCGAAGCTATGGTTCAGTGCGATATCCATAATTACGGCAATTCCCTGGCCATGACACTCGTCGATAAAGGCTTTGAGGGTATTGCGCGGACCATAGTATTTATCGGGTGCGAAATAAAAGGAGGGATTATAGCCCCAGCTCTCGTTGCCTTCAAACTCGTTGAAGGGCATAAGTTCGATAGCGTTCACGCCCATTCGCTTCAGGTAGGAGATAGTATCGCGCAGGGTATTCCAGTCGTGGGCATCCACAAAATCGCGCAACAACATTTCATAGATAAAGAGGTTACGCTTATCGGGCCTGGTATAATTGGTATTTTGCCAGTTATAAGCCGGTGCATTGGTTTGCAGCAGGCTCACGATGCCGCTTTGGCCGGCGGGATAGTCGCGTAAGCCGGGATAGGTGGCGTCGCTGATAAACTGGTCGTTGTTGTTGAATGGATCCAGGATCTTTTCAGCGTAAGGGTCCGCAATTCTCAGGTTGCCATCAACAAGATATTGATAGGCATACTCAACTCCCGGTGTGAGGCCATTGACCTGTAGCCACCAGCGTTCCCCATCGGGGGTTTTATTCATTTGATAGGCCGACTGTTCGGCCCAGTTGCTTCCCGGAAATTCGCCAATAATATTTACGCGGCTTTTACCCGGGGCGTGTAGCACCAGTATTGCGGATGTATTACCAGCAAGGTAGTTGATGCCGTCGCGAACGCCAGCGGGCAGCGGGGCTGTGTTGACGGAACCAGCCACAAAAAAGTTGATGGTATCACGTCTGGTTTCAGCACCCGCATTAGCAACGAGAACAATTTCCTGGTTACCGGGAGCAGGCACCATATGAGAAATGGATATGCTGGAGGCGCCAAACACGGAATGAATGGGATTGCCATTGTAATAAACATGCATGTCTGTGGTCACAACGCTGGCTATGCCTTCTATATCAATTGCCTGGCCCGGACTGGTAATATTTATGGGCTCAGGTATGGGATCGAAATAGGGTTGCATTGGGGGTTTGGTAAAGCGAATATGCAGGCCATTGTCGTACACAGGCACAAACATATCCGAGCCGTTGCCATTGCGTTGAACCAGGTTGCCGGCAGCATCGCGAAACAGGATGGCGATGGCACGAATTTCCTCCGAAGCATTGGCCACATTGAAGAAGTTGCGGATATTATTGATCGTATAGGACCATTTGTTGCTTCCGGCAGCCACAGCCTGTGCCTGGGTTGGAGTGGTAGCCCAGGTAAAAGGAGCATATTTCCAGTCGCTATTGCTGGTACTGAGCGAAGTGATCAGGCCAATATGAACATATACGTTGCCGGTAAAACCCAATAAGCCCTGGTTGCCTTTGGTAGCATCCACCGTGATGGTGATATTATCATTTTCCTGTGCGAAGTTGGGCGTCCATGTCAGCAGTTGCGCGTGCAGGGAAAGGCCGGAAAATACAGCGAGGGAGGCTGCAAGCAATCGTCTCATCATAGCGCTAAATTTTGGCAATTAGATTCCGAAGATAGGAAATATGTATTAACTACACATTAAAATTATAGAAAAGATAGTAGCCCTTTAATAGCCTGATTCCAAGTTCGCCTTTCGCGATTTTCGCGATGGGCTTCGCCCATCGCAGATATATGTCGCCCCTTCGGGGCTTATGCTTTAGTTTGAACACCATACACATAGGGCGCCAGCCCCATGACCATAACACATGGGCGAAAGCCCCTAAAGCCCCGAAGGGGCGGCATCCCCCAACATAGGGCGCCAGCCCTATGACCATAACACATGGGCGTCAGCCCCTAAAGCCCCGAAGGGGCGGCATCCCCCAACATAGGGCGCCAGCCCCATGACCATAACAAATGGGCGTCAGCCCCTAAAGCCCCGAAGGGGCGACATACGTCCCCATAGGGCGCCAGCCCTATGAGAGTTCTTAATCCCACATATATCGCTCATCATACTCCATATTATACTTTTCAAGGAGGCCAATAAGCTCCTTTTTAAAATTCTTTTGGCGATGATGTTGATGTTGATTTTCGATATAGCGTATGACCACATCAACCTCTGCCGGATTTACCGAAAATGCCGCGTAGCCATCCTGCCAGTAAAAATTTTCGTACTCCTTGCCTTTTGATTTTATCCATTTCGAGGAGTTGGCCTTAAGCTTTTCGAGTAAGGTCTTTAGAGCGATATTTTTCGACAGCAAACAGAGTATATGCACATGATCAACCCAGCCGCCCACTTTCAGTGTGGGGCAGCCGAGTTCATTGCAGATTCCACCCAAATAAGAATGAAGTTCCTCTTCTACAGGTGGGTGAATCAGAGGCTGCCTGTATTTGGTACTGAATACCAGGTGTAAATAGTTTTTTACGAATGATTGTCCCATGTCGTTTTCGATATCCAGCAAAATAATTTCAATGGGCTTCGATTCGAGCCAAAACGAGGATGTATTTTTCACGAAAAGTGACGTTTTTTTCCCAAGGCCAATAATTCGCCTATTGCTCATGCGAGATGGAATTCGTGCGTGGATTCCCGCGAGATGAAATTCGCGTGTGATTCGCGCGAGATGCAATTCGCGTGTGTGGATTCGCGCGAGATGGAATTCGCGTGTGTGGATTCGCGCGAGATTGAATTCGTGTGTAATTCGCGTGAGATGCAATTCGTGCGTGGATTCACGCAAGATGCAATTCGTGTGTGATTCGCGCGAGATGCAATTCGCGTGTGTGGATTCGCACGAGATGCAATTCGCGTGCGTGGATTCGCGCGAGATGCAACTCGTGTGTCATTCGCGCGAGATGGAATTCACGTGTGACTCATGCGAGATGGAATTCGCGTGTGTGGATTCGCGCGAGATGCAATTCGTGTGTGATTCGTGCGAGATGCAATTCGTGTGTGATTCATTCTCGATGGGCTACGCCCATCGCCAACGTATTTCGCCCCTTCGGGGCTTATACTTTCGATCGAACATCATACACATAGGCGCCAGCCCCCTAAAGCCCCGAAGGGGCGGCATCCCCCAACATAGGGCGCCAGCCCCCAAAAGCCCCGAAGGGGCGACATCCCCCAACATAGGGCGCCAGCCCTATGACCATAACAAATGGGCGTCAGCCCCCTAAAGCCCCGAAGGGGCGGCATCCCCCAACATAGGGCGCCAGCCCTATGAATCTCGAAAACCTAATTAACTTTACCCCCCTAACCAAAAACCCATGTACACTAACGAGTTAACTAAGTCTATCCAGCAATCCACGCTCCAACTGCTGAGCGCCATAAAGGATGGAAAAATCTCAGCCAATCAGATCGAAGGTTTGCGCGAAGCACTCCGCTTTCACGAATATCGCTACTATATCCTCAACGACCCGCTCATCTCCGATGGCGAATACGACCAACTCTATAAAGCCCTTGAAAAGATGGAGGCAAGCGAGCCTTCGCTGGTTACGGCCGATTCACCCACCCAGCGTGTGGCCAAAGGTCTCACCAAAGATTTTCCTGCGGCCGCACACCTGGTGCCGATGCTTTCGCTCGACAACTCTTACAATGCAGACGACCTGCTCGATTTTGACCGCAAAGCGCGCGACCTCTCCGGTGAAAAAGAGATTGAATACTGTGTAGAACCTAAATTCGACGGTGGCAGCATCTCCTTGATCTATGAAGATAATTTGCTGGTTCGCGGCGCTACCCGCGGCGATGGCGTGGAAGGAGACGATATCACGCCCAATATCCGCCAGATCCGGTCGGTTCCCCTCTCCGCTTCATTTTCAAAGTATGGGCTGCAAACAGTAGAAATCCGCGGTGAAGTGCTGATCAATAAAAGCAATTTTGCCCAATACAACCAGCAATTGATGGAGCAGGGCCTGCCACCGCTGGCCAACCCACGCAATGCCGCATCCGGCACACTTCGCATCAAAGACAGTACTGAAGTAGCCCGCCGCAATCTCGAGGCATTTGTGTACCATATCAGCTATGTAAATCTGATGGAGGGGAAACCTATGCCCCCGGAGCTGAGCTCACACGCCGGATCACTGGAGCTCCTCTGGAACCTGGGATTCCGAAGCCCTCAAAAAGAAAAACGCGTTTTCAAAGGTATACAGGCCGTTATCGACTATTGCCTGGAATTTGAAAAAACCCGCGACGATCTGCCTTATGAAATCGATGGAATGGTGATCAAGGTAAACGACCTGAATCTGCAAGATCGCATGGGCATGACATCGCACCATCCCCGCTGGGCCATCGCCTTCAAGTTTAAGGCAAGGCAGGCGACCAGCAAGTTGCTGATTGTGGAGTTTCAGGTGGGGCGCACAGGCTCTATTACTCCCGTTGCCAAGATCCAACCCGTGCCGATTGGCGGCGTCACCGTTTCTTCCATTTCACTTTTCAACGAAGAAGTAATACGCGAAAAAGATTTGATGATCGGCGACACTGTGCTGGTGGAACGGGCCGGAGACGTGATCCCCTATATCGTTAAGTCGCAGGCTGATCTGCGAACAGGCGAAGAAAAGAAAATACATTTCCCCAAACATTGCCCTGAATGCAATAGCGAGCTATTTAAAGAACCCGAAGAAGCTGTCTGGCGTTGTATCAATATTGACTGCCCCGCGCAGGTAGTGGAACGCATGATCCATTTTACCAGTAAGGATGCGCTGGATATCCGTGGCTTTGGTGAAGCCAATGTGCGGAAATTCTTTGGACTTGGCTTGCTAAAAGATATTCCGGGTATCTACAAACTCGACTTTGATCAAATTGGCAGGATGGAAGGGTTTGGCGCCAAAAGCATCGACAACCTGCGTAATGCCATAGAAGCTTCCAAATCACAACCTCTCCACCGCCTGATATTTGGACTGGGGATTCGCTTTGTAGGCGAAACCACCGCTAAAACCCTGGCGCAGAAAGTAAGCCACCTGAAAGAGTTTGCCGGCTACACCGTGGAGCAATTAATGGAACTGGAAGATGTAGGTACCAAAGTAGCTTCCAGCATTCATCATTTTTTCAGCAATCCACAAAACCTGCAAATGCTGGATGAACTGGAATCCCTGGGTCTGCAATTGCGCAATGTAAAAAAAGATAAAGTGGAAGCCGGCGGGTTGGCCGGACAAACCTTTCTCTTCACCGGCACATTGCCCACTCTGAAACGCAGTGAGGCCGAAGCCATGGCCGAAGCAAAGGGTGGAAAAATACTGAATGGCGTAAGCGCCAAACTGAATTATCTTGTTGTTGGGGATGACGCCGGCAGCAAACTGGAAAAAGCAAAAAAAATCAGTTCTGTTAAGATATTAAATGAAGCGGAATTTCTGGAACTTGTGAAGATGGTCGATTGAATACTGGTTTGAAGTTGAGCGTTTAAGGTTTAAAATGTGAATTACAGTTTCAACCTACAAATAGTAAATTCAAACCCCGAATTAAACCTTAAACCATAAACCCTAAACCAGACAATGCTTAATTCATCCACTCTCAAATTCCTCAGACAGCTCAGGAAAAATAACAATAAGCCCTGGTTCGATGCCCACCGAAGCGACTACGAAGCAGCACGCGAAGATTTTGCGCGATTTATTCAGCAATTGATCGACACGCACGGGAAAAAGGATCCGGGCATTCGTAATCTGCTGGCAAAGGGCTGCATGTTTCGCATCAACCGCGATGTTCGGTTTTCAAAAGACAAGTCGCCTTACAAAACTAATTTTGGCGCCAGCATCAATATGGGTGGAAAGCAGGCCGTGCATAGTGCGGGCTATTATTTCCACCTGGAACCGGGCGGCAGCTTTACCGGTGGTGGCATTTGGATGCCCCCTGCCGACGTATTGGGAAGAATTCGCCAGGAAGTGGATTACAACCTCGATGAGTTCAAATCGATTATTCAATCCCGCAGTTTCCGATCCGTTTATGGAGGCCTTGCAGACGACCCTGAGTACAAACTGGTACGCGTTCCCAAAGGTTATGAAACGGATAATCCCGCAGCGGAATACCTCAAATACAAAAGCTATATCGCTTCCCTCTCCATTAGTGATGAAGAGTTAACCAGTCCGCAACTGCTGAAAAAGACCTTAAAAGCATTTGAAGCCCTGCAGCCGCTGCTTCAATTCTTAAACAGGCCCCATGACTAAGATTTATACCAACCTAAAAAGGGGTCGGGCCTGGCCTTTGGGCCAGCCACTAGTATAGTACTCATTATCAAGCTTTTAATTTGATTGGGTAATTATTAACAGAAGAAATTTGGGTTATTCAATGTTTAAACATTAATTTTGTGGTATTATCAGAAATCAATCAATGTTTAAACGTTAAACTCTCAACCTAAAACTGAAATACTATGGCAATCTGGACAATTGACCCCATGCACACAGAGATCGGCTTTAAAGTAAAGCACCTGGTGATCTCTACCGTTTCCGGCAAATTCAATCAATTTGATGGAAAGATCGAAAGCGAGAATGAAGATTTCTCTGATGCCAGGATCAGCTTCACGGCGGATATCGACAGCATTAGTACCGGCAATGAACAAAGAGACGGCCACCTGAAATCAGCCGATTTCTTTGACGCGGCTAATCACCCCCAATTGAAATTTGAATCCACTTCCTTCAGCAAGAAGGGCGACGATTATGAGTTGCAGGGTAACCTTACCATCCGGGGCACTACCAGGCCGATTACGATGAGCGTAGAATTTGGCGGCGTTCAAACGGATATGTATGGTCGTACTGTAGCCGGCTTTGAGCTTACCGGAAAAATCAAGCGGCTTGAATACGGGCTGCAATGGAATGCAGTAACCGAAGCCGGTGGTGTGGTGGTAAGCGACGAAGTGAAGCTGGTGGCAAACGTAGAAGTAGTAAAAGAATAATGTTTTTAATTGGGGGATTAGTGAATTCGGAAATTTATCAGGCTTCACAGACGGCCAAATTTCCGAATTCACTAATCCCCAAATTCTCCTTAAAGCGCATTGCGCTTTAACAGCGATTCAGCTATCTGCACGGCGTTCGTGGCGGCTCCTTTTCGAAGGTTATCCGACACAATCCACATATTGAGTGTGTTGGGCTGCGATTCGTCGCGGCGAAGACGACCCACATACACATCATCTTTTTCGTGCGCGTCCATCGGCATAGGGTATTGTGCAGTGGAGGTATCATCTACTACTTTCACACCGGCGGCATTTGACAACAATTCACGTACTTCTGCCAGGTCGAAATCCTTTTCAAACTCCACGTTCACCGATTCGCTATGTCCACCCATCACCGGAATACGTACCGTGGTGGCGGTTACACGAATACTATCGTCTCGCATAATCTTCTTGGTTTCATTTACCATTTTCATTTCTTCCTTGGTGTAGCCATTGTCGAGAAATACATCAATTTGTGGAATCACATTCAGGTCGATGGGGTATTTATACGCCATTGGGTACTCACTTATATCCCCGTTTACCGCCTTCCTGCGTTCTCCCTGTAGCTGATCTACCGCTTTAACGCCCGTACCGGTTACGCTTTGATAGGTTGATACCACCACTCTTTTGATTTTGTATTTCTGGTGTAGTGGCTGGAGTGCAACCACCATTTGAATGGTAGAGCAATTGGGGTTAGCGATGATCTTGTCATTTGGAGTGAGTATGTCGGCATTTACCTCCGGTACTACCAGAGGCTTTGCAGGGTCCATACGCCAGGCTGAGGAATTGTCGATAACCGTAATGCCGGCCTCAGCGAATTTGGGAGCCCATTCGAGCGAAGTGGACCCGCCTGCAGAGAAGAGAGCTACAGCGGGTTTGGCAGCGATGGCATCTGTCATGCTCACCACTTTGTATTTCCTTCCCTTAAATTCCACCTCCTTTCCCACCGATTTCTCAGATGCTACCGGCAACAACTCAGTGACCGGGAAATTACGTTCGGCCAATACCTGCAACATTTTGGTACCTACCAGGCCCGTGGCGCCTACTACTGCTACTTTCATGTTTTTCTCCTTCTCCACCGCTGGGGCGGAGTTTTAAGTTGATGAATGGGGTTTAAAAAAACAGGCCTTCCCGTTTAGGAAGGCCTGCCACTGCATTTATATGTATACATACATCACGCCGCAAACCTTCCAGTGGAACGTTTCTTGGTGCGTTTTGTATGTTTCATCGTGCTGTTCAAAACTAAAACCTATAAGGTCTTTTATTAAAAACCTATAAGGTCTTTCAGACCTTATAGGTTTTATAAAGTTCTGGCAAAAATAGCGGGTGTTTTTATTCACGCCAAATAATGTTTTTTTCCCATGGATTTCCGCTATAGCCAGCTTTAGATTTACTCCATGAAAGCCATTACCCTTTTCCTGATTGCCTTACTAACGATCGATAAACTGCCTTCACAAACCTTTCGCGTCATCATCAGTGAGCTGATGGCCGACCCCAGCCCATCCGCCGGCTTACCCGAATACGAATGGGTAGAACTGTACAACCGATCAAATCATCCTGTGGACCTCGCTGGCTGGCGACTGGCAGATGCGAGCAGCTTGAGTGGACCATTGCCTTCCCATATCCTGCCTGCCGGAGCCTTTGTGCTCCTGGCCAGCGCCACCGCCAGCACCTATTTGTCGGCCCTGGCCACCTGCCTGCCTGTCAGCAGTTGGCCTTCGCTCGACAATAACAGCGACCTCCTTGTCTTATACGACAATACAGGCACAGTGGTACACAGCTTTCGCTATGAAACTGGCTGGTACAAAAACGACCTGAAAAAAGAAGGCGGCTGGAGCCTCGAAATGCAATACCCGGAATACCCCTGCCAACCTGCAAGCAACTGGATGGCTTCCTCTTCCCCTGGCGGTGGCAGCCCCGGCAGTGGACCCGATCCACCCCTTCCATTCTCCGCCTCCGAACTACAGATATTAAATAGCTATCCCATCGATGCCCAACATATCAGAATACAATTTTCTCATGCCGCCAATGAACGGGAGCTCAGCAACCCGACCAACTTTTCAATACGGTCTGGCCCTGCCATACTACAGACCGAACTGGCACTGCCTCTGCTCAATGAAATAATCCTCACCCTGGCAAATCCATTGGAAACTGATATTGTGTACGACATAATTGTCGGCGAAATCGGCGATTGCGCCGGAAGCCGTATAAATACCGATACCATCCGCATAGGAATACCCCTACCCGCCGAAGTGGGTGATATTGTAATCAATGAAATCCTTTTCAACCCAAAACCCGATGGCGATGATTATATAGAACTTCTGAATTACAGCACCAAATTCCTGGATGCCGCCAACCTGCGACTGGCCAGCCGCAATGCAGCAGGGCAACTACAATCTATCACCACAACGGCCAGTGCACCCGACCTCCTGGCGCCCGGGCAATACCGAGTCTATACCCGTGACAGTAGCCGGTTGACCCGACTTTTTCCGAAAGCGAAGACCAATTCTATTCGTCAACTCAATAGTTTTCCTTCCTATCCGGATACGGAAGGTCGCGCAGTGCTGCTGCTTGCTTCCGGCGAAGTGCTGGATGAACTCGCTTACCGCGAAAGCTGGCACTTTCCTTTATTACCATCAAAAGAAGGCGTATCGCTGGAGCGGCTTCATGCCGAATCACCCACCGGCGATGAAACTAACTGGCATAGTGCTGCCGCACCCGATTACGGAACTCCGGGTTATGCCAATTCCCAATCGGGTTACCGCGGCGTAAACCATGATAAAATTTTCCAATTGGAGAATCGTCGCATTTCTCCTAATAACGATGGCTTTGAAGATCGCCTATTCCTACATTATCAAATGCCCGAACCCGGAAGGCTGGTGAATATCTGGATATTTGATGCTGGAGGCAGGATAGTCAGAATACTACAACAAAACAGCCTGCTGGGCGAGCAAGGAGTATTTGCCTGGGATGGATTGGATATGCAACAGCGCCCTCTGCCCTCCGGTATCTACATTATTGGTGCGGAATGGTTTGATCTGAGAGGGAGAAGGAATTTTTGGAAAGAAGGCATCATCGTCCAGGGATCAGGATTGCCTTGATAATCATGTTTGCCATGATTACCCATGATGGCAATCATGATGGACATAATGACCTTGACTATCTTGATTTTTTTATGAGCAATTCTGTCAATCTATTTCAGGACATGACACTTCCTACTTCCTACTTACAACTTACAACTTACTACTCCCCCTCACCTGTCATCAAAATCCACCAACAACTTATCCGATCGCGGATGGCTCTGGCAGGTAAGAATAAATCCCTGCTTAACCTCCTCATCTTCCAAACCCCAATGCACATCCATATGCACTTCTCCTTCGAGCAGGCGTGCCTTGCAGGTGCAGCATACCCCACCCTTGCAGGCATAAGGAAGGTCGGCGCCGGTAGCCAGGGCTGCATCAAGTATGGTTTGATCGCTGTTTTGCGGTATCTGGAATTCAATCGTACGCCCATCGAGCCGCATCCGAATGCTGGCCTTGGGGGTATCGGCTTTGGCTTCCGTTTTGGAGCCCGCAGTCACTTGCTGGCCGGGGGTAGTAAATAATTCGAAATGGATATTCTTCCTTTCGATACCGCTTGATTCCAGAAACTCCTTCACTTCAAATATCATTTGCTCCGGGCCACAAAGAAAAAATTCATCCATCTGTGCCAGGGGAATGAACCGGGCCAGCTCTTCCATTTTCGCCTTATTGATCCTTCCCTGCAAGACGGAACTTTCCGCTTGCTCACGGCTCAGGATATGTATGAGTTGAAGGCGATCCATATAGATATTCTTCAACCCCTCCAATTCTTCCAGAAAAATGATATCCTGGCGGCTTCGATTCCCATATACCAACGTAAAGCGGCTATACGGCTCCGTGGCCAGGGTTGCTTTGATGATGGACATCACAGGCGTGATACCGCTTCCCGCCGCAAATGCGATATAATTTTTCCGATGTTGCGGATCGAGCGCAGTATGAAAGCGACCCACCGGAGGCATTACTTCCAGTATATCGCCTGCTTTCAATTGCTCATTGGCAAAAGTGGAAAAAGCGCCGCCTTCCACTTTTTTTACCGCCACACGCCATTCGGCTTCCGCCGGAGAGCTGCATAGGGAATAGGTGCGCCGCACCTCCTCTCCATTCACGAAATGGCGAAGCGTGAGACTTTGACCCTGCTGAAAACGGAAACTTTCCCGCAATTCCTCGGGCAGATCCAGCACGATTGATACACAGGAGGGTGTTTCCCTGCGTACTTCCTTTACGCGAAGGGGATGGAAATGGATAGACATGGGTTAGCCTTGTTTACGCAGCCCATCAATCATGATCATCACCATATTATCTTCCAGTTCCTTGCCGGAGATCTTGGTCTTGGAACGATGCCATGATTCAATACCACTTACCGCATGGAGCATAATGAGTACAGCGGTGGGCGCATCAATATTACGGATTTCGCCTTTGCGAATACCTTCCTCTATGATAGCAGCAAACTTCTTACGGTAGTTGCGACGCTGATTCTGGAAATTGGACAGATAAGGATCATCCAGGTGCTTCCATTCCCGGTCGCTCACATAAACTTCTTCGTAATGATCCACCATTTGCTGGATATGAAAGCGCAACAGGCTCTCCACCTTCTTGATGGATCCTTCATGACTGCTGTCGAGCTGTTCCATATTCGCATTGAAACGATTGGCCACATCGAAACAGATAGCTTCGAGTATCTCGTTTTTGGAACGAATATGATTATAAAGGCTGGCGGCTTCAATGCCAACAGATTCCGCCAGGTCGCGCATGGAAGTAGCGGCAAAACCCTTTTCGCGGAACATGATCGCTGCTTTTTGCAGAATCAGATCTTTCTTCGATGCTTTTTTGCGAGCTGTCTTAGCCATAGTCAAAGATATATAGGATTCCGGCAATATACACAAGTATGCTGATCAATTGGGGCAGATTACCCAAATTTGACCTTCAAATACAACAGGGCAATTGCCGCAGACAAGCTATTTTCCTGTAGGTTTGCACGCTGGAGCGGTATCTGAACCGCTCCTTATCGTATATCACAAAAAGAAAACATACATGGCGCTTATTACCGTCGGGACCATGGCTTTTGATGCCATTGAAACCCCATTTGGAAAAACGGATCGTATTGTGGGTGGGTCTGCCACCTATGTAGCGTATGCCGCTGCAAATTTTGTAAAGCCTGTGCAACAGGTTTCGATTGTTGGCTATGATTTTCCGAAGGATGAATTAGAGGAACTGAAACGCCGTGGTGTACAGCTCGACGGTGTGGAAATCATTCAGGATAAGAAGTCATTTTTCTGGAGCGGCCGTTACCATGAAGACATGAATAGCCGCGATACCCTGGTGACCGACCTCAACGTGCTGGCCGATTTCAATCCCATTATTCCCGAAGCTTACCAGGGTTCTGAATTTCTGATGCTGGGTAACCTGGTGCCCGCTGTGCAGCTCAACGTCATCAAACAAATGCGGCAGCGGCCCAAATTGATTGTGATGGACACCATGAACTTCTGGATGGAATCGGCGATGGCCGACCTGGAAGAAGTGCTGAAACATGTGGACGTGCTGATGGTGAATGATGCCGAAGCACGCCAGCTAACGGGGCAATTCTCGCTGGTGAAAGCGGCCAAGACCATCCTTCAAATGGGACCCCGCTACCTGATCATCAAAAAAGGAGAACATGGTGCCCTGCTTTTTGACCAGGATAGTGTGTTCTATGCTCCGGCCCTTCCCCTCGAAGACGTATTTGATCCCACCGGCGCAGGCGACACTTTTGCCGGCGGCTTTATGGGACATATAGCCCGCTCTGGCGATGTTTCATTCGAAAACATGAAAAGAGGCATCATTGTAGGCTCAGCCATGGCCAGCTTCTGCGTGGAAAAATTCGGTCCAACCCGGCTGAAAGAAATCACCCATGAGGATATAGAGGGAAGAATTCAGCAGTTTAGGGATTTGGTGAATTTTGAAATTGAACTTGGGTGAGGGAAAGTTGTAAGTTCTAAGTTGTAAGTTCTAAGTTGTAAGTTAGATAGGGAAACGAGATTGATAATAAACAAGTCACCATTACTTATAACTTATAACTTACAACTTAAAACTCCACTGCCCCTTATATCCCCCGCCGACGCCCCTATCATAATATCAAATTCCCCGGGCTCTGTCACCCATTCCAGTTGGTTGTTGTAAAAAGCAAGCTGCTCTTTACCAATTCGGAATTGAACGGTTTTGGTTTCCCCGGCCTTCAGATGAATTTTTTCAAATCCCTTCAACTCTTTTACCGGCCGCACTACGGAAGCCACGCGATCACGGATATATAGTTGCACTACTTCTTCCCCTGCAAAGGGGCCGGCATTGCGGATATCCATACTCACCGTAACAAACTCATCGGCCTTCATTTCCTCTTTATCCATCCGAAAATTATCATAACTAAAACGGGTATAGCTCAAACCAAAGCCAAATTCATATTTTGGATAAATAGACTCGTCGATATAAGCAGAACGATAAAAACGATTGGAATCATTGGGCGCCGGTCTTCCGGTATTGAGATGGCTATAGTAAATGGGTATTTGCCCAACCGACCGCGGAAAACTCATGGGTAACTTAGCCGAAGGATTATACTCGCCAAATAATACATCGGCCAGGGCATGGCCCGCCTGGCTACCCAGCCACCAGGTGTAAAGAATAGCCGGTACATGATCGGCCACCCAGTTAAATACCAGGGGTCTCCCGGCATTAATGCAAACCACCACTGGCTTACCCGTTGCCATGATGGCTTTGATCAGTTCTTCCTGTACTCCCGGCAACCCGATATTGCTGCGGCTTTTCGCTTCCCCGCTCATATCTCTTCTTTCACCCACACTCATAACAATTATATCTGCCTGCCGGGCTATGCGCACCGCTTCTGCAAAACCGGCACGGCTCGTATCATCAATATTGCAACCTTTCGCATACAGTGGTGGGTTATTTTTTCCCAACTTCTCTACCATACCCTGCCATTGCGAAACAATATAGCTGCTATCGTCGGGCATTTCAATACTCCAGAATCCAAGGTTCTGCTTCACTTCTTTCACCAATGGGCCTATAAAGGCAATCTTCTTTCCCTTTGGGGGAAGTGGCAGCAACTGCTTTTCATTTTTCAGCAAAACGATACTGCGGGCAGCCATATCGCGGGCGGCTTTTTCATGTGCCGGATTATTCAGCGCCTGCTTCTCCCGCCCGGGGTCGCTGAAGCGGAAAGGATCATCGAAAAGACCCAGTTCAAATTTCTTCCGTAATACCCTTCGAACGGCATCATCTACAATGGCGATGGGCACCTTATTCTCACGCACGAGCTCAGCCAGGTGCTGGTGGTAGCTCCGGCTTTCCATATCCATATCGCTACCCGCCATGATGGCGCTTAAGGCGGCCTCCTTGTTGTTGGCGACATACCCGTGTGCTATCATTTCACCAACAGAACCCCAGTCGCTCACCACAAAACCGGTAAAACCCCATTTCCCTTTCAGGATATCGCGTTGTAAATAGGAATTGCCGGTTGCGGGAACGCCATTGAGGTCGTTGAATGCATTCATGAAAGTGGCGGCACCCGCATCCAGCGCGGCCCTGAAGGGTGGCAAATAGGTTTCCCAAAGCATGCGCTCGCTCATGTCCACAGAATTATAGTCCCTTCCGCCAATAGCGGCCCCATAAGCAGCGAAATGTTTGGCGCAGGCCATAACTGCATCGGTATTCCCCAGGCCCTTACCCTGAAAACCTCTAACACGCGCGGCAGCAATCAGCGATCCCAAATAGGGATCCTCACCTGCACCCTCCATCACGCGCCCCCAACGTGGATCACGCGAAATATCCACCATGGGCGCAAAGGTCCAGTGTATGCCGGAAGCGCTGGCCTCGATGGCGGCAATGCGGGCGGCTTTTTCAATCATGGGCAAATCCCAACTGGCTGCTTCGGCCAGCGGAATGGGAAAAGTAGTCTTGAAACCATGAATCACATCCTGCCCAAACAAAAGGGGAATTTTCAACCGCGACTGCATGGCCATTTCCTGCAACAGCCGCGTATGGCGCGTGCCCATAATATTGAGCATGCTACCCAACTGACCCCTGCGCACCTGGTTTTGTTTATCTCCATCCTGCGTTATAGGTCCGGTAGATATCCAGTCGCCACTGTACTGGTTCAGTTGCCCCACTTTTTCCTCTAGTGTCATTAACGACAATACTGAGTCAACTTTTTCGTCAATGGTCTTTGGCTGTGCTTTCGAAAATACCGAGAACGATAGCGCCAAAAGGCTAAGTATGATTTTGGAAACTGGCAAAATTTAGTCTTTTAGAATAGGGGAATACGATCAGCAACGGTTAGAAAATCAGGGTGGCGATGGAGTGTGGACGGGCTTTCAATTCCACGGCGCTTCCATTCACCCAGAGAAAATAGGGCGCCTCTTTACCCGTTTGGTTCATCACCACCACTACCGTACTGCCATCCGGGTTGCGGAAAGCAGTGGTGAGCAACTGGCTTCGGCTGGCAGTGGCAGAAATGCGCTTGGCGCCGGGTTGTATAAACCTGGAGAAATGCCCGATATAATAATACGAATTCGTATAAATGAGTTCGCCGCTTCTGGTATCGCCATGGATGGGAGCGAAACAATAATTCTGAACGTGATTGGGGCCTCCTATCTCATCGAGCAACACATTCCAATCGGTGAAACCCACCATGCCATTGTTGAAATCCATAATCATACTGCGGGCATATTTTTCACCCAGTCGCCAGTCCTTATAGCGGCTGCTGTCGAAGCTGGCAGGTGTGCCCTCGGTAAAGAGCAGGGGCTTGTCTGGAAAACTTTCATACACGCGGCGAACATTGTCAAACATCTGGTCGCCACCACTCCAGTCCTCATACCAGTGAAATCCGATTCCCCAGGCATATTTATTCACGTCCGGATCATTGAAGTAGGTTTGCGCCCGCTGATATATCAAATCGCGATTATGATCCCACAGGATGATCTTTTTATCCGCCAGACCCTCACGCTCCATCACAGGCCCCAAATGATTCTTCAAAAAATCGCGCTCCTCCTCCGCGGTATAAATACAGCTCTCCCAGGTTTGCGTGGCCATGGGCTCATTCTGAATACTAATTCCCCAAATGGGAATGCCTTCCTGTTCGTAAGCCTTAATAAACTTTGTGTAATAGTGCGCCCAGCTATTATAATATTCCGGCTTCAACTTTCCACCACGAAGCATGTGGTTGTTCGTCTTCATCCAGGCGGGTGGGCTCCAGGGGCTGGCAAATAAGGTGAGCTGTCCACCTGCGGCTGTTTGAGCTTCCTTGATGAAGGGAATCTTATAGCGCCTGTCGGGATCAATATTGAAACTGCTCAGCGATGAATCATTGTCTGCTACATAGGTATAGCTGCCGCTGCTGAAATCGCAACTGTTGAGGTTGGTGCGGGCCAGGGTGTATCCAATTCCGGTTTCCTTATCAAAATAGGCGCGGAGCAGTTCCTGCTGCTTATCCTTTGGAAGTTTATAGAATGTTTCGGCTGATGCATCCGTAAGGGCGCCGCCAATTCCCAGGTAAGTTTGAAAGGTTTGGCCGGGATCTACGAAAACACAGATCAGGTTCTCGGTAGGCTGACCCATGGGCTTGAAAGCCAGGTTCTGGTCGGTGAGGCTGAGGCGGAGATCCGTGCTGTCGGCCGTACTGTACACTTTCACCGATTTACCTTCCAATGAAAAAGGCAGGGCCGATTCGGCTTTCCCCTTTTCTTCACTGTTGTTGCAGGCAGCAATAGCCACCAGGGCTATTGCTAAGTATATCTTCTTCATGACGCTGGTTTTGCAGGCAGATATTTTTCCCTCGACCCTACCACACAAAAGTGGCTACACTGTTGGGCGGCAGTGTTGGGCTCACCCATTTTTCTTTGAAGCGGAGATTAAAACTTTGCGTGTTATCACCATCATTCAACACAATCAACACTTTCTTCTTATCGGGCCGCTCAAAAGCTACGGAACGAAGATTGCCTACCGTATTGCTGTTAATTCTTATCGATCCGGGTGGCACAAAACGGGAAGCATGACCGATGATATAATAAGCCACATTACGTTGATAGCTGGAGTTGCCAATGATGGTGAGCGCGCCTTTGCACACTGTACATCCTCCCGGCGTATTCGGACCAAAAGTCGGATTATTGGCAAGATTCCATTCCAGGGCATTACGACTCCAGTTGCGCATGGAGCCTATAATTACATTACGCAGGTGCCATTTCAGATCGCCGGAGAAATCGCCATTGGAAGCGGTGTACTGCTCGGTGAAGTACACATTCTTATCTGGATGCTGATCGCGCACGGTGCTCAGCGCACTAATATCGCCCGCATAGAGATGGAATGCCGATCCATCCACAAATGCCTTCGCCGCAGGATCATTGAGAATAGTCAAAGGATAATCGGGCCGGTCGCAATTATGATCGTACACAATAATCTTCGTGGTAATATTGGCAGCCTGGAAGGCAGGTCCGAGATGATCGCGGATAAAATCGCGCTGCTCGGTGGCCAGCATTTCCATACTGGGATTATTGCCGCCATGAAGAGGCTCGTTCTGCGGCGTGATGGCGTCAATGGTAATGCCTTCTGCCTTCATGGCCTGAATATACCTGACGAAGTATTGCGCATAAGCGCCATAATATTCAGGTTTCAGCTTACCGCCAACGGAATTACCATTATCCTTCATCCAAACCGGAGCGGTCCAGGGTGTAGCCAGGATTTTTATCTGTGGATTAATGGCCAGGATATCTTTCAGCAAGGGAATCAACCCTGTGCCACCACTTTGTTCCGATGTGATGCTGAAGTTGTTGAGATTGGGATCTGTTTGTCCTGCCGGCATATCGTTATAAGTGTACACCGAAGAGCTCAAGTCGGAGGCGCCAATAGAAATACGGAGATAGCTAACGCTTATGCCGTTGTTGACATCGCTGAAGAGTTCCAGCAAAAGGTTTTGCCGGATATTGGCACTTAATCCGTTAATAAGCTCGGCGCTCCCGCCGGTAAGTGTGTAGCCAAATCCATCAATACTTTGAAACCGCTGGGTACTGTCAACGGTAATGGTGGGGTTGGAATTGGCGGTGGTAGCAAAACTCAGAACAGTATTTTGCCTTTGTAGCAATGCCGTCTGATCGCCCCGGGTAAGCCAAAAGTCCACTTCATTTACCGCAGGCGGGGGAGGCGGCGGAGGAGGGGGAGGCGGCTCAGGATCGCCACCACCGCTACGCGAACAACCACCCTGTACGTTCAATATCCAAAATAAACTGGCTAATAATAGTTTTCGATTCATATACAATCCCTTTGCACGCTGAAGGCCTTCATGCGCCTGTACAATGTATAGACAGCATTTTCGCGGAATTGTACTAAATGAAAGCCAATTATTTCCGCTGTGCGAAAAGCCAGTCGAGCAGCCCAGGCTCCGCAAACGCGGGATCCCAGCTATTGTGGTTGGCATTGGGATATAGGGTGAAACGTACGGAAGCCTTCTGTGTTTGAAGGGCTTCCACCATTTGCTCAGAGAAATGAGGTAGCACCACATCGTCCTTGGCCCCATGAAAAACCCACCATTTCACTTTTCGAACAGACCGGGCGGTGGCAGGATGCGCACCCCCGCAAATAGGAATGGCCGCAGCAAAAAGCCCGGGCTTGCGGCGAACCAACTCGAAGGTACCCATGCCACCCATGCTTAGCCCCATGGCATAAACCTGATCCTTCTTTATCTGAAATTGTTGTTGCAGATTATCCAGCAGACCCAATAGCAATTGCATGGATCGGGATGGCGGGCCGTCTGGCACAAAATAAAAACTACGCTTACCATTCTCATTCGCAAGGGTATGCACATTACTCCAGTAATCGTTGGCTGCACATTGCGGAAATACCACAATAGCAGGATGCTTGCGGCGGAAACTATCGGCCAGAAAAATGCTGGACCCATGCACCAGTTGTTTCCGATTGTCGCGCCCGCTTTCTCCCCTTCCATGCAGAAAAACTACTAATGGATAGGACTGAGCCGGATCAAAATTCTCAGGCAACAACAAACGGTAAGGCAAAGTATCCCCGCTCTGAATAAATCGGAATGCCTGGTAAGCATCCGTTGTCTGCGCAATAACAATTGTCCCCAGCATAAATCCAACAAAGGATAAACCCAATCGTTTCATTAAACCCAAATTTTTCAAATTTATAATCACAAATCCTACCCGTAGAAATGCCCCAAATTCTCAAATATCCAAATCCCCAAATTATTCTCAATAGCTGCTGTGGTACCGGTTATCAAATCTCGTGTTCACCGGCCGTTTGAGCGGAATATTCTCGCCACCTGTTTGGCTGATCCAATCGAATAGTTCCTTTTTCAATTGCATGCCTATCTCCTTATAGGCCGGATCGCGGACGAGATTATTCATTTCATACGGATCCGCTTGCAGATCGTATAGTTCATTGATGTCCCATACGCCATGATAGAAAATATATTTGTACTGTTGGGTCCGAATGGCGAAAGTGGTGGGCGTTTGCGGAAACGCGGATTCCCAATAGTATTCGTAAAACACTTTATCGCGCTGCCAGCCTTCCGGTTTGCCTTTCAAAACATCAACGAATGAATAGCCCTGCATCTGCTCCGGTTTCCTGATGCCCGCCAGTTCCAGAAAGCTGGGGGCCAGGTCTACATTCATGATCACCTGGTCAACCACCGAGCGGGGCTTTACCATACCCGGTGCCCATACCAATAAAGGCACACGCATGCTCTCTTCATAAGCATGGCGCTTGTCGATCAGACCATGCTCGCCAAACGAAAATCCGTTATCGCCCATATAAACCACCATGGTATTCTTCTCCATGCCTTTTTCCTTTACCCAGTTGATCACTCGTTGCACGCTCTCATCAACCGCCTGAAGCGTTTCGAGATAGCGGCGATAAAACTGATCAAACGGAATGGTTCCATGATACATATAATCCACGCCATGCCAGCTATAGCGCTGCGCTCTTACCCATTGGGGAATATCGCGATAGTTGACCGGGGTAGCGGGAGCCGTCACCGTTCCGTAGGTTTTGCTGCTATCGGTTGCTGTTAAATACATCGAAGGCGGCGAAATAATCGGGATGTCGGCATATTTCCCTTCATGTCTTTTGGCGGGATAGAACTCCGCATGTACTCCTTTATGGGAGAGATATAAAAAGAAGGGCTTCTTTGCATCGCGCTTATCGAGCCATTCCACCGCATAATCGGTAAGCCGGTCGGTGGTATAGCTGCCCTCCGGCTGCTTTACCCTTTCACCATTGATGTTGAATACCGGATTATTGTACACCCCCTGCCCGCGAAAACTGAGCCAGTAATCAAAACCCGGCTGCGGCATATCGTCGGCATGACCCATATGCCATTTCCCCATAAAAGCGGTTTGATATCCGGCTTCCTGCAGGTATTGCGGAAAAAATTTCAGGTCGGCTGGCATAGCGGCGTCATTATCCACCACCCGGTGGGTATGCGCGTACTGGCCGGTTAAAATAGAGGCGCGGCTGGGCGAACAAAGCGCGGTGGAAACAAAAGCATTGCTCAGATGCGCGCCTTCACTGGCCATCCTATCCATCGCAGGCGTTTCGAGACCCGGGATTTTCTTCATAAAACCCATGGCATCGTAGCGGTGGTCATCAGCCAGTATAAAGATGATATTCATCTTCCCGACCTTCTGCTGTGCCGATACCTGTACTCCCAACAGCAACAAGAATGAAAAAAATCCAATAGCATGTAACCCCCTCATCAACCTAATTTTTATTCATCAATAAAATTCACGATTCACGCGCCACGATTCACGCCTCACGATTCACGATTCACGCCTCACGATTCACGCCTCACGCCTCACGCCTCATTCCCCCCAATCTACTTTTGCCATTTTCACATCCCTGGAGTTGCCGCCGATCATGATATCAAACTCGCCAGGTTCCCATACATACTTCAATTCGTAATTATAAAATTTGAGTAATTCGGTGCTGATGGTAAATTCAATTTTTCGCGATTCACCCGCTTTCAACATTACTTTTTGAAATCCTTTCAACTCTTTCACCGGCCGCGTAACCGATCCCACCCGGTCGCGGATATAGAGTTGCACTACTTCCTTTCCGTCATAAGGCCCTTTGTTGGTAACAGTAACGGAAGCGATCAGTTTTTGATCGCCTTTAAGGGAAGTGTCACTAAGGCTGATATCACTGTATTCAAATTGCGTATAGCTGAGGCCAAACCCGAAGGGGTAGAGCGGATCGTTCGGCACATCGAGGTAATTGCTCCTAAATTTGGAGAACCATTTGCCTTCCTGCAGGGGCCGACCGGTATTCTTGTGGTTGTAAAACAGCGGAACCTGTCCCACATTGCGGGGAAAAGTGGCGCTTAATTTACCAGAAGGGTTCTTGTCGCCAAACAATACATCGGTGATGGCATAACCCGCTTCGCTGCCGGCAAACCAAACATTGAGAATCGCCGGCACGTTTTCTTCTTCCCAGGTAAGTGTGAGCGGGCGACCTGTGAATAATACCAATACTACCGGTTTGCCGGTAGCCAACAATTCCTTCAACAGATCTTTCTGCGCATCCGGGATGCCGATATCGGTGCGGCTGCTGGCTTCACCACTCATTTCGGATGATTCACCCAATGCGGCAATTATTACATCGGCATTTCTGGCAATGGCCAACGCTTCGGCACGGATCTGCTTCGCCGGGCGGGCATCCCAGCCCAGGGAACGACCGAACATGGTGCTGTTGGCTTCCAGCACACTGTCGTAAGTAAGGTTAGAACCTTTCGCATAATTTATTTTTACTTTATCGCCTACCAGCTCCTTCATGCCGGCGAGCAAAGAAGTTGCGTTGTTCAGATTGGCCGCCACGCTCCAGGTGCCCGGCATATTCTCTTTTGAATTGCCCAGTGGACCGATGATGGCAACAGAACCGGTTTTTTTCAGGGGCAGCAATTGCTTTTCGTTTTTCAATAACACAAAACTC
Organism: uncultured Citrobacter sp.; assembly: GCA_964395095.1. Taxonomy (GTDB): domain Bacteria; phylum Bacteroidota; class Bacteroidia; order Chitinophagales; family Chitinophagaceae; genus CAYMZZ01. The sequence goes on from CAYMZZ010000006.1 coordinate 254,903, forward strand.
TCAGCCGCAATACGACGCGCTTCTTTGCGATGCGCATCTGCAAATACTTCCTTTTTGGCGCGCTCGGGATCGCAGTAGCGATAAGGATCGTCAAACAATCCCAACTTGTACTTGGCTTCCAGTATGCGGCGGCAGGCCGCATCAATCTGTGCCATCGTTACCTTTCCTTCCTTGAGCGACTGGGGTAATGTCGTCAACAACCCTTCGCCTACCATATCCATATCAATGCCTGCACGCAGGGCCATGGCCGAAACTGTTTGCAGGTCACCCACTCCATGGTCAATCATTTCGTTAATTCCCGTATAGTCGGTCACTACAAAACCTTTGAAGCCCCACTGGTCGCGCAGCACATTGCTGAGCAGCCAGCGGTTGCCGGTGGCGGGTATACCATCCACTTCGTTAAAGGAAGCCATCACGCTGCCCACGCCGGCATCTACAGCCGCTTTGTAGGGAGGAAAGTATTCGTTGTACATGCGCTGGTGGCTCATGTCAACCGTATTATAATCCCTGCCCGCTTCACCTGCGCCATATAAGGCGTAGTGCTTTACGCAGGAAAGAATGGTATTATTTTTTGTAAGATCATCGCCCTGGTAGCCCCGCACCATAGCCCTGGCTATGGCCGAGCCCAGGAAGGGGTCTTCGCCATTTCCTTCGGAAACGCGACCCCAGCGTGGATCGCGCGATATATCTACCATGGGCGAAAAGGTCCAGTTAATGCCATCGGCACTGGCTTCCTGCGCCGCAATGCGCGCGCTTCGCTCAATGGCTTCCATATCCCAGGTACAGCTCAGCCCAAGCGGAATGGGAAATACGGTTTCATAGCCATGAATCACATCCATACCAAAAAGCAGCGGAATCTTCAACCGGCTCTTCTCCACCGCGAGCTTCTGCACTTCACGAATCTTCGCGACCGACTTAATATTGAACAAGCCCCCTACCTGGCCCTGCTCAATCTTTTTGGCAATATTGGAATTGCTGGCCTGCCCCGTAGTAATATCTCCCGCACCCGGCAGGTTGAGCTGGCCTATTTTTTCTTCCAGCGTCATTTGATTCATCAGCCCATCGATAAAGGCCTTCATTTTCGGATCCTGACCCGCCTGGTTCCTTGCTTGCTGCGAACAGGCCGATAACAGGAGCAGGGCCAACATTGATACTATCCCTTTCATAGCGCTATCTATTTATTTTTTGATCAGATGTGGTTTGATTCTCTTCTGCCAGATGGCATAGCCTTTGGCATTCATGTGTAAATTATCGTTGAGAAAAATATCCGGCTTTGGTTCCGCCTGGTCATTCAGCATAGGATGATAGACATCCACAAAAACCGTTCGCTTTTTCTTTTTTAGAAACTGCCGGATAGCCACATTAGCTTTCAGCATTTCCGGCATCCGGTGCGCCCGGCTGGGGCTTGGCTTGATGCTGATAAACATAACGGGTACCCGCGGGTACTTTGTACGAATCATAGTGAAAAGTGTGGCAAATCGCTGCAATACCGTGGCCGCCGTTACCGTATCGGAGGCAGCAAGATCATTTTCGCCACAATAAATCACAATTTGTTTCGGGTCGTATTTCAGTATCACATCATCGGCATAGCGAATTAAGTCGGGAAGCGAAGAGCCGCCAAAGCCCCGATTCAAAATGGGGTAACCAGGAAAATAGTCCTGCACATCTTTCCACATGGTAAATGAAGAACTGCCCACAAACAGAATCTGCTTTTTTGCCGGCATCTGCGCGCTATCGGCCTTGCGAAAGGCCTGGATATCGTTCCAGAAGGGTGGGTTCTGTGCCAGCAAATGTATTGCCGTTAACAACAATACTGATAAAGATGTCAGTCGCGTGATAATGGTCCTTGCATTTTGTCTAATCATCATTAGGCTGCTGTTTTTATTTTACTTCGAGCATCGGATAGGATGCTGAAATGCCGTTTTCATTTATCGCTTCGATGGTGAAATAATAGGTTTTGAGCCGGTCCATGGCCTTGAACCAGTATTCATTCACATCATGCACCATCACACAGTTATAGAGTTTATCAGGATCCGTGCCATAGTAAATATTATACGCATAGGCATTATCCACCGGGCTCCACTTAATGTAGGCGCTTCGTTTATCCTTTTCCGTGCGCAGCACCATAAACTGCTTCACGCGATCTGGCGCGCTGCCATTTCCCTTCCCAAATACCCTTAACCCGCTGATGGCAAATTTTCCGGTGGGCATGTGCATATTCTCCAGCTTGATATAGCGTGCCTGTACCGGTTCCGGCAATTCCACATAGTCGTGCGGCACATCGGTCTTATTCTGGCTCTTGTCGGCCAGTAGTTTCCATTTTTTACCATCCAGTGAATACCAAAGTTTGTACTGATGAAACTGATCCAGCCTTTTGCCCAACCGATCATCCGCCACATCCTGGTCGGCGTAATTGATTTGTATGGCGTTGACGGTTGAAACTTCACCGAGATCGGATTGAATCCATTCTCCCTTGTTGGCCGAAGCGGCGCTCCAGTAGGTCTTGATACTCTCATCCACCGCATTGTTGGCCGGGTAATTGCCCAGTGTACTCGATACCTGCACCGGCTTTTTGTAGTTGAGCAACATCCAGCCCGTAAAAGCGCCATTCTTATAGCGCATGGGCGCTGCCTTATCTTTCAGCGCCTGTGGCAGATAATGCGGATAATCGCCAAAAGCTGTATTACAAAACATCACATCATCCTCGTCGAAGCCCGCGGGCCATATACCCAGTCTTCTTTCAAAATTGTTCTTTACCGATAGCACCATGGTGCTTACATGCCAGTAATAGCCATGTTTGTCCTGGAATGTTGCGCCATGACCTGCGCCTCGGGCAAATCCGCCCAACTTGAAACTTAAGGGATCCGACATGGCCTGCCAGGGACCGAGGGGCGATTCGCCCACCAGCAATCCGTCGGCATAACCACTAAACTCCGTGCCCGGTGCCCCATATTGCAAATAGTATTTGTCTTTGTATTTGGTGAGATGAGAACCTTCGATAAAGGGATCCAGGAATGTATTGTCCATATACTCGCCAAATCGCTGCCATCCATAGCGCCAGTGTTCCAGCAGGTACATTTCCTTGCGGGTACCGATGGGGTCCATGGTTTTACGGTTCAGCTCCACTCCATACATAGGATAGCGGTTGCTGCTGCCATTGTACATATACAGCCGGCCATCATCGTCGGTAAAAAAGGAAGGGTCCCATCCGCCGATAGCAAAGGAGTCAACCAGGGGCTTCCAGTCATCCACCTTCGGATTGGTGCTCATCCAGATGGTGAAATTGCTCGAATAAGTGCTGCCGAAAACAAGCATGGTGTCGCCAATAATACCAACAGCCGGCGCGCAAAGCTCATCATACACTTTATTCCAGGGTCGTAAAAAGCGGCGCGATACAAATTTCCAGTTGAGCATATCGCTGCTCCACCAGTAGCCCCACTGGTTGGTGCTAAACAGGAAATAGTCGCCTTTGTAGTTCACGATCACCGGGTCGGCAGTGGCGCGATGCCTTCCCCATTCGCTGAAATTGGGGATGGGCGTGTACCCATAGTCGATATTAATGGGATTGCAATAGGTTTGTTGCTGCGAAAAACAAGTTACTGTATATAGCAAAGCGGCGATGCCGATGCCTGCTGCACGCTTATGGTATGCTTTCCAACTATTTCTCATGAATATGGCTATTATTTTTTCCGGTCGGCACTCCAGGCTCCGGGACCCGCCGTGAGGAATACCCAACCTAATATCACAAATAGAAAAGGGTGTTGATCTTCGTACCAAAACCGGCCCTTCGACACAAAAAAGCAGATATAACCCATCAGGATGATCAATACCAGGGAAGCGAAGCGGGTCCATAAACCTGCCATCAGCAGTAAGCCGGCCAACAGCTCAAGTGACTTACCCACATACACGGCAATTTCAGGGGAAGGGAAGCTGGCAAATGCCTCCCAGCCAAAATAACCCTTCATGATTTCCGGCTTAAAGACTTCGTAACCATGATAGGCCATTAACGCACCGGTGATGATGCGTGCCAAAGCAAGGCCATATTGTGGCCACAGGGGCCTGGAGTTAAAAATGCCCGCCATACAGCAATCGTTGGTGAAAAAATTGGAGCCCTAGCCCATTTGTCCTGTTCAAATTTACAGGTAATAATGCGCTATTTGGCGTTTGTTTTAAATAATGCATTCTTTATTACAAACTCATGTGCCGGATCTTTCATCCAGTCGTTGATATAAGGGGAATAAGTACGAACATAAATTCGTTTCTTCCTGAAATCGAAGTCCATTATGCGCAACCATCCATTGCCGCCCTTCACCGACCCTTTCACGCCTTCCTGGTAATTGGCCAGAAACTGATACACGGGATTGCCTTCTTCATTAAAGCTTACCAATGTACCCACCCCGCTGCGCAGGATATGTCCGCTAAAAACAAAACGCGTGTTTGGAAATTTCTTTACCAGTTTCTCCCAGATCATTTCTCCATCGTTTACTGCTTCATCCGCCGTATCCTTACCCACCCCATAATTCTGAGGCCGCCAGCTATCGCCCACACCCTGCCTTGTGCTGTCGGAATACATATAACTATGCGTGTTCAGTATCACCAGCCTGTCGGGATGGGCAGCAATAATGCCGGAGGCCCAGTCGAGCACTTTGTTGCGGGGCCCAAACTCAAGGGTGAGCACCAGCCATTTTATTTTGCCAGTGGCAAAGCGATACCAGGCGTTCTCTATTTTTCCGGGTTCAAATGTGCCGCCAAAACCTTTTTGCTGCCGCATTTTCTCTATAGGAAAATACTGGTTGTACAGGCTGGTGTTGCGCACGTCGGCAAACTTGCCGGCTGTGCTACCCATATCATGGTTTCCCGCAGCCAGCACATAAGGCACTTTGCCATCCAGTTGCTGAAAGGCGGATTGAATCACCTGCCATTCTTTATCATTATTATTCTGCGTCAGATCGCCCTGCTGCAGCACCCAATCAATATGCTTCTGCTCGCGCAAAATCCAGTTGATCTGCGAGTCGAGCACTTCCGGGTATTTCTCCGCATAAGTCTGCGTATCGGGCAGCAACACAATGCGTGCCGTACGCGGACTACAGGAGAAAGCAGCGAGGGCGAGGAGGAGGGAGAGAAATTTATACATGATGGAGGGGAATTTGGGGATTTGAGAATTTGAGAATTTGGGGATTGGGGGATTTGAGAATTTGAAATGAATGTTACAAGGCTCACCAACCCCCAAATCCTCAAATCCCCAAATTCACAAATTGTTTCAATACGTGAATCCCAGCCTATCCAGTCCCTTCTTCACTTCTTCACAGCTCATAAACAGATCCCATAGCAATCCGCTGCGATAGTTTTCCATCATCACCACTATGGGTCCCTGATCGATGGCCAGGTAGCGCTGGGGATACCAGCCTTCGGTGTCGCTAAAAGCATCATAGAATCCGTAGGGACCAAAGAGCTTGTCTTTCTTGTTGAGATACCAGTTTTTCATGGCGGCCATCGACTCTTTGGGTGTATAGGGCATGGAAGCCAGTGCTGCCGTGGGCGCAATTACACCGCGGTCGCGCTGAATGCCGGGGGCATGCCCTGCATAGCCTTTTACGGAATAGCTGGAAGTGAGTCCCCAGCTATCGGCGCCATAGCCTTTGAAGCCACCCTGGTTTTCCACGCACCAGTTGTAATTGATGAGGGCCTGGTGCCGGTTTTCTTTCCAGTAGTCGGCATATTGGTCTTTTAATTTCCGTGGGTCTAATCCAAGATAAGAATAATGTGCCCAGAAAAGCGGTCCCCCGTATTCTTCAGCGCCATCGTGTTCTAATTGCAGTTCATAACCATATTGGGTGGTTGGTTGCCGAATGGCGCCCTTCTTTGCCCAGCCTTCGTGGTACACTTCGGCAGGCACAGCATGAGTGGGTGATGACGCGGCCAGCACATACATGATCAGGCATTCGTTGTAACCCGACACTGCGAGATTCATTTCCCAGCCATAGTTGGGGCTCCAGTGCCAGTACAATACATTCTTGCCATTGCGATACCAGTTGAAATCGACCCCACGCCAAAGCTGATCGCAGCGTGCTGCCAGCGCCTTTTCGCGCTCGCTGCCATTGGCAAAATACTGTCGCACACAGAGCAGCCCCTGCAGCATGAATGAAGTTTCTACCAGGTCGCCGCCATCATCTTTTTTGCTGAAGGGCTTTACCTTTCCGGTTTCACCATTCCACCAGTGGGGCCAGGCACCATGGAAGCGATCTGCCGTTTCCAGAAATTTGACAATTCTTTCCAGGCGGGCCAGACCCTCTTCACGGGTGATGAATCCGCGTTCAATACCTACCAGGATGGCCATCACACCAAAACCACCACCTCCACTGGTGATGATATGTTTATCATTTTGCGGATATACGCCATCCACATGAAAGCGCTCCCTTGCCAACCCGCTATTGGGTTCCGCCCCATCCCAGAAATACTGGAAAGTGGCTTTTTGTACTTCGTCGAAAATGTGTTGGTCTTCGGGGGAATCGAAACCTGCGGTATTCTTACCCACTGCCTGGCGGCTTTCGCCGCACTGCGTAAGAAGAATAGACAGGCTAATAATCAGAATATTTTTTTTCATTGCCGGAAGGTTTTTGGAAAGTAGTGAGTAGGGAGTAGAAAGTAGGTAGTAGTTAATAGGGGCCATGATCCATTACCAAACTAAGTTACAATTCATTTTATTCTTTATCACGTCCTAATAGAAGATGACAATTGTACCCTAAGCAATATCGTTGCGCCCTTTGCGGTGAAAAATACTACACTGGCAGTCATCACGAATGTGCTGAAACCTTACCGCAACGATCGCAAAGAAGTCGCAACGATCGCAACGATAGTCTCTGAGTAATTGATTTGCGCAGATTCTATCCCTTAACAATTCCCATCCTACTTACTACTCCCTACTTACTACTCAAAAAGCGGGGGCTGCCTACTGCTACGGCAACCCCCTTGTTAACTGAACTTGCTTATGCCAGAAAACGCTCTTTATGATATTTGTTATCAGTTGCTGGGGTTTGTGTAAGCTTGTCGTTACCAGACAAGCTCATCTTCCCTGCTTAAGTTTTTACGCTGCACGAAAAGTCTATCTATTCGCCTTGCCGAGATTAAAGAGTGCCTTTATATGTGCATCAGGCAAAGCGAGGTTGAATACCCTTATTTCATCCAGGTTACCCGTCATGGGAGCGAAGTTCACATCACCATTAACAGCGAGCCCGGGCATACCATTGTAGTTGGATCCAATGATCACTTCGCTGGGCTCAAAGGAACGGAAGAAATTAATTCCGCGGTTCTGAAACGCAGGCACACCGATTTTCACCCCGTCGCCCCAAATCTGCAGGATATTGGCCTCGCCATCATAGGTGACTACAAAATGTGTCCATTTATCCATACCTATTTGAGGCGATAAAAATGGAAATCCACTTGAGCCATGTGCTGCATTAAGATTGTCCTGTACATTAGTGGCGCCTGAATTAGCGTTCACTGCCGTAAAGCTCGGCTGTATGGTAATCTGATCCGTATTGCTGGCGGGTCTCGTCTGGGTATTCAACGGTATATTGATATTACCATTAAAAATACCCGGCCTTGCGAGTTGAAAAACCATGGTTCTCTTCGATCCGTTATTGAGAATTTGTGTCCAAAAGCTCACGGTCCAGCTTTTGAATACATCTGTTTTGAAATTGGGGAATTGTGAATCGTAGTAAAGAAATCCGTTTGTTAATTTAATCGCCTTGCCTCTTACGCCGGCTTCAATAAACTCGTCATTTTGCGTATTTCCCGGCGTTATGCCACTAATCTTTTCAGCCCTGGTATCATCAAATGTCCAATGGGCGACCAGGTTATCGGGAAAAATCTGATCAGAGTTGTCGTATCCGTCAATCAGGCCCGCATAATCATCCGGTGAAACCGAAGGCAGGTTATTGGGATTGCCATCCTTTTTGCAGGATTGACCGAAGATCAGTAAAAAGCCAAGGCCTATGGATGTAAATAATAAATTGCTATTAATGCGTTTCATTGCTTAAAGTTTTTTTGCCACCAATTAATATCCGGGGTTCTGTGTCAATACTCCCTGGCTTAAGTCAATTTGAACCTGGGGAATGGGGAGAAGGTTATCGCGACCAGGATTGAAATTGGGTTTTCCCGCTGCATTCAGTACCTCACCGGCAATTCCCCAGCGTACCAGATCGAAAAAGCGATCGTGCTCCATGGCCAATTCAATTCTTCTTTCATGGCGGATTTTATTGCGAAGTTCAACCTGATCGGTGGTGGTTACCTCCGGCAGGATGGAATTGTTGCCATTGCGGGCCCGGGCACGTACCATTTCAAGCTTCTCCAATGCTTCAGATGTATTACCCAACTCATTGGCGGCTTCAGCATACATTAAAACCACATCGGCATAACGGAGGATACGAATATTCATCCACCAGCCTCCCTGGGTTCCAATTCGGGCACGCTCAGCGGGATTCGTGTGGCTTTTATGATTGTACATTCTGTTGGGAAGACCAAAAGGAAGGGTTTCTCCATAAATGGTTTGATACACTGTATCTGCCTCTCCATTTCTGCCGGGCTGGCTGGTAAACATGATGGTTCTGGCGCGGCGTGGGTCCCCATCTTCATAAGCACTTGCCAGGTAGGGACTGGGTGTGTTCCATCCCCAACCCAGGTTCCAGATACCTGTTCCTCTTACACCCATGATAGGTGCATATTGAACACCATTCCCTGTAAATACCTGGGAACTTGCGGTAGCCTGTACTTCGAAAACAGATTCCTTGCTATTTTCTCCATCTTCCCCAAATATCTTATTGTAGGGCGTACTGAGATCATATACGCCGGATGAAATCACTTCATTGGCTGCAGCCAAAGCCAAGGCCCATTTACCCTGAGTCAGGTACACTTTTGCCAGCAGTCCGTTAGCAGCGCCTTTAGTGGCGCGTCCGGGAAATTTGGCATCCCAAACTGAAGGAAGGTTGGCTGCTGCATACTGAAGATCTTCTTCAATGAAAGCATATATCGCCTCTGCACTACTTTGCGGAACATTGCTCTGGCTCGCCGCATTATCAAATACAGTATCGATTAACGGAACTCTTCCGAAAAAACGTACCAGCATAAAATAGCCATAGCCTCTGAGAAATTTGGCTTCGCCTTCTGATTGTCGTTTAACCTGCTCCGAAGCAATGATTGCATCATTGTTATAGATCTGATCCAAAGCGATATTCGCTTTGTTGATCAGGCTGTAATAACCTAACCAAAGCGTATTGCAGTACCCATTATCTGGCTGTACCGGAAAATTATCCATTCCCTGGGCATTGGCACCGCCATCAGCCGGCGTACTCCCCTTATCCGCATCGTCGCTACGTATGCTGGTGGCAGCAATAAATGACTGACTGTGTACATTAAATGCCCGAAGATCCGAATATGGTCCAAACAGATAAGTATCATAAGGGCCTGAACCACCAGGATAGGGATAGGTATCAATAGTGTATTGACCCTGCGGATCCCGATCCAGAAAATTTTTCTTACATCCCGCAAGCAGAACTACTATAGCCACCAGGCTAAATAAACCCCATTTGCCGGTTCTGTTTGTTTCAAATAGTTTCATAATGATTTCTATTTTGAATGATATAGCGTTTTTTAGAAAGTGGCATTAATGCCAAATGAATACACTGCCGGTACCGGATAAGTGCCATTATCTGCCCCACTGGCAATTGGATTCCCAATACTTGCTTCTGGCGTATACCCTGTGGTTTTGCTAAATGTGGCGATATTTTGTCCGCTTACATATACACGTAATGCATTCAGGCCAATTTTGCCAAACATATTCCGGGGGAAATTGTAGCCAAGCTGCAGAGTACGTATGCGGAAATAATCACCGGGTTCCAGGAAATAAGTGCTGAACAGGAAATTATTCGCCCGGGTATTGTCTAAAATGGGTTCAACATTACTCGTGCCAGGCCCTGTCCATGCATCCAGTCGGTTGCTTTCATAATTGAGTACGGCAAAAGTGGATGTACGACGTTGCGTAAACACTTTATTACCCGCTACGCCCTGCCCTTCAATGGTCAAATCAATACCCTTGTACTCTAACTGAAGATTCATACCGAAATTATACGTGGGGAATGGGCTACCCAGGTTTACCCGATCAGCCGCATCGATTTTTCCATCGCCGTTCACATCTTCATAAGCTATATCGCCGGGCAGTGAATTGGAGAAAGCCGGCATCTTGTCGAAATCGGCAACAACCTGGTAAATACCCAGTTGACGATATCCAAAGAAATGGCCGATGGATTCACCGGTTACGGTACGGTTTACACCGCCATTACCGAGAATTTGGAAATTGATATTGTCACCAATCGATTCCACCCTGTTCTTATTATAACTGATATTACCGCTGAACCGGTAATTAAGATCCCTGCCAATCCGGTCGGCCCAGCCCAATGTAAGCTCAACGCCTTTGTTGGTTATGGTGCCGAGGTTGGTACGGTAAGTATAATTGCCCGCCGTGCCAGGCAATGTCAGGTTGGTGATGATACGGTTGGTGGTGCGGTCATAAAAAGTGAGTTCACCAGAAAGCCTGTTGCCCAGGGCGCGGATATCCAATCCAATATCAATACCTCTGGAGTATTCCCATTTCAGATTGGGGTCCGGTACATAAGCAGGAGCCACAGAACCATACACGTTATCACCAAAAACACCCACGTTAGCAGTGGTTAGCCCTGGTCTGAAAAGGTTGGCTGAAAGACCCAATGCACTACCTACAGTGCCCCAGGCACCTCTTAACTTCAGGAAATTAATACCGTTAACAGGAGTAAAGAACTTCTCATCACTGATCACCCAACCGAGGCCAACACTTCCAAAAGTTCCCCAACGATTTTCAGGAGCGAACTTGGAGTTTCCGTCTGCCCGTATGCTTGCATTGATCAGGTATTTTCCTTTGTATGCATAATTGACCCGGCCGAATGTAGACATAAACGACTCTTCACCTCCGCCTCCACCATTAGACAGCGGGTTATTGAGGTTCACAATATTCAGGTACCAGAAATCCGGATCATTGGGAATATTGAGTGCGGTATCCCTTCTGTTGCCCGACACATTGGAGCTACCCAGGTACAAGGTTGAAAAGCCAACCATAGCTGTAAGCTTATGGTCTTTATTCAGGGTTTTGTTAAAGGTGAGCACATGATCCTGCTGAAACTTCCTGGATTCCGACTGCGACTGGCTTACACTGGTTCTGGCTGTTTGGTCATACGTGGTATCGGTGGGGGCAACGCCTTCACCCAGGTTGATGAACGTAAAGGGCAGAGGAGAATAGCTGCGGCTATTGCTGAAACCGAGATCAGTATAGAAAGTGGAGCGGAAGCTGAAATAGCGTGCGAAATTGACCTCCGCATAAATATTACCTACTATGCGATAGTTGCGGTTTACAGCGTTGTCGATATTCCGATCGAGACGGGCTATGGGATTTCCTACCTGAGCACGTTGGAACGACGGCATACTATAATACAGACCCGGACCTGCCTGTATGGGCACGATAGGTGCGGCCCAGATCGCATTATTAAGGTCCGCTCCCGGAGCCTGGGCTGTTGCGTAGAAACCTGTTATATCCCCGCCAATCTTCACATGCTTGCCAATGCGCATCTCCTGGTTCAGCCGCGCAATAAATTTTTTATACCGATCATATTTCAATACCCCTTCCTGATCATTAAAACCCAGGTTAATGAGTGTGGTGCTCTTTTCGGTATTGGTGGATATGGTGACGCTATTGTTGTTTAAAACAGCATCTCGAAGAATCAGATCCTGCCAGTTGGTATTGGCCGTATAGTTGGTGTAGTCAAAAGGATCGGCGCCTAAATTGGCCAACTGGGCTGAATAAAGCAGCCTGAAACCATCGGCATCCACCACGTCAATCTTATCGTTTACACGCTGCACGCCTACCATGCTCTGCAAGGTTATCCGGGTTTCGCCCCTTCTGGCTCTTTTGGTAGTAACCACTATCACCCCGTTCCCCGCCTGCAAACCAAAAATGGCAATTGACGAGGGATCGCGCAGCACTTCAATACTTTCTATATCGCCCGGGTTCAGGTAATCAATATTTGTCTGAAAAACACCATCTACCACATAGAGAGGGTTGGAGTTACTGGTGCTGTTGACACCGCGAATACGCACAGTGGGCGATGAGCCCGCGCGTCCACTGTTAACGATGGTAAGTCCCGCCACTTTACCTTGCAAAGAACTGATGGGGTTATTGGCAGGCATTCTTGCCAGATCATCGCCATCCACCGTGGTAATGGAACCCGTTAGATCCCTCTTACGCTGTGTGCCATAGCCAATCACAACTACCTGGTCGAGCGCTTCTACTGCAGGCAGCAACTGTACATTAATACTACTCCGGCTATTCACTTCCACTTCCTGCGTAATGGTACCTACATAACTAAATACCAGTACCCCATTCTCTGGTGCCGAAATGGAAAATTCCCCGTTATCATTGGTGGTAGTTCCAAAAGAGCTACCCTTGATTGACACAGACACCCCGGCCATGGGCTTTCCGGAAACATCGGAAACCACCCCTTTAACCACAATATTTCTGATGCTAAAGTCTGTGCTGCCCTCCTTTCGTAAAACAACGAGGTTGGTATTGATAATTTTATAGTCAATGGGTGTATTGGCAAATACCTTTCCCAACACTTCCGAAATGTCAGCGTTTTCGACGGTTATAGAAACCAGAGGAAGGCCCTTCATAAGGTCCTCTTCGAATAAGAACCGAAAACTGCTCTTTTTTTCTATTGACTTTAATACTTTCCTGACTTGTTCACCCTCCATTTTGAGGGAAAGTCGATCCTGCGAATAGGATTTTGCAGAAACCTGGACTAAGGCCAGCAGCAAAAACAAGACAGTCAATTTCATAATTCTAATCAGCTTGGGTGAGAGCAGGCCTGAATAAAGTTGAGGCCCTGCTTCAAATTTTTTCATAATTTTCATTTGAAGAGTTAACTACTGGAATTCTCTGACCGGAGAAGTAACCGGAAATAGCTCTGAAACGGGAGCTGCGCCAACAGTTCCCGTTAATTTTGGCGTTTACTTAAGTCGATTAAGAAATTTTTTGTCAAGCATAAGCGTTAGTTTTTGATTAATATTTTATTCCCTGCTTTTTCAAATCGGAACGGATAAGAATAAGTAAGCGCTTCCATCGCCTGCTCAATATTTTCATTTTCGAAATTGCCGGTAAACCTTTTTTCTCTGAGTGCCGCATCCTTAATCTCTATTTCCACGCCATACCAGCGTTCCATCTTCTGCGCCAGCTCCTGTAAGGATTCATTATTAAATACCAGCCTGTTTACCACCCATTGCGTTTCCGCTATTGTACTATCGCGTGGATCCACTTTCAATTTATTGATGGTCACCAGGGCAGATGATTCTATATCATCCACCGAATCAACCGGTGCGATGCGGTTATCCACCACCAGTTTTTCATTGGGCGAAAGAATAATCTTATCATTGGGCCGGTTGCGAATGGATACCTCAATCTTGCCACGTATCAGGCTGGTTTCTGTTTTCTGATCGTCCGGATAAGCCTTCACATTAAATGCCGTTCCCAACACCCGGATATCGACTGCCGCTGCATGAATAATAAAGGGTCGCTCCTCATCCCTTACGATGTCGAAAAAAGCTTCCCCTTCCAGTGTCACCTCGCGCAGGTCCTGGCCAAATTCCTTATCATAGGTCAGTTTGCTACCGGCATTGATCCATACGGTGCTGCCATCGGGCAATTGTATGCGCGATTTGGAACCGGGCCTGGTGCTGATCTCATTCACTTCTCTCGCTATCACCTCCTGCGTGCGGGTAGCAGTACCCGAATCTGGCAGGTTGAGAATAACCAGTAAAGCGATAACCGCAGCGGCAGCCAGGCTGCTGAAAGCGATGATCCGCCGGCGGCGGCCCTGTTTCATTTGTCGTTCGTAAGCTTCTAAGGCAGGGTCATGATGAGTGTCGAGTGTAAGACCCCTTTCCTTCATGCGTTGGGTATGCAGCAAAAACGCATCTTCCTCTTTGGCGAGGTCAGGCCTGGAACGGGAGTTCCAGAGTTGCTCCAGGCTATGTGCCGCATAAAGCCATTCAGGATGCGCCTGCATTAGCTGATTTAATTCAGCCAATTCCGCATCTGTGGCTTCACCGGCAATTTTCTTCGAAAAAAGAATCCAAAAGTTCTCCTGGTTCATGCAACCGTTTTTTCACATGCATGAGTTAGACAAAGCTGAAGACCCGTTACCCCTAAACAAAAAAATAAATTTTTTTGGTGGCGGTCAGCAGGCTGAAAATTTGAGGTGGTTGAGGCCGGGCAGGTTGGCAATGAATGCCACCTCGACCAGGTGTCTCAATTTCATACAGAAAAAATCCAAAATGCCTTACCCTAATAAAAATAATCATGGTAATCAATGCCATCACGGCAATCAAGGCCATCATGGCAATCAGGGTCTGGTCTTGGGGAAATGAGTGGGTATAGCCAGTTGCATACACTGGCTCAATCTTCGCAGGGCGATAGCCATTTGCGCTTCTACGGTTTTTACCGAGATCTGCAATAGTTCAGCCACTTCGCGGTAGCGTAGTCCATCTTCCTTCACTAATTTGAAGATCAATTGGCAGCGTGTGGGGAGATCCTGGATGGCTTTGCGGAGTTTATTGAGAAGCTCATCGGTCATCATTAATTCTTCGGGATTGGCCAGCACCTGCGAAAGATTTACCGACCAGTAGCCTGCATCCAGTGCTTTCTGTCTTTTTTCGCGGGCGATACGATTCAGGGCCCTGTTTTTCACTGCCACATAAAAATACATACGGGGCGATTCGATGCCGGTGAGAATATGGCGTTTTTCCCAAATATGTATAAACACATCAGAAACCACTTCCTCCGCATCGTAATTGCTTTTCAGAATGCCGGTAGCAAACTGGCATAGCGGACGATGAAGCAGCAAAAACAATTCCTTATAAGCCTCGCGGCTATGCTCCGTAGCAATCCGTTCCAGCAGTCGTTGTATGGTTTCGTTCGAATGCAAGCCGGAACAAAGGTAGGAAGAAGTGAGTAGAAAGTAGGGAGTAGTGAGTAGGGGGTTAGAGAGTAATTGTAAAGAGAAGCTATAAAGCTCAGGAAATATGTTTCCTACAATATTGCTAATATGTAGTAGCCACTCCCCACTTTCTACTCCCAACTTTCTACTTTCTACTCCCTACTCTCTTCTCTCAAACTACTGGCCACGGAAACTTCGACTTCAATTCCACCCTTCTTCCCGTTTTGCCCGATTCGCGGGTGGCTTCTATTACTTCCAGCACATGCAACGCATGCTCCACATTGATCAGGGGTTCTGTTTTATTCAGCAATGCCTGCGAAATCACCGTTGCGCCTTCCTGCCATACATAGGGAGCGGCATCGGGCACAAAGCGTTGGGTTTGTTCGTGATCATGGGTGGCCATATCCACACCCAGCGGCGCCCAGTCGTAGCCGGCCATCGCCATATTGCCATGACTGCCCCAGATGGTGATAGTGGGCCTCTCCTGCCCCTTACCTTCATGACCATAAGGATCAAAATAATTGAAACCCGACTGCACATGCGATATCACGCCATTGCCATGATCCATCAGCAACATGGCATTGTCTTCCGCTTCCACCTTGATCTTCCCTTTATTGTCTACCGTGCGCTCAGGTGTTACAATGCTCGTCATGGCTACCACCGATTTGGCAGGGCCCAGCAAACCTGTGAGTGTGGCAATGTTGTACACGCCAAGATCGGGTAAACTGCCCCCACCCTTCTCATAAAAAAAGGCAGACCAGCCGGGGCCGGTATGTCCATAATGCGCATGAGCCGCGGCCACTTTGCCCAGCTTGCCATCGCGGATGGCTTTCGACATAAAGGCAAACTGCGGACTATTTACAACCGCAGGTGCGCCCCAGATGCGCAGGTTTTTGGATTTGGCGAAATCCAGTAGTTCCTTGCCTTCGGCATAAGTATTAGCCATGGGCTTTTCGCTCCATACATGCCGGCCAGCGTTGAGTGCTATCTTATTGAGCCGGCCATGCTCCTGCATATCGGTGAGATTGACGAGCAGATCGAAGGGGGCCCCTGCCAACTGCTGATCAATATGCGGATAGTGATGCGGGATATTGAACTCGGCCGCGCGCTTCTTCGCTCGATCGTACACAATATCGCAGCAACTCACCAGCTCCACATGAGCCGCTTTGGATAAATGAGGGAGATAAACGCCGGATACGCTGCCACAACCAATAATGGCCACGCGGATTTTCTTCTGATCCGATCCAAGCGCAAAACCTTCGAGTGAAGACAATAGCACAGCGGCGCCTGCCATGGCAGTGCGTTGCAAAAACTGTTGACGGGAAATGGGAGACATGGGGGTTGAGTTTTAAGTTTTAAGTTTTAAGTTTTAAGTGGTAAGTAGGGAGTAGAAAGTGGGGCGAGAATACTGCTTGAGTACTATGTTACGTAATTGAACCGTAGCATCATTATCCTGCCATCCTATCTTTTTGCTACTTCTTACTAGCTAAAATGATGTTTCATGTTTAACATTATCGTATTTGGTTTCAATCCTTCATCTGCGTTCATCTGCGCAACAAATCTGCAAAAATCTGCGGGAAATGCTGCTGCATTGCCAACAGCTTCAAAGTTCAGGAGAGATTTCCCGCAGATTGCGGCAAGTAGTAAGTTGTAAGTAGTAAGTAGTAAGTTTTAAGTTGTAAGTAGCGGATAGATCTTCTACTACCTACTACCTACTACCAACTACCTACTACCTACTACCTACTTTCTACTCCCTACTTACTACTTACTACTTACTACTTAAAACTTAATACGCCCCTCGCCACATCCACATCTTTCATAAACAATTTCCAAAGCAGTCCGCTTCGAAAGTTTTCTATCATTACCACAATAGGCGCCTGGTTTAGACCCATGAAGATATCTGAACACCAGTTTTCCTTTAGGTTAAACGCATCCCGAAAACCATATTCTCCCCACAAAAAATGTCCGTAGTTGTAGTAATAATTTTTCAGGGCACGCATACTTTCTTCCGGCGTATAGGGAAAAGAGGCAATGGCACCCGTGGGTGCAATTTTACCCATATCCCTCTCCAGCACCGGCTCATCCGCCGAATAATGTTCCGGGCCATCGCTGGCGGTAAGCCCCCAGCAGTTTTCTCCATAGCCGGGATAATGGCCTGGATTGGCTACACAATACTGGTAATTGATGCGCGCAATGGCCTGGTTGTTTTCGAAATAATTGGTGTACCTGTCGTTTACAGCACGCGGATCAAGTCCCATATATGAATAGTGCGTAAAGAAAAGCGGGCCGCCGTTGGATACGCCCACATCCAGTTTGATGCCGTAATAGCTGTTTCCATTCGTGTACATCGAACCCTCCGTGGTACCACCCCAGTTGACCCGGTACTGCTGCCCGGTACTATCCTGGTTGGCCCAGCCTGTGTAATATAGTTCTGTCGGCACCGAATGGCTGGGCGATGCAATGGCGAGAAAATAGGTAATCATCGTTTCGTTCCAGCCTATGAGGCGATGATTGATCGCCCAACCCTGATCGGGCGACCAGTGCCAAAACAGGAACTTACTATCCGGCTCCTTCCGGTACCAGTCCCATTCTATCCGCTCCCAAATACGGGTGATCTTATCACGGATCAGTTTTTCTGCCACATTCTCCTTCGTAAAATAATTGCGGGCTGCGAGAAGGCCCTGCAAGAGGAAGGAGGTTTCCACCAGGTCGCCGCCATTATCTCTCTTTCCAAAAAATGGTTCCACTTTTCCGGTGGGGCCGTCAATAAAATGCGAATAAGCGCCATGGAAGGTTTCGGCCTGCTCCAGGAAGTTCACAATTTTGAGAAAGCGTTCCACCACCTGCTCCCTGGTCACAAATTTTCGTTCCGCCCCGGCGAGCAGGGCCAGTAAACCAAACCCTGAAGCTCCACTGGCAACCATTTGCCTCCGCCCCGGAATATTTTCCAATGCCAATCCGCTATGGGCTTCGGCAGCTTCCCAGTAATAGCGGAAATGCGCCTCCTGCACCATGTCGAGAAAAGCATCATCATCCAGCGCCTTCAACACCGCCTTTTGTGCGGGCGATGCGGCCGTGGGCTGATAATTATAATCGAGATAAACCAGTTTGTAATAAAACGTCTCCCCCTTCTGATCACCTACAAAATCGGTATAGCGGTTGATAAAGGGATATTGTATGCCGATTGGCTCATACTGGCTGCCATCGCCGGAGCGAAGTACCTGCACATACCGGATGGAATGATCTGCGGGTAGGGGCCAGTGCAGGTCAATATGCCGGGGGCCGGCCTTGGCTTCGGGCATCAATGGGGCCTGCATCCTGGCCGATTTGCTACGGGGTGTTATCAGCTCCATATCATCAACCGCGAGGCTGTAAGCAAAACCATCCGCACCCTTTTGCTGAAAACGGATGGCCGTAATATCATCTACCGTCGGCAAATCCCTGTTCAATAGGCTGTCGAGGGGAATGCGGATCGCCTGCCAGCCCGCTCCCGGGCGAATGGTAAAAGAATAGATCCGCCCCGATCTCCTTTCTTTGCCTTCCAGGCAAATTGCCGGAAGCTGGTTGTCGGGAATCAATCGGTTACCATAGTGGATATAAAATGAAAGATGGGTGGCCGGCTGAAAATGATCCTGTCCCCGGGTGCTGCGCAGCCGTATTCGTGCCTGCCAATTCCCATTGGGCGCATTGGTATAAGAAAGTCGTAGCGAATTACCCGGCGTATGAAAGTCCACACTGTCAACCGGTAATTTGCCTTGCAGCAAAAACAGTTGCGAGCCGCCTTCAACACTTCCCTCGCTGAAATAATAAGGCCCATTCATCCGGCTGTTGGCGAAAATGCTTCGCACATAGGCCGGTTCCTGTGCCATGGCGGGCAGTAGCCAACCTGCAAGCGTTAATATCGTTATTGTTGTTCTCAACATGGCAATCTTTTTGTTTCCGATCCATTACGGGAAATCGGGCTCGCTCCCTTCTACTATAAATAGGGCGCGTTAAAACCCAGTGCCTTCATGCCCAGTTTCACCTCCGGGCAACTCGTAAACAAATCCCATAACAATCCGCTACGGTAATTTTCGATCATAATAATGATCGGACCCTGGTCAATAGCGAGATGCGATGGAGCAAACCAGGCCTGCTCCAGGGAAAAGGCATCCACAAAACCATAATCCTTCCAAAGCTTATCGCCCAGCACATAATAAAAGAATTTCAAAGCCGCCATCGACTCGTTGGGGGTAAAAGGCATAGAGGAAAGCGCGGCCGTTGGCGCAATCACGCCCAAATCGTTGGTGGGCGAGCTGGCCGAATAGCCATTGGGTATATCGCTGGCCGTTAATCCCCAAACCGAATCGCTGTAACCATAATAGGATCCGGGATTGTTGCGGCAATGCTGGTAATTGATCAGGCTGTGGTTGCGTGTTTGCTCCGCGTAGTTAGCCCAGGCATCATTCAATCCATTGGGGTTAATACCGAGGAATGAATAATGACTGAAGAAAAGCGGACCACCATAGTGGCTGCCCAGGGGCAACCTGATACCAAAATAATTGGACCCATTTACAAATGCGCCATTGCGGGCCCAGCCATTGGTATATACAGAAGCCGGTATACCGTGCGTGGGCGAAGATGCGGCCAATACATAAGTGATCAAACATTCATTCCAGCCACGAATCGGCAGGTTCATATCCCAGCCATATTGCTCGCTCCAGTGCCAAAAAAGTACATCCTGCCCGCCCCGGCGAAACCAATCCCATTCCACTCCCTGCCAAATGGTATTGATATCCGCGCGCAACTGCGTCTCTACCGGATCAGCGCCATCGAAGTACTGCCGCGCACAAAGCAATCCCATGATGAGATAAGAAGTTTCCACCAGGTCGGCCCCATCATCTTTGGTACTGAAGGGAATAGTTTCACCCGTGTTACCATTAATCCAGTGGGGAAATGCGCCCTTATATTTTTTGGTCGTATTCTTCAGGAAATTCACAATTGTCGTCAATCTCGTCAATCCTTCTGTTTTGTTGATGAAGCCCCTCTCAATCCCTACCAGAATGGCCATAATGCCAAAACCTGATCCGCCACTGGCAATGGTATTGGCGCCACTATTGCTTCGCTCACGTGCCATACCACTTACGGGATGACCAAAATCCCAGAAATAACGAAAGGTCTGCTCCTGCACTTTAGTCAGCAGCGCTTCTTCGGTAATTTCCGGGAATTTTCGGCTCGAATCGAGCGAAGTGTAAAGGTTTAGCGTAACCCCCGACTGCAGAATGCTGCCGGCGTTTGACTGGAGCAGATTGGTTAACGTGAGCTTATATCTTTTGAGGAATTGAAGGGCGCTTGTCGGACGCAATATCACCACGCTGTCGCCCTGTCCATAATTTACTGTATACGTTACGGGTGCAGCGGCAACTCCGCTGAGGGAAAATGCGGTACTCACAGTAGAGCGATCAACCGGCGTAGAAAACTGAAAGCGAAATTCCGGTGTGCGGTTCAGGTTTTCATATTCGGTTCTGCCCGCCACGCTATTGACCGACCAGGATTGCAATTGCAACCTTGCCGGCGGCGCTGCTTCTCCACCACCCCCTTTGCTACAACCCAGCAGTGTTATGGCAACCATCAGACTACCTAAAACGGCCAGTGTTGGGAAACGCGAACCTTGTCCAACCGCGCTATTGCTTACTGTAAGCTGCTTCCGATGAATGGTAATATCTTCTTTAAAATACATCCTCATTTTTCAGGCTTTCTGTTTTCATAGATTATTAACCCTTTGGTCATTGGCTTCTTCGCATGGCGAGCAAAGGCTCATTGTTGCGGGCGATGATCATGAGCTTTTGGCCATTGGCGGCACGCAGCCATTTAATATCACGCACCTGCCCGCGTATGGCATACAGTTCCGGATAATGCAGTGCTTCCAGTGCACCATCTTTCCCTGCGCGAAATGCGGCCAGGGCCTGTCCATCGTAACGACCCTCATAGGGAACAGTTTCAAAGAAATTCCCTCCCACTAAAAATGCAGACTCTCCTCCGGCACCCGCAAAGCTAAATACGGGAGCTTCCTGCAAAGCGGCTGGCAAATCCTGTTGCTGAAACTCTCCTTTGCCCTTGTTCACAAAAACCGATGATTGCATCAATTCAGCCTTCAACTCTATATAGTCCTTAAACAAATCGTAGAATAAATACTCGACGTCTTTGCCCGCCACTTCGTTGTAAGTGAGATAGGCTTTCTTCAGCAAAGGCATCTGTCGTTCCAGCTCATCCTTGGCAAGGAATGTGTATTCTTTACCGCCTTTGTTGTAGGCCATCACCTGGTCGATGCTGCCATTATTATCAAAATCCTTTATATACAATTTCAGGGGGCCATTCATTCCGGCAGACAGTTTCGAATTCATACCCCAGTTACCGGCCAGCAGATCGGGTTGCTGGTCGCCGTTTACATCGGCCAATGCCAGGCTTTGCCAAAGGCCCGTACTACCGGGCAGGTCTTTGGCGGTAAAGCGGCCACCCTTATTGTGGAAGATTTTTACTGGCATCCATTCGCCGGTTACAATCAAATCGGGGCTATTGTCGGCGTCAACATCCGCAAAAACAGCGCTGGTCACCATGCCGATGGCGCTCAGGTTGATGATATCGGCGCCGGCCGGGGTAAACCTGCCTTTCCCGTCATTGAGGAGAAGATAGGAGTCCTGCGCATAGCCATATTTCCTGGCATCAGCAAGCGTACCAATAAAGAGATCGATATCACCATCTCCATCGGCATCGGCCGCTGCCACGCATGATTTGTTCGAAAGCAGTGCAGGAAGGGCACCTTCGCTCAGGCTAAAATTCCCTTTACCATCGTTGAGGAAAAGGCGATCGGCGAGTACCGGGTTGCCATTGATATCTTCATTGCCACCACTCAATACGATCAGGTCGGGATGCTGATCGCCATTGGCATCAAAAAACAGGGCATCCGTTTGATCGGTAGCGGTAAAGGGAGCAAATGTGGCCGGCTGGCTGGCCAGGAATGATCCATCCTGCTGTTGCAGCATCAGCGAGCCAGCCTGGTCCTTCGATCCACAGGCATAAAAATCATCGAGACCATCCCCATTTACATCCGCAACTGCCAGCTTTGGCCCCCGCGCAGAGATGGCATGCGGAATCAGGTATTGCACATTAAAGTCTTCAAAAGCATTTTCGCGATGCTGCCATTCAGGTGCATTGGCGGGAACAAATACAGGGGGAGGCGTGGACAAATAGCCGGAAGGCGAAACTATATCCCTGGCCTCCGCTATTTTTAGCTCCAGTTTCTGATTGCTATTCACTTTGCTCAACAACTGGCTACGCTGGTTGGGCCAGATGATGCGGATACTGTCTACTACCGTATGAGTACCCAGGCCAAAATGAAGGCGCGGCTCCATGGACGATTGAAATCCGCGGGTGGCCATTAGTTGCTGGTATTGCATTTTACCACCTGCATACAAATAAACTTTGGCTCCCAGGCCAAATCGGTTGAGCGAGTCACCGTTGAGTGTAACCTGCAAATAGTTCTGTTGTGGCCCCTTGTTGCGTAAAACAACAGCCGGAGCCTCAATCTGGTTAATTACCAGGTCGAGCCGCCCGTCATTGTCCAGGTCTGCATAAGCTGCGCCCGTAAAAAAGCCTTTCAGGTTGCCCGTGCCCCAATCCTTGCTCACTTCCTTAAAGTAGCGCTCCCCATCTCCTTTAAACAGGAAGGGAATGGAACTGCCTTCGGGCATGGCATTGATGGCATCATCATCGAAGCGGGTGCTGCGGTCCATGCCTTTAAATTTCAGATCCGATACATATTTTACATAATCGAGATCCACGGGTCGTTTCACAATGCCACTCGACACAAACAGGTCTTTATTGCCATCATTGTCAAAATCGGCGAAGAGTGGGCACCAGCTCCAGTCGGTAGCCGCCACGCCTGCCTGCAGGGCTATATCGGAAAAGCTGACCCCATTGCCATTATTTCTTTGCAATACGTTTCGCGAAAACTGTTGCTGGTAGCCGTTTCTTTCCAGCTTATGTTTATAAATATCCGGGTTCTCATCGCTGCCATAGGTCTTCAATATTTTTTCATCGGGTGGCAGCATGTCTACCGTCACCAGGTCGAGTTGCCCATCGTTATTAAAATCGGCTATATCATTGCCCATGCTAAAGCGGCTGTAATGCCCGAAATGTTTCGCTCCGCTTTCCCGGAAACTTCCATCGCCATTATTCACATAGTAATAGTCATTTTCATGAAAATCGTTCCCCACAAAAATATCGTCCCAGCCATCGTTATTCATGTCACCAATAGCGATTCCCAATCCATAGCCAAGATTACTTTGAAAGATTCCCGCCTCCTTCGATACATCGGTAAACTGCCTACGACCCTCGCTTAATTCATTTCTGTAGAGCCGGTCACCCGCAAGCGAATCATATCGCCGGCGGAAACTGGTATCAACTATGTTGGCATGGGGATGATGGCTTTGATTAAGGATAAAACAATCGAGGTCGCCGTCGCGATCATAATCGAAGAAAGCCGTCTGGGTAGTATAGCCCGCAAAATCGAGCCCGTAATCCTGCGCCATTTCCCGGAAGCTGCCGTCTTTCTGGTTAATAAAGAGTTCATTCTTCCCTTTCAGCCCGTAGCGGTTGCTGATGGCCGATACGTAGATATCGAGCCAGCCATCTCCGTTCACGTCGGCCATGGTTACACCGGTGCACCAATCCGAACTGCCGGCCACCCCGGCTTTTTCGGTAATGTCTTCAAATTCAAAATTGCCTTTGTTGAGATAAAGCTTGTTGGCCGATTGAATATTGGCGGTGAAATATATGTCGGGCAACCCATCGTTATTGATGTCGCCGGTGGCCACGCCGCCGCCATTGTAATAATAGAGATAGTAGAGTATGCTGAACTGCGGATGCTTCTCAAGCCGGTTCACAAAGTCAATACCCGTTTCGGAAGCAGAAAGACTTTCAAACAGTGCATCATTTTTCTGTTTACAGGCCGGGAAAAGCACTGCGAGCAGGCATATATTAATTAGTTTCTTCATGACTTTTTTTATCTTTCAAAATCCGGATATGATGGCTGCGCATAATGGCCGGCGTAGGCACATCCATACCCTGCAATTGAACCGCCACCGACCGCGATGGTTCTTTAGGCATATGGCAATCTATGCAATTCTTCTGTATTACGGCTCCCATGGAGGAAGATAGTTTACAGCTTTTCTGCTGTTGTTGTCCGTGACATGACATACAACGCTGCGAATATATTTCCAGTTGGCCTCTTTCCTTTTGATGGGCATCGTGGCAGCTACCGCAGGTCATGTTGCTGGCCGTAAAGCATTTGCTGGCCGCCAGTAAACCCAACTGATTACCATGTACGTCGATGGCAAGGGGATTGTGCTGCAGGGAATCCATATTGAAATGGTCCACCAGCTTATCGCCCGATTGAAAACTAAATGCGGGGCTCACGCTATTCAGTTTACCCCCATGGCACAAGCCGCAGAGGTCCAGTTGCTGCTGGCGGGTGAAGCTGGCCGGATTCAAAATATACTGTCCCGTGCTGTCTTTGAGATTTTTTTCATGCCAGCTCACATGTTTATCACCCGGGCCGTGGCATTTTTCGCAACTGATGGTGAGTATTAAACTGGCCCGGTCGAATGATTCGGGTTCCACGCCGGGTGGTGAAATTTGTTTGGCATAGCTGATATGGCATTCGAGGCAGCGGCCGGTGATGGGGCGGTTGAAGACGGCTTTGCCGGGAAAACCCGGGCTATTGCTCCATTGCGCCCTGGCGGAGAACCAGGTGATGGGCAATTGAAAAAGCCGATCGCCCTGCCAGCTCGCATAGCTTTGCCCCTTGGTGCCGGAGCCAAAAACCAGATCCATGGCACGCCGCTCCCGGTTCTGCCCCTGCAGGTAAGCCGTCTGATACACGGAGTCGCCTATTTTTTCCATGCGCATTTCCAGCCTTGGGCTAAACCGGAAACTATTTTCCCCTCTCTCCAAAGAGCCCAACACCGTATGTTCGTTGCCCCAGGCCGATGAAAAATGGTGGGCCGTTTCAAAATGCTGCTTCACCTGCTCGGCATGACAGGGCATACACTTGTCGTCGCCGACAAATACCGCTCCCGCGAGACCATTTGTTTGGTCTTCGGCCCTGGCTTCTTCCTCCGGACCCATACACTGCGTGAGTAAGAAAATCAGCGAAGCCAGGAAAGCAAGTATCCCATATTTGCGGGCATGTGGAAACATCCGTATATAAACCAAATTAGTAGCTGAAACGAAATCAATATGCTGATTAATTCACTATTTCTTTGAACCAATAATCGTGTCAAACTTTCGCGCTGCCGATCGTCGCCTTATTCCGTAAAACGAAAAAAGGCGGCAACTGGTGGTGCCGCCTTTAATGCTTCAAGAAGAATAGGATTATTTGCGTGCGTTGAACAATTCCTGGATTTCGGCGGCGCTAAGTGCTTCGCTGTACATACGGAACTGGTCGAGGCCACCCTGCCATGATTCGATCCAGGCATCGGTGGGAGCGCCCTGTCCAAGGTTCCCATGCTTGTTCCATCCACCCAGGATGAAATTGTAAGTATTGTTGAAACTAAGCGGACCACGGGGTGCGCCTCCGTCTTTCACGTCGGTGAGTACGGGGTTCAATCCGGTTAGTGCCTGTCCATCTACATAGTAAGTAATCTTGGAGGTGTTTTCGTCGTACACAATTGCCATGTGGTGCCAATTGCCATCGAGCAGGTTGCCGGGCATACGTCCATTGGCGGGTGTAAACTCAAACCATTGGTCCTGGATGGCCATCTTCACTACCGCTTCACTGGTTGTGGAACCCGCTCCATCATGGTCTACAAAGAGGAAGAGGGCGCTTTGATGCCAGTAGTCGCGCGAAGCGAGACCAAACAACCATTGTGGGTTGCCTCCACCGGGAACCGTATTGCGCTCCCAGAAGGAAATGGTGAAACTGGTAGCCGAATTGAAATCGTTGGCCGAACCATATTTTATGGCCGTCTGGCTGACCCCCTGGGCGCCTTTGCCGCTTACCCCGTCGATGGAGGTGAAGGGGTTTTCGGCAGGGAAATTGGCGCGGCTGCTGTCCACAGCATTCATCAGCGGATCGCTTGTAGTGCCATCAAATGCCACATAAAACTTGAGCGGACCACCCGGAGGGTTAGCATCCTGGGGGTAATCACCCAATGCCGGCCGCTCCATTTTCTGGCAGCTCGTAGCCAATAAAGCAATCCCGAGCACTGCCCCTGCATAACGGAAAATATTTTTCATACAAGCATAATTTAAAGATTAACAAATCAGGGCCACTCAGGGTTTTGTGTCAGCACATTTCCCGACAAATTAATGGCCTGCTGCGGTATCGGATAGTACCGGCAGCGGTTGGTATAACCAAGAGGCCCGAGTTCCGCCACGGCATCGCCCCATCGCACCAGATCATAGAACCGGTAGCCCTCCATCGCAAACTCCCATCTTCGTTCATTCTTGATAGCCTGTCGCATTTGCGCTTTAGTGGTGAAAGGTATAAATGGAACCACAGTGCGTGCAGGACCCAGATTACCACTGGCCCTGTTGCGGATCAACTCCAGCATATCCTCAGCGGTATCGCCATCGTCCAACTCATTCGATGCTTCCGCCAACATCAGGATCACATCGGCGTAACGAAGGATGCGGTGATTGATCCAGCCCGCTTCCCCACCATTATTATTGGTATAGCCGGTCCACTGCCGCATGGCCGGACTGTTGCCGGTGTACATTTTCTTGCTCCAGTAGGGCTGCGCCAAACCGCCCTGTCCATCCGGGTTAGTATAAGCAGGTATGGTTGCACCATGGCCACCCTGCGAAGGACCTCCGTCTGGCTGACCGGAAAAGAGAATGGTTTTGCGCTTGCGGGGATCATCATCCGGGAAATCATTGGCCAGTTTACCGCTGGGCACGTTCCATCCCCAACCCAGGTTCCATTCGATGGAAGCACCATTCTGCCTTATCTGCTGGGAAGTTCCCCAGAAATTGCCATAATAGAGAGAGCTATTGCTTTGGGCATTTTCCCCTACAAAGCATTGTGCTTCCCAGATCGATTCATCACTGTTTTTGCCCACACCGTCAACACCATCAATCCAGATCTCGGAAAACTCGTCGAGCAGGCGATACTGAGTGGAACTAATCACTTCGTTACAAAGTGCTACCACGCGGGGCCAATCCTGGCGGAACAAATAAGTCTGCGCCCAAAGGGTATTGGCAGCACCACGTGTGAGTCGTCCATCAAAACCGGGTCCATACTCAGCGCTACTCAGCGGCAGGGCGCTGGCAGCCACCTGCAAACAGGAATCAATAAACTGATAGATCTGCCCTACGGGCGACTTATCCTTAATGCCTTCCTGGGGAGTTCTGATATAGAAATTAAAGAGCGGAACTTCTCCATAAGCTTTTACCAGTTCGAAATAGGAATAGGCGGCGAAGAAACAGGCTTCACCCGCGTTGCGAATGGTAGCCGGCTCGGGGTTTTGAATTTTCTTGAATGAATCGATGATGAAGTTCGCTTCATTGATCATGTAGAAGTGATCGTTCCAGTAGGTATTCGTGGCCCATCCATCTTTGGTGTACTGGAAGGTTTCGAATTCCGTAAGGATCTCCGCTCCATCGTTGGCATCGCTGCCTTTTAATGCATCATCGTCACGAATGCTATGGAAGTCGATCCAGGGCAGCGAACTGAAGCCGGCATAACCACGCAATACATTATACAAGCCATACACACGACCCTCCAGGCCTCCCTGTGGTAGATCCGAAAAAGTTTGCCTAAGGGGTTTGCGATCCAAAAATTTCTTACATCCCAGTGAGGTCACCAATAGCGGTAACGCTATCAGTAATCCCCAAACCGTTCTGCTAGTATATCGTTTCATAGTCAAACTAATTTTGAATTTTTAGAAAGTTACATTCAGTCCAAAAGTGGTCACCACCGGAATGGCACCGCCGGCATTATCATATCCAAAAGCTGTAGCATCACCGCCAAACTCAGGTGTATAACCAATATTGTTCTTCCATGTTTTCAGGTTCTGAATGTTGGCAAACACGCGCAGGTCGCGCATTTTAAGTTTGTTCAGAACAGAGCGATTGAAGTTGTAAGCCAGTTGGATATTCCGCAGACGGAAGTAACTACCATCTTCGATATTATAAGTAGAGCCATTGTAATTGAAACGGTCGAGCTGACTCACCAGGGGTACCCAGTTGGAAGAACCGGGACCATTCCAGCGACCCAGTTTTTCGCGGGGATAGTTCACGCGCTGGAAGGGCGATTCCAGTGAACCCCAGGTGCGGAAGATCTCGTTGCCGTAAACGCCATTGAAATCAATGCCGACACTAAAGCCTTTGTAGGCCAGGTTCACATAGCCACCATAGGTAAAGTCGGGTGTGGGATTGCCAATGAAAGTGCGATCGTCGGAGGTTATCTTCCCATCAGGGCCTTTACCATCAGGGCCGTTGATATCTTTGAATTTGAAATCACCCGGACGATAAGCTCCCAGGGAAGAAGCCACCGGAGAAGCGAGGATATCGGCATAGCTCTGATAAATTCCTTCCACCACATAGCCAAAGAATGAACCAATGGGATAACCAGGGGCCGTACGGCTTTCGGCACTACCATTGTTCTGGAACAAACGCTGCAGGATGCCGGTGGGCAATGCTTCGCTCAACTCCAGCACTTTGTTTTTCAGGAAAGTGATATTACCCCCTACTGTGAGGGTAAGATCGTTACCAAAATCCTGTTTCCAGCTTGCCATCAACTCCACGCCACGGTTGAGGATACGACCGCCATTGATCAACTGGTCATCCAAACCAATCGGGCTGCGATCCACATAGGTCATCAGGTTCTTGGTGGTACGGTTGAAATAGTTGGCTTCAAAGTTCAGGCGGTTGTTGAATGCCATAGCTTCCACACCAAACTCATAGGCGGTGATGGTCTCCCAGCGCAGGTCGGCACTTGGAATATAGCTGGGACGGGCCGCATTGTAGATATTGGTGCCAAATACGGCGGTTTGATCACTCTGCAAAAGCGGGAAGAAAGGATAGTCGATAGGAGCGCCATTATCAAATGATGCTGTCTGGTTACCCAACACACCTACCGAAGATTTAACTTTCAGGAAATTGATCTGCTCCACATTATCCATAAAAGCTTCACGGCTCATTTCCCAGGCCAGGCCTACTGCCCAGAACTGCTGATTCCGGTTTTGCTCGGGCAGGCGCGATGAGGCATCGTTACGGAAGGAAGCATTCAGGTAATACTTGTTCTTATAGTTATACAACGCGCGGGCCAGATAGGAAACAGTAGAATATTCGCTTTGGCCGGATGAAGCATTCGTACTCGAGGGATCCTGGAAACCATTGTTCACATACCAGAAACGCTTGTCATCAGGAATGGGCAAACCACCTGCTGAAGACGGATATTGCGCTGCGTTGCCATACCGACCACGGAAACCATAATAGAAAGTGGTGAAACCTGTAGTGGCTGTGATATTGTGATCGCCAAAACTGTTTTTATAGGTCACAACATGGTCCTGCTGAAACTTGCGCCAGGTTTCATCGGCTTCCCCTATCCGGGTTGTCTGGTTATACAGGAAGGGTTCTAATGTACGCGGGTTGTAGGCATAGTACAAAGGTGAATAGGTACGACGATTGAGATTACTGATATCCGCATACACCGTTGACCTGGCTGTGAAATTCTTCAGGAATGTTACTTCGGCAAATACACTACCCACGGTGCGGTACTCAATATTAATGGTCTTATCCCATTCATTCTCCAGCACCACCAGCGGATTAATTACACCCGATGATTGCAGACCCACATCCAATGCTGAATAGATATCCATGAACATGCTATCGGTGCCATAGGGATTCTTCACATAGAAATTCCTTGTGCCGGCAGATACATGCGGAATCACTTTTCTTGCCGCATCCAGTACCCAGGTGGCATCATAAGGATTGTTTTGCCGGCTCGCGTTGAAGTTGATGCCCACACGGATATTCTTGTTGAGGCGCAATTCGTCGTTGAAAGAAAGCAGCCATTTCTGCAATTTCTCACGACGGATAATGCCTTCATCAGAAATATAACCCAAACCCAGGTTAAATCTGTTCTTTTCAGAGCTTCCGGAGATGGAGAGGTTGTTGGAATTAAAACGACCTGTGCGGGTTACCGCATCAATCCAATCGGTATTGGCATCGAGCCCTGTATAATCATAGGGCGCTGTAATGCCATTGTTCGCACGTTCTTCGGCAAACAGGGTTTCAAATTCCTGGCGATTGGCTAATTCAATCTTATCAACCAGCTTTTTGAAGCCATAGGTGGTATTGAAGTTTACCACCACCTGTCCGGCCTTTGCCTTCTTGGTAGTAACAGCGATAACGCCGGTAGCGCCACGCACACCAAAGATGGCCAGTGAGGAGGGGTCTTTCAGAATTTCAATAGATTCAATATCGTTGGGGTTGATATAGTCGATATTATCCTGAAAAATACCATCTACAATATATAAAGGCGTTACGGCCCCGATACTGGATGTACCGCGTATACGGATATCCGGCGCACGGCCCGGAGTACCATTGTTCACTACAGAAAGACCGGCCACGCGACCTTGTAAAGATGCCACCGGGTTGGGGTTGGGCTTATCGGCAATATCCTTGCCATCTACCTTCACGATAGAACCGGTGAGGTCGCGCTTGCTCGCCGTACCATAACCGATCACCACTACCTGGTCCATCACCTGTGTTGACAAAGTGAGCTGTACACTTATATCGGTGCGACCGCCGAGAGCCACTTCCATTTCATCGTAACCGATGGACGAAATAACCAGGGTAACATTAGCATCAGGCACTGAAAAGGAGAAATTACCTTCATTATTGGTGGTGGTACCAATGGTGGTTCCCTTTACCAGGATA
Source organism: uncultured Citrobacter sp. (assembly GCA_964395095.1). Classification (GTDB taxonomy): domain Bacteria; phylum Bacteroidota; class Bacteroidia; order Chitinophagales; family Chitinophagaceae; genus CAYMZZ01. The sequence goes on from CAYMZZ010000006.1 coordinate 285,904, forward strand.
CTGGCTCCCGCCAGGGGCATACCACCCTCACCCGTTACGCGGCCACGAACAATCACATCCACCCTTTCCATGGCGATGGGGTTCTCTTTGATCACGATCAGGTTATTACCCATCGACTGGTACAGGAGCTGCGCCTTTCCGAGAATCATATCCAGTACCTCGGTGAGTGCCGCATCTTTTACATCCACGGTCACCTTTTCACGAATACCCTGAAGATTGTTGTTGTAAAGAAAGCGATAGTTGGTCTGCTTCTCAATGATTCGAAGCACTCCGCTGATCTCGGTTTTTTTGGCCTTCAGACTAATCTTGTCCTGTCCAAAGCCATTGGCCGATACATTCAATGTAAAGAAGAATGTCAGCAAAGCAGTCAGTTTCATAGCAAGCAGCACTTTGGTTGACAACGGTCTGATGCCAGCCGTTAGAAAACTTTTCATACTTTTAGCAAATTATGGGTTAAACAATCCAACCTCGTTAAGAGTTGGGTCTTCGTTTCTGGTTTAGCCTGTTTTTTTGGCGGAGGATGCTGACACATCTTTCGCCTCTTTATTCCAGTCTATTTCGGATGCAGGTTGTCAAGGTGCACCAACAGTGATAACATTATTATCTATTTTATAAGTGAAATAAGGTAAAGCGGTTTGCAGGGCCGCAAATGCTTCCGCTATGGATTCTTTTTCGAATGATCCGTTGAAATTGAGTTTCTTCAGGTTTTCGTCTGTGAAGCGGATCTCAACGTTATACCATCTCTCCAGTTTATAAGCCAGTTGCTCAAAATTATCGCCCCTGAATTCGAGGCGGCTGAATAACCAGGCTGTTTCAAAGCGTTCTTCCTCTTTCTTGGTGCTGTCGATAGGCGCAATAATAAAATTGGCCTGGGATAGGACTTGTGCAGGTTGTATTTCCTTAGACAGTTCCTGCCGATCTATTGCTGCTTGCTTGGGTAGAATCAATTTCTGGTTGGGTCGCAAATCAATGATCTCCCTTTCGGGGTTATCGTTTACCTCCACCATCCTGTCTACCTGTACCCGGCCATGAAAAAGGGTGGTTTCCACATGCCTGTCTTCGGGATAGGATTTCACGTTGAAGGCCGTTCCCAGCACGCGGATGCGGATGCCTCCGGTATGTACAATAAAGGGTTGATTATCTTTTTTAGCGATATCAAAATAAGCTTCCCCATCGAGGCTTACTTCGCGGGTTTCGCCATTGAAATCGTTGATATAATGCAATTGCGATCCGGCGTTGAGCCAAACTGTGCTGCCATCGGGCAACAGGGCTCGGGTGCGACTACCTTTCTGAGCGATCAGCGATTCCTTCAGCGATTGGTTGCGGGCCATAGTGCCTGCATCATTGCGGGCGTTGATGAAGAGATAACCCAGTCCCGCCGAAAGCAAAAGCAGGATAGTGGCAGCGATGCGCCAATTGCGTACCCGGCGCCTGCGAATGGCCGCATCGTACAGTACAATGAGATCGGTTTCTTCTTCCGCCTTGTGAATGATTTTTTGAACGGAGGCGCGGGCTTCCGATTCATCGTCGGCTCCACTTTCCCTTTCGTGCCAGATACGGCTCAGGAGGTCGAATTGCTGTTGCAGACTTTCCTCGGCACGCAGGAGTTCCTGCAGCTCTTCCTGCTCAGTTGCCGCGGCTTCCTGGTTAAGGACCCGGGCCATTAATTGCCAAATGCGGTCGGAATGGTTCATGCAGCCAGCTTGCTTATCCTGCTAAGGACAGGAATATCAACGCGGTCTACTAATCCGGTCCTAATTTTTTTTCAGATTCTCGGGTTTTTCCGGAATTCGGTTCTTTTCCGGCTTTTCTACCTGCAAAACGGCACAGATCTTCCGGATGGCGATGGCCATTTGCACGTCGATGGTATTGACGGAGATATTCAGGATTTCGGCCACTTCCTTATAGCGGAGCCCATCCTCCCGGATGAGTTTGAAGATCATTTTGCAGCGGGGCGGCAGCGATTCCACGGCGCCACGCATGCGTTCCATCATTTCGGCCGTGATGAGCATTTCGTAGGGGTCGGCAGCAAAATCGTGCACCTGGGTATCCAAATAATCGAATGGGGCAGCCACCAGTTCCCTCGCTTTTTGAGAAAGCGCATTCAGGGAGCGGTTTTTTACGGCCACATATAAATAAACACGGAGATTGTCGATTTCAGTGATTTGCCTGCGCTGGCTCCAGAGTTTTACAAACACATCCTCCACCAGCTCTTCCGCAATTTCTTTGGAACGAACCAGGCTGAGAGCGAACTGCGTCAGCTTTTTGCCAAAAAGCAGGTAAAGCTGCGTAAAAGCGGCTTCATCGTTTCCGGCAATCCTGATCTGCAGCTCCCGCAACTGAACAGTATGGGGGTTAGAAGCAGGCAATCGTCGAAGCTAATTAAATAAGAGTCAAGCAAGTTTCAGTACCCTAAGGTAGAAAAATTTAGGATATCAATTTACTTTTTTTAAGACAGGCTTCACATTAATCACTCGTGATTGTTATATCCCCTAAGCATGCCTTCAACAATTTTCCCTTACAGTCGTTAGGTTTTGTAAATTTGCGTATGTCGATTGCCAACCTTGAAAAAATATTCCAGGATAAGGTAGACGCGGAGACCAAGATAGAGCCCCGCGACTGGATGCCGGATGCTTATCGCAAAACCCTGATCCGCCAGATCAGCCAGCATGCGCATAGCGAAATTGTGGGTATGCTGCCCGAAGGCAACTGGATTACCCGCGCCCCTTCGCTGAAGCGCAAAGCCATACTGCTGGCCAAAGTGCAGGACGAAGCCGGCCATGGCCTCTACCTCTATTCCGCTGCCGAAACCCTGGGCATGAGCCGCGAACAGATGATCAACGACCTGCATAGCGGCAAGGCCAAATATTCGTCCATCTTCAATTACCCCACACTTACCTGGGCCGATATCGGCGCCATTGGCTGGCTGGTGGATGGCGCGGCGATACTTAACCAGGTGATGCTGTGCAGAACATCATACGGCCCCTATGCCCGCGCCATGGTGCGCATTTGCAAGGAAGAAAGCTTTCACCAGCGACAGGGCTTTGAGATATTGCTGACGCTTTCAAAAGGTTCCGAAGCGCAAAAAGCCATGTGCCAGGACGCCATCAACCGCTGGTGGTGGCCCAGCCTCATGATGTTTGGCCCCCGCGATACCGAAAGCACCAATAGCGACCAGAGCATGAAATGGAAGATCAAGCGAAAAAGCAACGATGAGCTGCGGCAGGAATTTGTGGATATGTGCGTGCAGCAGGTGAAAGTACTGGGTATGACCCTTCCCGATCCCGATCTGAAATGGAATGAAGAACGTGGACATTATGATTTTGGGGAAATTAACTGGGATGAATTCTGGAACGTGGTGAAAGGTAATGGCCCCTGCAATAAACAAAGACTCGACGCCCGCCGTAAAGCCTGGGAAGAGGGCGAATGGGTACGCAAAGCGGCGGAAGCCCATGCCGCCAAAAGAAAAGCCAGGCAGGAAAAAGCTGCCTGAGCCTGTAAACCTGAATGATAACTATGCAAATCAGAAAATTCTATTATGGCGATATCCCCGAAGACCGGTCAGGTGGAGGGGGAAAAGTCAGCGAATCGAAGCACGACTGGCCGCTATGGGAAGTATTTATCCGCAGCCGACAGGGCCTTGACCATAAACATGTAGGAAGCCTGCATGCCGCCGACGCGCAAATGGCCATCGAAAACGCACGCGATGTGTACACCCGCCGTATGGAGGGCGTCAGCATCTGGGTGGTGGAATCGAAAAATATTCATGCCTCCCTACCTTCCGAAAGCGACAGCTTCTATGAACCGGCCCGCGACAAAATTTACCGACACCCCACGTTTTATGACCTGCCGGATGAGGTAGGACATATGTGAGAGAGTTGATTTGTTGATTTGGGAATTTGTTGATTTGTTTAGAGTTTAATGTTTAAGGTTTAATGAAGCAGGTACAACAACTCAAAGCGTATCTACAATCCATTAATAAATCGAATCAACAAATTCACAAATTCTCAAATTCACAAATCAACAAATAAACAAATCAACAAATCTTGCCTTCCTTCTACGCCACATATCTCGCCGACAATGCCCTCATCCTGGGTCACCGCAATAGCGAATGGTGCGGGCATGGCCCCGTACTGGAACAGGATATTGCCATCACCAATATTTCGCTGGACCTGATTGGGCAGGCGCGCAATTTTTATCAGTTGGCTGCCTCCAAAATGCCCGACGGCACCACCGAAGACAGCCTCGCATATACCCGCGACGTCCGTGAATTCCACAATTGCCTCATCACCGAATTACCCAAAGGCGACTGGGCCTTTACCACCCTTCGCCAATTCTTTTTCAGTAATTACCAGCAACTCCTTTATCAGGCACTAAGTCGCCAGCCCCAATCGGAACTGGCACCCGCCGCGGAAAAAGCTTTAAAGGAAGTAAATTATCACCTGCGCTGGAGTGGCGAGTGGGTAATAAGGCTGGGTGATGGAACAGAAGAAAGCCATCAACGGATGCAAGCGGCTTTGGATGAACTATGGCCCTATACGGGTGAGCTATTTGAACCCGCTCCTTTTGAATTAAAAGAGCAAACCGGCGTGGACCTGGCTGAACTAAAAAAAGCATGGACAGGAGAAACCCGATCGGTGCTGGCAGAAGCAGGCTTGAACCTGCCCCCGGCAGGCTGGGCGCATACCGGTGGTAAAACCGGTACGCATACCGAATACATGGGTTTTATCCTGGCCGAACTGCAATCTGTACAGCGCGCCTATCCGAATATGCAATGGTAAACACGCCCACATACAGCATAGAGGGAATCCGAACCATTCTCGACAGGGTGATGGATCCGGAAGTGCCGGTACTGTCGGTGCTTGACCTTGGTATTGTACGCGACATTTCGGTCAACGAAGAAAAAGTAACGGTTACCATCACGCCCACTTATACGGGATGCCCGGCTATGGACGTAATCAGTATGCAGATACGCATGGAACTGATGGCCGCAGGTGTGAAAGAAGTGGAAATAAAGCAGGTATTATCTCCCGCCTGGACAACCGACTGGATGAGCGATCGCGGCAAGCGACGCCTGAAAGAATATGGTATAGCGCCGCCGATGCCCCGGCAACAGGTGTGTAGTCCCACCCGCTTTGCGGCAGAAGAAGCCATTCAGTGTCCGCATTGCTCCTCTTATCATACACATCGCGTAAGTGAGTTTGGCTCCACCGCCTGCAAAGCGCTATATCAATGTGATGATTGCCTGGAGCCCTTCGATTATTTTAAGTGCCATTGACCTACCTTAGCATTTCCATTAAATCCTTAAATCACGGTATGTCATCCATTCTTTTTGAAATAAAAGACAGCATCGGCTACATTACACTCAACAGGCCGGAAAAATTGAATGCATTCAACCGCGAGATGTCGCTGGCCATGCAGGAAAAGCTCGACCGCTGTAAAGAGAATGATGTGCGTTGCGTGTACATCACCGGAGCCGGCAAGGCCTTCTCAGCGGGCCAGGACCTGGCGGAAGTGGTGGATCCAGAGGGTCCGGGAATGCAAAGAATTCTGACCGAACATTTCAATCCGATCATTATACGGATACGCGAATTGCAGAAACCCGTGGTATCGGCCATCAATGGGGTGGCCGCCGGTGCCGGCGCCAACATCGCCCTCTGCTGCGATATAGCGATGGCCGCCCATTCCGCTTCCTTTATACAGGCTTTTTCCAAAATTGGACTAATCCCCGACAGTGGCGGCACCTTCTTCCTGCCAAGATTGATTGGCTGGCAACGCGCCTCGGCCATCATGATGCTCGGCGAAAAAATTGAAGCAACCCTCGCCGAACAATGGGGAATGATTTACAAAGTATTCCCGGATGAACGCTTTGTAACCGAAACCCAAAAGATAGCCCAAACCCTGGCGCAAATGCCCACGATTGGTTTAGCCTATACCAAAAAAGCGCTGCAATGGGGTTTCACCCATACCATGTATGAACAACTCCAGAACGAAGATAAATTGCAGCAATGGGCGGCAACAACCGCCGATTATAAAGAAGGTGTAACGGCGTTTATGGAAAAAAGGAAGCCGGAGTTTAAAGGCGAATGAGACCAGGAATGGAGGAAATTTGGGGATTTGGGCATCACTGTTGTCCGGTAAAAATATCAAAAAAGTAAAAGATAAGGGGCCCAATGAG
>CAYMZZ010000007.1:0-128099 GCA_964395095.1 uncultured Citrobacter sp.
TTATATGAAATTTTAAAACAAAAATCTGGGTAAGGATAAGCTGCCGGCAGGCAGGTAAAGCTGAGCTACAGAATATAACTTCAACTTTATAACTTTACTCAACAGCGGTTCGGACTAAAGAATCACGGAATATCAGCACAACAGAAAACCCTGGCCGTTGTATGCCAAACGCTGACACGCCATTATGCAAAGGAGACTTTCAAAGCATCTTAGACTAAAATTGCTTATGCGAACAAGAATTTTAGTAGTTGCTGTATTTGTTTTTCTCACCACATTCTTTTCTGCAAATGTACAGACGAGAAATGTGATACTAACAAGGGAGCAAAATGGTAAATGGCTCGACAGTTTGAAAACATTGAGCCTTGACCAACAATTATTGAAGATTAATCAGAGACTTCTTGATGACACAAATGTCTTTGTTAGACAGTTTTACAATGACGGAATTAAGGTTAATGAGCATATTGGTAACAGACTTTTCGGAGAGGGGAAGCCGACATTAATTATTAGCGGCTCTCCGATGATTATTGACAATAAAACTGAAGCCGCTAAAATAATTGATTTGACAAAATTGCTGACCAAAAATCTCATTAAAGACATTAGTATTTTGAGCGCAAATGACCCCGCTACAATAGCCATATATGGTTCTTTGGGAAGTAGTGGAATTATAGTTATGACAGTGAAAAGAAAAAAGCATTTAAAAAAGTTCAAAAAATTAAAACTACAGTCAAACGGTTATAGATACACTTGACAAAGTACGGCATACAACATGGGGTTTGCTGCTATCCTGGCTGAAGAATAAATCCTGATAGTTCTGGTCGGGTAAGGCAGGCGCAAGTCAAACTAGCGATATTGCCTGGTTTTCGATCCCGCTCCCGAATCGAATATTTGCGTATCAAATCGTATCATTTTCTTTAGTTTTTGAGATTTTACCGTGTATTTGCGTATCGAATCGTATCATATATGAGTATAATGCTTATACATAGCCTGGAATTCAATCCGGGAAACTGGATGACTTTGCTCCAGGAATTAAATCAACGGGATCGGTTCGACGTGTCCTGGTAGGCTATTGGCCTGGAACTCCCGCTGCAAAGAAGCCCCCATCACCCTCAGCGGCCTGCTGCAGCTCCGCAACCAGCCAGCCCTGAAAACGCTCTTGTTTTCCCGGCGAAATCCCGGAACAAGAACAGAAAGAAATCGCGCCATTGAAACGGCTACTGCCAGATTGCGAGTTGAGAATGGATTGCAAAACCCTGTAACGAACCCAGTGTAATCGGAAGTGCAGATTCCTGACCATGTTGATCCGCCTACGGAGGACAGCTCTGCCCCTTACGGCTTAATGATTGGTGGCTTTTGTGATTTTTTGCTCCTCTAAACCAAAGAAGCATGGCACAAAAGCCTATAGCAATGGAGCAATTGAAGCAAATCCTTTTTATAGGGCCCGAAACAAAATAACAATTGGGCCACCCATCTCTGTCCCAAATATTTACTAAATTTGGGACGAAATTAGCGCAATGGAAAGACCGGTAATCGCAGCTAAAGTTGCTGCCAGGTTGAAAATGCTACCAAACCTGATTATCTTCCATAAAAGGTTTTAATAGAAGTAGGTTCCCGTTTATTGATGGGGCCAATTGAAAGCAGAGAGATTAATTCACTCATTAGTGCTGTATTTCATGACCGGGCATTTGCAAATGGGCCGTTCAGTATTTCAATCGTATTACCTCAAAGGACTTTTTTAGAAGAGTTCAATCCGCTACGGGGGGGCGACTATTCCAACCATATCCCAGGCAAAATAAAAATCATTCCGCCTGACACAGTAATTAAAGAGTGGGAAAAGGACTATCAGGCAATGACGCAGAATATGATTTACGGCGACCCACTAAACTTTGATAAGCTAATAGAACGAATTCAGGAATTGGAGAAAAGAATAAACGCAATAGCTAATTAGCCAGCGCTATGCCAGCGTATTTGCAAGGCACACAAAACCGATACAAAGCAAACCTTGCAGAGGAGTCGGTTACTGCCAAAAGGTGGTTGTCTGTTATGCGGGCGGAAAAATCATAGATTATCATCACAATAGAAAGCTCTGAGCGTTAAGCGTTATCCCAGAAAATCAAATAGTATTAATAATGAAGCATATACTCCTGGCCTTTTTCCTGATCTTTTCTTCTAACACGTTTGCACAAAAAGTCGTCCTGGCAACTTACCAATATGCAGATAATAATAGATTAGAGAATATTGAGCCGCTGGCCAAATTTCTGGCTGATAGTTTAGGGCTTAACATAGAAGTAAAGAGCTACCCTACCGTTCATGCATTTATTGAGGGAATACAAAAAGACGAAGTGGATATAGCCCTTATCAATACTTTTGGTTACTTACTATTAGAGACATCGAAGCAGAAATACAAAATGAAGCCCTACGCTGTTTTGAAAGTTAAAGAGGGAACAGAAAATAACTATAAAACGGCCATTCTTGCCAGAAAAGACTGTCCAGTTGATACGATCACAGGGCTTAAAAGGGTAGCATCAAATTTCAAGTTAGGCCTGGTAAGCATTGGTTCAACCTCTGGCAATTTAGTTCCAAGGCTTAAAATGTCTTCAATCGGAATAGAAAGTCCTGAAAATATGTTTAAAACTGTGGAGTATGGCAGTAATCATAGAAATACAGTTGATTTGCTTTTGGCAGGCAAAATAGACATCTGTGCAGTAGGAAGTACGGAATACTTTAGCGCAATGGCTGATACTGCCAAATCAAAGTATATTAAACTATTATGGCTTTCCACAGAAATCCCCCTGGGCCCCGTGCTATTGCATACAAGATTATCCAATACAGTGAGAGAAAAAATGATTGCATACCTGCTCAAATTGGACAAAACCTCACCCCAAACACTGGAAGCTATCAAAGCGGGTTGGAGTGAAGCGAAACAAGCCGAGAAGTTTATTCGAGTGGACGGGCATTATTATGACCCTTTCAAAGGACAATTCAACAACAAAGCGGCTATGGAGAAAATTTTGAGACAGTTTGCAAACTAAGGAAAGCTGCCGCTAATTTTGACATTACAAAATGTTTTGCGGATGCAACAAAAAATGGGGAAGCAATCATTACATTTATAAATTAAGCTACAGAAAAAAGTACTAACTTTTCAAAAACTTTCTTGCTCTTCCTTCCACATATACCACATCCCGCCTTGCGTTCATTGATCGACTGCTTTTTCTTGATGCATATTCAGGTAGAGGAAGGACAGTCGCCTATTGTATGTCCTTTTCCTCCCATGCCATTACAATTCATTGTGTTTTACCTTGATGAACCTGTTATCGCAAAAAAAGAAGGAGAGGCCGATTTTGCAACAAGAGCCAGGTGTATTGTTGTGGGCGCCCAGGCAACCCGGGTGAATTTGTTGGTACGAAAAAGTCATAAGAGTTTTGTCATTGGCTTTCATCCGGGCGGTTTGTATCGCCTTTTGGGCATTCCCATGAAGGAACTGTATGATGATGGCTTTGATGGCAGGGTACTGGCAGGTCCGGAACTGGAACACCTCACAGAACAACTACAAGGAGCTTCCAGTTTTGCTGAGATGGTGGGCAATGCCGAACGGTTTTTTTTAAGAAAGCTTGGTTCGGTAAAGGAGATGTTACCTATTGATGAAGCCATGCGGGTTCTGGCGAAGAGCAATGCTGTCATTTCTATGGAGCAAATAGCGTCCCTGTCTTGTCTCAGTTTAAGGCAATTCGAACGTAAATGCCTGCAGCGAATTGGTTACTCGCCTAAATTCTTTGCGAGGCTGGCTCGCTTTTCAAAAGCTTACCGCTTGCGGGAAAGCAGGCCCGATTTATCCTGGACAGCCATTGCTCATGAAAGTGGATACTTTGACCAGATGCACTTTATTCGTGATTTTAAGCAATTTGCCGGCCTTACACCGACTATTATGGCCGAACAAATAAATGCCAATCCTTTTCCCATGCAGGCTCCGTTGAATCTATGACGATGATTTTTTAAGGAGAAATGTCGTTTTTGTACTATGCTATGCCTCTGGCAGGTTTCTATTTTTGAGAAAAAAAGCATGAAACATCAAAGACTGCTCCAATCGCTGCTATTTGCTCTATGCTCTCTTCTTTCTTCCCTGTCGGTGCCTGCGCAATACAGCAAGCTGGATTCGCTGAAAGGGTATAATCTGAAAGTGTACTTCAGTAAAGGTCAGGATGAAAGAGCAATACAGATGGCACAACTATCACACAAGGCAATTGATTATACGAATAGCCTGGTTCACTTTAGCCCAACGGTTACCCTGCTTATTCTATCTCCGGAAGATTGGCCCGGGTACACAAATTTTCCTGTGTACGGAATGCCTCATTATTCCAATGAACAGACCCTGGTGGTGGCCGCCGAAGACAATGCATTCTGGAAAAGCTTTATTCCTCCTTTGGAACAGCTTCCGCCTTCTCTTTCAGGTCAGGTTAAAAAGGTGTACAATATAGATGGTGCATTAACCATGCAGCCGTTTTTCGATTTGCTGGCACTACATGAGTTGGGACATAGCTTTCACCAGCAAGCTGGTCTCACCATGCAACGCAAGTGGATGGGGGAATTGTTTTGCAATATCATCCTGCACACCTACATTGCTGAAAATGAGCCTGAACTTCTTCCTGCATTAACGGTTTTTCCCAATATGGTGATTGCCAGTGGCACTAAAGATTATTTGTTCACAACCCTGGAACAGTTTGAAAGCAACTACAATGAAATAGGAACCAGGCATCCCCAAAACTATGGTTGGTATCAAAGCCGGTTTCATGCGGCAGCCAGAGAGATGTATGATGCAGGCGGAAAGGCTGTGCTGCAAAAACTTTGGGTTTTTTTGCAGGCGAAAGACCAAAAAGATGATGTTCAACTGGCAAAGCAACTGGCTCAGGACGTTCATCCATCAGTTGCAGATATATTGAATAAATGGTAGGTTTGGCAGTGACCACTTGCCAAAGAAACAGTATGCTTTTGCCCGAGAATCGGAAATGCCAATCCGTTGTACCTTCCATTTCCCGCTGTACCACTTGCCCCTAATGCCTCTTCCGCTTAATTATCCCTCCCGATGCTTCCCGGATCATGCTCGCAAAAACAAATGCCTGGGGGTCGATATCGTACACCAGATTTTTGAGTTTGCGGAATTCGAGTCGGGTAATGATGGTGAAGATGATGTCGCAATCATTGCTCACTTCGAATTTGCCGGGTAAGAAGCCCCTTTCGCCCTTGTACACGGTAATGCCCTTGCCCATTTTGTTGACCAACTGGTATTTTATCACCTCACTTTTGCCCGATACAATGGTGACACCGGTATAAGCCTGTAAGCCTTCTACCACATAATCTATACAGCGGGTAGCGGTAAAATAGGTGAGGATGGAATAGAGCGCTGTTTCAATGCCAAATTTGAATCCGGCGATGGCGAAGATCAGGATATTGATGCCCAGGATGATTTCGGTAATGGTAAAAGAGGTTTTGCGAAGGGCATAAAGAGCCACTACTTCAATGCCATCGAGGGCGCCGCCCACCCGCATAATCAGCCCCACACCAATGCCTAGAAAGGCGCCACCGAAAATGCTGATGAGCAGTTTGTCGGCTGTAACCGGGTAATTTGGGATAAGCAATAGGCAAATTCCCAGCAGCAGTACGCAAAGCAGGGTGCGGATGGCAAAGCGTTTGCCTACAATATAATAGCCAGCCAGTATCAAAGGCAGGTTGAATACCAGTATTACCAGTCCCAGGTTATAGCCATACAGTTCGTGCACCAGCAGCGAGATCCCGGTTATGCCTCCATCGAAAAAATGATTGGGCACCAGGAACAGCTTTAGTGCGGTGGCGGCGATCATAACTCCCGTCAGCGCTATCAATACATCCTGTACCCATTGTAAAGGCGGCGTTTTGTGCACCAGTTGCAGTTCCAGGCGGGTACGTATCTCCGTAAGGGTGGCTTGTTTTTTCTCGCCAAGTTTGAGCTGGGCGGTTTTGGTAAAATAGCGATGGGAGGATAAAAATTCAATTTGCTTTAACAGCCAGTCTGTTTCTGTTTTAATAGTTTTCGTATTCAAAAACTCAGTATGCAGTTTTTCTGCGTTGTTGGCGTAGGTATCGGTGCCGAGATAATAGAGGTCGGCATCGCACAACAGCTCTGCCAGGTGGTCGGTAGGGGATTGAGGCAATCGGGTAGACATTATCATGCGGCAGATATGCTCAATCTGGTCAGGCCTGTAGCCAAAATCCGGTAAATGTTTGCGGGCCAAATTACAGGATAGCTCTTCGTGCTCATGGTGGTGCTGCAGGAAGCCGGCATCGTGAAAAAGCGCCGCTGTTTTTAGCAATAGTAAATCCTCGCCTTTCACATTTTCTCCGGCAGCCAGCTCTTCGGCGGCTTTAATCACATAATCAGTATGCTCGGCCGTATGATAGGTTATATAAGAGGGGAGCCCCGTTTTCAGTTTATCGACAATAAAGGAATATGCCTGATCGAATTGCATGATGATAGTGGTTTAACCGAAAAATTTAATCCAGTACTTCGTAAAGCATTATTTCTTTTGATTTATTTTTCAGACTTGCCGGTCCAATGAGCTTGCAGTTGAACGATGCTTTTATTTGTTCATAACAATGCTCGCTAATGATCACCTGGCTGCTGCCGGCAAAGTTTTGCAGCCGTTGGGCCGTATTGACCGTATCGCCAATTACTGTATAGTCGAGCCTTTTTAAGGTGGCCGAGCCAATATTGCCTGAAATCATTTCACCGCTATTGATGCCAATCGACACTTTAGGAGCAAAGCTATGTTCGGCGGGCAGGTTGTCGATCAGGTCGCGTATTGCCAGGCAGGCATCCACGGCCCGGTCTAAATGATATTCGCCCTTGAACACCGCCATCACGCAATCGCCGATAAACTTATCTATCACCCCATTTTGGGCAATTATTTCTTTTGTAATGAGATCAAAGTACCGGTTTAGCATGCGTACAACCGTATCGGGTTTTTCTGTTTCGCTGATATGTGTAAACCCGCAGATATCAATAAAGGCAACGCTTGCTTCCACATTTTCGTTGGCGGTGAGCGATGTTTCGTATTCACGTGTACCCATAAAGTTGAGCACGCTGGAATCCACATACATCTTCAGGATATTATTTTCCTTTATCGCCTGCAGCGTTTCCTTCAATTGCTGCACGTAGCTGATGGTTTTTTCCACCGTCACTTCCAGGTCGTCGAAATTCACGGGCTTGGTTACAAAGTCGAAAGCGCCCCGGTTCATGGCCATCCTTATATTTTCCATATCGCCGTAGGCCGATACCATCACGGTTTTGGTGAGGGGGCTACTTTCGTTTAGCCGGGATAAGAGCGTAAGTCCATCCATTTCCGGCATATTGATATCGCTAAGTACAATATCAATTTCCGGATGCTCTTTTAGTTTGGCAAGCGCATCCACGCCATTGATGGCAAAAATAAAATCGTAGCGTTGTTCTCTTATCTGTTTGCGAAATTTTTGCCGGATCAGCGCTTCGAGGTCCTTTTCGTCATCCGCTACCAGTATCTTGGTCATGCAATAGTGGTTTTAAGTTTCTCTTTTAAGCTCACAAAATCAACAGGCTTGGTTAAAAAATCATCCGCCCCGAGACGTTTGGCGGTACTGTAGTTTTCGGCATCGCCATACGCGGTAATCATCATTACTATTGGGGGTGGTTTATGGTATTCTTTTTTGATGCGCTCCAGCAATTCCAGCCCGCTCATGCCGGGCATGTTGATATCGGATAAAATAAGCACGGCCTCATGCTCCAGTTGGTTCAGGTAGGCCAGCGCATCCTCTCCGGAGAAGGCAAAAACAAATTTCATTTCTCCCGACTTTATCTCCTTCCGAAATCGCTGTTCAAAAAGCGTTTGTACATCCTTTTCGTCGTCTACTACTAAGATCTTCATGTGAATGATTAATTTATGGGTAGAATAATAGTGAACGTAGTGCCTTCGCCTTCCGTGCTTTCTACTTTTATTTCACCACCATGCGTTTGCGTTATAATATCGTAACTCATACTCAGGCCCAGCCCGGTACCCTGTCCGGTGGGTTTGGTGGTGAAAAAGGGTTGAAATATTTTCGATCGTATTTTTTCGGGAATACCCATGCCATTATCCTGCACAGAAATGATGACCCCCGCTTGCCCTGACGCAAGCTGCTGCCGGGACGTAGTGATAGATACAGTGGGAACAAAATGGGATAAACCCAGCTTTTGCTTTTCGCGGGCTGCATAGAAAGCGTTGGTTAAAAGATTCAGGACCACCCTGCCTATCTCCTGGGGTATAATGCTGAGCTTACCGATCGATTCATCGAAATCGGTTTTAATAGTGGCATTAAAACTCTTGTCTTTGGCTCTCAAACCGTGGTAGGCCAGGCGCACGTATTCATCGCAAAGCATATTAATATCGGTGGGCTCTTTTTGCGCGCTGCTGCTGCGGCTGTGTTGCAGCATGCCTCTTACTATATTTTCAGCCCTCTTGCCGTGGAAAGTTATTTTTTCTTCGTTGGCTTTAATTTCACTGGACAAATGGTTGGCCTCGTCCTGGTTTCCGGCTTTCAGGGCTGCCTGCAATTCATCTATCAGCTCTTTATTGATTTCTGAAAAGTTATTGACAAAATTCAATGGATTCTGAATTTCGTGGGCAATGCCGGCCGTAAGCTCGCCCAGGGAAGCCATTTTTTCGGCATGGATCAACTGCTGTTGGGCCGACTTCAGGGCTTCGTACGACGAGGCATTGTCGAGGGCAATAGCGGTATAGATGCCAATATTGCGCAGCATATATAGATGATAGTCGGTATAGGCGTTTTCCTTAAAACTCTGAACCGTTAGCACACCCAGCTTTTTGCCCTTCGACTCGAGGGGCAGGTAGATCACGGAAACCGGCTGTTCTCCCGCATGGGGCGTTGGAACGCTTTGCACATAGGCGCTGTATTCCTTTTCAATATTGCTTAGAATGATCTCCTTGCCGGTAGTATAGCAAACCACTCCCAGGCGGTTCGTGTCGTTGAGGTCGTTGTGGTACAAGGGCAAAAGTTCACCCTGCTCGTAGGTAGAGGGAAAGGTGATTTGCTTCAGTTCATCGTTATAAATGCCGATGCCAAATACATTCGCATCCATCAATTCGTTTACGTTCTTATATACGGTGCCAATAATTTTCTCGATAGAAAGGGAGGAACTTATCTTTTGCCCAATTTCTTCCAGCAACTGCACATTGTTGTAGGATTGCTGTAATAGGTTGTTGGCCTTCCGTTTCTGGATATTATTGCGTAAGAGCAGGATGGTAATGATGATAATTAGCCCCAGCAGGCTCAGGGAAGTGATCAGGATGGTTTTTTGATTTTTCTTTTGGGCAGCCAGTTCTGCCATTTTTGTTTCTGTTTTGGCGATTTCATATTCGTGTTGCAGCAGGTTGGCCTTGTTGGTTACCTGCGAGTTTACCATGCTATCCCGATTGGCAATATATACCCGGTAATATTCCAATGCCTTTTTATAATCCTTTTTTTGTGTGTATACATTGGACAGTGCCGAAGCATTATCGCGGATAAACTCCAGGTAATTACTTTCGTACCCCTTATTGAGTCCCCATCTGGCATAATACTCTGCACTATCCAACTGGTTCTTTTCCAGGTGAATTCTTGCAAGTGTTGAAGCTAACCAGGATATGCCTACATCGTCTTGAAGTTCGATGGTGGTTTTTAATGACGTAAAAGCCATATTTGTCGCTTCCGATAGCTTGCCCATTCGCAAATACACATCAGCAAGATTGCTTTGTACCAATGCAATGTTGTAGGGTACATTGGTCAATTTTAGCGCTTCTGTGTAAGCGGCAATGGCTTCCGGAAACTTTCCGGTATAGCGATATATTTCACCAATGCTGTTTTGCAGCGTCATCGTTTGCCTGCCCAGCTTTTTAGATGCTTCAATAGCCTTTTGCATAAACTCCAATGCTTTCACGTGGTTGCCCATCGACATATGTAATTCACCGATCGACTGCCAGGCGGTCATCATCCCGACCAAATTGTTAGTGGATTCGAAGCTGTGCAGGGATTTCAGGTACCATTCCATGGCCAGGGGATAATTGGGCAGGTTTATGGCATATAAATTTCCGATTTGAATTTCGCAATTGCCCAGCAACTCTTTTTCAGGTAAGTGGCGGGCAATCGCCTCGGCCTGCATTAAAATGCTTAGGGTAGAATCATTTTCATTATTGTATAAATGAGCAATGCCCTTATTCATTAAGGCATCTACTTCATAGGCTTTTGAGCCGCTCTTTTTTGCAAATTCATATTGTTGAACGGCAGCCTGCTTTAGTTCTGCTCCTACTCCCAACCTTGTTTTTATAGTGTACCTATTATTCAGGGCATCCCATATACCCTTGTCGTAGTCGATGGTTGTGGCAAGAGCAATCGCCTCCGTGCATAGGCTGTCCAGCAGCATAATATCCGTTACAACTTTATTTTGCGATCTGTTTTCAGCCTTTACAAAGGCGTTAATCCTGTTTATATATACTGTATCCGTTTTGGGGATTTTAGCCAATCTCTCCCTTAGGCTATCCAGCGGGCTGGGTTGGGCGAAAGCGGCATATCCTGCACATAGTGCAAGAAGGAGGAAGAGAATTCTCATGCTAATGGTGGTATGAGTAACTGATTAGTGGTTATGAAGTTAAACTCGACAATAGTTTTGACGGATACCCGTTTTAAAGCGGTATATGCACGCCAGAATTTGGTTCGGTGTTTTTCAATGGAAGGAACTTCTACGTTAGAAATCGATAGGATGGTTCGTAGTTCATAAGGGGTGGGAGGGAAGATGCGACAGATTTAGGCCGGAACTGATGTACAGCCCTGAACGACCATAATTTCCCGTTTGTTTATCAAAGGATGGCAGTAATTTTTGAAGATACCAGAAAACAATTAAAATTTGGCTTTTTTTTTCTGATATCTCCGTTTGTATAGCGAGGTATCTCATTATGGTCATTTTGTATCCTGTGGGTTGCTATAGGAATAGGCAAAGGAACTGCGGCCCACAGGCTGGCAAACTATTGATGCGTGCAGGCCCTTGCAGAACCAGATAATGGGTCTGGAACTGCTGCATGCAAATCAAAAAACTTCTGCCGGAAGGCGAGCGGATATTGTACGGCAATACCCTTTAGCGGAACTGGATGGGGAAGGGTTAAAAATGAATGTACGGACTGTTTATCGGCAGCGCAAAGCCCCAGGCCTTTAAGGTTAGCCGTATTGGCCGGGTACTTATTTTACCGGAAAGCAATCGGGTCAATCACGGATTCGGCATCTGTTTTCATGCCAATCCTGGCCGCTAAAAATTGTATTTTAATGCTTTACGCGGCATGGCCTTGATAGGGAGACGTATTGTCCTAATGCTGCCGACTGTTTTGCGATTTTGGAGGTCATGATAATCTGGGGTTTAGGAGTATAGATTGTTTGTTGTTGTTGCGTATATTTATGTGTTGTATGCCATAATCTATGATCCGTACATTCCTCATAATTCTGACACTATTTAGTTCGACACTTTCCATGTCTCAAACAACGACTTTTTCGCAAAGGGTAAACCAATTATTTTTTGATGTTGACGTTTCAAACAAATCAGCTTCACTTTTGGACAGCTTTCTTTCCGTTCCGCAGCTTAATCATCGTGACAGTGGGGTAAGACAATGGAATTTGAATGTTGCTATGGAAATGAAGTCTGACAAAGCATGGTCTTCAAGACATGAATTCACTTTTGCGGAAAGCCCCTTGCCGGACTTCAAAATAGAGAAAGGAACTATTGAGTTGACACTTGGAGAGACTGACAGCACAAAGAAGCTACTCAACTTATATTGGAGACTTCAATTCGGCGAGAAGGCAGCAGCGACAAAATATTTTGACAAACTCAAGCTACTGTTTGGTGACGTGGCGACAAACAAAAAATTCGAGCATGACAAAGACGTGGGTGATATCGCCCAATTTTCAAACCGCAATCCGGTTGACACGGGAGTGAGAGACATAACCTTATTTTTAGGCAAGTCTCCAATGACAAAGAAATTTGAAGTTTCTCTTGTGTTTGGAACTGAATTCATGGACGAATAATTACGGCATACAACATGGGGTTTTGTGCAAGTGGGGCACGACGTTGTTACTTCAGCTAAGTGCAAGTATCGGCTTCTGCTCCAGCGTGACGAATGACGCCAAGCAATAGAACAAACAATGAACTTTAATTTATAAATTGAGCAGCGGTTATGGGCAGACGGAACGCTAATTCCCCACCTGCACAAAGCCCTGTTCGTTACCTGCCATTTTCAACGACACCTCACAAACTATGAGCAAATTTATTTACACTGATGAAGACATTAAAGGACTGACCATAATAAAATCAATGGAGAGCGTAATTGAACAAAATATACAACACCAATTTACAACTCACGACCTCGTAAAAGTGCTGTCTGACCTTGCATCCCAAAAGGTCGATAAAGAAGACTATTATAAGGTATTTGACGAAATTGCTGTTACCTTGCTCAGACAGACCAAAATAGCAACGCCTAAAAATCATTATTATTTCCGTGAAATTGAAATTTACTTTTACAACAAGGAGTTTCATCCAGATACTTATGCTCATAAAAATAAACGACAACTGAAATTTGGCGAGTGGTATTTTCACCGATACACAGACATTGAGCCTTTCTTAAATAGCAACAGAAATGGCCTTGATATAACTTTTGGAAATGAACAAAAAGGAATTTACGGCGGCATTTTAATTCGTAAAATTCAAAATACGGAAACAGGAGATTTAATCGTGGGTATCAATAAAGTTGCAAGAGAACTTATCGACAATATTGGCAAAGAAAATGCAAATCATATCGCTTTAAACTGTGGACATCTTGCCTTTGACAAAGAACAGATTCTACATCTTGAAGTAGAAAACAACAATTTTTCAATGCCAATTTTCAAAACACAGCGAAACGGATTGACATTTAAAGATGAAGAAACTGCAAATCATTTTTATAAAGCCCCCTACTGTTACTACAATCACGATATAAATGTTTCAAAAATAATTGAAGTTCGACCAGCCGTATGATAACAGACAGCCAAACTAACTTTTTATATTTAGCGGACACTTTGCCAACGAAGTACCCAGACTTTTACAAACGATTTGAAAGCGTTTTAAAAGCCTGCAACATACTAATCGACTTTTTACCACAGACGAAAGATGTTTGGGCGGTTGACTATATGCCAATCCAAACAGACTTGAATAAATTTGTTAGGTTCGTTTATAACCCTTCTTACTTACAGACAAAAAAGTATTTAAAAACTATTTCGGACGTTGACGAAATTTGTAAAGCAATAGGCATTGAAACTTTTAAAACAGACATTATTATTGACGGTGGCAATGTAACACGTTGGACAAACAAAGTGATTATGACCGACCGAGTTTTTAAGGATAATCCAACTTACGAACGCAAACAATTAATCAAACAACTTTACGAACTTTTTCAAGTTGACAAAATCTATTTTGTTCCCGAACAACCAGGCGACTTTACAGGTCATTCGGACGGAATGGTTCGTTTTGTTGACGAACACACAGTTATCATCAACGACTACAAACAAGAAAAAGAAGAATTTTATAGGGCTTTTGAAATCGCCATTCACAACACAGGACTTGACTACATTACAATTCCTTACAACGTTTATGACAACAAAAGTAATGACCACGCAAATGGCGACTATATCAACTATTTGCAAATGGCGAATGCTATAATCATTCCGACCTTTGACATCAAAGAGGACGACATCGCAGTAAGACAATTAGAAACAATATTTGCAGGACAGAACATTCAAACTATCGAAAGTAACGAAATAGCTTATGACGGTGGAATATTGAACTGCATAACTTGGAACATAAAGACTGACAAACAAAACGGCAGGTAATATCGGTTTGGCGTTATGGCGGCTGACGAACATAGGCTCAACAGTTGTGCTACTATTAAACTTTTGTACTAACTTCGGCTGACGAGCTTCGATTGCCGCCACAAACGCCAAGCCGCGGCCCGTTAGCGGTTACTTTATATGACGATTCCTATTTACATAATTACTTTCTTGCTAATCATAATTAATGCTGGCTGTACCTCCGACAATAATGACATTAGTTCGGAATGGACAAAAACTGAACATATTTCAGATTCGGAACTACATGCCAAACAAGGCGATTGCATAACGTTTAAAGATTCTACAGGAAAGTACTTCATTGGGATGATTTCAACTTTTAATAAAAGTGAAGGTGGTATTTGGTATGCAATATGCTTTGCAAATTATTACGACACGATATTGCCAAATGAAAAGACAATTGATACATTAAAATTGAATGCCCGAAGAGTTAGGTACTATAGCCTCAAAGATTATACTATAGGGCTTGATATTACTTGGGCCAGGGACACTCTTATTGACAAATATAAAGCCGCTCAGCTTGGGCAAGCAAACATTGAACTAGAAGAAATGGAGATAACTGCAGAAGGGTCTGTATCTAAATATTCAGAGTTTTTAAGTAGCTATAATTTTGCAAGAATGCAAAGATTGTTTCCTGAAAAATATGATAAAGACCTAATAGATTCGACATTTCACGCCAGCTTTTATTTAGGGATTAATGATATCAAGGAAGCATTGTTGGCCAATGAAAAGCTACAAAAAAGCATCCGCTAACATGGGGTTTGCTACTATGCTGGCTGACGAATAAATCCTCATCTTCATATCACTATCAATCAATATCCAGCTGACGGAATTCTATCAGCTTTAGTTCTTATCTTCAACATCAGTATTTCCAGGGGGCTTCGGCACCGGGCTGTGGGGGCACGGCATACCGCCGAATCACCAGCATTTTTACGATAGCAGCATTTGGAAATCACATGTTGTCAAATCAATAGTGAACTATGACGGTACCTAAGGGATTCATACGCATATTACTGAACAGAATGGTTAACCCCTTTGCAGTTTTAATTTACATACTTATCTCACAGCCTTTGTTTTCGCAGAGTGGTTCCTCGCTCAACCATGCCGTATCTACTGATACGTTACAGGTTGACGCAGGTGGTTTCAAACTTTACATGCTGAGGAAGGGGAATCAAAGCGGGCTTACGGTTATAATGGAAAATGGATTGTGTGGCTTGGCTCATCGCTGGAATAAGCTAGATGATTCCATTGCTGTAAACCACACTGTTGTGACTTATAATAGAGCCTTCATCGGAAAATCCGAAAGAGGTAATCCCGACCGACGGGCAGAGATTGTTGCAAATGAGCTCAAAACCGCTTTGAATAATGCACAAATTTCTGGTCCTTATGTGTTAATTGGATACTCGTTGGGAGGTTATTACGTTAAAGCCTTCGCGCGAAATTACCCTGAAGAAGTGAAGGGAATTTTACTGATCGACCCATTAAATTCGGCCGAATTCTATAGAGAATATAAGGAAAAATTTCCTGAGAATTATGAATTAGATATTTCTCCCTTAAAAAGTATAAATACTGAGCACCCCTGTTATAATGAAATTGGGTTCACTGTTAATGAATTGTCCTATGGGAATGATTCCATCCCATTAAGTATTCCAACATACATGTTGATTTCATCTTTAGCACCTGATACTGCTTCAGTTCTTCAATCGATAAAGGAATATGAAAACGGGAAATCCCTGGATAGGGTTAAGTTGATTAATGGTAATATTGAAATTCAGAAACTGTGGGTGAAGCATCAATTAAAGTGGGCTTCTTCTTTTCCCAATGTAAAAACTGAAGTAACAAGTGAATGCACTCACGGAATGCATTACGAGAGGTTTGATATAGTATGGAGTGCATATCTAAAGTTAATGGATGAAGTGTTCAAGTGATTCATGGACGGTTGCCGCTAATATTGTATGGGCAGTAGGATAGGGTGGCGAACAGGTTCTCAGCCTTTTGTTCGCTATTCGGCTTCAGTTCCGGGCGACGAATAACTTTGGGCAGAATAAGAAAGAAGATGCTTTTGTATCTTTAAGCTGCCTGCCGGAACCCAGTTCAGTAGCGACTCCCGGCAGACGAACGGTTAGTTCCGCTACATCAACAATGCTTTTATGTTGTAGTCAATGTTCATCTACTATTAAAATGAATGGGTAATGGCCAGTAAGATTACATTTATCATCTTTTGGATACTATTTGCGTTGTTATTTCTGGCGTTTATTTTTCCGGTGTTCAGTTATATTTCTAAAGGCTTTCCTGAATATATGTCTCTGAATACGTTTGATAAAAAATTGATTTTCACAACGCATATTCTTAGTGGCAGCATAGTATACATCACTGCATTTCTGCAGTTTGCGCCTTTTATCCGAAATAAAAATATCAGACTACACAGGGTGGTTGGCAAAGTATATGTGGCAGTAGCCATAGTCTGCATTGCCTCACTCTATTATATAGTTTCTCTGGCAATGAATAATGGTTTACCGTTTTGGCCATCACAGTACGCGGCAACTACGCTCTGGCTGCTGTTCATACTTCTTGCTTTGTATTTTGTGCGCCGAAGAAAAATAGTATGGCATCGTCGGTTTATGATAAGCGGTTTTATTTGTGCGGCCTATTTTGTTACGGTAAGAGTAATTGACCGTTTTTGCATGGGGATATTCAAATCACTTTTTCAGAACGAACGGACTGCATTAATTGTGTCAGATGTATTTGTATGGGCCTTTCCGTTAATTATTTGCTGGGGTTATTGGGTTATTTCAACCGAACGTCCAGGCAAAACATCTATTATGCCAAACATGTAGACATTGAACTGACCCGGGCCTTAGGAAAAATGCCTGCAAAATAGGTTTTAACGCGAGGAGGCTTGATTTGCAAAGTTTCGACTGGACTTCTCTTTTGAGTTTTAATTTTGAATGGGTGGGCATTTGAACGAGGCTTTACAGGGCGAGACAGAAGCGCAGCAGGCTGAATAGCTGAACCAAAGCGCAAACATGGATAATTCCAAAAACAAAGAGTTTCACAGTTCGCTTGACCTGACCAACGACGAGCTGGAAGGATTTGTTCCCGAATTGCTCAAAGGGCTTTGGGAGCTGGGAAGTATGCCCGGGTATATCATGGAGCTTATTGGCCGAAATAACCTGGGGCAGGGCAGCCATATTATTGACCTCGGTTGTGGAAAGGGGGCTGTTTTGGTTAAACTTGCCGCTAAGTTTGCTATAAAGGCTGTCGGGGTCGACAGGGTTCCTGGCTTTATTGAAGAAGCCAACATTTACGCGAAGAACTATGGTGTTTCCGACAGGGTGCAGTTCAAGATAGGCGACATCCTTGAAACCATACCAAAAACCCCGCCGCAGGATATAGCGATTTACGGATACGATTCCGCCATTTTGGGTGATTTGGCGAACAGCATACGACAACTGTCAAATTGCCTGAAGCCAGACGGCTATATTTTACTGGAATACACGTTTGCAGAACAATGGAGGGAAGGGAGGCTGAGTGAGCATGATATGTTGAATAGTATAGTGCAAACAGGTTATCGTATTTTGGACAGAATAGATTGGGACAGAGAGCTGTTAAAGGAGACCAACAGACAGAATACGGCCATCATCAAAAAAAATGTGCAGCGGTTGGTTTCGCAATACCCCGAAAAGACCGTAATTTTTGAGGAATACCTCCGAAATCAACTCGACGAATGTGAAGAATTGGAGAATGACTATATCTGTACCACCGTTTTGCTGGGTCGTTAGGGCTGTGAAGCATAGTCGCCGTTTCGCAAAAGTGGTTTTGGGGTAATGGGAGGTTCTGCCCCGGTAATTATCAGAACCTGGTAAGACAATTTGCTGTTCATGCCGTCAACATTGTAGGATGATAAAATTAAGGCCGATACATCCCGACTTTCAATTCCTGCTCGACTTCAAAGACCAGGCGCTTATGGAGCTGTTTCGGGATTTACGGGAATATATCCTGGAACAGTATCCCGACAGTAATGAACTGCTCTATCACACGCATGCGTTGACAGCCGTATTTTCCATTTCCGAAAAGCTATCAGATGCGTTTTGTATGATCCCGATTTATACCAGTCATTTGAACTTGGGTTTCAACAAGGGAACGCTTTTGAAGGACCCCAACAAGCTATTGACCGGAACAGGCAATTTGATTAGGCATATAGATGTGAAGAAAAAGAATGACTATAGAAACCCCAAAGTCAAAGCCCTGATCAGGGAGGCGATTGATTTTGCCATAAAAGATATGGGCAAGCCTGTAAAGGCAACGGGGCTGACTATTTCAAAAATACAACCCCATACCAGGCCGTAAACTATTGTACAGCATTTTTCAGATCAAAAGGTGAATTTCTAAAATCGGAATTGCTTTCCCGGAAAGAGTTGGATAATGATACGAGGGAATATCGTTACAGGCTCTTGTTTAGTAAAGAAATAGTAGGGTTAACCATACTGTTCAACAACGACAATAAGATAGTCAGTCTGCAAACAAGCGAATTTTAGTGGTTTAAAATTCCCTTCCCGAACTTCCGCCCCATGGCGGAGTTAAATTTTCATATGCTTTCAAGCTAAACCCTGTAGATTCAAAGATAGATTTTATTTGGCCACGCCAAATTTCGCTCTTCCTCACTCCGTCCTCAACGATTTCACGGGATTAGCCATTGCCGCTTTGATGGCCTGAAAACTTACCGTTAGAAATGCAATCAGCAGCGCAATGCCGGCGGCAGCAATAAATACCCACCAGCTTACCGGAATACGGTAGGCAAAATCCTGCAACCAGCGGCTCACACCAAACCAGGCAATGGGCCAGGCGATGAGGTTGGCGATAATGACCAGCCGCAGAAAGTCGATCGACAACATGGCCGTGATATTTTGTACCGAAGCGCCCAACACTTTTCTAATCCCGATTTCTTTTACCCTTCTTTCGGCCGAATAGGATGCAAGGCCAAACAGACCCATACAGGAAATAAGGATAGCCAGCCCGGCAAGTATCGCCACCACCTGGCTAACGGCGCGGTCCGACTCATAAAGTTGCGCGAAATGTTCATCCAGAAATTCATACTCAAACGGCTGGTCGGGATTAACCCTGGCCCAGGACGCCGCAATATGCGAAATGGCTTCTGAAACCCGGGAACCATTTATCCGCACGGACACTTCGCTATAGCCCCAATCTTTCTGGCAAAAAATGGTGAGGGTTTCTATTTTATGATGAAGCGAATTAAAATTAAAGTCGGCAGATACACCGGCTATAAAACCCGTGGAATCCATACCACCAAAACCATACATTTTGCCGATCAAAGATTCGTAGCTGGCATTGGGCTCATCTTTCAACATCTCTTTGGCCATTGTTTCATTCACGATATAAGCCCTGGCGTTGTCCGTTGCGTCATTCTTAAAATTGCGTCCGGCTAAAATGGGAATTTTGTAAAGTGTAAGGTAATCGGGGTCCACAATCACCTGCGAGGAAGTGATGGGCCGGGCGGGTCCATTGCCGTGAAAGATCATACCTGCCTGGTGCAGGTTATTCCCCAGCTTTTGTTGCGAGGCGGTTACACTGTTTACAAGGAGATTGCTCAGCAGTTCCTGCTTGAGTGTTTCATATCGGGCTCCTGTGGCACGGTTCAATGGGATGGTCATCACCTGATCGCGATTAAAGCCCGGGTCTTTGCTTTGCATATAGCTCAATTGCCTGACTGCGAAAACCGTTCCTATAATCAAAAGGATGGCGCCGGCGAACTGTCCAATCACCAACGCATTTCTTAGTGAGCTCTTGCTTTTTCCTGCGAAGATAGAGCCCTTCAATACCCGAATGGGTTGGAAGGAGGAAAGATAACTGGCGGGGTATAAACCGGCCAGTACACCCACCACTATGGTGGCGAGAACAATCAGCAACATCAAAGCCGGGTTATCCAGCGGTAAGCGCAGGTCACGCTGGCTCAGGTTATTGATTGCGGGCAGCGAAAGCAAAACAATGCCGATGGCCAGCAACAGCGCGATTAATGAAAGCAGGATTGATTCGCCCAGGAATTGACCCGCGAGTTGGGAACGTTCCGCACCAATAGCTTTTCGGATGCCCACTTCCCGCGCACGCTCTGCGGAACGTGCCGTGGAAAGATTCATGAAATTAATAATGGCGATGATCAGGATGATAATCGCAATAGCGGAAAAGATATACGTGTAGCGGTTATCGAACTTTTTGTAGTTTAAATAATCGTGCGTGATATGCACCGAACCCGCATGCACATCCCGAAGGGGTTGCAGAAACAGCTCATAGAATTTCCATCCTTCATATTCCGCCATATATTTTTTCAGGTAATCCGGAAACTTTTTCTCCAGGGCGGCGATATCCGCATTAGGGTGCAACTCCAGATAGGTAACCAACCAGTTGCCACCCCAGTTGTTCATATTCTCGGGCCCGGCAATGGTACGAAAGCTTGCCAGGGCATCGAATTGCAGGTGCGAGTTTTCCGGAGCGTTTTTCAGTATGGCCGTAACGGTGAAGCTGATCGTATCACCCACATATTTATGGATGGTTTTACCAATAGGGTTTTCATTGCCAAACAATTTTTGAGCGCTTTCCTCGGTGAGGGCCAGATTATTGGGTTTCTCCAAAAAACTTTTTCTATCCCCTGCCAGCAGTTCATAATCGAAAAGTTGCAGAAAATTGGAGTCAACAAATAGCAGTTGGGGTAGATAGATTCGTTTTTCTCCATATGTCAGGTCTATCTTTTGTTGCTGTCGCACCCGGGTGAAGTTGAGGATCTCAGGAAATTCAGCCTGTAGGGTAGGTCCCATGGGGTACATGGATAAAGCCACATTTTGCGGCTCTACCATGCCCTCAAACTTTTGTACTTCATCGAGCCGGTAGATGTTTTTGGTATGTATACTGTCGAAGTTCCGTTCGTAAAAGACGAAGAGCATGATGATGATACAGGCGGCCATGCCGATCGCCAATCCTAAAATATTGATGGCCGAAAAGGCCTTACTCTTCCACATGTTGCGCAAGGCAATCTTCAGATAATTTCTGATCATAAGCAGGGACGAGGGGTTTAGGTTGGCTTGAGCCGGGTTCAGGATTTAGTATTACGGCAGATTTCGGTATTTTTCCTTACCGATTTTATACCAACTTTTTAATGTATTGATTTGTAGCGAATTGATTTTTTCTGCTTGGTTTTTACCATCCGAATTCAATACAGTTATTGTCCGATTTTGATACAGTGGCCAGGATTTTCCCCATATGTGGAAGTGGGCTTTTGTATCTTAACACTGCAGATGAAAAGCGTAAGACCCATACATCCCGACTTCCAATTCCTGCTGGACTTTAAGGACCGGCAGCTAATTGACTTGTTTGCCGACCTGCGGGAGTATATCCTGGAACTTTATCCTGCGAGTAATGAGCTGCTCTATCACACGCACGCGTTGACAGCCGTATTTTCCATTTCCGAAAAGTTGTCGGATGCCTTTTGTATGATCCCGATTTATACCAGCCATTTGAATTTGGGTTTCAACAAGGGAACGTTATTAAAGGACCCCAACAGGCTATTGACCGGAACAGGCAACTTGATTAGGCACATCGATGTGAAGAAAAAGAAAGACTATAGAAACCCCAAAGTGAAGGCCCTGATCAGGGAGGCGATTGATTTTGCCATAAAAGATATGGGCAAGCCTGTAAAGGCAACGGGGCTCACTATTTCAAAAATCCAGCCTCATACCAGGCCGTAAAACATTTGCAGCATTATTCAACAATTCTTTCTGCAGGATCAGATATGCTTTTTCGAAATGGCTTTAACGCTTTCAGGCTGTTTCCAACTCCGGAAGTTTTAACCGCAACGGGCGCAAAGAATTCCCCGCCACGGCGGGGCGACGAGTGGCTGCGATTTTTAGAAGTATTTGGCAATATCCAGGAGTTTGGCCTATGTGCTTTTATAACATACCTGCACACGCATCCTATCTTCGCGCCCGCCGCGGCGGGTTCTTTGCGTTCTTTGCGGTTAAAAGTGCCTGCAAGCGCAAGATTTCAGCACCCATAAGCACTTCAACAATCCCCTATTGCTAACTGCTTTTACTTTCATAATTCTCCCCCGCCTTTTGCAGCCTTTTCCGGATCCTGCTCTGTAAGTGCCGTGGGGCCAGGACTTTTATGGATTCACCAAAACCAAGAATTTCCCGCTCCAACTCAAAGTTCAGGACCACATCCAGCCGGATGGTTACGCCCTCTTCATCTTCTTTCAACACCTGTTGCGAAGCATGTAAGGGTTTGGTGAGCACATAAGGCGCATTCATCTTATTGAACCAGAGAATTACTTTGTTGGCCCGATCCTTTTCGGATTTGGTCACTCCAATTGTATCGGAATAATAAAGATCAAAATCCACTCCCTGATAGGGTACAAAGTCTTTGGGAGACATTTCCATAAATTCAACAATCCGGTCCAGCGCCAGGGTCTGCAGATAGGGATTCTGCCTGGTTTTGCAGATCAGGAACCAGCGGTTGCGGTATTCTTTCAGCAGGTAGGGATAATAAACCTGTTGCCGGGCTTCACTGGCCCGAAAGGACTGGTAGGTGATTAACAGGGGTATTTTTTTAAGTATGGCCTGGTATAGCGGACCAATGTGTTCAAGGCCTTTCAGTAATTGGTTGCCTTCCAGTTGAATATAGCTCTGGCCATTGGTGGTGGATTTCCGGAGCGAATTTTCAAGCCGGGTAACGATATCGCTCATTTCCTCAAAATAAGAGAACCCGCTCATCTGCTGGAGCACGCTTACAATTTCATTCAGTTTTTCCAGGTCAGTATCGGTGATCCGCGACTTATTAATGCTATAATCCGGATCTGCGTAGGCATAATACTTCCTGTCGTTTACTACAATCGGTGCGCTGTAGCCCAGCTTATCGCTTCGCATGAGTTGTATATCATGCTGAATAGTACGCTTGCTTACTCCATTTTCAATACCCTCATATTCATAGATGGCTTCCGATACTTTTTCAATCAGGTCTTCGAGGGTCCATTTTCGGTACCGGTTTCTTAAGCATTGGTCGATTGTTTTGTAACGAATCAGCGCAAGTTTATGGATGGCCATTTGAATAGTTTGTGGTTAGCGAAATAAAGCTACGCAGTCAAGCTGCGCAGATGTTCTCAAAACAATTATATTGAATGTATAAATAATAGGCTATCAATATAATAAAAAGTTTTAAAAATAATATTTACTGCGCAGGTCGATTGCGTACCAAGGTAGGCAAATTTGTGGAGTTGAAACAGGAAATAAGTTCTTTTACAATTCACCGGTGAAGCGCAGGACACAACAACACGTTTACTTTCTTCCTGCACCATTACCGGCATATGGGGGCAGTAGCTCAGTGGTAGAGCAGGTCAATCTGGTTAATTATCTTTCAGGTCAAAGCAGGTTTACTTCAGCGTCAATTACGCCCGTGTCATGGGTTCGATTCCCATCTGCCCCCCAACAGGTCAAGCCAGACTTACTTCTAACGGTAACTGCGGGTTCGAATCCCGCCCTTCGGTAGTTTGGCAATAACCTGCAAACAGAAAGGTCAATTGTCGTTTACTTCTACTTATTTGGGTTAAGCAACGACAAAATTATCTTTCATAAACCAACAGTTATGAACAAAGAACTCTTAAAAATTGGAATCCGCTACAATGCGGTTTACATCGGGAACGATCCCACTAAAGCCCAGCATACGCTGCGGGAAACGACTGCCAACCTGGTGGCTAATCTGTCGAGACTGGGTTACGCGGTGGATGAATCGCTTTTGCGTGCATTGAATACGCTGGGTGCTCCGGAAATGCTGACGATATACGAAGCGTTTACCGAAGTGCTGCAGGTGAAGAATAACTGGATGCCCCTGGTAAAGGGCTGGGATATTCCCACTGGTGAAAAAAGAGAATTTCACTGGCTTACGGCTATTGCGAATTATTTCAAGCCGGCAGAAGGAACAATGCTTGCCTGCGGGCACCTGATTCCTTACAATACATTTCCCCTGGAGCGCTACAATGGCTGCCCTTTTTGCGGTACCCCATTTGAATCGGGCAAGGTGGAAAGCTTTGGTCAGGGTAGCAAGTCGCGCCTGTTGCAGCTTTGGACGGATGTGGAGATGAAATCGCTATTAGCAGACTTATTGCAATCCAAAACGGCCCTGGATGCTACGCAGGTCCACAGCCTGAATGTGTTGCTGAAGAATTATGGTTTGCCAAAAGTATCCATCGCGATGAAGGAGACCCAGATAACGGTGATTGACGCATTGGTGGAAGACAATAAAATATCCGAAGCGGGTACATTATTTACCACACCTGTAGATATTATGAGGTATCTCTGGTTTAAGAAAACGGGTAGCCTGCAGATCGTGGAGCCAAAAACGATCGTAAAAAGAAAAGCAAAGAACAACTCGCATATCATTTGGTCTCTCGACAACTCGTCGGCGGCCGGCCATATCGCGCGGTTGAATCTGAAACTCAAATACACCAGGCCCCAATGTAAAATGGTGGCCGAGTGGTTGAATCAGCTTCCCCTGCCTGCGGAGAAAATCTGCGAGTTGATGCACCCAAAAAGATCGATGTGGGTTCGCTTTATCAGGGCTTTGCGCCTGGCTGAATACGCACGTTTGAATGGTATGGAAAAGTTGAAGGAGATTATGGATGTATTCTACAACCAGCGCTATGAAGTATGGAATGGCCAGGTTTCGCAGCTAAGGCTGAAGAATGATGCGGAAAGTACTTTTAAGTTGCTACAGCAGCGCCCGGGTATTTTTGCCCGCTCCTTATTTGCCAATATGTTGTGGTTTGGGCCAACGATCACGCTGGATGCATTTAAGGAGGTAACATCGAAGTTACCGGCCAGGCTCCTGGTTACCTTGAGCAGCTACGCAGATGGCTATTTTGATGCAGAAAGAAAAAGGGTTGTAAAGCCACTTGGGGGCGCGTCGAAAAAAATACTGGCAAATCCGCTTACCCGTTTGTACACGGCGGAGCAATTGCGTGAAATGAAAAATAAGGTGGAGGATCTGTGCCTCGCGGTAATGGAAGAGCGTTTTGCAAAAGCGAGGAATGAAAGCAGGACGATCTTTATCGACAATAGCCTCTTTCACGTGCCGGTTGCTATCGGCGACAGAAGCGAAACGATTCATGACCTGCCTTCTTCATTGATGGGTGTGCGTTTTCCGCTGGAGGGAAATACGGTTCGGTTGTTTATGCAATGGGGACAGGGCCTGCCCGCCCAACACCTGGATATGGACCTTAGTTGTCATATCGCATACGCCAACATGACCACTGTTTGCTCCTACTATAATCTGTCCACTTTGGGGGCAAGGCATAGCGGGGACATACGTGAAATTCCCAACCAGGCAGGTACAGCCGAGTATATCGACCTTGATCTGCAGGCACTGGCTTCTGCAGGGGCCGTTTACGTAACTTTCACCTGCAATGCCTACAGCAACGGAAGCATAACGCCAAACCTGGTGGTAGGGTGGATGAACAGTGCAAATGAGATGCGAGTGTCTCCCAAAACCGGAGTGGCTTATGATCCATCCTGTGTGCAACATCAGATAAGGGTTAGCCGTACACTGGCCAAAGGTTTGGTATTTGGCGTATTGGATGTGGCGGCAAGAAAAATAGTTTGGTTGGAGATGCCCTTTGAAGGTCAGATGGTCGCCCAACTGAGTGGAAGTACGGTTCGCACATTGATGGCCAAACTGGAATCAAAACTAACCATTGGAAAATTGCTGGAAATAAAGGCCAAAGCGCAAGGACTGGCAAGAGTGGAAGCTGCTGAAGAAGCAGATGAATCGTACACGCGCGAATGGGCCATGAATACGGCGGCGGTAACACAATTATTAATCGATTAAAAGAAAATATGGGACAACCAATCAATGGCAACGAACTGATCGCACTGGGATATAAACCCGGTCCATGCATAGGCGTTGCCTTAAAGATTAACCGGAGAAGAAACGGATTCAGAAGAGATGAAATGCTGGAGCACTATAAGAATGTCCTCGAAAATCCGGAGCAGTATATCGACAATCCTGTTTTCGGAAAGCTGGCCAGCGCATTGATCGAAGAAAGAGATTCGCCGGTGGACAGCGTTATTGCTTTAAAGCCGGAGCCTGAAAGCTATGGTTTGTTTGGCGGGGAGAATATCGAAACAGGGGCAAAGGAGCAAATGGCAGTGGCCATGTCGCTGCCGGTAACGGTAGCCGGGGCATTGATGCCCGATGCCCACCAGGGTTATGGATTGCCGATAGGAGGCGTCCTTGCGGTGAAGAATGCTGTAATTCCATACGGAGTGGGCGTGGATATTGGTTGCAGAATGGCCCTGTCGATTTACGATATTCCGGAACCATATTTCCTCGAAAACCGGGATACATTCCGGAGCGCATTGCTGAAAAACACAAAATTTGGCGCAGGCAATGGATTTGCGGGAAAAGACCGTGCAGATCATGCAGTGTTGGAGAATGAGCTGTTTGGTATGAATGGCTTTATCGGCTCCTTAAAAGATAAAGCCTGGATGCAGTTGGGAACATCAGGTGGAGGAAACCATTTTGTGGAATTTGGCGTGATTGAGTTTGACCAGGACGACCATGCAATGGGTATCGACAAGGGCCGGTATGTAGCCTTGCTTACCCATTCCGGTTCAAGGGGTTTGGGGGCAACCATTGCCGGTCATTATACCAAACTGGCCAAGCAGCTTTGCCGCCTGCCTTATGAGGCGGCCAACCTGGCTTATCTCCACCTGGATTCGGAGGAAGGAATGGAGTATTGGCTGGCGATGAACCTCGCGGGGGATTATGCCTCTGCCTGTCATGAAATCATTCATCAGAAACTGGCGAAAGCAATAGGCGCCAACATCCTGGCCAGTGTGGAGAATCACCACAATTTTGCCTGGAAAGAGCTCTGGAACGGGGAAGAAGTTATCGTGCACAGAAAAGGGGCCACTCCCGCGGCCCATGGAGTCCCTGGAATTATTCCGGGATCCATGGCCACCCCGGGTTTTTTGGTGCGGGGAAAAGGCAATGTAGAGTCCATCCATTCCGCATCACACGGAGCCGGCCGGCAAATGAGCCGGACAGCCGCCATAAAAAACCTGTCCAAAAAGGATATGAAAGCTATCTTGCAGAAGCGGGATATCACCCTTATTGGAGGCGACATCGATGAAGCACCCATGGCCTACAAGGATATTCATAAAGTAATGGCAGCGCAGGAGGACCTGGTTGATATTGTTGCGAGCTTTATGCCTAAACTGGTGCAGATGGCAGATGATGGGACCCGGGAGGATTGAGGGGATGGCTGGAATTAAAATGCTTTGTAATCGGAATCCCGAAGGCCTGATCGCTGATCTGGGGCCTTTGGGTATCCGAACAAATTCGGGGGAGCTTACAATGATTTCGACCTAAAATTGATGATTTGAAAGCAATCAATATACTCATACTAATCGGAAGTGTGATTTTTTCAAACAACTATGCCTTCGGCTCCGGAAATACAGACACCCTGTACAAGGTTATGAAGATCAAGGCAAAGGGAGATTACTATGTTATTCATGCTCGACGAAACGATTCCTTATTCAAAATAATTTCCAAGAAAGCTTCACCCGATTTGAAATTGGGTTTGGTATTGCTGAGAAAAGGCAAGCGTTATTATTTTGATTTTGGAGAAGAGAATAGCGACTCATCCAGGGTTGCGATAGTTCCATTTACCGGAAATGCGAGTTATTTACATGTAAAGAATAGCCGCTTTTTTGTAGATGGCAAAACAAGAATCAAATTCGAGAAGCGATTCCACTATCGGTTATATTCATCCAGGAATCTTATTGGATTGTATTATTTAAGGGGTTAATTTGGAAAGCTGGGCGAATACTCAACCATTACAATTTAGAAAGATGCTCCAACTTTAAATGGTCGATTTTCGAGGTATTTTACAACCCAAAGGTAGAACAACGAAACTAATATCGTATGCAAAGAATATTTCTGCCATTGCAGTATTGGGTATTAGCACTATTATTTACTCTCACAGTGGTTATTGGATGTGAATTGAAAGTTGATCCGGAATGCAATGGCCAAAGCTTTCATGAATACGCAATGTCAAGAACAAACCTGACCGACTCAGGTAATTTGGATTTTTATGCAATGGTTTTTCATGCCCTTGAATCTGGGGACATTAAAAGTGCAAAATACCTGATGCAGGATAGTGGTTATAATTCAGGCATTATGGATGGTGGCAGTTTAACTAAAGTTGGTTTGGACTCTTTGAAGAGTGGGAAAATTTGGTACTTGTTATACCGAATCGCAGATTCCGAGGGCGGTTTAACATATAAAGACCGTAATGCCCTGTTGCTGCAAGCCTATATGGCCAGCTTGTCAACTGACTCATTATGTGTTTCAACGCTTCTTGAAATTGAGCAAGATTACTTAAGGGCGATAAGCGAGTTTTCTTATGAGGTAGATACTTCGAAAGCCAATCAATTGAAGAAGCATTTTAGTCCTATTGGCAATTTTGGTAGACCTGAATTTCTATGGGCAAAATTACATTTGCACAAGGGAGATGACGCTGAGGCGAGAAAGATCCTATTTGGGTTACTACGTATGGGCAGGTTTGGCAGAGAGATTTATGAAATATTTGTCGATTACCATTTGGCAATCAATCCTGATAGTTCTCAATATTACCTTGGAAAATTATTCGAAGAGTTCCCCAACGAATGTACTCCTTCCGGATTGAAGCTATTGTTGGCGCGAAATGACATTGACAACTTTTTGAGAATGTATGATCTTTGTGTGAATTCAATAAGTTTGAATGATAGCATTGCTGCAAAGGTTTATATGATCCAATACCTTCTTGAATCTGGAAAGTTGCACGATGCAAAGTTTCATTTGGATCGTTATATAAACATCGCCGACATAATTTCGCTCGAGCAGATAAAGAAATGGGAATGGGGACAGTATTTCAAGTTTAAAGTATGGCTACTTATAGCAGAGGAAAAGGTTTTTGAAATGTGTGAGTTTGTAGAGCGGTATGGGCACAGATTGGAAAATATAAATTTTGGGAATGAGACTGAGTTTAAGAGCTATATAAATCAATTTTATCAAAAGCTTTGGCCTTCAAAATCGTCAGAGTTTGAGTCATGGTATACCTTAAATGTGAAGGATGAATACGCAAAAGTGTTTTTCCCTGGCAAATCTATATAGGAATGTATAATAGGGTCGAATCGCAGTATCCCTCCGGCCAACTACACTCGTGAAGTTCCAATTATTTTTTGTAGCGATGGGGTAGAAGTTATACGATGCGGTTGACCGGATGATCTGTGATGCGGTTCAGCAATTTTTTGCGTCCAGAGCTTTCTCTTAGCGCTTTTGCATCCATCGCATTCAGGCCGAGGTCGTAAACGTTGTGCTGGCAGAACAGCTAAATTTTAATTATCTTCCTGTTGCATTCGACATCTGCCCCCCCCCCTTTAATGGGATAGGGGACTAGCTCTTGGATACCGATCCCGCACCGGGTACCAGCGGTATCCGCGAGGAAGAATTTGTGCGCGGCCGCACGCAGTACGAGCTGAGCAATCATTTGGGGAACGCGTGTCTCGCCGCAGGCGGATTTTAGTTACCATCAGCGACAACCGGGTGCCGGTGGATGATGGCACTTATGAAGTGGTATTTACCTGCCCGGGATGTTTGCCTGGTTATCACTACACACCATGTCACTATGAGTATTTGTTGAATTCTTCTTCTGCCGACGGCGTAGTAGATCGCTACACCGCCGTGGTCATTAACGCATATGATCATTCTCCAGCTCCTTGATCTGTCTCACATCGTTGCCCCCATATCACTATATCTCGGTTCCCACATGTAAAACGTAATTGGCGAAGTATCTAATTCCCGACAAGCATCTTATCGATTGGGACTATTATCGTGGTTGCTACTAGCATTGAAAATCCGGTTTTCTGTAAATCCTGCATTATTCAATTCATCTCTTTTAAAATTATACCGTCTTGTTGACTTTGAAATCAAACCATAAACGGGGAGCATAAATAATCTTCCGTTCGCAATTCAAAAGTTACCAACAGAGAATGGGTAAGTTCATGTATCTTTAAGCATTTACACTAGAGCAATTTATCTTTATTATTGTCGATTGATTTATAGTCTTTCTTCAAGAAATTCAAATCCAATGTGCCAAAAATAAAGTAGTTTGGCGAAGTCCATTTGTCCTTTGATTTCACCCAATCCATACCGATTCCAAAGCCTTTCCCAATTGTTCCGTCCTTTTTGCGCGGTGAACCGTTGAATAAGTTTAATGTCATTCCAGCCACTGTATTGCCACTTGCGTTAATGTAACCATAACGATTGAAGTAGGGAGTAATATTCACGAACTCGTTAAGAAAAAATGGAATGGAAACCCTAGTGCGAAAACTTTTTGCCTTGTCAAACACGCCAATATGTCCCAAAAACGCCTGCTGGCTGACGACGTTGTTGTCAATAAAAGTACCGGCTGCCGCTTGGTAAGGTGTAAATCCATCTTGGTTGTAAGTAAATCCAAAATCCTGAGAGAATGAAATTGCAAACCAGCCGCTTTTATGGAACAAAGTAAATTGTGCATGTCCTCCAAAAGTGAAAGGCTTTTTAGAAGTTGTTCTTCTCGACACGGTGTCGTATAAATTAAGGGATTGCCATTCACCATACAATTGTATTCCTGTCGCATAGGTGAAAATCGGTATCGATTTAATATCATTGAACTTATCTATCGTGCGTTGGTAACCAATTTCAAGGCGGTAAGCTGGTCTCACCAGTTCTTTGCTGAAGTTAAACGGCTTTCCCTGACTGGTTCCCGATCCGGTAATTTTTGTCGTAACGCTTATAGAGTGGGAGGCGCTGATGGTAGGTTGATCTAAATATCCGGTTGGATGGAAGTAAAATGGACTCCCGATGACAAAGTTGTAGTTTAGCGAAAGGGATAATTGGGTTGGCGCGAAGCTACCGGTAAGGTTTTCTGCTTTGTATGTTTCCATCACGTCTTTTCCCCTGCTATCCTGGCTGATGGATTGTGCTGCGACCAACATGGTTTGGTGCAATAAAATTGAAAGGAAGAAGATCTTTTTCATAATGAGGGTTTAATGGTTTATTGTTTAAAAATGGCATCCCTAATATATTAATTTGTTTGTATACATTATTTATTCCTCCCCGGAATGTTTTTTGGGGAAATAGAGTGCTGCTAAATCGAAATGCACCTAGATCGCTTTGTGCCGGGCAACTTCAATCATAGTTTTGGTGGCGATGAGGCCATTTGATTTTGATATTCTAGTTGAACCTTTATCCAAAACAAAATGATAGCTCCACCCGGGACTGGTTCCAAGTGTAAGCTCAAATATTCCATTTACCGTTATGGTTTCTTATAGGAGAAATAACTTTTGTAGTGGATCCCAGCGCTATCTACACCCTTGCCATTATGATTATTTTTTATGGAGATGCGGCAGAAGTTCTGCAACTCGCTTTCTAAGGGAAAGCGTATCTGTAATCCAACTGCTCTGCTTCTTTTCTTCTCCCTTTTCCGCCAGGCCTGGTACTGCAATTTTGCCCTATTTTTGAAAAAAGCCGAACCGGATGCTTTATTCCCAAAAATGGTTTTTCGTTTCATTGCTGTTGCTGCTATCAATGGCCGTCGCTGGCCGGCAGGCTGATAGCGATAAACTGGATCGCATGCTGGACCATGCCGACAGTTCTCTAAAAAGCAATGATATTGATGCCGGATTGCGCATGGTTGAATCGGCGCGATCCTCCTTAACCGATGACCCCTTATCGCGGGCCAGATTTTACTGGCTTTACGCGGAGCTGCTATATAAGCAGAAAAAATACCTGGAGATGGAGCCCAAAACCGATACGCTGCTTTCTCTTTCGGAAAGGAGCGGCGACCGGCAATGGCAGATCAGGGCGCTGCATCAAAAGGCGGCTGTCAATATTCACAGGGGGCAGTTAACGGATGCGGGTGAGCTCATTAACCAGGCCATTGCGTTGAGCATTGCGGCAAAAGAACGGTTTTTGGAAGCGCGTGGTTACCAGATGATGGGGCAAATGGCATTCCAGGGGCGGCAGATACCCGAAGTGAAAAAGCAGTATTCACGCGCTATTGAAATATATGAGGAGCTGGGTAACGAAGAAGCGGCGGCCATGCTCATGTGCAGTATGTCGCGCAGCTTTGTTGCCGAAAGCAGCATCTACCTTGATTCCGCTTTCGCCTGGAATAATCGTGCAAAAGCCCTCGCCCATCGTTTTCCCGCTAATCTCGAGTTGCAATACTTTATCTGGCAAAACGAGGCGGATTATTTTGCAAGGGGAGGTGATTTCAAAAAGGCCGAAACTGCTTTTGAGCAGGCCGAAAAAGTAGCGAGGCAAATGCCCAGCCTTTACAGCCTCGGCGGTCTGTTGCAGGTGCGAAGTTATGCGGCTTTTAACGCTGGCAATACGGAAGCGGCGCTACGCTTTGCCAACGAATCAAAAGATGTTTTTATCGGCATGGGCGATTTCCCGATGTTGAAGAAATCGTACCAGTTGCTGGAAGTAATTAATGAAAGCAGGGGCGACTATAAAGGCGCTTACGAGGCACTGAGTGAGTATGTGGATATTTCTGATTCCATTTTTACGCAGCAATCGCTCCAGCAGATCAATGATTTGAATATTAAGTATGAAACCAGCGAAAAGGAAAGGCTTCTTGCGGAAAAGGATCTTATCCTTTCACGAAAGAATGCCAATATGCGTTTACTGCTGATATCGCTGGTTGCCATCGGCGCCATATTGGTATTATCTGTATTCCTGTATATCCAGCGCAGGAAAACATACCAGCAAAATCTATTAACCCTGAAAAGGGAGCAGGATATTTCCCTGCTGAAGGCGCTCATGACAGGAGAAGAAAAAGAACGCAGCCGGCTGGCCCGCGAATTACACGATGGCCTGGGAGGCATCCTGGCAGCGGCCCAGATGCAAATAAGCCAGGCCGGCCCCTCTCAGCAAAATGAAGGTATTCAGAAAGCCGCCGATCTGGTTAACCAGGCTGCTGTAGAAAGCCGACGGATAGCCCATAACCTCTTACCCGAAACTTTGCTGCGATACGGCCTGGATGAGGCGCTGCGTGGATACTGTAAATCCATCACCGATAGCAAGCTGTTGCAGGTTGACTACCAGTCGCAGGGGATGGATGCCCGGATGGAACAATCTGTTGAACTAAGCATCTACCGCATCGTGCAGGAATTGATCAATAATATTGTTAAGCATGCCGGTGCATCTGAAGCCTTTGTACAGGTGCAAAGAAATGGCGATTCGCTGGCTATTACCGTAGAGGATGATGGAAAGGGCTTTGCGCCCACGCGTAAAGATGGAATCGGGCTTAGCAATATCAGTTCACGCATCTCGTATCTGAACGGCACGATGGATATTAAATCGGGCCAGCAGAAAGGCACTTCCGTTTTCATCGAGATACAATTAAATAAATATGCAGCAGGCTAAAGCGCGAATAGTTGTTTTGGATGACCATTCATTGATTATTGATGGCATTAGCAGTATGTGTGCGGGCCATCCGCTTTATACGGTTGCAGGTGGATTCTCCACTTCAGCGGCATTGAACGAGTATATTCACGCCAACAGCGCACCCGAGTTTTTGTTGCTCGACATTAACCTGAACGGGGAAGACGGTATGCTGTTGTGCAAATCGTACAGCAAAACTCATCCACACATGAAAGTGATAATGCTGACAGGGCTGAGCGAGCCTGCCATCATTAAAAGCGCCGTTAAAAGCGGATGCGCAGGGTTCATGTTGAAGAATATGAGAGCCGATGAGCTTTGGGATTGCCTCGCCAAAGTGCAGCAGGGAGAGCTTTACCTGCACCCCGATGTGGAACGCATTATGATGACCAGTGCCATTGCAGGCAGGACCGACAACCCGGCTTTTATACCGCGATTATCGCGTCGTGAGCAGGAGGTACTGGAACTGATTGTGCAGGAAAGAACAACCCAGGAAATTGCAGAAGCGCTTTTTATTTCAGTGAACACGGTAGAAACCCACCGGGCAAGCCTGCTCACCAAAACGGGCGCCCGCAATATAGCAGGCCTGGTTCGCATCGCTATTGAAAAGGGCCTGGTCTGATCTTTTCCTCCCGGAAAACCATGATTTATTTAATTCCCGGGAAACCATTACTTCTGTCGACGGGAGGATGCAGAGGTTTGCAGTACCATTTTTTACCGCAAACCTGCATTTATGAAACTGTATTTTCTCACGGGGCTTTTATTCATCGCCCATGCGGCCAGCAGCCAGATTGTTGACCGGAAAAAGGAAGAAGTAAAAGACAAATCCGGACAACGCGTTGAAAACCGCACATCGGAGGCCATTGATAAAGGCCTCGACAATCTTGAAAAGGGGATAGGCAATATTTTCAGAAAAAAAGATAAGAATAAGAAGAAAAAGAATAATGATACGAATGCAGACCGCCAGGTAAATCCTGTTGACACGGGCGATGTTCCTGATTTTACCCCATTCAAAGAAAGCGATTTTGTGCCTGGCCAACAGGTACTGTTTTTCGAAGATTTTCAAAATGGCCTGGGCCAGTGGGAAATAAACGAGTGGGATCGTGGCGATGACGAAGCTCCGGGCCTCAACAGCCTCAGCAACTACAAGGGAACCTGGTACAAATTGCCACGCAAAGGCATTTTTTTCCCCGTGCGTCTCAACGACATACCGGAGGAAGTAACAGTTGAGTACGATTTGTATGCGGATTTTGATGGCATGAGTGAAATGGAAGGTGGCCTGAATCTAATTTTTGTAAAAGCTCCTGTTGACAGGAAGGAGTTCAGCTTTCACTTTAACGATCAGCCCCAGATACAGCTCGATGTGCATCCTTCCGGCACCCTTCTTTACGTGACGGCTACAAGGGAATATGGGCCCGAAGAGCGTGTATTGTACCGCCGCGATTTCAAAGACGAGTGGAAAAAAGGCACAGTTCGCCGTATCGCCATCTCGCGAAAAAGATCACATATCAGCCTCTATATTGATGGGAAAAAATATGTTGATCTGCCCAATGGGCTTCCCTCGGCGGGAAACTATACCCTGTTGTTTGCTTCCAATATGTGGGGTGATGGGCTATACTTTACCAATATCCGAATCGCGAGCGGCGCGCCTAATGCTGTAAACGACATAAGTAAGGCCGGAAAGTTTGTGACTAACAGTATTTATTTCGACGTTAACTCGTCGCGGATCAAAGCCAGTTCCTGGCCTACCTTAAAGGAAGTGGCGTCTGCTATTCAATCAGTAGAAGGCGCCATATTGATTAGCGGCCATACTGATAGCGATGGCGACGATGCGCTGAATCTGGCCCTCTCCGCCAAACGCGCCGAAGCGGTAAAAGCCGTGTTGGTGCAGGAGTTTGGTATAGCAGCGGAACGTTTGCGTACAGAAGGCAAAGGCGAATCGGATCCGGTAGAACCCAATACAACCGCAGGCGGCAAAGCCAAGAACCGACGTGTTGAATTCACCAGGCAGTAGTGCAAACGCTTTCGTATCATCTACACAAACAGTTCTTAAATTCTTATCCCCCGGCCAACTGCTTTTTGCTCCTGACCGTTGGGTTGCTCAGCCTCAGCACCAGGAGTCATTAGCGTGCACCCTTTAGATCCCGGAAATAGCAGGGGTTATGGAACGACAACTGATGCTTAGCAATGGAGGCACAAAACAGGCTTTCCTTTCCACATACTTCTTCATTTTACTATTGTATTCCCGTAGTTGTTGATTAGTAATGCATTAGCTGATGTGACTTGAAGTAATTAATAATTCATGATTCATGAATCATGAATTATTTGTACATTGTGTCATGAATCATAATGGAATGCGTCCGCAGGATATTGTTATCCTGCTGAAAATTGTCAGTAAAGGCAGCCGACCCTGGCTCAACAAAGAATTGGCCGAGGATCTATATATAAGCGCTGGCGAAATTACCTACTCGCTTAACAGGAGCAGGCTCGCTGGGCTAATCAATGAAGATAAAAAAAAGGTGCATGTTCAATCTCTCCTGGAATTTATCCAATTCGGACTTCCTTATGTATTTCCAACCGAGCCAGGCGGGCCCTCTCTCGGTATGCCAACAGCACATTCGCATCCCCTTATGAAGGAGGTATTCAAGAGCGAGCAAATCTATGTATGGCCTGATGCAACAGGACACTACTCCGGCATAAGCGTACCTACTCTATATCCCGGTCAGGTGAGGGCGGCCAAAAGAGATAAAAATTTGTATGCCATGCTGGCTATCATTGATGTGGTGCGCATCGGACGTGCAAGGGAAGTCAATCATGCCATACCACTACTAAAGCAGATAATTAAAAATGCATAGTAAAGCAGATATTGTCACGATCAAAGCTGTTCATGATGCGCTGCAAGAATTGGCAGACCAGGTTGTTTTTGTAGGGGGCGCAACAGTGTCGCTATATGCCCAGCGGCAGGCACTTGAATTCAGGCCAACTGATGATGTGGATATTCTAATTGAATTATACAGCAGGGCGGAGTATATCGAACTGGAACAGAAACTTCGAAACAAGGGTTTTGCGCCCGATACAACGGCCAGGTTCATTGGACGTTTTAAAATCGATGATAAAATTACAGTGGACGTAATGCCCACTTTACCGGAAATACTGGGTTTTTCCAATCCCTGGTATCCAAAAGCATTTGCCCACGCAATAAAGAAAGAAATAGAGGAAGGCGTATCTATAAATATTTTTACAGCTCCCTACTTTATTGCCAGTAAATTGGAAGCGTTTAAAAACAGGGGCAAGAATGAACAGGGTGAATTAGATGGAAGGTTTAGCCAGGACCTGGAAGATATAGTATTTGTCTTTGAACATAGAACTGATATTTTCCAGGAAATGAGGGATGCTGAACCCGAACTTCGGGAATACCTGCGTGCTGAATTCACTGCGCTCATGAGCCATCCTTATTTTGAAGAATGGATAGACTCAAATACAAGTTATTCATCTCCCAGAATGGTTCGTGTCATTTTATACAATTTGCAGGAATTTATTAAATAAAATCTTATTTGAATAAGTTTCGGCCCTGAAAAAAAATGTTGTGGTCCATGTGTCGTTTCTGATTGTCACTAAATCCATTCTGCTGCATCGCTACCATGGGATCACAAACATAAAATTTCCCCCTTTCCCGCAAAGCGGTATCCAGGTGTTGATCGCCACTAAAGGATAACATGGTTTCATAAAAACGCCGGTGAACCATGTACAACATCAGACCTGAAAACGAACTTGTCGATCCATCATTTTGGATTTTACCATCACTAATTCCACCAAGGTAAAGGTCAAAAGAAGTTGGCACATTTTGTATGAAATACCTAAATGCGCCAGGTGCCGTAAATAATAGATCATCTTCAGCAATCAACACAGTTTCAAGTTGCTTATCCAATGCATCCTGAATGATGCGCTGATGAGCAAAACATATTCCGCGTTGAGGCATCTCACTGTCCTCAATGCCATCCCAGAATTGAAATTCCTTTATGTCTTGTATTGCCAATTGACCTAGTAGATGCTCGTACCTATCATTGCGTCGAGGAAGGTGAATGATATTAAGCCTCATCTTGTTGTTAGGTAGTACACAAACACAAAGAACCCTTCGCATAGGGTTCTTTAAAGATTTCTGACAATCCCTAAAATTCTATTAATCCTTATGTAGCCTCGACAGGGCTAACTAATTTATTGAGAATGAATATCCTTACAAAAAACCGTAAACGAATCCGTAAACGGCGACCTTTGGGTTTGTCATACGTGTCAAATACTCTGCGTTAAAGATATCGAATTCAAGTAATCACTTACATTGAAATTTCTGAATAAATGTACAACCCGTGACTTAAATTTCGCTA
Organism: uncultured Citrobacter sp.; assembly: GCA_964395095.1. Classification (GTDB taxonomy): domain Bacteria; phylum Bacteroidota; class Bacteroidia; order Chitinophagales; family Chitinophagaceae; genus CAYMZZ01. The sequence goes on from CAYMZZ010000007.1 coordinate 37,872, forward strand.
ATCATGTTTCGTTAATTAGTTTTCCAGACATTTGGACAAGTTTGAGTGCAAGAGTTTACTGTAGGAATAATTTCCAGGGGGTTAAGCGGGGGGTATACACGCCAGGGAATGGAGAAAAAATACCAGCGAAAGGGGCTAAATAACGAATATTTTTTGGGCGTGCAGGGATGGCCACTCGGGAACTCCGCGTACACTGCTACTAATTAACAAATAAGTCAGCGGCAGACCTTTTTTTTGCACGGAATTTGCCCCCCGGTAAGCGGGATGTCAATTTGTTTACTAATTTGTGGTCCGAGGGCCAATAAACCATGTCGAACAGCAGTTTCATCAAAGATCTCGCAAAATACGGTCTGGAAAATGATCAGGAAAAATTGTTGGCTGTTCTGGAAGAACTGATCGATCATTCCAGGAAGGCAAAGAAAGTAAATTTCGCACTCCAGCTACAGTCGCTGTTAAAGGAATCCATCCGTCAGCACAAAACCAGTGCACTCACGAAAGTGGGATCACCCGGTCATATTACGACGCTCGAGGACAAAGAAATGGGCGAGTTCATTCTTGAGAAAGTTACTTCCAATTACAGCTTTGAAAATCTGATCTGCAGTGATAACGTCATTCGTGATCTGCGGTATTTTATCAAGGAGCACCAGTCTATAGAACTTTTGCAAAAAATGGATCTGCCAATTGCCAATAAGGTCATTTTTCATGGACCCTCGGGCTGCGGCAAAACACTGGCCTCTTATGTACTGGCAGGGGAACTGAATAAGCTGATCTATGTCATTAACTTGGGAGCGATCGTTTCCTCCAAACTGGGTGAAACGAGCAAGAACCTAGCAAAGGTGTTCCGAAGAGCTGCGGCGGAGAACTGTGTTATTTTTCTTGATGAATTTGATTCGCTCGGAAAGGTCAGGGACTACAACCAGGATCACGGTGAAATGAAGCGGGTGGTGAATACCATACTCCAATTGTTTGATTTCATGCCGCAGGACTGCATAGTCATTGCCGCGACCAACCAGGTCGACATGATTGACGAAGCACTGCTGAGGCGTTTTGACGTGAATATAAAATTTGAGCTTCCTGACCTCGAACAGATAGCAGACCTGATTGAACTTACATTGCGTAATGGCCATTTTAGATTTGATGGTAAGACGCCTTTACCTGCTATCATCGATCAATGTTTTGGATTGTCCTATTACAGCATTCAGAAAACTTTAATCACGGCTATTAAGCGGAGCCTCTTTGAGCATAAGGATGAAAAAGTGATACCTCGCGGCACTATCAACACTACTATCTGGAACGAACTCGTATTGCTTGAACGCAAAGCGATGGATGTCGAAGTGGCGATTGCTCAAAAGTCCATCCCTTCCCGCTCAAGGACTAACAAGCGAGTTCAATCAACTGTTTCCAAAAGAAAAGTTGCCAAAAAGAAAATTGCAAAAGTTAAGAAAGCTCCCAAGAAAAAATAAATCTTCGTTACTCAGCATCCAGATACGCATCGAGGTCTATGGTCGGAATCGCTTCGATAGTATTCAATGCGATCATTTCGTTGTACAGATCTCCTGATGCCTTATTTTCCGGGTACTCTGAAATTCTTATCACCAGCGAATAAGGATGGCTTCCCTTTTCCATAGCAGCACGATACGTCGGATCGATCTCCTTTTTACCTGTACATTTGATGCCGAGTGTTACCGTGTTATCGACCGATTTTATTTTCTCTGCGTCAAGGTAGAAATACTGGTATTGAACATTTGAATACAGTCTTGTTTCAATTTGAAAGAAATCATCCGACCAACTCGGGCCATTGGTAATCTTGTAGTCTTCTGCTTTGCCGTCAGCCAATTGATCGACCGTGACATCCCTGAAAAAACCAAACACGATCTGCAACGGGCAATAATTAAGATGATTGTCAGCAAGCGGGTCTATCTTGTAACAAAGCGTGGCCGCAAAGCAAAGTTTATTGGGTGACGCCGCCATATACGCTGGCAATTTTATTTTGATCGTTTTTATTTCTTCCAAGTTCAACCTATCCTCGATAACATACGTGATCTCGTTTTCGCCGGAAAACAGAATGTTCTCCTCCAGTGGCACACCGCTTCCCGCCACCCGCCTCAATAAATTCTTGAACGGTCGAAACAGTTTTGGATTATCACCGCAAGGCAACTGCGCCGCATTCAGGATTATTGCCTTGATGGTCTGGCAGACCAGGGTGGGATAAATTTTTGCGATCTTCGCAGCTAATGAAGTAACTAGTGGCGTGGCCAAACTGGTACCCGCACTTTTAGAAAAATACCTGTTATTCTGATTTAGCGGAGATGTCAGTACTTCCAGCCCGGCTTCCATATCAAGGTAATCGCCACCATTATGGACGATGTCAGGCTTATTCAAGTGTTTATTGCGCTGCGCTCGGCTAAATGATGTTCCATTCACCTCCTGCTCATAATCATAATGAAACTTGCGCGTGTAATAAGCTGGAAATTCTTTTGCCGGCGTAACACCTACATCATAATTGTTCCGGTAATTTTCGGCGATCGCTCCGACCGTAACATTGTTTAGCGATTCAGCAGGCGCGCAAATATTGGTCAGTTCACAACTATGGATGTCGCTTGGTTTGGCGACACATGAAAAATGGTTGGGATATTGATGGGAGTCGTGGACTTCATCCCGCAATGACTGAACGTGCTCCTCTGTCAAATTGCCTGTAGAAATAAAGATCAGTATATCGAGTTCGTAAGCCAGTTTATCCAATTGAAAAGCGAAATCGCTAAAGGAGGAATTATAAGGCTTCGGCAAAAATTCATTAAGGGACATATTAAATAATCGGATGCCCTGCTGGTGAAGTTGGCGAATACCTGCCAGTATCTGATTCACCTTTAGTTCTTCATTTCCATGCTGCAAAACTTTGAAAACCGCAATATTCGCATGCGAGGCATATTCTTCCCGCATATTAATTAAGAAGTCGCTGCCCAGCGCCACCAATCCCGCTACCATTGTGCCGTGTCCATTTTCATCCAAGTAAGGCGCACCGGTGACTGTTATATCCAAACCAATCCCGCTGTTGACCGGTTGAAGTGGTGCGATCATTTCAACGCCGGTATCGATGATGGCAACGGTCACATTGTTGGGATCCGGTAGCACCGTAAATCCATACTCGCGGATGACACCCCCGAAGGTACCTGGTCTTACTCGGCTGGCTCTGGAACTGGTAACTGCTTTAATGATATCGAAATTGTCCAGCAATATTTCCATCTCGTTTTGCGATAGGTTATCTATTTCCAGACTAGTCAAATGAGGATTCACGCGGTAAGGCTTTTCCTGCGCAGTCAGGTATTCACGAAGCCTGTCATACAATTGGGCAGACCTGCGATCGATGAATGGCAGGAGATTAAAAGTTGACATGGTTGAGTTGAACGAAATGCGTCTTAGTCTTGAAGACAGGAATTCAAAATCCCTGATCAATACGATCACCGCGTACGGTTGACCCTCATAGCTCTCACCTTCGGGGCTATTGTAAAAAGCGTCCAGGTGTTCCCTGAAAAGTTTAAACCCATTATGATCTCGAATATTGAACAAGCCGGTTTTATTAAAATCCTCATAGGACAAAAGATCCATACCGTAGTCCTTCGAAAATTTTCTTTGCAGTCCAGCATTGATCCGAACAAGGAAATGAATCCTTACGACCTCAATGATGGCGGGAACCTGAATTGTTCTTTTTCTTTCGCGATCAGCTCGCTGGCGGTCAAACACCAGAGAAGATGCGCGAAGCCGGCGCTGGTGAAACGGTTTTGGAATTTTGGGATGTTCCTCTTCTTCATCGTCTTCTTGTTTTTTAGGGAAGGCGCGTTGTTTCTTAAACTTTTCTTTGGCAGCCACTTCGTTCTTCAGGAAAAGAAAGGGTTTGTCTTTTGGCATAAGGTTCAGTTTTGGGGCTTTCTAAGTTACTGAATACTACGAAAAGGATAGAAATAATCCAGAGGTTTAACAAATAAACGATCATTTACCCTGCGATATTACTGGAACCCGTATTTACACGGATGTTTGGCTTTGCATAAGTCAATATCTTTAAAAATAACCCGATCGTGGTATTGAAAAGATAAAGAAAATGAATAGGTTAAAATAAATATCAGCCAGCCGATCCTTATTCCACCCTCCGATAACTGCCGTTCAGTGAAAGGAATTCTCTGTGCTCAGAAAACTATACGCATATCGTAAGGAGAACTCGACGAGTCGTGATGACTTTAGTCATTATCGGTAGAAACCGCTGGATACAGCGACGTTGGTTGACTTTACTTTCACCGCATGCAACAACCAACTAAGACCATCAAGGGCTTAACGACACACCGACGGGGTGTAAATGGCCAGATGAGTGAAAAGGGCCTGACGGAGTTTTTGAACATGCTGACGGTGTGTAAGTGTCCCTAAAATTCGGACGGTGTAAAATTAGAGAGGTCTATTAATTTTAAACTGACAGCATGAAAAAGACACGATTTACTGAAACACAGATTGTTGCTATTTTTAACAGGCTCTACAGGGAAGCAGTGCTGGATGCCTACCTGTTCTTTGATCTATACCAGGTGAAGCAATTGACAGCAGAATGGATGGATGAATACAACAGACGGAGACCACATGAAGGCTTGAACAATCAGACGCCAGAAGAAGTAAGAATACAAGTATTTAATAAAGAAAACCCTCTAAAAGAAACTGTCTGAAAAAAGGGGTACTTACACTACGCCTTTCACCGTTCCCACATAGTATGTGTCTTGAGCCACCAGATAGCCGGGGTGTTTGGTTTCGATCTCTCCAATGGGTTCCTGCTTTTCTTTCTTTCGCTCCAGGGCAATCACTTGGGCTTCGGCAAGGATCAGGCCATCCTGAGCGACACGCTCTTCCAGTGCTTTTAAACGCTTCTCAAAAATCTCCAGGTTATGACGCTGCCACACACAACGAACGCCGGCTGCTGATATGAAAATGCCTTTCTTTCTCAGATCATAGCAAGCACTTGACTGGCCATAGGCGGGGAACTCAAAAGCCATCTTAACGACAGCTTCTTCGACTTCTGGTTCAACCCTGTTTTTTGGGATAGGTTTCCGGCGGCTGATCTCTCTAAGCGCCTCCTCGCCACCTGTGTTATACAATTCCTTGATCCGATAAAAGCTGTCCCGGCTGGTACCCATGAGCTTGCAGGCTCTAGTTACATTGTTTAATTGTTCGGCTAAATTGAGAAGTCCAATGCGGGATTTGATTAACTTAGTTTCAGAGTTCATGATCTGACATTTTGGGGTCATTAAATTGAAGTGTCATTACTTAAATTTAATCCCTATTGTCAGATCAACTCTTAACTTCTACACTTCAAAAAATATTTAGCTTTTCGGAAAAGCTGACTGTGCTTCCCCGGCACGTAGAATCTTTCATCCTTTAACATTTGATTAAATAGTTCAAATGCTTTGGCTTCAAGAACATCTCCTTTTAGATACGTATTCAGCATTCTCGCCAAGGCGGTCATATTTTAATTTTAAAAATACTAATAATTCAGGTCAAGCCACACCGTCATTTATTTTCATCCTTGAAAACCGGCTGTAGTAATGACTCCACCCATTTCGGTGCTTATCAAATCTACGGTCCCTCGTTTTCATAGCTCAGCCTTTTGGTAGCGGTTTTCTAACCCGGATATGTCTGCGTTTCCGGAAAAAAAGTTGACTATTACCCAAAATATTCGTATAATTTAATGATGAAATACAGAAACTAACTGACTTTGGGACAGATAACCTTATCCAGCATACTCAAATCTTTTCTCCTGGAATTTCCGGATCACGATCCGTTCGAGGATGGATTCAGTTCACTTGGTTTTATAAACAGCTTTAAAGCTTACGTGGCAGCCAATTTTAAAGAGGAATTTGAAGTCAGGGACATGGGAGAACTTTTATCGGTGCTGGAATTAAATGAGATATATGAGGCACTCATGGAAAGCATCGAAGCCCTTTTTGATTCTGCGAATACCCCCAGCCATGAGATGATACAGCAGGTTTTACGTCAATCAAATCTTGAAGGTATTTCCATTTCAGCCAGGGCCTTACAGGAAGAGGGCAATGATACCAAGAACATTCCAAAGAATGTCTGGGAATTAAATGCGCTTACTTTAAAGAATGTATATGGCGATGATGTTCAGGTACAGAATGCATCCGATATTAATATAGAGGTATGTATTGAGCTGTTGAGGATCCTCTACAGGTATGAATTCACGTATGATCCTGCGGGGGTGAAGGCTACAGAGCAGGAGCTTAATAATATTATCAGGAAATGCATGATGTACGCAAACCTGTTATTTAATTTCAGAGACGCATTTCAATACTTCAGGTTTGAATATGCTCAAATTGAGCGAAAGCCCGGTCAAATTATATTCAAGCATGTTCCGGCAACTTATTATTTTATCCGCAAAGCAGGTAAAGAAAGATTTGAGAATCATATTCAAGAACACTTTTTTTATGTCAGTAAGCATGTAGATACAGAGACTAAATTGTCTGCTTATAACGTCCAGAATGGAAAACTCTCCTTTAAGCTCACTGGAAGCAGGGGTCATAACGGCAATAGGGCGCTTTCAGCAGGTCTTCAGACTGCATACTATGTTCATTTGCGAGATAGCAAATTTCAGCAATTAGGAAAGATTGGGATTCAGGAATTGCTCGCATTTATCAGCGAGTTACATTTTTTATTTCAATCAATTGACAGCGGTGAAATCCTGGAAAAAGTAAATGCTGAACATGATCTAAGTGTGATCCCCATAAATATTGCAAAAAAAGACCTCGTTACACACTTGCACAAAGTGACTGGTCTGAGAGAGAAGATCGTTGAAAAGCTGCTGGGCCGGTTATCTACTGAATTGTCAGGTGACATGGATCTTTGGAAACAGCCTCTGATCTCTTATGGTAATCAGTATTATTTTAACCTGCACAGCATTTCTCACTGTAATTCAACTTACATAATTGACCAGATCATAAGGCAGGAAACAAAAGAAAAGCAGGAACTGCTACTGTTTAACAAATACCTGAAGGAATATGTCTTGACCAACCGAAAAGAGAATAAAACTCTTCCTGCTCTGCAGGAAAGGAATGGAAAGCAAATTCCAGATAGCCTGGCGGATACATTGATAGTAGAATTGGAAACGGTTATAATATTATTTGAACCTTGCCTGATTCCTTTCGCTTTCAATTCACCAGAGTATTATGAACTGACTAATGAAATTTCACAAGCTGCTCATGTACTGGCGAAAAAGCAGGAATTATTAAAAGAATATTTAGGGAGTGATGAAAAATCATTGATCTCAATCGTTGTTACCAATTTTCCGTCACTGAGCAGCCTGATTGTGAACGATTGTTTTGTGATGGATCATTTTTTAATAACGAATTATTTTTCTTCAGGAGAATACCAGAGAGGGCTTGCTATTGCGGGAAATGGTAGCATTGAGACCCGTAAGGTCACTTCATATAAGTATTATGAGGATAGTACAGAAATGAGTGAGAATTTTCTGAAGTTTTGCCTTAGTCCTTACCCGGTCAGACAAGTCATGAATCAGTATGAGCTGAAGGAGTATTTGATCGGGTTTAAAGGCGCAACACCTGAAATCTACCAGGATGGCATTGAAAGGAAGAAATATATTCATATTGTATGGGAGCTGGTCAATGAAACTGAGTATTGTCTGCGACAGCTCTTTTATTTTGAAAAATCGTTGAATAAATTACCGGAACAGGAAAAAATATTAACTGACCGGGTAAATTATTTAATACCACAGATAGTCAGTGCTATTGCTTTTCAAAACGAGGACCGGTATGCAAGGCTCAGGTTGCTTGAAATATTTAAAACAGTTGGTTACCACGGGCTGACTTACCTAATCAGATCTTTTATAAACTCAGTAGGCAGATTGAACGGAAAAAAGTTCAGGAAAAGTGAACCCTTTAAGCATTACAACGTAAACATGGAAAAAGCGCAAGGCGATCTTGATAAATTATTAAAGCAGACATCGGCCGTTAATAAAAGCATCAGTTTATCAGAGATAGTGCTGAGCCATTCCCTGACAAGTGATGAAGTGCAGAACATCCTGGAGCACCTGATTGACATCCTTTCAGTCGTTGATCAGGGAAAACATACAGCAGAAGAATTTGAAAATCTCTACCTGCTTATAATCATATTCACCGCGCTTTGCAAGGAAAAGAAAACATACCAGCGTTTTTTATATCCGCTTTATCTGAATTTTATAGATGCCCTCAACTTCAATTTTAATTATCAGAAGGCAAAAAATTTTGCAGAAGAGGCGTTGATATTTTCTTTCGATAATGAACAGCTACCAATCCTGGGATGGCTTTGCCAGTATAAGTGTTTTTTAAAGCAGAAAAACATCTTGGATGCTGCATTTTATGGCACCCTCTTTATCAGCTGTGTGGAAATGTACCCCGATGCGGATGAAGAACTCGTACGCGATGCGCTGTTTAATTCAATGTTGTTTTTCAGAGACTATCATTTTGAGGAAATTGAAAATGCTATTTATCAAATTTTAAAAACATTTAGTTTGCCGGTTTATGATGAGCAGCGGCTCACCTTGTCTCATTTTTCATCGCAACTGGCCAATGGTGACCTTGTTTCGATTGAAGGGAATCTGGATAGTATCCGAAAATATCTTGATAAAAACCTGGAAAGTATATGCAGTTACCATGAAAAGGGCGCACTGCCTTGGGTCGCATTTTTATATAATTATATAAGGCTGAAGGAAAGAGATTTGATCAAAGCTGATATTTCATTCGTGAAAGCTGCCATTCAAAGACTAGAGAAGGAAATTCCGGAAGACACCTTGACCCGAGTAAAAGCCCAGTTTTTTCCTATTCCTGAGCTTAGTAAAGAGATTCTCAAAGAAGCTATCCTGAAAATTTTTGAATCTATCGATTTTACCGACGCTTCCTATGAGTTAGAAAACCTCACCACTATTGCCAGGCAAGTGGCAGTCCTGTCTGTTGACACAAAGGATTGGGATGCGCTTTTCCTGACAGGACTCATATTTAATGATCAAAGCCTAACGTTCCCCAAATCAAAGGCTGCTGAAAGAGTACCTTTTATCGCTGAGGAGAATTCAGAAACAACCCAAAGGATAAATGAATACCAGAAATTTATTTTGAAAAGACTGGTTATAACTGAAGGTCAACTGTTGATATGGATATTTACTATAGATGACAAAGTATTCTGTCTTCAAGTAAATGATAAGCGTGAAGTCCAGCTTAGTTTACTTAACGACTGGACTGTTAAAAAGATGCGACAATGGATAAATGGCAGAAAAGAAATGACTTTCGACGATAAGCAGGGGAGTTACTTTATCAATGAGCAGGAGGCAGATTACCTTGAGATACGCGAACTTCTTCAATTTTCGGCATTGTCAGTAGCCGGTGATGTGAAAGAAATTCTTTTCTATTCCAGCATGGACCTTGCGGCTTTTCCGCATAACCTGATTGAAATAACCAACCCTTCCTGGGATCAAACTGCTGAGATTCACAGCGACTATATGAAAGGCTTGCTAAAAGAGAAAGGAACTGACTTTCTTTCTTTATACCGGCCCGTAACGAATATTATTTCATTGGAATGGTACATACAACAGAATAGGTCGAATATAGGCATAATGGAAATTTCAATACAGTGCTGGATACCTACTGTTGATGAAGATTATGCATTGATGATCGGCTATGATAAACTGGCGCCACTGATAGAGGACAAATATGATTGTTTGATAGATACGGCTGTCGTTCCTGAAGAACCATTAAGCTCGGCCATAAATATTTTTATGGCACACGGCGGCAAAGGTTATGACGGCTTTAAAACCATCTATACACGTAATGAAGAAGGTCACGCAGTCATTAAAGAACTGGGGATTGGGAAAATATTTGGAACAGGCGAAATAGCTATAGTATTTGTTTGTCATTCTGCCTCGTTATCACCAGAAGCGTTTTCACAACGACTGGTTTCATTTGCGCATGAAGTGCTTTCTTTTGGGTATAGGGCAGTAGTCGCACCGTCATGGGCATTCAATCCCCTTATTGCACCCGTTTGGCTGGAAGAGTTTTTAGAGCGGTTCCATGAAGGTCAAAAGATATCGAGTTGCGTTTTTGAAGCGAACCGGAAAGTGGCTCGGGCAGGATATAATGAATACCACGGATTTTATTCGCCTACAGGATGGGCTGCAATGCATTTGTACGGCGATCCTGATCTGTTTTTTAAAAGACAAGATATATAATAAACGGTATTATTTTTATAGTACACTATTGCTCTAACATGTTTGTACAGAATTGTTGAACTTCTAGATCGATAGTTTGAAAGAGAGTTCGATTCACTCTAGGGATCGAACTTTTTACATTTAAATATTGACAGCGAAAACTTTGTAATGCCTAAAGTAAAATCCGTAAACAAGACCGTAAACGAATCACCCAAAAATCATCCATATTAAATAAAGAAACCCTCCGAAGAGGGTTCAAACTGAATGAATTAAAATTTGGAAAATTAACTGGTAGCCTCGACAGGAATCGAACCTGTATCTGGAGCTTCGGAAACTCTTATACTATCCATTGTACTACGAGGCCGGGGTAAGGAGTTGTAAGTTTTAAGTTGTAAGTCTTAAGTTGTTGATTGTAAGTTTTAGATAATTGGGTATGCTCTAACTACATAACCAAAAAAACTTAAAACTTACAACTTAAAACTTATAACTTTCTCTAAATCAGCCCTCCCGCATTGCTGCTAAATATTTTCACGGCAATGGCCAGCAAAATTACGCCAAAAAACTTTCTTACGGCAATTAATCCGGCTGCGCCCAATAATTTTGCTATGGCGCCCAATGACTTAAGCACCACAAATACAATAATCAGGTTGGCCAGGATGGCCAGCAGCAGGGTGGTTTCGCCAAAGTTGGCGCGGAGCGACATAATTGTGGTGAGCGTACCCGAGCCCGCAATCAGTGGAAAGGCGATGGGTACCACGGTGGCCGCTTTCACATTCTGCTCGCTTTTGAAAAATTCCAGTCCCAGCACCATTTCCAGCCCCAGGATAAAGATCACGATAGAACCACCCACGGCAAAAGCCTCCACATTCAGCCCCAGGATCTTTAAAAATGCTTCGCCCACAAACAGGAATACGATCATCAGTCCGCCCGATATAATGGTGGCCCGGCCTTCATTGATGCCCCCCATTTTTTGCTTCAGGGAGATCAGCACTGGCACCGAACCGATAATATCAATCACCGCAAAGAGGGTAAAGCTAACGGTTAGCAGGTCGCTGAAATTGATGCTCATGTGCTGAATTTTGCGGTGAAGATTTGAAGTTTTGGGGAGAATTCCAAAATGTCCCTCCTGCCAGCGTAAACCCGAAAAATTACATGTGAAGGAATTTTCATCCGCCTTGCTGCCATTCATCCATCCCTTTTTCATTTCTCGCAGGGCGGGCATATATTAGTATATCATAAAATGAATGGTATGCGTTCCGTTTCTTTCTTCGTTTCCCTGCTTTTAGTACAAAACATCCACGCCCGGCAGGCCCTGATGCTGGAGCCGGGAATTATCTCTACCGGAGGGGAGTTTGGTTTTACTCTCTCGCCCGATGCCCGCACGGCTTTTTGGGTGAAATCGAATGGTAAGCGCGACAGCCTGGTCATCCTCTGGTCGCGATGGCAGGATGGGAAATGGTCGGTACCCGATATGGCGCCATTTTCCGGGAAGCCCGGCATATGGAGCGATATCGACCCCATCTTCAGTCCGGATGGGGAGATGGTTCTGTTTCAATCCGACAGACCCGTACCCGGTAAGCCGGAGCGCGAGGGCTTTGATATTTGGGCTTCCCGCAAAACAAAAACGGGCTGGGGTGAAGCGGTACATATGGGTAATGTCGTAAACGGCAATGAATCGGAATCCTATGCCTCCATCACGAACCAGGGTCACATCTATTTCATGAAACAGGCGGATGGTGAACCCGGCAACTCGGAAATTTTTGTGGCCAGAAATGTAAATGGACAATATGCCGCACCGGAAAATCTGGGCCCTCCTGTAAATACCCGCGCTTTCCGCGAATCCAATCCCTTTGTTTCTGCTAACGAGGATTTTCTGCTCTATTTTTCCACCGATTCTACCGGCTACGGTGCGGCAGATTTATACATCAGTTTCAATGAAAAGGGTAAATGGTCAAAACCCGTTAACCTGGGCAACATTATCAATACTTCGGAGGCAGAGTTTTGTCCGTTCTATCATGCCGGACAAAAGCGATTGTATTATTCCCGGCAGTCGAAGCATGGCGACAGAATGAAGGAAGATATCTTCTATATTAATTTTGATCCAGAAACTTATCGGAAAAAGCTGGATTAAGGTGGAATGTGTTATTTTACCGGGCACCAGCGCCATTCCATATGCAGGAAGATATACTTATTCAAATCAGCAACCGACTCCGCGAACTCCGCAAAGAAAAGAATATAACCCTGCAGGAGCTGGCCGATTAGCCAATCAAATACTCAAATTCTATCGTTGCGCCCGCCGCGGCGGGTTCGTTGCGGTCTTTGCGGTGAAAAATACTGCACTGGCAACCATCGCGAATGTGCAGAAGTCTTACCGAAAAGAGCACAACGAAGTCGCAACGAACGCGACAATCTTGATTAAAGTAAAGTTGTCAACTTTTTTTGGGACGAGACATAGTGGTAAATAGTACGTAATATGGGATTATTCAATAGCAATTATCTCCGCCCATCTGCGTATTAATCTGCGGTCATCTGCGGGAAACTCTCCTGAACTTTGAAGTTGTTTAAAGCGCTGAAGTCTTTCCCGCAGATTACAACGCAGATAAGCGCAGATGAAAGTCGCTGTAATTGAACAAAACAATTCATACCCCTCCCGAAGGGAGGGCGTATGGGGAGTATACCAAGTAGGCATCAATTAACCTCCCGCCGCGGCGGGCGGTCGTGTGAATGGCGGAGATACCATCACATCGAAACCTTTGAAGAGGAGCAAATCGCGTGCTGCCGATACCGCCGAAGGCGAATGACATTTCAAAACAATTATCTGCGCCCATCTGCGCATTAATCTGCGGTCATCTGCGGGAAAACTCTCCTGAACTTTAAAGCTGTTTAAAGCACTGAAGTATTTCCCGCAGTTGCGCAGATTGCAATGCAGATTCTCGCAGATTTTTTTGAAACCCTAAACGATTCCCCAAATCCCCAAATCTCCAAATCCCCAAATTTTCCTCACATTTCCCAACTTACTCCCAGCATAAAATTAAACCTGCGTGTATTAAAGCCCAGCCAGTCGGTATAGCGGGTGTTGGTAATGTTGCGCAGATCAATAAAGAGCTTTAGTTTTTCCTTTATCCGGTATTCGCCGTACAAATCAACCAACGTATAACCCTTCAGCGTTAGGGGTGTACTTCCATAAATGAATTCTTCTCGATCACTTATGGTATGGTTTTGCAGGTTAACGAATAGCCGGGAACTGAATGCATAACCCACTTGCAGATTCAGGGCATGCCGGGGTATGCGGTAAAGATTAAAATAACTACTGTCTTTTCCGAGAGCAGCACCGGTGCCATCGTAAGGCGATTGGGTTTGTCCGTCGGTATAGGTATAATTGCCGCGGATGGTCCATTTGCCAGCCTGGTAGCTGCCTTCCAGTTCCACACCATAATTGGTTTGCTCGCTGATATTCTGATAACGGCTGATGAAGTTGACGGGATCCACCGTGATGTATTGAATGGTATTGTTGCTCTGCCGCCAGAAGCCCACAACCCGCAGGTCTAATTTCTGCACAGGCATAAAGCTGATACCTGTTTCCGCTATCAATCCTTTTTCGGGTTCCAGTGCGGTATTGCCAGCAAAGGGATCGAAAAGCTGGTAAAGGGTGGGGGCTTTAAAAGCTGTGTACAGGTTGGCAAATACCTGGCTCGTCGCATTCAGGCGATAGGAGGGGTTGAGGTTGAAGGTGAAGTTGCTGCCATATTCTGAATGAATATTGAGGCGACCACCCAGCTCCGCCTGAAATCCACCTGTTGTTTTAAACAGCAAACTGGCATAAGGACTGTATTGCTCCATCGCAGCCGTCCAGGGCCCCGACTCATAGGGGCCAAATGGACCTTCTGAATAATAATACTGATAGGTATTATGCGCACGAAAGTCGAAGCCGGTTAACAATTCCCACTGCTTCCAGCGCAGGGTATGATAAGCTTCCGCGAAATGGGTGCGGCCGATATAGCCACTGCGGCTGAAATCGACAAAGGAGTTGCTGCGATAGCTGGAATCATCCGTATAGCGCCGTTCCACATAGTTGACATTATAATTGATCTGCAGCGAACCTTTTTCATGCTGGTACACCAGGCCCATACCTCCCTGTGCCTGCTTGTTGTTGACAATATAATCCCGTTCGTCGGTAAATCCTCCTGCATCGAGGTCGGCCCGGTATTGATTAAAGCGGCCCATGACCTGCAGCCTCCACCGGGTGCTGAGCTGGTAGCCCAACTGAAGCTGGCTGGCGTGCTGGTTCATGCCATCCTTATCAAAACCTTTATCGCCAGTACTGTCGGTGGCCGATGAAAACCCCTTGGAGCCGAGATGCGTATAGCCGATTGAATAATTCAACCGTTTATACTGCCCATTCACTCCCAGGTCCTGTTTGAAAGTACCATACGAGCCCCCGGCCAGCCCGGCCCTTGCTTTCAAGGGGGTTTTACTGTTTTTCCGGGTGATGATATTGATGACACCGGCCACCGCATCAGATCCGTACAGCGTGCTCTGCCCACCCTTCAGGATCTCAATCCGCTCCACCTGGTCGATGGAGATAAAGTTCAGGTCGAAATAATTGCTGATAACGGATGGGTCGCTCACGGGAATACCATCGAGCAGGATCAGGGTGTTGCCGGCCGATGCGCCACGGATGCTGCTGGTGAGATTGGTACCTGGCGCATTGTTGCTGCCAATAATGGTGACGCCGGCGACGGTATTCAATACATCACCCAATTGCCGGCCGCCGCTGCGTTCAAGTTGATCCCGACCGATCACCGTCACCACTTTACCGGTTTCGGATTGCTTGCGCGCCGATTTGTGCGCGGTAATGACTACTTCATTGAGGAGGGCGCTGCTGTCTTGCTGCGCGAAGAGATGGCTGCTAAAAAATAAGGCAGCCATTGTCAAAATTCTTTTGTTCATGCGAAAATTTTGAAATGACTGCTTTCGGAAAAAATAGAAACATAAAGCGGTTGGCCTTTACATCTCACGCCTTTCACCCGAAAGCCGAATGTGCACCCGCCACAGGGCGGGCTGTCTATGCGCAGGCAGGTCTTCTGGCTTGAAATTTAAGGGCAACCTTCCCATCCGCCGGAGGCGGACAGTGGCTTTAGCCCATCAGAAACGAGAGTGAGTAATTTGATAATTTGAGAATTTGGGAATTTGCTTTATTAATATCTTCTAATAAATTCTCAAATCTTCAAATTCACAAATTATCAAATTACTCCCTCTCGTTTCTGATTTCTTACAGCTACGGGGATAGCGCCGGTCTTGCACCGGACTTCCCTTTTAACCCCGGTATAACCCGGGGACCTGAGCCATGCAAATGTAGGCAATTGGCCTGTTCGTATTTTTTCGGTGGATAAAATCTTAATCTATTGATATTCCATAGTTTTCAAGGATTACACGGTTTCTCCTCCTATTTGTTGTTGCACAAATCACTGTCGCCTCGCGAAAGCTCACCATTTTTTACAACGAAATACCCGCTTGCCTTCATGAAACTTTACCTTTTGCTTTCAAATCTGCCGATTCTCTTCCAATTTTGTTTGTCGGCCCGGCTCCTGCCAAACCGGCCAAATCCAACTCCTCATGAAAAAGCTTTTGTACCTGTGTATATGCTGCGTGCTACCGGCCATGCTGGTGGCGCAGTGCGGACCTGGTACCAGCCAGTCTGAGCTCAACTGGGATCATATTGATTTTCTTCCCAGCAACAATACCCGCTACACCAGTTTTTACCCCAACGCAGCCTTTCCTTATTCCCAGAATTTCAGCATGGGTACCCGCAGGCTGAATATGACGATGGCCCCGCAGGCCAATATCACACTCAATGGCGAGAACACCACCAATGGCGCGCATGGCGGCAGCCCCGATGTAAGCGCTGGCGCCGATGTGGAATTTAATACAACGAGTAGCGCCGCCACCACTATCACATTCACCTTCGACGAAGAAGTGCAGAACCTGCGGTTTAGCCTGTTTGATCTCGACAATAGCCAGCGCGCCAGCATCACGGCCACCAATGCCGCCGCTGCGGCGCAGAATATTACCATGGCACTGGCCAATGGCACATCCGGCATTGTATTATCGGGCACCGCTACGAACCGCGTAGCGACAGCACCCGCTACCGGTTATGGCAACACCGATACCCGGGGAGCCATCAATATTACGATTGCAGGTCCCGTTCTCCGGGTAGTGATAACCTTCAGCAATGCTACCGGCAATATCTGGCTTTCGGATATCGACGCCTGTGTAACTGGGTCTTTCCCCGATAATTATCGCGAGGTATCGCGTCCTTTCACCGGCCAGGCCCAGTATGTGCTTACAGTGGTAAACAACAATATTTACTACACGAACCCCGCGAACGGCCAGTCATTTTTTCTCTTCAACGAACCGGCCCATAATCGCCTCAACTCAATGGCCTATGATCCCTACAGGCGCCGGGTGTTTTATACATTTAGTTTGACGGGTGGCAGTAATCCCGTGAATGATAAGACGGTGCGCATGTACGATGTGGACAGCCGCACCATCTCTATCCTGATTCCGGATGTGAATGATTTTGGCATTCCTACTTATGAAAACGGGGTGGAGTCGGGTGCCGCCTGTTTCTATAATGGTTCCCTTTACCTCGGTATTGAAGGCTATACTGGTGAAAGCTATGCGGCCAGCCGAAAGTCAACCATCTGGCGTATCGACTTTGATGCCTCGGGCAATCCTATTGCGCCGGCCAGCCAGGTATGGGGTGTTTTGGCCGACAACGGAGTTGATGCGCAAAATATTCACGACTGGAGCGATTTTGCGGTGGTGGATGGCCGGCTGATCGATTTTGACGGATCTGGTAGTGGCGACTACGACTATTATCATTTCGATCTGATGACGGGTGTGCAAACGGAATATACCCCGGTGGGCGCGGTGCCCCGCCAGGTGTCTGTAGGCTGGGACGACAATATCTATAACGTTAATACCACTATTGGACAATACAATGGCACGAATGGGACGGGTACGCAGTACACGAATTTCGCGCCTATCGGGCCAACCATACCCACCGGTAGTGGCGCCAGTTGGGGAGATGCAGCGGGACCTTACCGGCCTTTTCTTGACTTTGGGGATGCGCCGGCCAGCTATGATCCTGATCCCTTATCGCCCGCCTGCCATGATACGCTTACCCCCACCGTTTCGGGTACGCGGCGCAGGATGATCCTGGGTGCCAACGAAGACGTGGAATGGCTGAAGCGTGGCTTTACCACGGTGGAAGACAATTTTGAAGACGGTCTTTCCTTTGTGCCGATACTATCACCGGCTACCGGTACTTATGTGGCAAGGGTTTCGGTTTTGAATAATTGCAATACCAATGCCACCCTGCTCGCCTGGCTCGATATGGATGGCAACGGCCTCTTTGATCCTTCTGAAGCCATCGCACCCATCACTGTTCCTTCTTCCGGTGCATCGCAGGACTATGATCTGGTTTGGCCCAGCGTGCCCAATATCCTGGTCAGCGGAACCTATACCTATCTGCGCATCCGCATCACCCGTGCCAGCTATGGTATGGATGCCAATGATGCCACCGGCTACTACGATATGGGCGAGGTGGAGGATTATCAGGTTGTTGTAGACAACATGCCATTAACTACGCGATTCCTATCCTTTGAAGTGGCCGTACTGTCCGATGCGGCTATCGATCTGCAGTGGCAGGTGGAGGAAAGCCCCGAGGCCCGCGGCTACGAGCTGGAGCGCAGCCAGGATGGCCGTAGCTGGACAGCCATACATTTTATGGAGGCGGGCGGAGATCCAGGAACCAAAAACTATCAGTATATCGACCGCACGGCGGTTGCCGGAACTACCTGGTATCGGATACGTTTGAAGCAAATAGCCGGACCGGATATCTATTCCGCGGAGCGCCGGGTCAATAAACCCGGATTGATCCGAACGCTGCGCCTGCTTCCGAATCCATCGCCAGGTTTATTCCATATTCAATTCAGTTCTGCCCGGTCGGGACAGCCTGTTCGCGTGCAGGTATTCAATGCCGCCGGAGCCCTGTACTATGACCGGCAACTCCTCTCACAAACCGGACAGCAATCCCTTCCCGTATCCGATGCCGCGCACTGGCCCGCCGGTGTTTATTGGGTGGTCTTGTATCAGAATGGAGAAAGGCTGCAGGAGAGGTTGCTGCATAGGTAATAAGGTTTTTGGATAGAACTTCCTTGATAAAAAAACTGAGTTTTTGGGTTTTTTCTGATTTAAGGTTTTGTGTAGAATCTGAATTTCGGGAAAAGAAATCGATGAAAGCCAATGTTCACTCAACCATCAAGAATCTGCTAAATGAGAAGTTGCTTGAAATTGAAGGTTTGATGAATGCAGACCTTTTTTCATACTATGGAGTATTGGTAGATGGACTTGAATCAGACATAGTTAGTCTTACTGAAGAGCTGTCAAGGGATGGAAAGAAAAGAGACAGGCTTGTAGTTATCCTGACCACCAGTGGAGGAAGCGCATTTGCGGTGGAGCGGTATGTGAATATTTTCAGGCATCATTACAGGGTGGTGGACTTTGTGGTTCCCGATTATGCCTATAGTGCGGGTACAATCTTTTGCATGAGTGGCGACAATATCTATATGGATTATGCTTCCGTTTTGGGACCAATTGATCCCCAGGTTCAGAATAAGGATGGAAGATGGGTTGCAGCTTTGGGTTATCTTGATAAGGTAAATGAGGCAATTGAAAAATCCAGGAATGAACAATTAACTCAGGCGGAGTACTTGATGATAAAAGATCTGGAACTGTCTGAATTAAGAAGCTATGAGCAGGCCAAAGAATTAACGACTGATTTATTGATGGATTGGCTGGTTAATTACAAGTTTAAAAATTGGAGTGTTCATGGCACTAACGCAAAATTAATGGGTAAGCCAGTTACGATGGACGAGAAAATGCAACGTGCAAAAGAAATAGCAATGGCGCTAAGTGATCATAGCAGATGGAAGTCGCATGGTAGGCCAATCAATAGAATTGCCTTAAAACAAATGGGATTAAGAATCGAAGATTTATCAGGCAACAACCAGTTACACTTACTGATCCGTGGCTATTATGAGCTTTTGTCTGACTTCGTAAAATCAAGTAATCTTCCTATTTTTGTACATACCCGAAAATTTATCTGACTATGCCAGCCCAAAAACCATCAATTGTGGAAAATTGGCAGAAGCTTATTCAGGATCGAGAGCGCAAAAAGGCAAATTCACTGAATAATCTCTCCAGGGCCAATGATCTCTACAATGAATTAATTGCTAAAGGCCTTCATGTCAGAAAAGGCAATAGATTGCGTGGGCTGGAAGATTATCATCTCCTGAATGTGAGGCCAAATCGTGAGTCGTGAGGCTCGCCGCAGTCCGAAGAGGTGGGTCAATAAGTATAAGATTTCAGATCAACTACATAGCCGGGTAGTTCTTATATCGCAATTAACATTTTCCACGTATTACGTAATACGTACTACCTAATGCCTCCCTTCACCGCACATGCTTCAAGAGGATTACCATCCGGGTCCTGGAACTGAAAAAACCGGATGCTCTCATCTTCGATGATTTCACCACATTCCACTCCATGGGCCATTAATGCATTTCTGGCTTCGTCTGCATCCGTAATGCGAAAGATGGGATAGCTGGCGCTTTCCTTTTGAGCTTTCTGTAAGGCATGGGTTTCCCAAAGCGTCAAACTGCAGGCACCGCCGGTTTCGAGGACCACCAGTTTGGCGGCTGCATCTTCCCAAACCGGGTTGAGCTGTAATTTATTGACATACCAATCCCTTGAAGCCTGAATGTTCTTGACGCGAATGATAATGGTATCAATGCCCTGGAAAATTTTTTGATTGCCCATGCGGAAGTTTAAAAATTGAGGATTTAGAGTTTAACCAATGAGCGAGCAAAATAGTGATTTCCGGGCAATCATTTTGAGAGTGCCATTCTGTAGCTTTTCCGTAGCGAGGGTTGCTTATACTTGGTCGCGCCCTTGCGAATGCGGAGACCATTTACCGCAACGAGCGCAAAGAATCCGCAAAGATCGCGACGAGTTGTTGTGATCTTTAAATGGATTTGGGCGAGCGGAAAAATTGTAGCTAATGAATTGAACTAACATATCCGCACACACATCCTATCGTCGCGGTCTTTGCGAATTCGTGGCGTCCGTGGCGGTAAAGCTTTTTAGGTTGTCAACAGGTTGCCATCGCAAGAGCAAATTCCCGCAGATTTTCGTAGATACTATCATTGAATTACCTCATCTCCCAACTCCCAACCCCCAACTCCCAACTTCCTACTTACTACTTACAACTTACTACTTAAAACTTTTAACATTTCCTATTCTTTCTCTGGCAAAGCGCTTGCACCTATAAAATTTATCCTTTGAAATTTCTTCCTCTCACTGGCTGCTTACCCATTGCTAAAATTTAAACTGGTTTTATGTGGAAGTTGTGTAAGCCCTGCCTCGGCCTGCTGGCCTCTTTATTCCTTTCATCATCAATCACTCACGCGCAATTCAGTAATGTACCCCGTTGGCAGTTTGCACTGGGTGCGGGCCTGCTGGTGTACCAGGGCGACCTGAGTCCGGAGCAGTTGGGTGCCTATCAATCCCCACGCTTCTCTGTAAACCTTATGGCTGCCCGCCTGTTAAGCCCTTCATGGGCCCTACGCGGCAACCTGGTGGTTGGCGGCCTAAGGGCCAGCGATGCCAACTATGAGGATCCGGAATGGAGGAGGGAACGTCATTTTCAGTTTCGGTCGAGCGTAGTGGAACTGAGCATCACACCCGAATGGAATATACTGGGTCGCAACTACGATTCCAGGGGATTGGCACCCTATTTGTTTGCTGGGATAGGTTATAGCTTTCTGAATATACGTCGGGATTACAGCCAGTTCAACCCCGCGTATTTTGGTGACGGTTCTCCCATTCTCACCGGACTGGCAGAAGACGAAGCCGTGGATCCGCCAAGGGGATTATTCAGTGTGCCGGTTGGCCTGGGCTTGCGCTACCAGTTTTCCGATCGTTGGGGTGTGCAGGCAGAATCTACCTACCGCCTGGTGGATACCGATTATCTCGATGGTTTCAGCAGGGCGGCCAATCCGGATAGAGGAGACAGCTATCACGGACATTCGATCAGCATCGTGTACCGGCTGGGTAAGAAGAATACACTCGACTGCCCGCCCGCTCTCAGATAAGGATGATTAGCAAACAGGTTGTTGTTTTTTAAAACAATCGCCTTTTTTCGATTAGTAGCTTTTAATTGCAGCAACATGAACAATGTGGTTAAGGACAGGTTCTGCCCGGGATCTGAAAGATGCATTACGGATGCAGGTTGGTTCAAAACAACCAGTCTCTTCAATGCCGACGGGTATATCAATCCCGAACGTGAAGCATTTGAATCGCTTTACCTCCTGAATGAGGAATGGCTGTCTGCCGGCCGGCACCTGGTATATGAGTCGGCTGAAAACGCTTATGTGTTGATCCTTCCCCTCTCAGGTCATATTAAGTACAGCGGATTGAGGCATCATGCCTGCACGCTGCAACCGGGTGATGTATTGCTGATACCGGCCCCTGAATGGCATAGTTATACCATTTCAAATATTGGCGAAACGGATCCGGCCATTTATCTGCAAATGGGGATTCGCAGTTCCGACGATCTCAATAATTTAAAACCTCAATTGCGCCATTCGCCCGTTTCGCATACCCATAGCCGCCTGTTACCGGTTTTTGATGATCGTGACCCCTATCCATTCCTGCTTGAAATGGGCCGGTACGCATCCGGTCTTCTTTGCCGGAAAGATTGGAAAGAGCCGGGTCAGCACGTTTTCGTTTACGTAATCCGCGGCGCAATGGAGATAGATGGGCAGCTACTGCATACCGGCGAGGCCCTGGGTCTGCGCAATACCGGTCAACTGCAGTGGGAAGTGCTCAGTGCCGACGCGCGCTTCCTGCTACTTAGCTTTACCGCATCGCTCAAAAAACCGGATAGGAATCAGCGTGAATCGGCCACAGAAGGATGGAATGAAAAGGAAACACCGAGATAATAATTTCTTCCCGCCGCTGCGTTGTAGTAACGTCCGGCAGCGGCATTAATATCGTTACCCAGGCTGTATCGTTCATCCAGCAGGTTGTCGACCCCAACATAAAGGTTCCAGTTGTTTCGGCGATCCTTCTTCGATTTCCAGCCGAGGCGCCAGCCCAGGAGCTGGTAAGCGCCCGCTTTTGCGCTGTTCGCATCGTTCAAAAAAATGGAGGATGCGGCATAGTAAGTGACCTGGCTGTACCAACCCGCCCGCCCATTTAAGTCGGCCAGCAGCGAAAAGCTGCGTGCCGGAACCGATGGCACCCGATTGCCGGCGTAATCCTGGTTATCTTTTTCATATTCCCTGTAGCGGAAATGATTCAGCGTAAGGTCTGCCTGCAATACCAGGCTGCGCAGCCAATTGCTGCCGCGCAGCGCCCGTTGAAACCGGGCCTGTGCTTCCAATCCTTTCTGATGCACCCTGCCCGCATTCACAAAATAATCAGCACCACCTGCATCACGGGCCTGTACCAATGCCTTGTCAAGATTCAGAAAAAATGCGGTGGCTTCCAGTTGCAATTGGCGTTGCCATAAGTTATAGCGCACACTCAATTCATAGTTCCAGCCACGCTCGGCATCAAGAAAAGTACTGATTACTCCGGTAGAGGGCAACAACTCGGCGGTGGTTGGCGGCGAAAAGCCTCTTGCCACTGAGCTCAGCACATGCAACTCAGGCGCGAGCTTTTTCAGGATGGCCAGCCGGGGCGCCAGCTCATTCTGGTAGCGCCGGCTTTGCGTAAGCACCGGGCTATCAGACAAACGACGAAACAACACCCTCGAACGGTTGATGCTGGCACCTGCCGTAATGATCCAGCCCTTTGCCAATTCCAGGTCGGTTTGCAGAAAAGCGGTGAAGAGTTGATTACCCACATCATCATTTGTTTGCACGGGCCCGGGGTTGCCATTCACATTGTCGGTAACCAGCGTATTGAAATCACCTTGTTGAAATTCGGCGCCGGCCACCCATTGCCATTTCCAGCGCTGATAATTCTTTTCCCAGGTAAAGCTGCTGCGTCCTCCCCATTGCGGTTCAATCCTTCTTTCATAATTGCGAACAGCACTATTCTTTAGCATGCTATACGAGGCGTATAATACAGTCTGGTTACGCAACAATGGGCTGATCTGGTAATGGTGGCTAAAACCCGCGATCATATTTTGTTGCCGGATGGCTGCATCAATCTGTTCGGCGCCGGGAAAAGGGCCGGCAGCCGGACGGGCCGACCGCGGATCGGCTTCATACTCCGCCAGGGTTAATCCACCGGGTGTTTGGTAGTAAAGATTGGTATAAAGGATTGATGCGGTGAGTTGCTGCTTGTCGTTCAGGTGCAGCTTCGACGACCAACTGAAATTATCCCTCCGCATGGCCGATTGGCGCCGGTAACCATCGGATTGATTATGCGCATAAGTTACGCGGTTGCTGTTTTGCTCCTTACCCCAAGTACCGGTCAGGAAAATATTGTGCAGATTGTAGGAGCCGGTCATGTACTCCAGGTCGATGCCGGGACTGCGATCATCGTGGCTATGCATCAGCAAGAGCCCTCCGGTACCCGCGCCATACAGGCTGGAAGCGGGACCTTTAAATAATTCAATCTGCGAAAAATTATTCCAGGCAAACTGGTTGAAGTACGTATTGCCTCCCGCATCCGTGATGGGAATATCATTCCAGTACACTTTTATATTGCGCACACCAAAGGGGGAGCGAAGCGAACTGCCACGGATATTGATGCGGTAACTGCCGGGCGATCGTTCTTCCATGCGCACACCGGCGATAGAATTGAAACTATGAACAAGTGAGGTCTTATTATTCCGATCGCTGTTGTCGGTTCCTATGATGCGAACAGGCGCCGTGCTGGTATTGGCCGGTCGGTACTGTTCAAAAGCACGTATCCGGATTTCCTGCAACTCGCCAATGCTGTCTTTTTCCTGGGCTATTGTGCCAGTAGCCATCAATAGAAAAGCCAGTGGCATGAAGCATTTTTTTGGCTTTGGAATGCGCATAGGCTAACGAAGTTAAATGCTTATTTCATTACCTTCATCGCATGGGAACCAAAAATAAGCTGGGGCTTTTTTCGATTACGATGATCGTGGTGGGACTGGTAATTGGCATGGGTATATTTCGCACATCGAAGGACGCGGCTGCCGCGGCGCTTACGCCTACCATGTTCTTCGCAGCCTGGATTGTGGGTGGCCTGGTAGCCATCTGTGGCGCTCTCACTTACGCGGAAATCGGTAGCCGCTATCCCGTAACCGGTGGCTATTATAAGATCTTCTCTTATGCCTACCATCCATCCATCGCTTTTGCCATCAATTGTATTATCCTTATCTCCAATGCCGCATCGCTTTCCGGAGTGGCGCTTATCGGGAGCGAGTATATCACACCCATCTTATTCCCGGGTAATACCAGCGATTTTGTGCAGGCCTTAATAGCGATGGCGGCCATCATTATTTTCTATGGCGTAAACCTGGCTGGATTGCGCCTGAGCTCGCGTACGCAGAATTTTTTGATGCTGGTAAAGATTGCGATGCTGCTGGTACTCATCGCCTCCCTGTTTTTTCCATCTCTGTATAATGATGCGCCCTTTACCGCTGCGGCAACGGAGCCGGATGCCCATAGCTTTGGATTTATTCTGCTTTCATTTGGAGTAGCGCTCAAAGCTACCTCCTTCACTTTTGGCGGTTATCAGCAAACCATCAATTTTGGGGAAGAAGTGGAGAACCCGCAACGCAATATTCCCCGCGGCATCTTTATCGGTATCCTGCTGATCATTTCCCTTTATATGCTGGTGAGCTATGCCTATTATAAGGTAATCGGTTTTAATGAGCTGAAAGAAACATCGGGTATCGCCGCCATCATCGCGGAGAAAATGTTTGGGACTACGGGCAAATATGTTTCATCCATCTTATTGTTTATCGCGGTACTGGCTTATGTAAACGTGTTGCTCCTGAGCAATCCCCGGGTAATGTTTGCGATGAGCGAAGATGGTATACTGCCCGCCTCCTTCCGCAAGAAAGATGAAAAGCGGGGTGTACTCACCATCAGCCTCACCGTTTTTGCAGCCATCTGCGTGATTGTATTATTTTTTGCCGATAAGTTCAATGAGATACTCAGCTTTACCATTTTCCTCGATTCCATCGGTATGGCTACTTCGGCCGCCACCATTTTCATTTTGCGAAAGCGAACCCGGCATCTCGATGGTACCGGTATCTATACCATGAAACTCTACCCTGTGTTACCCATCATCTTTATACTCGCCTATCTTTTTGTGGGCACGGTAATCGCCATTACCGATCCCAAATTTGCCCTGATAGGAACCGGCGTGTTTATCGCCTTCCTCATTATTTATTTTGCCACCGAAAAATGGAGACGCAAAGCGGCCTGATATGGACCTATCATATATCATCAACGAGTTGGGGGAAGAGCGTGAACACTATTACAATGCCATTGCGCCGCCCATCATGCAGGCCAGCAATTTTGCTTTTGATACGGTGGATGCGTTGGCCAAAGCTTTTGAAGATGAGATGGGGGGCTATCTTTATAGCCGGGGTCTCAACCCTACGGTGGATATTCTCCGGAAGAAACTGGCGGCACTGGATCAGGCGGAAGACTGCCTGGTTTTCAACAATGGCGCCGCCGCCATATTTGCCGGCATGCTCGCCAATGTGAAGGCCGGCGATCACCTGGTGAGTGTGAGCAAGCCCTATACCTGGGCGCAGAAAATGTTTGATATCATTTTGCCGCGCTTCGGGGTATCCTGTACCTATGTGGATGGAGAAACCCTGGAAAGCTGGCAGCAGGCTACACGACCCAATACCCGTTTTTATTATCTCGAATCGCCCAATAGCTGGAATTTTCGTTTGCAACCCATCGCCGCCGTAGCTGCCTGGGCGCGGAGTCGCGGTATCGTGACCATGATCGACAACAGCTATTGCACACCGCTTTATCAACCCGTGATTCCGCTGGGGATTGATCTGGCCATGCAAACCGCCACCAAGTATATCAGTGGGCATAGCGATACGCTGGGAGGCGTGCTGAGTGGGTCCAAAGCCATGATCCGCAAAATTTTCGATAGCGAATACCTGAATATCGGCAGCGGCATCCAACCCTTTAATGCCTGGCTTCTGCTGCGAGGCCTGCGCACCCTGCCTGCCCGCCTCGAAAGAATTTTTCAGTCCACCCAGATTGTGCGGGATGCATTGCGCGAAATGCCACGCATTGAATCCATCATTTTCCCCTTCGACCCATCCTTTCCCCAGTATAGCCTCGCGAAGGAACAAATGAAAGGCGCAGGCGGACTCCTGACCCTGGTATTGAGGGCACAGAACCGGCAGGAGATTGTTCGTTTCGCCGAATCATTGCAACATATCCTGATGGCGGTAAGCTGGGGTGGGCACGAGTCGCTCATCATTCCCAAATGCGCGGGCATACCTGTTGCGGATTTCGATGCCGGCAATCCCGAACATCGTATGGTTCGCCTCTATGTGGGGTTGGAAGATCCGCATTACCTGTTGCAGGATATCCGGCAGGCGCTTGCGAAAATGGATTGATTCTCCCCCATAAAAATCAAAGGCCGGGCGGCCGTTTTCTTTTATTTTTGTCACATGAAGGTCAAAACGCTCATGGGTCTATTCCTGCTGCTCGCAGGTATGCAGGTTATTGCGCAGGAAAAATGGGACCTGCGCCGCTGCGTGGATTATGCGCTGGAAAATAATATCTCCGTGAGGCAGGCCGATCTGCAGGCCCGTTTTTCGGAACTGACTTTGAAGCAGGGACGCTCCCAACAATTGCCGACACTTAGCTTTAATAGTAACGCCGGGTATCGTTTCGGTTTGTCGGATAACCCCACCACCGGTATCCTGGAAAACAACCGCTTTTTCAATGTGGGTATGCAGGCGCAGTCGCAGGTAACCCTTTTCAACTGGTTTGCGCTTCGCAATCTCAATGCGGCGAACGAACTGAACCTGGAAGCGGCCCAGGAACAGACCAAAAAAATCCAGAATGATATTGCGCTGAATGTGGCTGTAGCTTATCTGCAGGTTTTGCTGGCGCGCGAACAGGTGAAGGTAGCGGAAGCTACGGCGGATCAAACCAGGGCGCAGCTTGAGCGGACCCGATTGCTGGTAGATGCAGGCCAGTTGCCCGAATTGAATGCCCTGCAACTGGAAGCCCAGTTGGCACGGGATAGCGCCAATATCGTAGCCGGCAACACTTCCGTTACCTCATTCAAGCTACAGCTAAAGGCCTTGCTGAACCTCGATGCGGCTGATGCCTTTGAAATAGAAACACCACCCGTAGGTTTGATCCCGGTAAAAAGCCTGGCCGAATTGCAGCCTGAATCGGTTTACGCATCAGCCATGGCCAATCTGCCCCAACAAAAAGTGAATGAATTGCGGATCAAAGCCGCTATCAAAAATATGCAGGCAGCCAAGGCAGGCCTTTATCCCACCATCGCGGCATTTGGCAGCCTGGGTACCAACTACGTAAATATTAAATCGCCGGTGCTGGGCCTGGGCCCCAAAATAGCCACGGGCGCTACGGTAACGGTGGGGGGGACGGACTATAATGTGGAAGCGCCCACACGGGTTATTATTGGTGAAGAAGCGACGCCCCTGTGGCGGCAGTTTCGCAACAACTTCGGCCAGAATATTGGTGTTGGCCTCAGCATCCCCCTCTTCAATGGCCGCGCCAATCGCACCGCCTGGGAAAGGGCCAAATTGAATGTAAAAGACCTGGAGCTGGTGAAGGAGCAGGGCGACCGGCAACTCAAGCAGGATATTTACCAGGCTTATGTGGACGCAACGGCTGCTTTGCAACAATTCAATACCAACCAAAAAGCGGCGACTACCAGCGAAACGGCTTATAATTATGCGTTGAAGCGATTTGAACAGGGGCTACTCAATACCTATGATCTCCGCATCAGCCAGATCGAGTTACAGTCTGCCCGCGTACAGTTGTTGCTTTCGCAATTCGATTTTGTTTTCAAAATGAAACTCCTCGAGTTTTATCGTGGTCAGGGATTAAGTTTATAATTGTTATCATTCATTCCACAAAAAGGATCATCATGAGTAAAACGGGAATTTGGATATTGTCAATCATTGGCGGATTGGTGGTTGTGTTTGCCGCCGTGAAGATCATTGGCGCCAACGACAAGAAAGGAGTAAAAGTGGCGGTAGAAACGGTGGAATCGCGCACAATTGTTGAAACCGTACCGGCCACCGGGCAAATCTATCCGGAAGTGGAAGTAAAGATCAGCCCGGATATATCCGGTGAGGTAGTGGAGCTGAATGTGGAGGAGGGCGATAGTGTTCGCAGGGGCCAGGTGCTGGCAAGAATATTTGCAGATATCTATGCCTTGCAAAGAGACCAGGCCGCCGCACAGGTAGGCCAATCGCAGGCTACCGTGGCCAACAGCGAAGCCGCACTCGAAGCTTTGCGTGCCAATATGGTGCAGGCACAGCAGGCCTACGATCGCAATAAGGTGTTATTCGATGAAAAGGTCATTTCAAAAGCCGAACTCGAGCAGTTTGAAACCACACTGCGGTCGGCTAAAGCTAATTTTGCCGCGGCCGAACAAAACATCAAAAGCCTGAGGGCAACCGTGCAGGCCTCGCAAACCGGTCTCGACCGGGCCAACAAGGACCTGAGCCGTACCACCCTGGTGGCGCCTATGGACGGCGTTATTTCTTCCCTGCTCATCAAGCGTGGGGAGCGCGTGGCTGGTAATAGTTTCAATGTGGGTACCGAAATGATGACCGTCGCCGATATGAGTGTGCTGGAAGTAAGAGTGAGTGTTGGCGAAAACGACATTGTGAAAGTAAGCATCGGCGATTCCGCCGATATAACGGTGGATGCTTATAACAATCGAAAATTTCGTGGCATAGTAACCCAGATTGCCAGCAGCACCCGCAGCAGCGCGACGGCGGCCGCCAGCAACGAAGTGACCAACTATGAAGTGCGCATCCGTCTCGACAAAGCATCTTATGCCGACCTGATTGATCCGACCAAGCCCCGCAAATGGCCATTCCGCCCGGGAATGAATGCCAGCGCGGAAATTAAAACCCGCCGGGTGGTGAATGTATTGTCGGTACCCATTATTGCCGTGGGTTCCCGCATTAAGGGTACGGAGGAAACCGGTGCAGAAAAGAAGGAGACTCCAGCCAATGCCCCCACGGGTCCCAATGAAGAAGCGCCGGTAATTTCAGAAAGAGATGAAGTGGTTTTCGTGGTTCAAGCCGATGGCACGGTGAAAAAAATGGTGGTGGAATCGGGCATCCAGGATATTAATTATATCGAAATCCGCAAAGGATTGAGTGGTGGCGAATCGGTAGTAGTGAGTCCCTATACGGTTATCAGCACCACACTCAAGGATGGCATGAAGGTAAAAGTGGTAAAGAAAGAAGAGTTGTTTGGTAAATAAATGGAAGGCGCGTAATGAATGCAATCCGATTTGGGATCATAGGTAGTGGATCCTGGGCTACTGCCCTGGCTAAAATTCTGACCGACAATAAGCAGGAACTGGCCTGGTGGGTACGTAACGAACGCTACCGGGAGCAGCTCCGGCAAAGGGGCCATAATCCGGCGCACCTGACCAGTGTGCAATTCGACAAAAGCCTGCTCAGGCTTTCATCGAGCCTGGAGGAAACTATTGCCCATGCCGACCTCCTGGTGATGGCTGTGCCTTCGGCTTACCTGGCACCCACACTCTCGCCCATTGAGCCTTCATTATTGAAAGGGAAGAAAATTCTTTCCGCCATAAAGGGATTGATACCGGGGCAGAATATTTTGCTCAACGAATACCTGCGGCAGAATTTTCATATTCCCCTCGAAGACTATTTCGCCGTATTGGGACCCTGCCATGCGGAGGAAGTGGCAGCGGAAAAACTATCATATCTCACTTTTTCGGGAGTTGATATTACCATGGCTTCCCAACTGGCTTCGCATTTTACCACTCCCTATATCAATGCCATTGTCAATCACGACATCATAGGCGTGCAGTATGCCGCGGTCCTGAAAAATATTTACGCCATAGGCGCCGGTATGGCGCATGGGCTCGATTATGGCGATAATTTCCTCAGCGTATATATCGCCAACGCGGCTGATGAAATGGCCGAATTCCTGCGCAGCTTTGGCGCGCTCGATATTGTTGTGGGTGAGCACCAGGGCGAAGATCCCTATACCCATCGCAAAACACCCAACTATGCGGCTTCGGTGTACCTGGGCGATCTGCTGGTAACCTGTTATTCCCTGCATAGCCGCAACCGCAGCTTTGGCAATATGGTGGGCAAGGGCTATAGCGTGAAGGCCGCTCAACTGGAGATGAATATGGTGGCGGAAGGTTACCATGCTTCGCGCTGCATACACGAGATCAATCAGCAGGTGGGAGCTTCCATGCCCATCGCCGAACATATCTATCGCATACTCTGGGAAAACCTGCCACCCGCAGATGGGTTCCGGGCCATTGAGCAGGTGATGATTTGATCAATCCACGAAAAGAGCAGCCGCAATGCCATCGGCAAATATTTTCCCTTCCCGGGTGAGAAGAACCCTGTTGTTGTGCACAACTACCATTTTGTTTTGTTGAAGACGGTCCAGTTCTTTGTTCATGGATTCCTTCCATTTGGTAAGGGTTGCCGCAGGCATATCCCGCACGAGGATCTCCAGCTCATCCAGCCCCAATCCTTCCTGGGTGCGCAGCCGAATCATGATATGCTCATTCCACCGTTGCTGCGGGCTCAGTTGTTCTTTTTCCACGGGCGGGATCCCCTCCATGATGGAGCGGATATACTTGGTGTTGTTGGCAACATTCCACCAGCGTTGATTCCCGTCGTAGCTATGCGCGCCGGGGCCCAGACCCAGGTAGGGTTCGCCCTTCCAGTACGAACTATTGTGCCGGCTCCGGCAACCGGGCCGGGCAAAATTGGAAATTTCGTAATGCTCAAATCCCCGTTCCAGCAGGTAATCAGTCATCTGGTAAAACTGCCGGCTTTGCTGCTCCGGATCCACATCCGGGGATTGTTTCTGCTCAATCATCCGGTAGAGTGGGGTGCGGGCTTCCACGGTAAGGGCATAGCAGGAAAGATGGGTGATGCCGAGCTTTACCGCCGTCTGCAGATTGTGCAGCCATTTTTCATCCGTTAGTCCGGGACTGCCATAGATCAGGTCGAGATTGATGTTATCAAATGCCTCCACGGCTTTTTGCAAGGATTCCATGGCCTGCTGCGCATGATGCGCGCGGTTCATCCAGCGCAGGTCCTCTTCAAAAAAACTCTGCACGCCCATGCTAAGCCGGTTAATGCCGAGCTTTTTCCATTGGATAAATTTTGTTTCATCGCAATCATCGGGATTGGCTTCGAGGGTAATCTCTGCGTCGGGTGTCCAGCCAAATTGCCGGTTTATGGCCTTCAGGATTTGCTCCAGTTCCGATTCACTCAACAGGCTGGGGGTGCCGCCACCAAAATAAACAGAGGAAACAGGCTGGTCATAAGCCGGATACATTTCCAGCTCTTTCAATAAAGCCGCTATAAATTCGTTCTTGTAGCGCAGGCTGGTACTGAAATGAAAATTGCAGTAATGACAGGCCTGTTTACAGAAGGGAATATGAATATAAATGCCGGGCAAAGGATAATTTGGGAAATTTGAGATTTTCGGGATTGAACAAGACTGCAAAAATACTACTGCTTTGGGTACTGGCCAGCATTCCTTTTGGACTGATGGCGCAGGAAAAGCCTTATCGGCTTCACCTGCAGGCGACCGATATGGATTCAGCGGAAATGCATGTCCGCTTTCAAATCCCCATTGCATTCGATAACCGCGATGCCTGTCTGCTTTTCCTCAACCAATTGCCCGGCCAGCTCAGGCAAAAAGGGTATATGACCGCTTCCCTTGACTCAGTCTGGATGGATTCAACCCATGCGCGGGCGCGTATCTATATTGGCGAGGCCTACAACTGGACCCGGCTCGATACGCGTTCCGTAGATCCCGACCTGCTCGATGCCGTAGGCTGGAGGGATCAGCTATTCAACAATAAACCACTCGCTTTCGAAAGCATTCAAAGCTGGCAGGACAGGATGCTCAACTACCTGGAGAATAATGGCCATCCCTTTGCCCGGGTTTGGCTCGACAGTGTGCAGCTAACGCCGGAGGGCGTAAGCGCACGCTGGAATGTGGACAAAGGCCCCGCCTATACCTTCGATAGTATTCGCGTGTATGGCAATGCCAAAATCAGCAACGATTTTCTGCAACGCTATCTTGAAATGCGTAATGGCAGCCGCTTCAGCAAGGAAAAATTATTAAGGGTAAGCCGGATGCTGCGTGAACTGCCTTATGTGGAAGAAGAGCAGCCGGCGAAACTGGTTTGGCTCAATACCGGGGCCATCCTCGATATGTACCTGCGGCAAAAGCGCAGCAGCCAGGTGAATGTGCTGGTGGGTTTCCTGCCCAATAATGATCAGTTATCGTCCCGCAAATTACTGGTAACCGGTGAAGCCAATCTGAATTTAAAAAACGCACTCGGTGCCGGCGAAACCATCGGGCTCAACTGGCAACAATTGCAGGTAAATTCTCCAAGGCTGCATATACAATACCAGCATCCTTATTTGTTTCAATCCGCCTTCGGCCTCGATTTCGCCTTTGATATGTTTCGAAAGGACAGCACTTTTCTCAACGTAAATTTTCAGTTGGGAGCGCAGTATATTCTCAATACGCGCCAGTCGGGTAAACTGTTTATCCAGCGTTTTCAGGGAATCGTGAATGGGGTAAACCTGAACCGCGTATTGCAGCAATATCGCTTACCCGAGGAAGCCGATATGAGTGCGGTGAACCTGGGTTTGAATTATGAATACAATTCCACCAACTACCGGCTCAACCCCACGCGTGGTAATGAATGGAGTATAACGGGTACTGTGGGCACCAAAAAGATCCGGCGCAATAATCAGATTCTCGAATTGAAAGATCCCTCCAATCCCGGATTCGATTTTGGCAGCCTTTATGATACCCTAAAGATGAAGACTTATCAATTCAGGGTAGAAACCTATGCAGCGCATTATTTTCCCCTGAGTGCCAAAGGCAGAACCACCCTGAAGACCAGTGTGACCGCCGGCTTTTTGCAAAGCGCGAATATTTTCCGCAATGAATTGTTTCAAATAGGTGGTTATCGCCTGTTGCGCGGTTTTGATGAGCAAAGCCAGTATCTTTCCCAGTTCGCGGTAGCCACCGCAGAGTTTCGTTACCTGGTGGGACAGAATTCCTATTTCTATGCTTTTACCGATGGAGCCTGGGGTCGCAACAACAGCCAGAATACCGATGTGAGTTATACTTATTTTGGAACAGGTCTGGGACTTGCCTTTGAAAGTAAAGTAGGCATTTTCAACCTGGCCTGGGCGGTGGGCAAACGGAGTGATGCGGAGTTTAATCTGCGCCAGTCGAAAATACATTTTGGGTTTTTGAATTTCTTTTAGTGCATTCGGGGGATAAAGGGCAATTTTGCGCAAATTTGTGGAGTAGTAAGTAGTAAGTTGAAAGTAGTAAGTAGTAAGTAGTAAGTGGGGAGTAGAAAGTAGTTAAAGAATTGTATCTGCGAAAATCTGCGGATAAAAATCTGCGCATATCTGCGGGAAATCTCTCTTGCGCTTTGAAGTTGTTGAAAGTGCCGAAGTGTTTCCCGCAGATTTTCGCTGATCTTCGGCGCAGATTTGCGCAGAAAATCAACAAATCAACAAATCAACAAATCAACAAATCCTTTCTCATATTATTTTTTTTCCTCGCATCGCTGCCGGCAGCGGCGCAGAACGATGCTTCTGTTGCTGGGCAGGACAGTAATCAGGTGCAGGCGGCACCCGTTCTTTTGCCCATTGATACGATCATCCCTACCGAGCGCAGTTTGCGGCCTGAGCCCCGGGTTACGCGGGGGGAGCTGGATATGCGTTTGCCGCTGATGCCGCAGATATGGCAATCGCATCCCTATTATGATTTTAACGCCACCGCCGATGCCCGCCGGAGTCCGCTTAAGCCTTTCTTCGGGAAGGAAACCTTTTTTTATGTCATCATAGCCCTCTTGCTGCTATTCGCCACCTTACGCAATGCATTTGCCAAATACTTCAATGATCTGTTCCGGGTATTTTTCCGCACCACATTAAAGCAGCGTCAGATCCGGGAACAGTTGATGCAAACGCCATTGCCTTCGCTGGCCTTTAATGTGTTTTTTGTGGCCAGCGCCAGCCTTTATATCGGCTTTTTGTTGTACGATTATTTTGCTTTCAGGCCCGTGGATTCCTTCTGGTTGTTTTGCCTCTATGCAGGCATGGGGCTGGTAGCCATTTATTTTGTCAAATTTGTGGCGCTCAAGCTGATGGGCTGGATGTTTAGCGTGCAGCAGGCGGCGGAGTCCTATATTTTTATTGTCTTTATCATCAACAAGGTATTGGGCATATTTCTGCTCCCCTTCCTGGTATTACTGGCATTCGCCACAGGTCCGCTCTATTCGGTAGCACTCATGGTTTCCTGGGTGGGCATTGTTATATTATTTTTATATCGCTTCGTATTAGGGCTGGCCGCCGCCCGTAAAGAGGTCAGATTCAATCTTTTTCATTTCGTCATCTATGTAGCTGCCTTTGAGGTGGCACCCATCTTCCTGCTTTATAGACTCCTGATATTCCGCTTTTAAGCAGAAATGCTTAGCTTTGCACCCAATTTAGCCGACCTATTATGGTAAAAAACGGGGAAAAGAAAGCCGATCACAAGGCCAAGACGATAAAAAAAATCCTGATTACCCAGCCACGACCTGAAAGTGATAAGTCGCCGTACTTTGAACTGGAAAGGAAGTATAGTGTAGAACTGGAGTTTCAGCCATTCATCAGGTTGGAGGGTATTCCTGCAAGGGAGTTTCGGAAACAGAAAGTGGATATTCCGAACTTTACAGGAGTCATCTTTACGAGCCGCAACGCCATCGACCACTTCTTCCGCACCTGCGAAGAAATGAAAGTGAGTGTTTCGCAGGATACCAAGTATTTCTGCATCACCGAGGCCGTAGCGCTCTATCTGCAAAAATTTATTCTCTATCGTAAGCGAAAAGTTTTCTATGGAGCCGATGGTACCAACAAGAGCCTTTTCGACGTAATCAGCAAGCATAAGAACAACGAGAAATTTCTCTACGTATGTTCCGAAAACCAGCAGGACAATGATATTGTAAACTGGTTGAAGGCCAATGAATGTGAATTCTCGCTTGCTTTCATGTATCGTACACAAAGCAATGATGTAAAGGAATTGCTTTCTTCTACCGACTTTGATGTGATCTGCTTTTTTACCCCCAGCGGTATCCGCAGCCTGTTCGATAACCTGCCCAAGTTTAAGCAAAACGGCACGGTGATAGGTGCTTTTGGCAGCAACACCCTGAAGGCGGCCGAAGAGTTTGGTCTCCAGCTCGAGATCCGCGCGCCACAGCCCCAGGTCCCCAGTATGGTGGCAGCCCTCGATCTGTTTCTCGCCGAAAAAGTAGGTAAATAGTAAATTATTATAAAAAAACGGGCCGGTAACACCGGCCCGTTTTTTTATTGGGTAAATTACTTCTTGCCCATTAGGGCTATATTTATTACCCAAAACTCACGGCATGGCCAATCGCCTGGTTCACGAAAGCAGTCCCTATCTCCTTCAGCATGCACATAATCCGGTTGACTGGTATCCCTGGGGCGATGAAGCCCTCGAAAGGGCGAAGCGGGACGATAAGCCCATCCTGGTGAGCATTGGCTATGCGGCCTGCCACTGGTGTCATGTGATGGAAAGGGAAAGCTTTGAGGATGCTGATATCGCTGCTTTCATGAATGCGCATTTTATCAATATCAAGATCGACCGCGAAGAACGACCCGACCTCGACCATATATATATGGATGCCGTACAGTCTATGACCGGTAGCGGGGGCTGGCCCCTCAATGTTTTCCTTACACCCACCCTTGAACCCTTTTACGGGGGCACCTATTATCCACCGCGGCCCCTGCCCCAACGAGCGAGCTGGCAGCAGATACTGGAAGCCGTAGCCCGGGCTTTTGCCGACAAAAGGGAGCAGGTGCAGCAACAGGCCGCACAATTGACCCAGCACCTGCAGCAGGCCAACGCGTTTGGAACCCGGGCGCAAACCGAAGCGGACCAGCTTTTTACAGACAGTAGTATAATGGATGCCGTCAACAACATCCTAAAAACGGCCGACCGGGAATGGGGTGGCTTTGGCCGGCCGCCCAAGTTTCCGCAGACCTTTACCATACAGTTTTTGTTGCGTAGCGCCTGGTATAAGGCAAAAGCGGGCAATGATGTTGCCGGCGATATCATGGATGATGCGCGGAAACAGGCATTGCTTTCAATCGACAGAATGATCGGCGGCGGCATTTATGATCAGCTTGGCGGAGGCCTGGCGCGCTATGCCACCGACCGTGAGTGGCTGATACCGCATTTTGAGAAAATGCTTTACGACAATGCCCTGCTCCTGATGCTGCTGAGCGAGGCTTACCAGCTTACGGGATATAATCGTTACCGGCAGGCGATGAATGGGATTATTGGTTTTGTGGAAAGGGAATTGATGCATCCGCTCAAAGGTTTTTATTCAGCGCTGGATGCCGACAGTGAAGGGGAGGAAGGTAAATATTATGTGTGGAGCCGAAAGGAGGTGGAGGAATGCCTGGGTGCAGATGCGGAATTGTTCTGCCAGTATTATTCCATCACCCATGATGGGAACTGGGAAGGAAAAAATATTCTTTGGGTAGCTAAAGAGCCGGAGTCGTTTGCGCAACAATATAACCTGGGGGTGGATGAGCTAAGCCATCGGCTGGAAAAAAGTCGTCGGCTTTTGCTGGCGACCCGGGAAGCCCGCGTGCGACCCCTGCTCGATGATAAAGTATTGCTGGGATGGAATGCCCTGATGAATACCGCTTTGAGCAAAGCCTATGCCTCCACCGGCGAAGAAAGCTGGCGCGAGATGGCGATAGACAATATGCGTTTTCTCCTGGAGCATTGCCGGGCGGGAGAAAATTTTCGAATGTACCATAGCTGGAAGGAGGGAAAGGCCAAAGTGCCCGCTTTCCTCGACGACTATGCCTGGCTGCAGGAAGCCCTGATACAGTTGGCGGAGATAAGCGGCGATCATCAATACCTGCGGCAGGCGGATGAATTGATGAAGCGGGTGCTGGAAGATTTCAGCGAAGAGGAGAGTGGATTGTTCTTTTATACAGCCCGGGGGCAGAAAGATATTATCGTACGAAAGAAAGAAGTGTATGATGGCGCTACCCCTTCCGGTAATGCGGTGATGGCGCATAATCTGCATCGGCTGGGGATATTGCTCGACCGGCCAGAGTGGAAGGAGCGTTCCAGCAAAATGTTGCTATCCCTGGGTCAGGCCCTGATCCGCTACCCCGGTTCTTTCGGTTGCTGGAATCGCCTCCTGCTCGAAAAAGTTGCCGGCACCACGGAGATTGCCCTTGTTGGAAAAGACTACCCCCGGCACCTGGCGCAACTGTTGAAAGAATTTTTTCCCCATCGCGTGATTATGGCAACTTTTGAACCGGATCCGACGTTTCCCTTATTGCACGGAAAAGAGGGAGGGGATACTATCAGTATATACGTGTGCAGGAATTTTGCCTGCGAAAGTCCCGTAACTTCAACAGAAGCAGCTATATCGCTGATAAACAGGGCAGGGGGGCACAAATAATTTCCTGTTAAAACAATAAAACAGGCTCCATAACCGTTAGAATATTTACGTCGTAAAACCCGCTTTGGACAATAAAATATAAATTGTAACCTTGTGTTTACGAAAAGACCAAAATATTATATTTGCCCAATACCCTCTAAGTGTATGAAAATGAAAAACCCTATCTATGCGCTTCTCGCAGTAACGAGCATCCTGATGCTTTCAAGCTGCGGGATCCTGGGAAAAAAGAACAAAGGCGGCACCCTGCCCAATGATGGACAGGTGCACGGCATTTCGCCGGGTAACCGCTATGTTCTGCCCAAACCCCCGGGTATGGTCTATATTCCGCAAGGCACATTCCATATGGGCCCCAGCGATGAAGACCCTGCTTATGCATTCAGTGCCCGTAACCGATCCGTGTCCATTAGTGGATTCTGGATGGACGCCACCGAAATCACCAACAATGAATATCGCCAGTTTGTGTACTGGGTGCGCGACTCTGTTGCTGCCCGCAAGCTCGGCCATGTGAAAGCTGGTGCGGATGGCATTGAGTACGTGGACTGGGAAAAAATGAAAACCCTGAAATGGGATGATCCCAAAGTGATGGAAGCGCTGGCAGGTACCAACCTGATCCTTTCTCCGGAAGACCGTGTATTCGGCAAAAAGGAGATTGATGTGGCCCAACTGATCTATCATTCAGAAGTATTCGATCTGAAAGAAGCAGCCAGGCGCGAGAACCAGGGTCAGCCCCGTTCCAAGTTTATCGTAAAGAAAGACATTCAAATTTATCCCGATACGCTGGTGTGGATTCGTGATTTCACGTATTCGTACAACGAACCCATGACCAAGCGCTATTTCTCTCACCCCGCCTTTGGCAACTATCCGGTGGTAGGGGTTAGCTGGAAGCAGGCCACTGCTTTCTGCGAATGGAGAACCCATTTCCTGAACGCCTGGCTCGATGGTAAGAAGCGTACACAGGAATCAGATTTCCGCCTGCCTACCGAGGCTCAGTGGGAATATGCTTCCCGCGGTGGTCGCTCACAGTCGATGTTCCCCTGGGGTAACTATTACCTCCGCAACAAGAAAGGCTGTTTGATGGCCAACTTTAAACCCGGCCGTGGTAACTATCCCGAAGATGGTGGTTTCTACACCGTGCGTGCCGATGCTTACTGGCCCAACGATTTCGGTCTGTATTGCATGTCGGGTAATGTGGCGGAATGGACATCATCGATCTACTACGAAGGACGCAACAACTTCCAGCACGATATGAACCCTGACGTACGTTGGAATGCCAAGGACGACGATCCCCCGCTGATGAAGCGTAAGATCATCCGCGGTGGTAGCTGGAAAGACGTGGGCTATTACCTGCAAACCGGTACCAGCACCTATGAGTACCAGGATTCTGCGAAGTCCTATATCGGCTTCCGCAGCGTAATCGACCTGCCTGCCGCTCCCCAGAAAGGCCGTCGCCGCTAAAAAAACTTTCCCATAACAAAAAGGGTCGCCATGCGACCCTTTTTTTCCCTCAATCCACAACAATTTTTGTGCACGTTCAACCGTTTTAGTTAAAATTTAATAATCTATCAAAAACGAACCCTTTATGAATTTCTTTAAATCCCACAAAGGTCAAGTTGTACTGAACTTCCTTTTCAGCTTCTTTGCCGCTGTCGTAATCTTCGCGGCGATGATGAAAATTCTTCACTGGCCCGGAGCGGATTACGCCATCATGGTGGGTCTGATCGCTGAGGCCATTGTATTCCTTGTAATGGCCTTCCTGGTTCCTCCTCCCGAAGAACCCCATTGGGAGCGCTATTTCCCCGGAATCACCCTTCACCCCGACCTGGATCCCGACTTCAAGCCTACGCCCCTTTCACTGGGTGGTGGCAATAGCGGAAATCCCGCGTTGAACAAACTGGAAGACATGCTGCGTGATGCCGACATTACGCCTGCCAACCTGGGTCGCCTGAGCGAAGGATTCAAAAAATTCGGCACTACCGTGGAAAAGATATCTGACGTTTCGGATGTGGTTGCCGCAACCGGTGACTATACCACCAAAACCAAAGAAGCCGCTGCAGCCCTGGGCACTATGAAAGATGCCTATCTGGGCGCTGCCAACAGCATCCAGCACTTTAACCAGGCTGCTGATGGTACCAAACAGTTCCATGAGCAGGTACAGGTACTCACCAAAAACCTGTCGTCGCTCAACACGATTTATGAGCTGGAACTGCAGGACACTAACAATCACCTGAAAGCGATGAATACATTCTATGGCAACCTGACCAAGGCTTCTGAAGCCATGCAGGGTAGCGTGGAAGACGCCAACAAGGCGAAAGATCAGATTGCATTGCTGGCAAATAACCTGGGCCGCCTGAATAATATCTACGGCAATATGCTCAGCGCTATGCAAGGTGGTCGCAACTAATAACTAACGGAATTAAGGGTTCAATACTTTAATCCATATCCCGTGAATTTTGAAGTGTCACCATTTCACTTTTAAACAAAAACCACAAACGTTATGTCTTTACCACGCGAGCCGCGGCAGAAGATGATCAATATGATGTACCTGGTGCTGACAGCCCTGTTGGCACTGAACGTGGCAGCAGAGATCCTCAATGCCTTTAAGACGGTGAACAATAGCCTCGAGAAGTCCAACGAAGTAGTAGGTAACTCTACTTCTGAGTTGATGACGTCTCTGCAAGCCAAGACAACCGATGAGGCCAACAAAGAAAAGGCACTTATTTGGTATCCTAAGGCCCAGCAGGCAACACAAATGTCTTCTGATGTATTTACATTCATTCAGGAGTTAAAGGATCAGATCCTCAGAGATGCGGATGGCGATCCGAATGACAAGGACAAGAAGTTTAAAGAAGACAACCTGGATATTGCCACCCACCTGCTGGTGGAGAAAGGCAAAGGGAAAGAGTTGTATGAAAGACTCGATAAATATCAGAAAGGCTTGCTGGCGATTGATACTGCCATCGCCAATGAATACAAGTCAACGCCTTTTATCGATCTTACAACTCCAAAATCCGCCAATAAGGGCAATAAAACCTGGGAAGCCGCTTATTTCCGCATGGTGCCTACCGTGGCCGCCATCACCATCCTGAGCAAGTTTCAGAATGATGTGAAGAATGCGGAAAACAAAGTAGTGGGCTTTTGCCATGAGCAGGTTGGAAAGGTTCAAATCCGCTTTGACGCTTATGAGCCGATCGTAGGGCAAAACAGCATGGTTTTGCTGCCCGGTCAGGAGCTTAAGATTACTGCTGGTTTGGCCGCATTTAACAGCAACCAGAAGCCAGAGATTTATATCGGTGGCAGATTGGTACAACCCAATCAAAAGGGTCTTGCCGAGTTTACACAGAAAGTGAATAGCAGTGGCAAGATTCCTGTTAAGGTTGTGTTTTATAACCAGGAAGGCATTAAGCAGGAAAGACCTTATGAAGTTGAATATACCGTAGGTCAGTCAAACGCTGCTGTACAATTGGATAAGATGAACGTTCTGTTCATTGGTGTGGACAACCCCATCACCGTATCCGGTTCCGGTAACGTGGATCAGTTGAAAGTAACTGCCCAGGGTGGTGGTGCCCAACTGAACCGCTCAGGCATTGGCAAGTACACGGTTCGTGTAAACCAGGAAACCGACAACTGCGTGATCAGCGTAACCACGCCTGATGGCAAGGTAACCCCGGTTAACTTCCGCGTACGTTCCATTCCTGATCCTGTGGCCCGTGTAGGTACGGCGGAAAGTGGCGATATCAATGCCAGCGTATTCCGTTCACAGGCAGGTGTAAACGCCCTGGTGAAGAACTTCTTCTACGAAACACAGTTTAACGTAACCAGCTTTACCATGACCGGTGACGGTGCTGGTTTTGAGAATGGCATAGAAAGTGAAGAGAATACGGGTGGTGCCTGGAACCAGTCGCGTAAGATCGTGAACAAAGTACGCCCGGGATCGTATATCACTATTGAAAACATTCGCGCGGTGGGTCCCGATGGCCGTACACGCCGCCTGAATCCTTTGATTTTTAACGTGAAGTAATAATAGAGAGTACTATGAAAAAGCAGTTTTTAAAATGGGGTCTGATGGGATTGGTGCTGCTGGGCACTACCCTGAGCGTTGACGCACAGCGCCGGGGCAGAACAGGCCGCACAACCACCGGTAACCAGCCGGCGAATGAGCAGCAACAGCCTCCGTCCACCCAACAAACCAATAACAATCAGCAGCCCAGCGGGTACAACCCCTATGGCAACCTGCCGATTGAAAAGGCACCGGTTGTGGGAGGCTTCAACGACACCATCAAAACTTCGCTTCGCATGGATGGAGCATTTGAAAAAAATGCATCCATGAAAAGCCGTACTCCCCTACCTTACGATCACCTGCGGGCCGATGACGCCCTCTTCGCTGAAAGGGTATGGCGCGAGATCGATATCCGCGAAAAGATCAACCAGGTGTTCAGCTACAAAAGCGATGAAGACAATGGTAACCAGCGCTTCGTGAACATCCTCGTGAATGCGGTACGCCACAATGGTGTTACCCCCTTCAGCGCCGATGACGACCGCTTTACCACGCCGATCGATTCGCTGCAGTTTGAACAATCCCTGTCGGGTGGTGGCACTTGCGACACCCTGCCGGTATACAACCTGAACGATCCTACCAAGATCGATAAATATACCGTTGTATGTAATACCCTGAACCCGGATGAGATCACCAAATTCCGGATCAAGGAAGACTGGGTATTCGACCGCGAATCGAGCCGACTGGTTTGCCGCATCATTGGTATCGCTCCCATGCGCACCATCATGTCGCCCGATGGTAAAACCGAGCGGGGTGCTATTCCCCTGTTCTGGATTTATTATCCCGAGCTGCGTGAGACCCTCACCCGCTATGAAGTGTATAACCCCAAGAACATGGGCAACAGCCGCATGACCTGGGAAGAGCTCTTCGAAAGCCGCATGTTTAGCAGCTATATCGTGAAGTCGACCATCGACAACTCACAAAACCGTATGATCCGTCAGTATGTGAAAGATCCCATCCTCGCGTTGCTGGAAGGCGATAATGTGAAGGAAAAGATCTTCAATTTTGAGCAGGATCTCTGGTCCTATTAAGTTGGACAAAGCATTCATAAATACTCCTAAAAAGCCCCGCAATTGCGGGGCTTTTTTCATTGTAAGACCTTTATTTTGAAATCTTTAAAAAAAAGAACAAAATTCCTTTGGCAATATTAGGAATCTGCGGGAATTGTTGTATTTTCGTCTCGGTTTTTCATAGGATATTGGATTTTAAAAACGGGGCTGGATTTCTATCCTGGCCCCATTTTTTTTTAAGTATCCTTCTCCTCATTTTTTGCCAGTGTGGCCAGTAATTTTTTCGCTTTGGATAAGCCAATCACGGCCGCAATTTCATCCAGCGAAGCTTCCTTTAATTTCTTTACCGATCGAAAAGTCTTGAGCAGTTCTGCTGCCGATTGACGCCCGATGCCGGGTATATCTTCCAGCTCGTTACGGAAAGTGCCGCGGCTTCTTTTCTGTCGATGAAAGCTGATGCCGTAGCGGTGCACTTCATCACGAATGCGACGGATCAGCAGCAGGCTGCTGCTTTGATAGGGTAGCTTTAGCGATTCGCGATCGCCGGCAAAGAACAATTCCTCTTCATTCTTGGCCAGCCCTACCAGCGTGGAGCGGCCCTTGATCTCCAACTCATCAAAAGCTTCGAGGGCGGCATTGAGCTGGCCTTTACCGCCATCAATAATGATCAGTTGGGGAAAGGATTCACCTTCTTCCTTCAGCCTTTTATAGCGACGGAAAACCGCTTCTTTCATGGAGGCAAAATCGTTGATGCCTTCTACCGTACGGATATTAAAATGCCGGTAATCGGCCTTGCTGGGCACGCCATTGCGAAAGCAGACCATGGCCGATACAGGATAGCTTCCCTGGAAATTGGAGTTATCGAAACACTCAATATGAACGGGTAATTCCGTTAACTGAAGATCGTCCTGCAACTGGCTGAGCAGTTCCAGGGCATCGGGGCCCGCATTCAGTTTCAGGCGGGCGCGACGGGAAAACTCTTCGAGAAAATATCCCGCATTTTTTTCAGACAGCTCCAGCAATTTCTTTTTATCACCCGCCCTGGGAACGGTAAGCCGGATGCCTTCCTGTGGAAATTCGATCGGGAAAGGAACCACGATCTCCGGCGATTCGCTCTGAAAAAGATTGCGTAG
Source organism: uncultured Citrobacter sp. (assembly GCA_964395095.1). Classification (GTDB taxonomy): domain Bacteria; phylum Bacteroidota; class Bacteroidia; order Chitinophagales; family Chitinophagaceae; genus CAYMZZ01. The sequence continues at coordinate 82,101 of CAYMZZ010000007.1, forward strand.
CCTGGCCACGGAAAAAGCGAGGATCTCCGCCGGCGATTCATCCAGATGCGCCTCCACCGGGCTGGTATGGGTTTGTACGATAGCACCATTGCGCACCTGCAGGTAGTTCACATAAGCCCGCACATCCTGCTGCAAAAAGGAAAATACATCCAGGTCACCCGTCTTGGCGTTTACGACAACAGATCGGGACTGGTAGTTTTGAAGGAATTCAATTTTTTTCCGCGTGAGTTCCGCTTTTTCAAATGCAAGCTGGGCCGCATGGGTCTTCATTTCCTCCCTGAAATGTCGGATCACGGGATTCAGATTACCCTTCAGCAGATTCTTGAGCTGCAGTAGATTTTCACGGTAATCCTCTTCCGACTGTAAGCCCTCGCAGGGTCCCAGGCAATTGCCCAGATGGTATTCGAGACATACTTTGAATTTACCGGCTTCTATATTCCTGGGTGTAAGCGCCAGTGTGCAATTGCGAAGCGGAATGGTTTGGCGGATGAATTCCAGCAGCTCCCTCACCTTTTTTACCGAGGTGTAAGGACCGAGGTACTCCGATCCGTCCTGAACTTTGTTGCGGGTAAAAAATACCCGCGGAAAATGTTCGTTGCGGATCACCAGGTAGGGATAGGTTTTATCGTCCTTGAGGTTGATATTGAAGGTGGGCTGAAATTCCTTGATCAGCGAATTCTCCAGCAGGAACGCGTCCTGCTCCGAATTTACGATGGTGAATTCAATGCGATGAATACGGCGCACCAGTTCGTGGGTCTTGAAGCTCGACTGGGTTTTATTGAAATAGGAGCTAACCCTTTTGCGGATATTTTTGGCCTTTCCCACATAGATCAACTCATTGCCGGCACTGTAATATTTGTAGATGCCGGGCTGTTGCGGAATGCCCGGGGCAATATGTTGAAACTCTTCCTGGGTCATCTCATTCGTTGATATTCCATTCCACGCGGTAGGTGTGAAGCTCTTCCGGCCGCCCGGCCAACTGGCGGATGCGGGTTACCTGAAAACTTTGATCCACACTCCAGATCATCCTTCTTTCAATGGAACTGTCTTTGGTCACTTGTGCAGTTTGAACGATCACGGTTCTGATTTTATCGCCACCGGTACTGGGTTCCACCAATAATTCCAGTCGTTGAATATATTCCTGATCGCGGTTCACGGGAGTCTGGTATATAATCAGGCGGTTCAGGTCCGGGTCATAAGTGCTGGTTTCCTTGTAGCGTCCCTTAAATGCTTTTTGTGTGAGATCAGGAAGGTCAAGAAATTCTTTCGCCTGGCGTCGAAATTCGGTGCGGGAGAAATAAATGGTGTCGCGCGTGGAATCGCTGGTGATATTGATCCTGCGAAGCGGTAACAGCGAGCTATCGGCACTGGCTACCTGGCTTTGCAGAAACGAATAAATGGGGAAAAGGGCCTCTTCCTTTTTCTCCCCGTTATTACAGGATGCAATAAGGCCGGATAACACAAAGAGGTAAAGGATGCTGAAGAGATAATGACGCATGGGATGGATTCGTTTCATACAAAAGGCAAAAGTACATCAAATAAAAGCATGGCTCTTATTTGATGTACTTCCCTGATGATGGAAAAATCTTAATTAGGGGTTGAGGGTGATACCCAGTTTCAGACCAAAGTCGAACAGGTATTCCTTAACGGGATACTTGTTGTGGAAACTGGAGAGCAACTGATAGCGCACCTGTGGACCCACCTGCCAGCGTGTTTTGCCCTTGCCATAATTCACAAAAGCTTCAAAGCCTGTACTCATATTAACGCGGCGCACCAGCCAGGGAACTTTGGCGTAGTTCTTATAGTCAGTAGAAATCAGGTAAGCCCGGTCGCGCACCACATAAGTCGGCTGTATGGTACCGGCAATGCCCACGCTGGTGTGTTTATTGCCAAAAAGTGTGACTTCAGCGCCAATGGGAACAGAAACGGAGAGGTAATAATTTTTCAGCCAGTTCGATTTGTAGCCGCTTTGGCTGCGGTAGCGTGTCCAGGTAGCTACGGTAGTGCTGTTGGGATCATCGAGATTGATTACCGCCACTTCACCGGGGTATGAGAATGCTTTGATGTCGTATTTATTTACATTCAACTGAAAGCCCGCACGCAGATTTACACGCTTGCTCAAGGGATAGCGACCCATCAGACCCAGTTGAAAGCCGAGATCGGGCTTATGCGTTACGGCTTTGTTTACATCTTCGAGGCTCGCAAACGGGAAGGGCAGCGGACCACCAGGTGAACTGGCGAAATCTGAATTGGCGCGCAGGGCACGGTAGCTGATAGTGGGTGTAAAGAACAACTGCCAGCTTACACGTTTGGGCGCTGGTTTAAACGAGTTCAGCACACTTTCGATGGTATAGGGTGCCTGGTTCCAGGCTAATTTAGTAGGGGTATTCTGTGTAGTTGATGGCTGCTCACCGGGCGTATCAACCTGGCTGTGGCCGGATGCTTCGGCCTGGCGCGGATAATCGTGCATATTCACCAATAATCCGGGTGTTGCTGAAAGGGAAGGTTCAGGTCGGTTCACAACGCTGAGTGCCGGTGATGGTTTGCTGTTTTCCTTCCAGAGGTCCATGGCCGCATTATTGCTGCCAGTATTGTCGTTATCGGCATTATTGGGCGCTGGGCCAGATAAACCGATGGCCGGGAGGGGTTGCAATTGTTCGCGAAGTTTTGCCACGGGCACTTCGTCGGCATCTTCGAAAGGAATCAGGTCGCGGAGATCAGTGGGGCGGTCCTCCAAGGTTTTGCCGGGCTGGTTGGGAGTGGATGCCTGTTCAACAGGATTGTCGGCAACAGCAAAGCCTTGTTTTTTCAGTACGGGATAACTGCGCATAACCATGGTAACGGCCGCGCCGGTAAGCAGCAGCAGGAAGGCAAGCCCGAGGCCATACCACCTTCTACGCTTATGCAAGGTTCTGTGTACATGGTTCCAAACCTTTTCGGATGGGAACATCCTGTACTGGTCAGCGTTTCTTTGCACAAACCGCTCAAAATCCCTGTTGCTGAAATTACTCTCCATAACCAGTTACTAATTTAGGATACGAACTATCGTTGGCTTACGGCTATGAGCCAATCGATATCTTGTTTTGGCTTTTGCAGAATCTTCTTCCGGATCAGAATATCTTCCAGCATGGTTTTCGCCCGGGTATACTGGCTTCGGCTGGTGCTTTCTTCTATTTCCAGCATGCCCGCAATTTCCCGGTGACTAAAACCTTCCACCGCATACAAGTTGAGCACGGTCCGGTAACCTATGGGTAGCATGCGTATGCATTCTACCACCTGTTTCGCCTGTACGATCGATGACACTGAATCTTCGCGCACGTGCAGGCTATGGGCATGTATGATATCCACGCTTTCATTAAACTTCTTGTTCTTCTTCAGGATGTTGATACAAGTATGTACAATGATTCGTCGTACCCATCCTTCAAAAGCACCCCGGTTTTCAAACGTGTGGATCTGCAGGAATACTTTGATAAAACCTTCCTGCAGCATATCCTCCGCATCTTCCCGGTTATGCGCATAGCGATAACAAACAGCCAGCATCTTCGCGCTGTACCGATTGTACAATTCGCGCTGAGCAGACGGATCATTATTTAAACAACCTTTCAGGAGCGCTTCCTCTGTCATAAATCCCGTTTGGTTGCCTGTAATTTAGACAAATTTTCGTTACGATAGCTGCATGGCTACGTAATTTTTCAGGTAAAAAAGAGGGCTTTTCCGCTTATTTTTTTCGAACCAGGCTGTCGATGGGATAGCGGGCCTCGAGCCCGGCACGCAGCCCATCGGCCCAGGTGATGAGCGTATTTCTCTCCGAATCCGATAGTTTGGCGTCTTTATGGATCCAGGTATAGGAGTCGAGTGGCATTTCAGCTTCCTTTACCAACTCCGCAATTTCTTCCAGCTTATGGTACTGGTAGCGCAGATTGCGGTTGGTGAATTCATCCAGGTTCAGGTCCTTTTTCCCCTTGTTGATATGATCGGTAATCCACCAGTCGAAGGGCTGCAATTTGGTGTACCAGGGATAGCGTGTGTTGTTGCTATGGCAATCATTGCAGGCTTTATCCAAGATCTCCTGCACCGGGGCCGGCACATCATAAGCGGCTGCTATACGATATGGCTGTTCGCCTTCGGCACGATTACGCTTTGGGTGAATAAACTGAATTATCAGCAGGCCCGCCAGGAGGAAGAGCAGGATCTTCTTGATCATGGGAAATGATTTTGATTTCCCTAAGCTAAGATTTTTCGGAATAGCCCGATTTAGTTTTCCATCAACTGCTCCCCGGTCATTTCAACCGGCAGTTGCAGCCCCATCCACTGCAATATGCTTGGTGCCACATCCGCCAGCTTGCCATTGCGCAATTTGCCTTTCCAGTTTTTGTCGATCACGAATAAAGGAACGGGGTTCAGCGTATGTGCTGTATTGGGTGTGCCATCCTCATTGATCATGTAATCGGAATTGCCATGGTCGGCCGTGAGGAAGATGGTATAGCCATTGGCCAGGCCGGTTGTTACCACCCTGCTTACACATTGATCCACGGTTTCAACAGCTTTTACGGCTGCGGAAAATACGCCGGTATGGCCCACCATATCGGCATTGGCATAATTGAGGCAAACAAAATCGGTCCTGCCTTCTTCCAGCCTGGGCAACAGGGCATCCGTCATTTCGATGGCGCTCATCTCGGGTTGCAGATCATAAGTAGCCACTTTGGGTGAAGGGATCATGATGCGGGTTTCGCCCTCAAAGGGTTTTTCGCGACCACCACTGAAGAAGAAAGTAACGTGCGGATATTTTTCCGTTTCCGCAATGCGAATCTGTGTTTTCCCGGCTTTTTCCAATACTTCCCCCATCGTCATCCGCAGATCGTCGTTATGGAAAAGCACGGATACATTTTGATAAGTCTGATCGTACTGGGTCATGGTGGTATAGTCCAACGACAACTTCTTCATCCCGAAATCGGGAAAGTCGCGCTGGGTCAGTACTTCCGTAATTTCCCGGCAACGGTCGGTTCGGAAATTGAAGCAGATCACAACATCGCCATCTTTGATGCTGGCAAGCGGTTGCTGGCCTTCGTTTACCACTACGGTTGGCAGAATGAATTCGTCGGTAATATTTTTGGCATAAGCCTGCTCAATGGCGGCGATGGCATCGGTTGCCTTTTCGCCCTGCCCATGCACCAGGGCATCATAAGCCAGCTTTACGCGTTCCCATCTTTTGTCGCGATCCATGGCATAATACCTTCCGCTTACGGTGGCTATTCTGCCCACCGACTGATTTAAATGTGCCTGCAATTGGGTAATAAAGCCCAGTCCGCTTTTGGGGTCGCAATCGCGGCCATCGGTGAAGGCATGGATATTTACATCCTGCAGGCCACGGTCCTTGCAGATATCTACCAGGGCTTTGAGGTGATTGATATGCGAATGCACGCCGCCATCGCTCACCAGGCCCATCAGGTGTACGGGCCTCTTCAGGAGTTTGGCGTGATCCAGGGCACGTAGCAGTTGCTGGTTGGCGGCCAGCTCACCGCTTCGTACCGCTACATTGATGCGCTGCAATTCCTGGTATACCACACGTCCGGCTCCCAGGTTCAGGTGGCCTACTTCGGAATTGCCCATCTGCCCATCTGGTAGCCCTACGGACTCGCCGCAGGTAACCAACTCACTGTGAGGATATTGTTTGTATAATGAAGAAACAAAGGGGGTTTGTGCCTGCTGGATGGCATCGGCTGATGCAACTTTGCCGAGTCCCCATCCGTCCATAATAATTAGAATTGCTTTTCGGGGTGACATGTTTTCACTTTTTGCGACAAACTGCGCCAATTAATGGGATAAATCGCAGATTATCAGTTGTCTATTCGTAAAATAACCAGTAATAAAACGCTGTAAAACTACATATCATTCGCTTAATTATCCCCGAAAGGCGCAAAACTGGGTGTTTTTATTATTTTAGTACAGATTTTGATCCGTACCCTATTATCAGACCGCAACACCTATGAAATTGAATAGTATGAAAACAGGCATCTATACATTGCTGATCTGTAGTTTTCTGCTGACCACCTCTTTTGTGGCCGATCAAACGGGCATAGACGGGGTTATTGGCGCGTTACGTGCCGGCAATGCCAACGAGTTATCTAAATATTTAGACGAGAATGTGGAACTCTCCCTGCCGGTTAAAAGCAACAGCTACAGCAAGGCCCAGGCCCAGGTGATTCTGCGCGATTTCTTTACCAATAATGCGGTAAAGGGATTTGAACTCAAACACAAGGGCGACTCTCCCGGTGGCCAATATTGCATAGGCACCCTCAATACCAAATCGGGCCAGTTCCGCGCCCATGTTTTTATGAAAGCAAGGGGCAATAAGGAAGTGGTGAAGGAGATAAGGTTTCAGGCGATTCAGTAAAGTGTTAGGTTTTAAGTTGTAAGTTATAAGTGATAGGTGGGTGTAGACCACCTATTTTTTTTTAGGGAGTATGTCACAAGGAAACAATTCAATCATGCCAAGAATTTTCTACAAATACTTACCACTTAAAACTTACCACTTAAAACTTAAAACCCATTACTTTGCTTCATGAACTTCGACCTTTCTCTCCAGCATCTCATCGACGAAGCCCTGAAGGAAGATTGTGGCGATGGGGATCATTCCACTTTATCCTGCATTGATCCCGACGCGCGTGGCAGGGCCGTTTTGAAGATTAAAGAAGAGGGTGTACTGGCGGGTGTGGAAGTGGCGGCGCGCATATTTTCCTATAAAGATCCGGGGAGCCATTTTCAAAAATGGAAAGATGATGGCGAAACCATGGAGTCGGGCGAAAAGGCTTTTGAAGTGGAAGCCCGCATACATACCATACTCAGTTGCGAAAGACTGGTGCTGAATTGCATGCAAAGAATGAGCGGCATCGCCAGCCTTACGCGCCGGTATGCGGAAAAACTGAATGGCTACAAAACCCGTTTGCTCGATACGCGCAAAACCACACCCAATTTCAGACTCCTCGAAAAAGAAGCCGTGCGCATTGGGGGTGGCGTAAATCACCGCTTTGGTCTTTACGACATGATCATGCTCAAGGATAATCATATCGATTATTGTGGCGGTATTGAAAATGCTATTGAAAGAGCCTGGGCCTATGTGCATGAAAAAAAGCCTGGTCTTCGCATTGAAGTGGAAACCCGCAGCCTCGATGATGTGAAAAAAGTGATAGCCGTGGGCAGGGGAAAAGTTTTTCGGATAATGCTCGACAACTTTACACCCGAACAGATTGTTCCGGCACTGCAACTGATACAGGAAGACTTTGAAACAGAAGCCAGCGGCGGCATCAATTTTAACAACATAACCGATTATGCCAGCACCGGGGTCGATTATGTGTCAGTAGGGGCGTTGATCCATCAGGCGAAGAGTGTGGATTTGAGTTTGAAAGCGGCTGGGGAGTTATAAGTTATAAGTAGTAAGTTTTAAGTTGAAGCTCATGTGTTATTAATATAGATTGAGGATTGATTTATTTTTACGAAAGAGAACACAACTCAGCCCCTACTTAAAACTTACAACTTAAAACTTACAACTCGCAACCTAATGAAGAAACGCAAGAACAACAGCACCGGCCTCGTTTACAGCACCGATCCCAATTTCCGGATGGAAGAGGAAGAGTTGCCGCAGGAAACCCTGCCTCCTGCTCAGCAGCTTCTGCAGGTGAAGCTGGATACCAAACAACGCGCGGGTAAGGCGGTTACACTGGTGACGGGCTTTGTGGGAAAAGATGAAGACCTGCAGGCATTGGGTAAGGCACTCCGCAATTATTGTGGTTCGGGCGGTTCGGCCAAGCAGGGAGAAATCATTGTACAGGGCGATCAACGCGAGAAAGTAACGCAATGGCTGCGTGGTAAGTCGTATAAGGTTCGTTGATGGCTGGTAGTGGAGAAAGATCGCTGGTCAATTATTCTTCATGGGAACGATCATCTCGAAGCTGGGGATATGCACCCGAAACATTTGCTGGGTGTTCAGGTTTTCCATCTGGTAACTGCCATGCATTTTACCCATCTCTGTTCGCAAATTGCATCCACTCACATATTGATAACTTTCGCCGGGCTCAATGGTAGGCTGAATACCTACCACGCCTTCGCCTTCCACTTCGCGGTGACTGCCATTGCTGTCGAAAATTTCCCAGAATCGACGATGCAGTTTTACCGGAAATGCGTTGTGGTTTTCAAGCGTTATGCGATAGGCAAACATGAACTCGGATTGCAGCGGATTGCTGTAATCGGGCTGATAAAAAGTCTCCACGCTTACCTGAACTCCTTCCGTGATGATGCTTTGCATTTCCGAGGGGTTTGAGTAAAAATAATGAAAAAGCCCGACGAATCTAAATCTTCCCCGATTTTCGGGGCTTAAGCCGTAAATTTGCGCCTTCAAGTTACCCCTTAATTAATATTTCAATATGAAAATAGCTGTTGCCAAAGGAGATGGTATTGGACCGGAGATTATGGACGCCGTGCTCCGCATTTTTGAAGCCAGTAATACCCCCCTCGAATACCAGACCGTGGAGATGGGCAAATGGGTTTTCGACAAAGGTTTTAATAATGGCATGACGCCCGAGGCGCGCGAAACCATTGAAACCCTTGGTATTCTTTTCAAGGGCCCCATGGAAACACCCAAGGGTAAAGGTGTGAAAAGCATCAACGTAACCGCACGCAAAACCTGGAATACCTTTGCCAACAAACGTGCATTCCAAAGCCTGCACGGCGTGGATACGGTATTTAGCAAAGCCGGCATTCCCATCGATATTACCGTGGTACGCGAAAACATTGAGGATACCTATGGGGGCATTGAGCACATGCTAACGCATGATGTGGCCCTGAGCCGCCGCTTTATTACCCGGCCCGGCAGCATGCAGGTAATCCGCTACGCGTTTGAAATGGCCCGTCAGAAAAAAGCGACGCGCATCACCTGCGGACATAAGGCCAATATCATGAAGATCACGGATGGACTTTTCCTCGAATGTTTTTATGAGGTGTCGAAAGAATATCCTGACCTGAAAGCCGATGATATTATCGTGGATGATCTTTGCATGAAACTGGTGACACGCCCCGACACTTTTGATGTGGTGGTACTCACTAACCTGCAGGGCGATATAGTGAGCGACCTTTGTGCGGGACTGGTAGGCGGCCTGGGCTTTGCGCCATCGGCCAATATCGGCGATCATATTTCCATTTTCGAAGCCGTGCATGGTACTGCGCCGGATATTGCCGGCAAAAACATCGCCAACCCTACCGCCCTGCTTTTGAGCGGCATCGCCATGTTGCGCCATGTGGGTCTTACGGAAAATGCCGCGATAATTGAAAATGCTTTGCTTTATACCCTCGAAAGTGGGGTTCGTACCGGTGACTTTGGCGACAAGTCGATACCGGCGGTGGATACCACGCGGTTTGCCGATGCCATCATTGGCAATTTTGGAAAAACACCGGCGGTGGGCGCCAAGCCCATCATCCCGAATAAGCCGGGAACACCTGCGCCCTTCAAACTGGAAGCGCATTCCATGATGGAGAGTAAGGAATCGGAACCCGAGCTGATTGTAGGTGTTGATCTCTTCATTGAAAGTTCGGAGCAGCCGGAAGCCATCGCGCAAAAATGCCAGCGCCATGCGGGGGTAAAATTCAATTTGGTGAACATCAGCAACCGCGGCACCCAGGTATGGCCCGGCGGTTCACTCTATACCAACCTCGTGAACCAGTATAATGTGCGCTTCGAAAGCATCGACGGCAGCGCCCTCAATCAACAAGACGTAATAGGCCTCTATGTAAGCCTCAGCGGCAATTTTAAAATCTGCTCACTCGAGCTTTTGAATAAGTGGGGAGATAAGAAGGCGTATAGTTTGGCGCAGGGACAGTAGAGGGAGTTGTAAGTTATAAGTTTTAAGTTTTAAGTGGAGAAGGGCGATAATGGAAATTTTTTAGATATTCGTTCCATTATCTTCTTAAAGACTATGACCAATTGTTATAGATTGAGCATGGATATTGCTTGAATTCAAATATTCATTCCCAATTCAAAACTTACCACTTAAAACTTACTACTTAAAACTTCACTTCGGCTTATACTTCGCCCCTTCCAAAATCCTCTCCGCCGGGGTTTTCATTATTTCATCGGGCGACAGGCCGGGATTATTCTCTTCAAAGGCCCTTACTATTTGCCGGCCAAGCCAGGGGCCTATATTGCCGGGCGAAAACTCCTGGGGTAAGCCGATGGTAAAAGGCGCTTCGCCTAAATAGGTCTGTATGGTGGCCGGTTCTTTGGAATCCAGTCTTTCGTTTTTCACAATATAACTCCAGATCATGCCTTCATTGGCCTGGGTCCAGTTGAGCTGTGCCTGGGTATAACCGGTGATAACCGAGTCGGGGGCCTGTGGCATAAACTTACCGATCAGCCACCAGCGCTTGCCCTTTTCAATCATCTGGTCAACGAGCGATTGAGTAAAGCTGCGATCGGGATAAAGGTCATCGGCCATCAGCCGCATCAGGTCGGCTACCAGGTATTCTTTCGCAAATCGGCGGCTGCGAAAGAGGGGCGCCACATTGGTGACAAAATATTCCGTGTTGTAAAGACTGTAATTCGCTCCCATGTAAAACTGCAGGCTGATGCCCACAAAACCATCGCCCAGGAAATTGGGTGTGAGTTCACCGCTGCTCATGCGGGCCAGGTCGTCGCGGGTATCCAGCGGACCCAGCACAGGAATCATGGCCTGGGGCAGTTCGTAATCGGGGTAATAGTGACGGATATATTTACAGGCCTGTTCCAGTTCTTTTTTTATGCCGGCCATATCGCCAAAAACCTGCTGTGCACTGTCGTACACCGGGCGATAATTCCGAAGCCAGGCTTTGAGTCCTTCGGGTTCGCTGATGCCCAAAATATTTTGAAGGAAGATACCCAGCAATTGCGGATATTTTTGTTGCAGCCTGTTCATTTCCTCATCGAGGCGGAGGGTATCAATGCCAAACATGTCCTGGTCAAACCGTTTGCTTTCGATTTGAAAATTGATATCGCTCACATCAGGCGCAGCGGGTTTGTTGCCGCAGGAGGCAAGCCAAAGCAGGGCAAAAAGCGTAAGGGATAAACCGGTTCCTTTCATGGTCATGATAAACGGAGCTTATATCTGATTTGTTGTGTGTAAATTTGAATTATGAAGATCGCGCTCGCTCAGCAAAATTATCATATTGGAAATTTTGAAGCCAATACCACAAAAATTATTGAGAGCATACGAAGGGCAAAGGGGGATGGAGTGGACCTGCTGGTATTTTCGGAGCTGAGTATTTGCGGCTATCCTCCACGCGATTTCCTCGAGTTTGACGATTTTATCCGGCAGTGCCATGCTTCTATCGACAGGATCAGGATGGAAGCGGAGGGGATTGCGGTGCTGGTAGGGGCGCCCGCCCATAATCCGCGCGTGGAAGGCAAGGACCTGTTCAATGCCGCTTTCCTGCTTTATGACCAGGCCATACAGGCCGAAGTGCATAAGACCCTGCTCCCCAATTACGATATTTTTGATGAGTACCGCTATTTTGAGCCGGCAGATAGCTGGCAGGTGATACCCTTTAAGGGCCATCGCCTCGCCATCACCATTTGCGAGGATATCTGGAATATGGGCGATAACCCCCTCTACCGCATCACGCCGATGGAAGAATTAGCGAAGCAACATCCCGATATCATGATCAATATATCGGCTTCGCCCTATAACTATGCACAGGATATTGTACGCAACAGCCTGGTGCGGGCGCATACCATCAAGTATGGTATGCCGATGTTTTATTGCAACGCCGTGGGCTCGCAAACGGAGATCGTGTTCGATGGGGGCAGCCTGATCTATGATGCCAATGGGGAAAGGGTGGCTGAGCTGAAATATTTTGAAGAAGACTACCAGGTGGCTGATCTTAGCCAGATGTCGTTGAAGCCAACACCCGGCTTTGTGCCGGAGCAAAAGCAGGTTTATTTCTCGGCCCGCGAAGTAGGCGTGGGTCATGATACCATCGCCTATCTCACCGATTCAAAAAATATAGAGGAAATATACCAGGCCCTGGTGCTGGGAATACGGGATTATTTTGGAAAGATGGGCTTTACCAAAGCCATTCTGGGGTCATCGGGGGGTATCGACAGTGCCGTAACCCAGGCCCTCGCAGTGGCGGCCCTGGGGACCGACGAGGTGCGGGCCATCCTGATGCCATCGCACTATTCCAGCTCCCACTCGGTAGAAGATGCCGTGAAGCTCTCGAAAAACCTGGGGAATCCCTACGATATCCTGCCAATAAAAAACATCTATGATTCGTTTATTCAGGAGTTGAAGCCCCTGTTTGGCGACCTGCCCTTTGGGCTGGCAGAGGAAAATATTCAAAGCCGTACCCGCGGCAACCTGCTCATGGCTATCGCCAACAAGTTTGGGTATATCCTGCTCAATACCTCGAATAAGAGTGAACTGGCCACAGGATATGGCACACTTTATGGTGATATGGCGGGCGGATTGGGCGTTTTGGGTGATCTGTATAAAATGCAGGTGTACGCGCTGGCCCGGTTTATCAATCGAAAGGAAGAAATCATTCCGCCTTCGATTATTGACAAAGCGCCTTCAGCCGAACTGAGGCCCAATCAGAAAGATAGCGACAGCCTTCCTGATTATGATCTGCTCGACCGGGTATTGTTTGAATATATCGAAATGCGGCAGGGGCCCAAAGAGATCATGGCAAAGGGCTATGACCCGGAGCTGGTGAAGCGGGTGCTGAAGCTGGTAAACAGCAATGAGTACAAAAGAAACCAGTTTTGCCCGATCATTCGCATCAGCTTTAAGGCGTTTGGCGTGGGAAGGAGAGTGCCGATTGTGGGAAAATACCTGGCGTGAATCGTGAGGCGTGAATCGTGAGGCGTGAGGCGTGAGTCGTGAGTAGTAAGTAGGGAGTAGGGAGTGAGTGGGTAATCGAAATGCGTGAATCGTGAGGCGTGAGGCGCTTGTCTCGCCGCAGGCGGATGAATCGTGAGGCGTGTCTGGTACGAAGGTCTTATAACCTTAAACTTTAAACCCTAAACCCTAAACCTTAAACCCTAAACTGTTCAACAACATTCTTATGATAAAAACCGCCGACGATATTCGACAGCTCAACGAACGCATTGGCCAGGCCGCGCAGTTTACCGATAAACTGCGGGAAGAAGTGGGCCATGTAATCGTGGGGCAGAGCCATATGCTCGACCGCCTGCTGATCGGGTTGCTTAGTAATGGACACGTTTTGCTGGAAGGCGTTCCCGGCCTGGCCAAAACGCTCACCATTAAGTCGCTGGCACAGGCCATTCATGCAAAGTTTAGTCGCATTCAGTTTACACCCGACCTCCTGCCTGCCGATGTTATTGGCACCATGATCTATAACCAGCAGAAGAATGAATTTGTGGTGCGCAAGGGTCCCATCTTCGCCAATTTTATTTTGGCCGACGAAATTAACCGGGCTCCGGCCAAAGTGCAGTCGGCCCTGCTCGAAGCCATGCAGGAGCGGCAGGTTACCCTTGGCGACAGCACCTACAAACTGGATGAACCCTTCCTGGTACTGGCCACCCAGAACCCGCTGGAGCAGGAGGGTACTTATCCGTTGCCGGAAGCACAGGTAGACCGCTTTATCATGAAAGTGATTGTGGGCTATCCCAAAATGCATGAAGAGCAACTCATCATTCGTCAGAACGTGCAGGGTCTTGTGGTAAAACCCGTAAAGCAGGTAGTGAGCATACAGGAAGTGATTAATGCCAAAGACCTGACGCGGCAGATTTATATGGACGAAAAAATAGAACAGTATATACTCGATATCGTATTCGCCACCCGTAATCCGGAATCGTACCAATTGGAGAAACTGAAACCGTTGATCAGCTATGGTGGTTCGCCGAGGGCCAGCATCAACCTGGCCCTGGCCGCCAAGGCACAGGCCTTCCTGCACAAGCGCGGCTTTGTAATACCGGAGGATGTGCGAAGCATAGCCTATGATGTATTGCGCCACCGCATAGGCCTCACATACGAAGCCGAAGCGGAAAACGTGAATGTGGAGCAGGTGGTGGAGGAGATTTTGAAAGCGATAAATGTACCGTGAGGCGTGAATCGTGAGGCGTGAGGCGTGAGTCCAAGCCCCGAAGGGGCGACATATAATAGGACCGTCCGATAGGGCGGTCTGCGTAATCATCGAGAACGATCAACAAATCAACGAATCAACAAATCAACAAATCAACAAATTTCCCTTGCTCACCACCAAAGAAATACTAAACCGTGTTCGCCTGCTCGAGATCAGGAGCCGCAAGCTGGCTACGGATCTTTTTACGGGCGAATATCATAGCGCATTCAAGGGCAAGGGTATGTCGTTTAAGGAAGTGCGGGAATATGCGGCGGGGGATGATATCCGCTTTATCGACTGGAACGTATCCGCCCGCTTTGGTCATCCCTTCAGTAAGCTGTTTGAAGAAGAAAGGGAGTTGACGGTGATGTTGCTGATCGATATCAGTCCCAGCTCGCAATTTGGAACAGTGTATGGCAATAAGCGCGACCTGATGACGGAGATCGGCGCCGTGCTCACTTTCTCGGCGGTAAATAATGGCGATAAAGTAGGTGTGATATTTTACAGCGATAAGGTGGAAGGCTATATACCACCCCGCAAGGGTAAGCAGCATGCGCTGTATATCGTACGCGAGCTGCTGAGCCGGGAACCCAAAAGCGGGGGAACCCAATTGGCGCCGGCACTTCGGTATTTCAACAATGTGACCCGCCAGCGAAGCATTTCCTTTGTGCTGAGCGATTTTATCGATAGCGGTTACGATGATGCCCTGCGGGTGGTAGCCCGCAAGCACGACCTGATCGGTATCAAGCTGTACGATCGCATGGATATGGAATTGCCGGATGCCGGAATGATGCAGGTGGAAGACCTGGAAACCGGCGAACGAAAATGGGTGGATAGCAGCAATGCCTTCGTGAGAAAAAAATACCAGGAAGAGTTTTTCCGGGTTACGGCCTATAGCACCGAGCTGTTTCGAAAAGCGGGTTGCGATCTCCTGCATGTGCGGGGAGGGGACGACTATGTAAAAGTGCTGCAACGATTTTTCCTGAGCCGTAATCGATAAATTATTGCCCCATCCTCCATGACGAAACCACGGATTCATACATCTTTGCTCCTCACCTGCCTGTTATTCCTGTCGACGCTGCAGGCCCAGGAAAGTACCCGGATAGAAGTAAGGGCAGACCGCAACCAGATTTTGATTGGCGAACCCATTCAGCTCAGCCTGAGCGCCGATATTCCTGAGAACGAACTGATTCGTTTTTTTCGCATAGACAGTATTCCTCATTTCGAGATTTTGCATAGGGGAAAGATTGATACGAGCAATACGGGTGAAGGAACCCTGCTGCGCCAAATCATTCAACTCACCAGCTTCGATTCGGGCAGCCGGGTAATACCGCCACTCTTTTTGTCCGAAGCCCTTCAATCAGATAGCATACCTGTTGAAGTGTCTTATTCAGCCTTTAATCCGGAGCAGCCTTACCACGACATCAAGGACATTCTGGAAGTAGAGACCGAGGAAGAAAAGAAGCGTAAATGGTGGTGGTATATTGCGGGCGCAGCCCTTCTGCTATTGCTGTTGGTGTACTTTATTTTCCGGAAGAAAAAGCCGGCTCCTCCGCCACCACCACCGCCTCCCCGGGATTATTTCCGCGAAGCGATGGCCGCCCTTGATGCTTTACGCGACAAGAAGCTCGAAGGCAAGGCCTGGTTTACCGATCTGGTAGATATATTCCGCAATTACGCCGAACAAAGAAAGGGCATCAGCTCTTTGCAGCAAACCTCGGAAGATTTGCTATTGCAACTGAAACAATCAGGAATGCCGGAAACCCGGTACAGCAATCTTGCACAGGCCCTGCGCCTGAGCGATTTTGTGAAGTTTGCCAAATATGAACCCGTTGAGGTGGATAGAAACAATTCCTGGCAGGCCCTGCGGGATGCCATTCAGCAACTGGAAGAAATGAACTGATGCTCTACGAGTGGATACAACATATGGACTTTTTGTGGCCAGAGAATTTTCTCCTGCTTGCCCTTATTCCTTTTCTGATAGTATGGTACCGGCGCAGGCACCCGGCAAACACGGCCTCTGTACGCGTGTCGAGCACGGGCCCCTTCCAGGTAAGAACCTGGAAAACCCGCATGCGCCATCTGCCTTTTATTCTTCGTCTTTTGGCGATAGCGGCACTCATTACCGCGCTGGCCCGACCGCAACAGCGGAATGATCAGCGCCAGCTATTGGGAGAAGGAATCGATATTGTATTGTGCATGGATGTGAGCGGTAGCATGAACTCGCGCGATATTCAACCCAGCCGGATGGAAGTGGCCAAGCAGATGGCGGTTGATTTTGTGATGGGCCGCCCGGTGGACCGGATCGGGCTGGTGATTTTTTCCGGTGAAAGTTTTACCCAATGCCCCATCACCACTGATCGGACCACACTTATTCAGCAAATAACTTCCCTCGAGAGCCGACGCTATCTGAAAGACGGCACCGTGATTGGCGAAGGACTGGCTACGGCGGTGGACAGGCTTTCCGATAGCAAGGCCGCGAGCAAGGTCATCATCCTGATGACGGATGGCAAGGAAGACGCGCCGGATACCCGCCTGATTGATCCGCTGACCGCGCTCGAAATTGCGAGAAGTCAGTCTGTAAAAATTTATACCATCGGTATGGGCGCCCAACCCAGCGATGTTGTAGAGAACACCGGTAATACAGGCGAAAGACGCAACGCGGCCTTTGATTTCCTCGATGAACAATTGTTGCAGAACATGGCAGACCAAACAGGCGGCCGTTACTTTCGTGCCCGCGACCGGGAAAGCCTACAGCAGATTTATAACCAGATTGATCAACTGGAAAAATCGAAAGTGGAACTCACCAGTTATAAACGATTTGAAGAACGATTCCTGCCTTTTGCCCTGGCCGCCCTGGCCTTCCTGTTTCTCGAAATATTGCTGCGCTACACCGTTTTCCGCAAGATTCCCTAATCAGGATCGGCCATCCCCGCATTTCCCGGCTCTTTTGCCACCATAGTCTTAATTTGCACAGGATTTGCTGAGGCTTCCGGAAAAGCGAAGTGTAAGCTCCATCTACATTTTTATTCATGAAAGCAACCGTATATAAATCCACCGGGAGTTGGTACAACCTGAAAGATGAGGCTGGCAACTGGTACCAGGGTCGGATCAGGGGTGTGTTGAAGCTGGATGATATTACCAGCACCAATCCGGTGGCGGTAGGCGACCGGGTATTGATAGAGATAGAAGACGAGGCGGCGCATACGGCCATAATCAGCGATGTGGAACACCGGCGCAATTATATCAACCGGCAATCGCCCCGGGCCAAACATCAGCATCATATTGTTGCGGCCAACCTCGACCAGTCGGTATTGGTCGCCACTTTAAAGGAACCCCGCACATCGCAGGGCTTTATCGACCGCTTTCTTGTGGCTTCAGAAATGTATCACGTACCCGCGTTGATAGTGCTCAACAAAGCGGATATCTATAAGCGCAAGGAGTTGGATCAATACGAGGCCTGGAAAGATATGTATGGGCAGGCCGGCTATCGCATCCTGCTTTGCAGCACGGTTACCGGTGAGGGATTGGATGAACTGAAAAAATGCCTGCAGGGCAAAGTCAGCCTGCTTAGCGGGCATTCAGGTGTGGGCAAATCATCCCTGCTCAATCAAATTATGCCGGGGCTCGACATTCGCACCAAAGATGTGAGTGGATGGAGCGGAAAGGGCATGCACACCACCACTTTTGCCGAAATGTACGACCTCCCCGATGGGGGAAGCATTATTGATACCCCGGGAATGCGCGAGTTTGGGCTGGTAGATCTGGAACTCGAAGAGGTATCGCACTATTTTCCGGAAATGCGAAAATATATTGGTCAGTGCCAGTTCAACGATTGCATGCACATCAACGAACCGGGCTGTGCCGTAAAGGAAGCTGTTGCTGCCGGCAATATCCATATCAACCGCTTCGAAAGCTACCTCAGCCTGGTAGCCTCCATGCAAGAGGAATAATGCCCCAAAGGACATATTCGTTGTACAGGATTCGCCTCAGGCGATATTGCGCAGGGCTTCCAGCACTGGCAATTGCTTTTCCAGCAGGTTTCCGAGTTCTATCACGGCTTTATTGTCTTTGTACAGCGCGTCGCGGGTCTTGGTAGGGAAAAGGGAGATACCACTATAGATATTGTAATGCAGGGTCATATCATGTCCCTTGTGGCGGAAATCCCAACTGATGGAATCGAATTCATCTTCCTTGTGGAGGAATTTGATCGCAAATTCATCTTCCAGCATCGAAGCTACCTGGTAGAAGAGTTGGAGGTTGCCATCATCGGCGATGATGATTTCTGTGCAACCCATAGAGGTTCGTAGGGCAAGGCTCATAGTGTAAGATTTACGGTTAAGCGGTCTTACAGTAAGACTTGGATTTTTCCGAAATGGCTGCGCCCGAAATGTTAACTTCTGAATTTCTTGGCTTTTCGGGCAGACTTTTCGGCATCCGGATCACCGCTTAACAGTTTTTCAGCTCCTACATTCTTGCCATTGGTTGGGCAACCATATTTAGGTTTGAAAAGACTGCATGAGGCAAAGAGCGACATGAGGCAGATGAGTACGGATATTCTGATGGTGCTTTTCATTTTCGGGTTATATTGGTACTACGAATTTAATCCGTAAAAACTACAAATGCCATAGTAAAACTACGAGCGAATCCCTTCTCCATGCTGCCTGTCTGATGGTCAGTTATTTGTGGTCAAAAAAAATCAGGGGTTCACGGGTTGATGCCGAAACCAGTCGGCGTATTTCACATAGTTGCCCGCAATCCGGTTAATTTCCCCTTCAATCAGTTCCGCGGAAATATCCTTCACTTTCCTGGCCGGTACACCGGCATAGATGCTCGCGGCTTCGCAAATGGTATTCTCCAGCACTACGGCGCCGGCGGCAATGATGGTATTGCTGTGCACAACAGCCTGATCCATGATGATGGCGCCCATGCCCACCAGCACATTATCGTGCAAAGTGCAGCCATGCACAATAGCATGGTGCCCGATGGAAACATTATTGCCAATATCGGTCCCGCATTTTTGATAAGTGCAATGGATGCAGGCTCCATCCTGGATATTGACGCGGTTGCCTATTCGGATATAATTTACATCGCCCCGCAGTACGGCATTGAACCAGATGCTGCAGTCATCCCCCATTTCCACATCGCCCACTATGGTGGCATTGGGTGCTATAAAAGTATTTTTTCCAAAGCGGGGTTCCACTCCCTTTACGGGTAATATAACGGGCATACATAAAGATTTGAATGTTCGAAAAAGTTGAGGCCGGGCATACAGCATCAACGATTGCAATTTACCCAAAAGCCACTGTAATCGCTCTATAGTTTACCTTCGCGTATGCATTTGAGGGAACTTTTTTTGCGGCATGTGGCGCAGACATCGCCGGCACCGCTCGGTATAGAAATTGCGCGGGCCGAGGCTTCGAGCCTGTATGATAGCAGCGGGAAATCCTATATCGATCTGATTGGAGGCATCAGCGTGGCCAATACGGGGCATCGGCATCCCAAAGTGCTGGAGGCCATCCGCCAGCAATTGGATGCTTACCTGCACGTGATGGTGTATGGCGAATTTGTGAGCAGCCCCCAGGTGCGTTATGCCCATTTGCTTGCCGGGCAATTACCCCCCAACCTCAACTCTGTGTATTTCACTAATTCCGGGGCCGAAGCTGTGGAAGGAGCCATGAAGCTGGCCAAGCGGGTGACGGGTCGTACACAGATAGTCGCATTCCAGCATTCTTACCATGGTTCCACACAGGGGGCTTTGAGCATTATTGGCGATGAATACTGGCGGCAGGCTTATCGGCCTTTATTACCGGGTATTCGTCATCTGCGGTACAATGATTTTACCTGCCTTGAAGCAATTACTCCTCAAACCGCCTGTGTTGTCGCGGAAACCATCCAGGCCGAAGCGGGTGTTAGCGCACCGGATAAAGCCTGGCTACAGGCCCTTCGCCAAAAGTGTACGGAACAGGGAGCGCTGCTGGTGCTGGATGAGATCCAGGCCGGCTTTGGCCGCACCGGTACGCTTTGGGGTTTTTCGCAGTATGATATTGTTCCCGACATCCTGCTGCTGGGTAAGGCCCTGGGCGGCGGCATGCCACTCGGCGCCTTTATTGCCGACCGTGCGCTGATGCAGCAACTCACCGATGCGCCGGTATTGGGCCATATCACCACATTTGGGGGGCATCCGGTTTCCTGCGCCGCCGGCATGGCATCCCTCCAGGCCCTGCTTCAGGAAGGCATGATGGATCGGGTAAAGGAAAAGGAAAAGCTGTTTCACACCCTGCTGCAGCATCCCGCCATTCTTTCCATTCATTCGGCAGGGCTCTGGCTGGCCCTGCGCTTCGAATCCTTTGCGGTAAACAAAAAAGTAATAGATTATTGTATACAACATGGGGTGCTGACAGACTGGTTCCTCTTTGCCCCCGACTGCCTGCGCATATCGCCACCCTTGGTCATTACCGACGCTGAGATCCGTAAGGCTTGTGAAATCATCATTGAAGCCATTGAGCACGCTGATTCGCTTTAGGAAAATTGGGTTTTTGAACGAAAAACCCTCTCAAACAGTTGCATTTCCAACAACATCTGCATAAATTTAGGTATCAATTCACCAAAACCTTGTTTATGAAAAAAAGTATTATTGTTGTCGTTTTCCTCTCATTTTGCCTCCCGGCTCTTTCCCTAACTCTTCCAGGTAAGAACCCTACTCCCAAAGCCACCGAGATTTTTATACCAATAGGCAACAAGGGCGATCTGATTTCAATTTACGAACTGTCGCAGATTAAGCCGAAAGAGCTACAGAAACTGACCGGGAAGAAGATGAATTTAATGGACAGGATGAGTTTCAAAGTTGCTCAAAAGAAGCTGCGTAATAATATTGCCCGTGATGGTTCCATTAAGGACAGGAAATTTCAGAAGTATTTCAAAAGAGCGAATGACGGCCGTACTGGCTTTCATCTTGGCGGATTTGCATTAGGCTTTTTTGTAGGTCTTATTGGTGTTATTATAGCCTATATAATAGAGGACGATAAGAAGCGAAATCGTGTAAAATGGGCCTGGCTGGGACTTGCAGCCGGAGTTGTGCTTTCTTTGATCATTTTTGCCGCAATACTGTAACCTGAGATAGAAAGTGGGAAATAATTAAAGCAAACAGCCTCTCCATGGGGCTGTTTGCTTTAGTTGGGTAATGATTTCTTATCCGCATGAAACAGACCTGTTTGGTATTTGCAGTTAAAGAGTAACTTTGTCTTGCATGTGCCTTGAAAAACGCGTATTCACCTTATTCCTGATTGGCTGGGGGCTTTTGGCTCCCTTATTTTCTGTGGCGCAGACCAAATGGATCAGCGGGCAAATTCTCGATATACATAGTGAAGAGCCGGTGGCTTTTGCCTCCGTAAGCTTTCCGGGAACTACCATTGGGCAGCTTACCGACAGCTCAGGTCAATTCAGTTTCCGGCTTAGTACCTGGCCAGGTGATTCCCTCCTGGTAACCTGTGTGGGTTATCAGCCATATAGAATGGCAATTCCCAGGGACAAAGACAGCCTCCTGCTAAATATTACGCTCGAGCGGGGCACTTACAACGAAGGCGTGCGCGTGAAAGCCAAAGTAAACCGCGGACTTTTTGTGTGGAAAAAGATCGTACAGAATAAGCCCCGCAACGACCGCTATCGTTTCGACAATTTCTCCTATGAGTTGTATAATAAGCTGGAGCTCGATATCAAGAATGTGAATTTCAAAAGAATCACCCGCTTCAAGCCATTCCGGCCGGTAGGGGAACTGATCAAGGATAATATCGACAGTTCCGAAGGGGTAAAATACCTGCCCACCTACCTTACCGAAGCACTTTCCGATTATTACTACCAAAAGAAGCCCCTCAAGCGAAGAGAAGTCATTAAGGCGGCCAATACCAACGGGATAAAAAATGAAAGCATCATTCAGTTTCTCGGTGGCATGGACCAGAACGTGAATGTATATAACAACTTTATTGCCGTATTCGACAAGCAGTTCGTGAGTCCGGCTTCCGATAACGGCGATCTTTATTACGACTATCGTATTACCGATACCGTGTTGTTGAACGACCAGCGTTTTTACCGGCTGGTTTTTTCACCCCGCCGTGTGGGCACCAATACTTTTGAAGGGGAATGCATGGTGCATGTGGGCAGTTTTGCCATACAACGCATGAGCCTCCGGCTGGGCAAGGAAGCCAATGTGAACTTTTTGGATAACCTGAGCCTGATTCAGGAGTTTCGCCTGATCAACGACAGCACCTGGTTTCTGTGGAAAGACAAATTTGTAGCCGATATATCACCTATCGGGAAGGGGAGCCCGGGATTGATAGGCCGAAAAACCAGCACCTACCGCAACGTTGTGGTAAACGATACCAGTGTGGTGAACGCGCTGGCCAGGAACCGCATTCTGGAGGAAGTGATAACACTGGATGGTGCAGCCGACAAAGACAAGGAATTCTGGAGTGGAGCGCGGCATGAGCAGCTATCGCGCAATGAGGCGGCCATCATCCGCATGATTGATACCCTTACGCAGGCGCCGGTTTTCCAGAAGCTCACCCGTCGTATCAATTTTATTGCTACGGGGTATATGAACCTGGGCAATGTGCAGATCGGTCCCTGGTTCAACTGGATGACGGCTAATTCCTGGGAAGGGTTTCGCATGCGCTTCGATCTGGGGAGCAATAAGAAATTCGACAAGCACTGGTGGTGGCATTTTTACTTGGCTTATGGCTTTGGCGACCGCAAATTGAAAGGCAAGGGCGAACTGTTTTACCTGCCGCAGAAGCATCCGCGCCGGTACTGGTATGCTTCCTATACCAATGACCTCGACTTTGGGCAGAATTATTATGGAGAAGTAACGGCCGATAACGTATTTGCCCTCGCAATTCGTAAACCGGATATCCCGATCAAGTTTATCAAGGTAAATGAAAAGCGATTTGAGTTTTTCAACGAGCATCGTTCGGGACTTTCGGAGCTTTTTGCCATCACGCACAAAGGCTTTACGCCATTGCGTAATATTCCCATCAAGGATTCCTTCCCAACGCTGAGTGGCCGCTCTGCGTTGACCAGTTTTGAAGTGTCGTTGCGGCTGCGTTTCGCTTATCTCGAAAAATTCCTGGAGAATACATTCTTCCGCAGTAGCCTGGGCAGTCCGTACCCGATTGGGGAATTTTATATTTCCCGCGGCATATCGGGCGTATTCCGTAGTAGTTACAATTATACCAAATTATCGGGCAGTATTTCCGACTTTATACGCATACCGCCCCTGGGCAGTATCAACTTCCAGGTATATGGGGGCCGCACTTTTGGCACCATTCCCTATGTGTTGCTCGATATTGCTCCCGGTAACGAACTTTATTACTACAATAAGTACGCCTTCAATATGATGAACCGCTACGAGTTCATTCACGACAAATACCTGGGCATCAATTTTGAGCATAATGTTGGAAACGGCATCTTTCGCTTTATCCCGAAATTGAAATTTCGCCAGTTTTGGACGGTGAAGACACTTTGGGGCAGCCTCTCAGATGGCAACAAGGCTTTTAACTTCAAGCAGGGACATAGCTTTCAAACACTCGATGGAAAAACCTATATGGAACTGGGCACCGGGGTAGATAATATTCTGAAAGTATTCAGGGTAGACCTGATATGGCGGGTATTGCCATCGCAGTTGCCCGATGGCAATACCCGGCGTTTCGGCGTATTTGGCAGTTTTCGCCTTGCTTTTTAATGAAGCTTATTCTTCCTTGTTCATTTCTTCAAGGGCCGTTTGCATCATTTCTTCTACCAGTTCGTTGAACTCTTCTTTTTCGCCCGATTCCACATAGCGGCTTGCCATATAGAGCCGGTCGTTGGCCATGGATGCGGGATCCAGGTCAAAAGCCCCGCAAATGGCAGCGTAGGT
The DNA here is from genome assembly GCA_964395095.1 of uncultured Citrobacter sp. Taxonomy (GTDB): domain Bacteria; phylum Bacteroidota; class Bacteroidia; order Chitinophagales; family Chitinophagaceae; genus CAYMZZ01. Next base: position 106,117 of record CAYMZZ010000007.1, read on the forward strand.
TTCGGAAGGGTAATCCTCATAGTCGAAACGAATCTCGAATACATACACTTTTTTCTTTACTGCATTTATTTCCACAATCCTTTCCTCCACCATTTTGATGGAAGCCGGTTTATAGTCGTCGTACACATAATTGTAGATATCCGATTCAGCCATCAGTATTTGGGTTTGATGGGCTTTGGGGAACAGATGGAGCTGTTTTCGGGTATCGAGGCTGTCCCAGATATCGCGCCGGTAATAAATATCGGCCGCGAGGCTATCCCAGATCACCGGGGGCACCTGCCATTTCAGATCCAGCATACGCAGGGCGGCTATCATTTTTACGCTGGGATGTTGTGCCCAGATGAATTCTTTGAGTTGTTCATTCAGTTCACTGTCGCCCATAACCTGTATAATATCGAGGAGGGGGCGGATCTCATAAATCCCGGGTGCGTCTTCCGCATCCGATTTAGCCTCCTTTGACATCTGGCGACTCAGCTCCAGCAATTGCGAGCTGTACATATTGATGTCGGCAGGAACAATATATTCTTCGTCAAGAAGCTGCGAAGTCAGTCGCATGATGGAATTGCTAAGCACGGGATTCTGCAACTCATCCAGTAAGCCAGGGTACAGAATACGGGCCAGTTCCAGCGAATCGGACCAATCCGGATAGAGGGAGAAATCTTTCAGGCGTGCCGGTGGATTTTCTTTCAACAACCTGCCCAGGAGCTGATAAGACTCTTTGCTGGGGATGGAACTAAGCAGGTGCAGGAGTTCATATTGAATCGATTTGGTTGAATTGACCTGTTTGGGATAATTTTTTCTAACAAAATCAAGACTACGCTTATCGGCCATTTCGGCCACCACGCGGCGAAGCTGGCCGCGTGCGCCCCAATAATAGCCGCTGCTGTCATCCGCATAATCGGCCAGCAGGGCCTTGTGCAGTGCCGGGAGATCCGATTCTGTAAAGTTATCCTTTACGATCGCTTCTTTGGCCAGCTCAAATGTGGCGCTGTCGGTCGATTGCAGGGCTTGCAACAATTCCTTTGTCTTTGATTTTTCAAGCGGGAAAGGCTTTTGACCGGGTAAGGAAAAATTGTTGAATACAATATCGGTGGATGCCATCTCCTGTTGCGGTGCAAAGCAGATCAGGGTATAAATGGAGTCTTCGCCCAGCAGCATCCGGAATCTTTTCTGAATATTATTATCCGGCATCTGCACCAGCCATTCGAGGCTGGGGACTGATGCGTCCTTTATTTGGCGGAATTGCAGCACGGAATCAGCATATCCCACATAATCTTTTGCATGCAGGTTCAAAAATGCGGTATCTGATTTGGCGCGGGCATAGGGCGATATCGGGGCGGTCATCACTTCATACGATATCACGCGCGAGGAGTCAAAACTGATAAAATGGTTTACGGGTTCTCCCTCCTCCGGTTTATTGGCCAGGTCGGTACTATACACAAAAGCCGGTTGGAAAGCTGCGGGGGCCATGGTCTTAAACCGGAAACCATCCTGACTCCGGAGCGTATAGGCGGGGCTGGGATAATCCAGCAACTCGAGACTGTTGAGATAAGTATCGATCTTTGATTTGGCTTCGGCCGACTTCTCCACGGCGGCCACCAGGTGGTACACCCGGTTGCCCCGGTTCACCACGCGGCTTCCGTAGGTAACGGATTGTTCATCATTCTGGGCCAGCACATAATAGGCCGGGTAACCCTGGTAGGTTTCAAATTGTTTGATGTCGACACTGGTAAACAGATCATTAAATCCCGAGCTTATCTCCTCAAAGAAGAGCGAATCACCACCCAGGTGAAAACCGGGTCGTAATTCGCGGATATTGATCATATAATAGCCCTGGTTTTTCAGATCGAAGTAGTCGTATCCGTTGAAAATCCAGTTGGTGCCTTCGGCTGTTTTCGACACAGAAGGGTTGCGTTTGGGCTTACCCGGCAATTGCATTCGTACGCCCTTGCCTGCGGGTTCAAAAACGGTCCAGCCTGATTTTTGGCGGCCGGGTTTATACAGCGATTTGAATGAACGGAGGAAGCGCTGAAGATCGGGATCGCTGTTGGGGTTGTCGCCAAGGTTACCGGCCAGCAGCATAAAGATCATTCCATCCTGGTTCACTAAGCGGAGGATCATGTTGGTGCCATCACTATCTATCAAGCCTTCCGCCACATCAAGGCTGTCTATTTTCAGCACCCGCATATTGGAAACCTTTGAACCGGATCCCTGGGCAAAAAGCTGCATCAGGCTGTCGGATGGTAGCTTGCGAAAGCTGGGAATGGCGCTAACCATATAGAAGTTGAAAGAAGCGGCATCGATATAGAAATCACCCTCCATGCCAATTTCCAGATTGAGCCGGGTGGGCTGACCCGGCATCTCCAATGTATAGAATCCGTTTGCGTCTTTCACCTGCTGCCATACCGCCGGTTTCAGCTTTTTAAGGTAGCTGTCTACATCGGTGGTAAAGGAAGAGAAAACGGGTTGTACCTGGTAGCCCGCCTGCCGCAACAGTTTGATCACGCCGGTATCGCCCGGCAAATGCGCGGCGCCCACGGCAAAGAGCATACTGCGCACCTGCGCGAGGCTGTCCATGCGCATAGCCATTTTCCGGTTACGCTGCTTCATCTTCCACGACTCTTCGAGGTCGGTTTCCCGGTGAATCACATAATCCTCAATTTTGTTGAGATCGCGGTCAAGATAGATCCGGATCATGTCTTCCAGAACATCGGATAATTGCTTGCTTTCCCCTTCTTTTATACCGTCAAGAGTGATATTGGCGCCAAATTCATCCAGGATGGAAAGCTGGTCGCTTACATCTTCCACACCGCCAATCCATTTGCCCTGTCGCTTGGCCAGGCCAAAGAACCAGGCATCCATGATGGTGGGCATTTCTTCTTTGGTATTCGTCGCCTTCCAGCCGATGCGTCTTTTGGTGGCGGGCTTGTTCAGGTCGGCTATATCGGCTTCCACCATTTCTATACTGGGCGGCGGGGGCGGTGGAGGTTCCTGCACTTCTTCATCAATAATTACGATGGCCGTGTCCACAATCTCCGCGTCAATCTTTACCGCTTTGTTATTCTGTTTTCTTTTTTCCGCCCCCAGGTTGATTGCTTTGATCATGATCGAGTCCATGATTTCTGCGAAATCCACTTCCATGGCATAGCCATCCGCTTTTTCCAGGAAATGGTAGAGCGAATCGGGAAAGCGAAACAGCCGCTTGTCCTGCACATGCATGGTGCCGTAGAGATAGGAATCCTTTTTCAGCCCATTGCCTGAGATTTTCCACAATAGGGTATTGGGCCAATCCTGGGCAAAGAGTGCGGAACAGAAGAGCAGGGAGGGGATAAGGAGTTTGAGTTTCATGTGGGGGAGGGAAGTATTAAGTTATAAGTTTTAAGTTGTAAGTAGAAAGTTGGGTGGTTCAGTTGATAAAATATAGCTGGTGAAATGGTGGCTATGGGGTATTGGACACATGAAACTAATAAATGGATGGCAGTTATCAAAATCAGCGGCAATCAGTGGTAATCAGCGAAGATATCTGCGAAAATCTGCGGGAGAATCTGCGAAAATCTGCGGGAAACTTTTTGTCCTTTGGTGATGTTGGCGGTGCAGGCATCATTTCCCGCAGATTTTGGCAGATTTTTTCGCAGATACGCGCAGATTAGGTTTGTCGCCAAGGCTGCCGGGTCTTTTGTAGCGCGTCTCTACGGTAAACCAATCCGGGAATTTCCAATTTCAGGCCGATCCGGAATGGAGCTATGGGGTTGTTTTCGATAACCATACCATGCTTCCCGAAAAGCATTTTTGGTAGAAAGGAATAAAATGTGTGGCCGTTTGGCTGAAGCTGCAAATCCAACGGAAATTTGTAGATTACGTTCGTGGCATGATAGAAAAATGAAGCGTATCTGCTTTAAGGCTTAAAAAATGCAGATATTTTAAATGGGCTGAGGCGACAACAGCTGAACAACGAAGCCTTGTTGCAAGACAAGTGTATAATTTAATATGAAAGATATTGAAGTCGTTAATTTTAATTTGAAGCGAAAACTATTGTTATTTTTCATTAACATTAGTTTCATACTCGGTGGGGTTTTTCTCATAGTTTTATCAATCGACTTTAAGCCGTTTTGGGTCATTAAGTCTGCATGGATATTAAGAGTTGTCGGACTGGCTTCAATTGTATATTTCGGACTGATATTTATTGCTAATTTGAAAATATTTTGCCGAAAAGCGGCCCTGATTATAGATCGTGATGGTATAGTAGATCAAGCCAGTTTCATTGGTGTGGGCAGGATAGTATGGAGTCAAATTACTGAAATCAAAGCGCATGATGCAGGTCCGGTAAGTTACATTTTAGTTTATGTTGATGAACCCGTCAGTTTTATTGAAAGGAATGGCAATTTTTTTGAAAGATGGCATCTTCGAAATAATTTTAAAAGGTACCGTACTCCAGTTGCCATTCCATTGATATGGTTGCATATTTATATTGACGATTTGAATGCGTTATTATTAGCGCGCTTTGAGAATTTCAAGAATCAATGATTTTACACAGGCTCGTCTGAAATTGATCAGAAAAAAGGGTATAGAAAACATGAAATCTATTTTAACAGTATTGATTTGCTGTTTATCTTTTAGCTTACATTCTCAGGAATTCAGTTTTGATTTGGAAGACTCGTGTCAGAAAAGTAGGCCGCTTCCATGTAAAGAAAGGTATGTCGATGAAATAAAAATTGACAGCCTGGAACCGAATATTTTTGCTGGTATAGTAGATCAATTGTATGGCAAAATGTTGCTGTGGAAAGAATTGACTGTAGAGGAAGACAGGATTCTTATAAAATTAATGAATACATTAGATTGGTCAAGCTTTGATAATCAGAGCGATATTGAAATCCAATTCCCCAAACTACTTTGGATTGAAGAGCTTTTTCGTAAAGGGTATAAAGACGTTTTGTATTGTAAGTATTCAGTTTGTAATGGGAGAGGATTTTCTCCTTATTTTATTGAATTAAAAGTGCAGTACTTAGGGAACCCTTTTTCATGCGCAAGGTTTTATGTTATGGAGTAAGCCTTTCAGGGATTATACCCGAATTTGGTAAATAATTAGAAACTTAGCAAGGGCCGTGGACAAGCATTTCATAAGCGCATTTTACAGACTGGAGGTTATGGGTATTCAGAATTAGTGCGAATTGTTAACTGCATAATAGTTGGTAATGAATATTCTTGATGTTTTGAGTAAAATTTCGGGGAAGCGGGTTGTAAAGGTGATTGCCGGTGGGAGTAACGGATCCATAATAGTATTAAAAATAGGCGAGGAAGAGTTTTCTATCTTTATAAAGTGCGTATGGCGGATGGAACACAAAGGCAAAGTGATAGCGGGCTGGAATGAGTCGAATGATGCAATCAATGGTAACTTAACAATTCAGGCAAAGGCATTGACAGGCGAGACAATAGACAAAATTGAGATAAGTGAATTATATGATCTGAGAATCCATTTTTCAGGAGGCAAAATGTTCAATGTTTTCTGTGATGTGACTCCTAACTACGAACCTGAGCTTTACGACGAGAACTGGGTCATTTCGGATATCACTGAAAATATTTCTTACGTCGCAAGTAAAGATTTTGAACTACTTACCAGGCCATATGAATAGGAAGTTTGTTATTTCTGGGCAAAGGGCCACGTTCGCTCTTGATTGCTGAACTAAAACAACCTGATCCCTTTTTCAAAGTTTACAGTGGTGGATAGGCATCAGCGCATACAAACTGTAAAATTCAGCGTCATTGGGTGTGGATTCAGACCAGGCTGAGTCATGATTGTAGGTGTTGGCTACCGTGAACACTTCTCCAAAGTGGATGTTTTGATAATTATGCTGGTATCTCTGCAAGTGAACACGTCTCGCCGAAGGCGGATATTCCATGATGGCCTTTGCGTCATATAAAAGGATATATGAATTTTATATGTTGCAAATAGGATTGCCTTTGCGCTGGCGAAAGTGGCGTTTGACGGCCCAAGTTGAGGCCTTTGATTGCCAAATTTTTGAATTAGCACAACATGGTTAATATGTCGGTTCGGTTATTGAAGAAGGTAACAACCCGTCGAATGGGATTTCAGTGGGGATTTTTGGAAATGTCAAGGAGAAAATATTCAGTAGTCTATTACCAATTTAATTTTAGGTGATGTATAAGTATATTTTTGCATCAGCTTTTAAGTATTACTCGAGATTTAAAAATGAAGCACCTTATGTGTCGTCTGTTTGCGTGGTGTTCGTAAGCCAAATTGGAGCTTTTGTATTGCTGGCTTTGTTGTTTGACAGATTTATTGTGGAGTATATTCCGCGAAATTCTGGCTATCAGAAATTTTACGGTTTGCCTTTTGTGCTATTGTGGATGGGATTGCTATTCTTGATTTTCCCCAAAAAGGACGTCCCCCGGATATTGGGAGCCTTCAATAGCAAGCCTACCAAAATACGGAAAGGGTGGGCGCTGATAACAGTGGCTCATCTTATTCTGCCCATCATCCTGGTTTTTATAGTACTCCTTACAACAAGAGAGCATCATTAAATAGCCTGGGGAGCTATCTGAATTCAGATGCTGGTGGCATAAACAATTCCAAGCCTAACGGCTCATCTGCGAAAGGCGCGAAACGTTTTACGTATTACGTAAAACGTAAAACGTAGAACTTAAAACTTATAACTTAAAACGTAGAACTTATACCACCACTACTTCCACCCCCATCCCCTGCAGGCTATGGAACATATGTTCCGAAATGCCATTGTCGGTGATGATGGTATCCACTTCTTCGATGCCGCAGATGCGGCCGAAGCCTCTTTTGCCGAATTTGCTGGAGTCGGCGAGAACAATGGTGCGTTGGGCTACAGTAATCATTTTGCGGTTGAGCTGGGCTTCCATTACGTTGGTGGTGCTGAGGCCAAATTCGAGGTCGATGCCATCCACGCCAAGGAAGAGTTTGCTGCAGGAGAAATCGTCGAGTATGCGCTCGGCATAGCTGCCCGTGGCGGAGGAGGAGCTTTTGCGCAGCATGCCACCCAGTACCAATACTTCAATTTCGGGTTGCCGGTTCAGTTCCATCGCCACGTTGAGTGCGGCGGTAATCACGGTTAGGGAACCCTGCGGCTGAATTTGCCGGGCCAGGGAAAGCACCGTGGTGCCCGAGGCGATGATGATACAATCGTTGGGTTCCAGCATGCGGGCCGCGGCATGACCAATCCCGGTCTTCTCGTCGCGGTGAATTTTTTCCTTTTCATTCACGTGCCGGTCCACCATATAAGGATTGCTGAGCGTGCCACCGCCATGGGTGCGATACAGCAACTGCTTATCTTCCAGCAGTTTCAGGTCCTTTCGAATGGTTACGGACGATACGTTCAGGTCGCTGCAAAGGTCCAAAACCTTCACATGCCCCTCCGTTTTCAGCTTGGTTAGTATGTATTGATGCCTTTCCGCTAAAGTGCTCATACCCCCGGTTTTATTTTCTGTGAAGTCAATTTAATGGATGTTGCTGAAACTCAAAAATATAAATATAAGTCCGATCAGTTGTTCGTAAAATCGAAACAAGCTGAAATTAAAATGTTAATAATTTATTTCGATTTGTTTTGATCGTATTTGAGATATTTTGCTTTACTTTCATTTTATTCCTTAATGGTTTCGACTTACGATAAAACGAAAGATATAGAAATAGTGCAGGACAATACGATTCATATAAAAGAGCTGGCCGGGAACCTCAACCGGGATGCGCTTTTAGAAAAAGCGCAGCGCACTGGTATGCACGATCTCCTCGTCATTGGCGGTGGTGCCAGCGGTTTGGGTATTGCGCTCGATGCGGTTTCAAGGGGTTATTCGGTTTTGCTGCTCGAGCAGGCCGATTTTGCCAAGGGCACTTCGAGCCGGAGCACCAAACTGGTGCACGGTGGTGTGCGCTACCTGGCCCAGGGCGATATCCGACTGGTGCGGGAAGCCAGCATCGAAAGGGGATTGCTGGTGCGCAATGCCCCACACCTGGTGCGCGACCAAACCTTTGTAGTGCCGGTATATTCCTGGTGGGACCGCTGGAAATACACCATCGGCCTCAAATTGTACGACTGGATCGCCGGCCGGCTTCGGCTTGGGCCCTCTCAATTTATTTCCCGGGAGAATGTATTGAAAAGAATGCCCGGTCTTCAACCCAAAGGTTTGAAGGGCGGGGTACTCTATCACGATGGGCAGTTTGATGATTCGCGGCTGGCCATCAATATGGCGCAGACCATCGTGGAAAAGGGGGGCGTGGTATTGAATTATATGGAAGTGAATGGCCTGCTGAAAGATGCGGGCGGAAAACTTTCCGGGGTGAAAGCGCTTGACCTGGAAACGGGCAGCACGTATGAATTCCCGGCCCGGGCAGTGGTGAATGCCACCGGTGTATTTGTGGATGCCATCCTGCAGATGGATCGCCCCGGCAGCAAACCCAGCATTACCGTGAGCCAGGGCGTGCACCTGGTGCTCGACCGTGAATTCTATCCCGCCGATGATGCGCTCATGATTCCCAAAACCAGCGATGGGCGGGTATTGTTTGCCGTACCCTGGCATAATAAGCTGGTACTGGGCACAACCGATACCCCTGTTCGCGAAGCATCGATGGAACCCGTGGCGCTGGAAAAAGAAATTGAATTCATCCTGCAAACCGCGGGGCAGTATCTTATACGACAACCCCAGCGAAAAGATGTACGCAGTGTATTTGCCGGTTTACGTCCTTTGGCCGCCCCCAAAGATGGGGAGCAGAAAACCAAGGAAATCAGTCGCAGCCACAAGATACTGGTGAGCGACTCCGGGCTCTTCACCATCCTGGGCGGAAAGTGGACCACCTTCCGCAAAATGGGCGAAGACATGGTGAATCGGATAGAAAAGGAAATGAACTGGAACCGCCGCCAGCCGGCAACCGAGGAGCTGTCGATACATGGCGCCGCTGAAACACATAGCTGGGCCGATCCCTTCTACTATTATGGTACCGATGCCGGCCGGATCCGGCAGAAAATGAATGGCCATGCGGATGAATGGCTGTCGCAGGAATTGAAAATACATTCGGAGCAGGTAAAGTGGGCAGTAGAAAATGAAATGGCCCGGACGGTGGAGGACGTGTTGTCGCGCAGAACAAGGGCATTATTGCTCAACGCGAAGGAGTCCTTGCGCATCGCGCCCATGGTGGCCGATATAATGGCCGAAAGCCTGGGGCGTGAACCAGCCTGGCGCGATGAGCAAATTGAGGCTTATACCGCCTTAACAAAGAACTATATCCTTGAATAGGAAATTTATTATATACAAATTTCTTTCCATCCCATGAAGACTTAATAATTCGGTAATAAAAATCAAAGCTTGCTGATATGAAAAAATTATTTCTTTGCGACTCCTGAAAATTCCGCGCCTGTAATGCACTGCGCCCACCACCTCCTATGTATAATTCAACGATTTAACGAAACTGTTTTCACAATTTAACCAACATCAATACTGAACGCTTATGAGACCCTCAAGCAGTATCCCACTACGGGTAGTGATCAGGCTACTTATGTTTTGTTGCCTGTGCTGGTTCTGTAGCATGAATGCACAGGCCCGGCAACGCCCGGTAAGTGGTACCGTGCTCAACAGCAAAGACGGGAGCCCGGTAACCAACGCTACCATCCAGGTAAAAGGAGGTAGTCGTGGTACTTCCACCGACGAGAAAGGAAAGTTTAGCATCCTGGCCGACAACAACGATGTGTTGTTGATTTCCTCCATCGGTTTTTTGCCCCAGGAGCAAAAAGTGGGAACAAGAAATGCTATTACCGTTAACCTGGTGGAGTCGGCGCAGGAGATGGAAGCGGTGGTGGTAACGGCACTCGGTATCAAGCGCGAAGAGCGGGCCCTCGGTTATGCCACCAGCACGGTAAAAGGGGAGGAGCTTACTGAAGCGCTTTCGGGCAACTGGACGGATGCGCTTTCGGGAAAAGTGGCGGGATTAAACCTGCTGCGTTCCGGAGCAGGACCCACCGGATCGAACAAGATCATTCTCCGTGGCGAAAGCAATATTACCGGCAACAACGAAGCCCTGATTGTGGTAGATGGTGTTGTGATCAACAACAGTAGCGGGCAGCGTACCGGCATTAGCGGCGAAGACGTGTACGGAACAGGCAGCGACAATATGCCGGCCGACTATGGTACCGGCCTCAATGATATTAACCCGGAGGATATTGAAACAGTGACCGTGCTCAAGGGCCCCGGTGCTGCGGCCCTCTATGGTGAGCGGGGTGCGAATGGCGCCATCATGATCACGACCAAATCGGGCTCCAGCCGCAAGCGCAAGGGATTGGGCGTAACGGTTAATTCCAATTTTGGTCTCGAGCAAATTAACCGCTGGCCCGATCTGCAATACGAGTATGGCCAGGGCCTGGGTGGTTCCGATTATTACAGCTTTGGCGCCGGACCCGACGGTCCCAGCACCAGCGCTACCAGTTCGGCTTATGGTCCGCGCTTTAACGGTCAGTTATTCTATCAGTACGATCCCGTGACCCAAACCCGCGGAACAGAGCGTACGCCCTGGGTAGCTTACCCGAATATGGGAAAAGACTTTTTTGAGGATGGCAAGACCCTCACCAACACCGTTACGCTGGATGGTGGTACCGACAAAACAACTGCCCGATTCTCATTCACCAATGTGAAAAATACCTGGATCGTGCCCAATACGGGTTATGGCCGAAATTCTGTGGCAATGTCGGTGAACTCGAGAATTAATGAAAAGCTGCAGGTGGTGGCCAAGATCAACTACAACAATAAATGGAGTGATAACCTGCCCGGTTCGGGTTATGGCAACCAGTCGCTGATGTACTGGTATATGTTTTGGCAACCCAGTGCCGATGTGAACTGGCTGAAGAATTACTGGAAACTGGGGCAAACGCAACGGGCGATTCAGTATCCCTTCAGCTCATTCCCGGAAAACCCCTATGCCATCGTCAATGAATTCATCAACCGGACCAACCGGCATGGTGTTACGGGAAGTTTTTCGGCTACCTATCAGTTTACCAAAGAACTAAGCATGATGGTGCGCGGCTCCATGGATATGAGTTACGATCAACGTGCACAGGAAAGACCTTATGATGCCGGATCGCGCTACCGTAAAGGCAGCTATCGTACACAGAATATTTTTGCGCAGGAACTGAGCACCGATTTCCTGGTGAAATACGCGAAGCAGGTCAACAATGATTTCGACTTTTCCGCGACTGTGGGTGGTAGTGCTTTACGCAACAACTATAACCGCGATGAAGTGCGTGCCGACTCGCTGGTGTATCCCGGGCTTTATCAGATGGCGAATGCTGCTGGTCCGCTCGTTACTTTGCCTTTCAGGAGCAAGTATGCCATCAACAGCTTCTATGCGCTGCTGACTTTTGGCTATAAGAATTTCCTCTTTGCCGACTTTACCGGCCGGCAGGACTGGAACAGTACATTGGCTACGCCCTTCCGTTCCGATAATGCGGGATTCTTCTATCCTTCTGCCAACTTCAGTTTTATTGCTTCGGAAGTAATGAAGATGCCGGCGGCGATTGATTATGCCAAGCTGCGCTTCTCCGTAGCTACCGTAGGTGGAGGTAGTACGGTTCCGTATCGTACTTCCTTCGATTATACCGCCCCACAGGGGGGATTGTATAGCGGTGGTCTGCAAAATCCTGACTTGCTTTCCAATCCAGACCTGAACTCGTTCAGTTCTACCAGTTATGAATTGGGAACCACTCTACGTCTCTTCCGCAACAAAGTGGATGTGGATGTAGCATTCTATCACAACATTGGTCAGAACCAGATCCTGGAACGTAAACTGGATCGGGCATCCGGCTACGATCGCCTCGTGACCAATATTGGTAAAGTGGTGAACCAGGGTTTGGAAATATCCATCAATGCCAAGCCTGTAACCACCAAATCGGGATTCAAGTGGACCACCGGTGTGGTATTCTCTACGAATACCAATGAGATCAAACAGCTCAGCGATAGTTCCATCATCCTGCAGTCGCGACCCGTGGGTGGCGGACAAATTGTGGCAATGGTGGGAGGTAGTTTGGGCGATTTGTATGGCAGGGGTTATGTGCGTGCTCCGGATGGTCAGATTGTATATGATCCGCAGACAGGTTTCGCACTGGTGGATCCGAATGTAAAGTACCTGGGCAATACCATTCCCAAATTCAGGATTGGATTCAACAACAGTTTCAGCTATAAGCAATTCAGGCTGCATCTGCTCTTTGATGCGCAGGTGGGTGCTGTAGGCCATTCGCTCACGCACTATAAATTGGCCGAACAGGGCAAACTGACGAAGACACTTCCGGGCCGCTACAATGGAATTATTGGCAATGGCGTGGTATGGGATGCTGCTACCGACAAGTATATACCTAATACTACCGTGGCTACCGATATAGATGAGTATTATCGGTCCCACATGGGTTATGATAATGCCGAAGGAAATACGTTCAGCACCGACTTCATCAAGTTTCGCGAAGCGAGGCTCGACTATAGCTTTAGTGCCAAGCTTTGCAAGAAGCTGGGTTTACAGCGAGCCAATATTGGCCTGTACGGACGGAACCTGTTTATCTGGTCGCCCTGGCCAACATTTGATCCGGAATTTGGAACGCTTACCGGTTCCGATATCGTGAGAGGTTTTGAGATCGCACAGTTCCCCTCATCGCGTACCATGGGCGTTAATTTATTGATTGGCCTTTAAACTTACTATACTATGAACAAGAGAATTTTTCATCCCGGCCGTATTTCCTTATTCTTTCTGATGCTGTTGGTGCTTTCCTGTACGAAAGATTTTGAGGAAATCAATACCGATCCCAATGATACACCGGACGCACTGCCGGAGCAGTTGCTGGCGCCGGCATTGGTAGATGCATTGACGGTAACGCAGTTGCGGAACCGCAACTTCAATAACGAGCTGATGCAGGTTACGGTGAATATGAGTGAATCTGAAGGACAGGTGTTTCGGTATGATTACCGGGCCAACTGGTCCGACTATCTTTACAATGGTCTCTACACGCAGCTTACCAATTTCAAAGATATCTACCTGATAGCGGGCGATACTGCCAGTCCCGCCTACAATCGTTCCTATATGGCGATTTCATTGATCTGCCAGAGCTGGGCTTATTCCATTCTGACGGACACCTATGGCGATATACCTTTCTTTCAATCGAATAAAGCGAGGGACAGCGCCATTTATGAGCCGCGTTTTGACCGGCAAAAAGATATCTATATGGGCATTTTTGCCATGCTGGAAGAGGCGAATGAATTGTTGTCGTCGGGTGCACCCGGTATAGTCGCACAAAGTGACCCGGTTTTTTACGGTAATGTATCGCGCTGGCGCAAGTTTGGCAATTCGCTCTATCTGCGTTTGTTGCTTCGGATTAGCAATAAGCAGGAAGTGCAGCAGTTTTGTATCAGCAAGATGCAGGAGATCGTGGAAACCAACAGCAGCTATTACCCCATTATCAATAACGTGGATGAATCCGCGATCCTGCGCTGGGTAGGTACCGGACCTTATGTATCGCCATACAATGGCGTACGTGAGCAGGATTTCCGTGATCCGGCCATCTGTTCTTTCTTTATCGACAATCTCGTAAACTGGAATGATCCGCGTATTGATATTCCCAACTGGGGTACCAGTGGCATCAATCGTTGGGGTATTGCGCCATCGTCGGGCTCATTTGTGGGCGTGCCCAGTGGTTATGCGCCGGGTAGTGGTTTTGTGAAGCGCTGCTATTTCTATTCCAATTCTTCTCCGGTGAGTCTGCAAACAGATCCCAATACCGGGATTATGATGAGTTATTCAGAACTAAGATTTATCCTGTGCGAAGCGGCATTGAAAGGCTGGATCAGTGGCAATGCGGGTACTTTTTATAACCAGGGCGCATTAGCCAGTATTCAACAATGGCTGCCAGCCTGGCCCACGGCGCCCATGACCATTGAATCGCATCTTACCGCTGCTGATGCGGAATGGGATGATACTCTTCCGCAGGAAGACAAGATGGAACGTTTGCACCTGCAGAAATACTATGCTTTGTTCCTAAACGATCATCAGCAGTGGTTCGAATACCGCCGTACAGGACACCCCACCCTTCCGCAGGGTAATGGCCTGGCCAACAACGGGGTGATGCCTGCCCGGATGGTATATCCCATCTATGTGCAGTCGGCCAATCCTACCAATTACCGCCTGGCTGTGGAGGCACAGGGGCCGGACCTGATTTCCACGCAGGTTTGGTGGCAAAAGCCTGATTAATGAACAGCATGAATCAAAACTGAAATTGAACTTCAAACTGAGAAGCATGAAAAAAATATTTTCTATCGGATTCCTGCTCGCGATCGTGCTGATGATAGGCGGTTGCGAAAAAGACGGGAACTATCCGGGACATAAGCTGAGCGATTTTATCGGAGCGCTCGACCTGCGTAGCCTCTACCAGGGCAATGATGTGACGCTGACGAGTGAGATGATGTTTGGCGCTACCAGGTACACTGGCCTGGTGGTATCGGATCATTCGGGTAATAATCTGCCCGATGGATTATTGATTGTACAGGACAATCGTCGACTGGGCAAGAGCCGTGGTATTTCCATCAATATCGGCGCAGCGGCTGCCAATTACCAACCCGGCGACTCTGTGAGTATCGACCTGGTGGGTGGCGTGCTTACCCGCAATGATGGAATATTGCAGATCACCAATATTGCTGAATCGAAAGTGGAAAGGCATGCCACGGGCCGGCCCATCCCGCTCAACCGCGTAACAACGGCTCAGGTATTGGCAGCTCCGGATACATACGAAAGTATATTGTGTGTGATCGTGAAGGGTGGATTTAACCCCCTTCCTGCGCCCACCGATGTGTTTGCCGGCAACAAAGTGCTGAACGATGGCTTTGGCGAAATTACTTTGTTTACGGAGAACGATGCTGCGTTTGCCAATGAATCACTCCCTTTCAATGCCAACTATTTTGGCATCTTCTTTAATGTAGCATCTGATAATGCGCCGGTTGAGGGCCCTCAGTTTCGTATCCGCAAACAGGACGATATCACTGTATTGAGTTCGGTGATTGAGATTCCTCCTGTCATCATCAGTGGATTTATTTCGGATGTGATAGGTGGCGACGGCAACCATGAGTATGTACAAATGCTGGCCACAAGGGATATCGATTTTTCCGTAACACCTTTTTCAATGGTGGTGACCAACAATGCCAATGCCTCCACACCAACAGGGGTGCCTGCTAACGGCTGGGCTACAGGTGGCATGCGCACTTATAAGATGGATCTGACAACCGGTACCGCAGCCAGGGGAACTTATTTCTATGTGGGCAGCGGCAACAAACTGATCAATGGAGCGGCTTCTACCAGCATTGCCAGTTCTAATTGGATCCGCTCATACAATTATACCAATACGCCGGGCGATGGATTTGGCAACCAAACGGGTGGTTTGCTGGCCAATAGTGGTAACACTTCGGGTATTGCAGTATTTGAGGGAACCACTGTCAACGTGGATTCGAAGCCGGTTGACGTTGTATTTGTAGCCTCCGGTGGCAATGTTTTCAATGCCGGCCCTCCCGCCCGCGGTTATCGTATTGCCAATACCGACTGGTATGATGTAAGGAATCCGATCACACTCGATGATCAACCATTCTACCGGCAGGGAACGAATACCATCTGTTTGGTTTATCCCACGCCGTCTGATCAGGGATTCTTCCAGTTACTGGGAGGAGAATACAATATCACACTTGGACGTTGGACCAAAGCCCGTTCGCAGACAAATGTGAAACTGGCAAAGGATTCGCCCCTTTCGGCTATTGAAAATGTTGAATCAACGAAGATTGTGTTCTGATTTTTCAGCGGATGGAACATTTGTTCCATCCGCTGAAAAATGTTATGGAGGAGAGATCACGCATTTTAAATTATGAATTGGAATTTGAAATGAAACTAAGGAAAAGCTTATTATTCATGGCCCTGGCCCTGGTCGGCTGTGGTGCTTTTGGTCAGCAAACGGTAAAAGGTATTGTGTTTGAAGATGAGAATGGAAACGGCAAAAGAGACCGGAAGGAAAAAGGTCTTGCTGCTGTGGGTGTATCGAATGGGGAACTGGTAGTAAGTACGGACGAGCAGGGCAGGTATAGCCTTCCTGTTTCAGACGACAATATCATTTTTGTGATCAAGCCCGCTGCCTATACCCTGCCTGTGAATGAGCAGCAGCTTCCGCAGTTTTTTTACCGGCACAAACCCCAGGGTTCGCCGGACAATTTCAAATATAAAGGTGTGGAGCCGACCGGCCCGCTGCCCAAATCGGTAGATTTTGCCTTGCAACCCGCTAAAGACGATAAGGAGTTCACGACACTGCTATTTGGGGATCCGCAGCCCTATTCGGAGGAGGAAGTGGATCACTATGCCAAAGGGATAGTGGCCGAACTGGAAGGAGGGGTGAATGCCCGCTTTGGTTTGAGCCTGGGCGACCTGGTGGGCGATATGCTCACATTGCATGATCCCTATATTCGCGCCACCCAAAAAATTGGCATTCCCTGGTTCAATGTAATGGGCAATCATGATATGAACTACGAAGCGAAGCATGACTCGCTGAGCGATGAAACCTTTGAGCGCAATTTTGGTCCGGCAAATTATTCTTTCAATTATGGCGATGTTCATTTCATTATCCTCGATGATATACTCTATCCCGATCCGCGTGATGGAGAGGGTTATTGGGGAGGTTTCCGCGAAACGCAGCTCCGGTTCATAGAAAATGATCTGAAGCAGGTGCCAAAAGACAAACTGATTGTGCTGGCTTTTCATATACCCCTCCAAAGCAATGGCCAGTCCTTCAACCTCGATCATCGCAACCGCCTGTTTGCCTTATTGAAAGACTATCCCCATACGCTATCGCTTTCGGCCCATACGCATTTGCAGCGTCAGGATTTTTTCACCGCAAAGGATGGCTGGATGCGCGAAAAGCCACACCATGAGTTTAATGCGGGCACCACATCAGGCGACTGGTATAGCGGGGCGCTGAATGAAAAGCAGGTTCCTGTTTCCACCATGCGCGATGGTACACCCAAGGGTTATGCTTTTATACATTTCAAAGGCAACCAGTATGTGATCGATTATAAAGTAGCAGGTAAGCCGGCTGATTATCAGATAGCGATTTATGCTCCCAAAGCCATCAATGGAGCGCGACCAGGATCGGCGGCCCTCTACGCAAATTTCTTTATGGGCTATAAGGATAGCCATGTGGAATTTCGAATTGATGGCGGAAAGTGGAAGAAAATGAATGTGGAAAAAAACTTTGATCCCAATTATATTGCGGCATTGGTGAACTGGGATTTTTCAGATACGTTGCCCGGCAAGAGAAGACCCAGTCTTCCTGAAACCTCTACCCACCTTTGGAAGGCGGCTTTCCCGAGAAATTTATCGAAAGGAGAACATCAACTGGAAGTAAGGGCAACAGACATGTTTGGTCGCACATTCATGGCGAAACAGCCATTCCGGGTGCAATAAGTGGATGAAAATATTTATCTTTCTCACTTCACAAAAAGGTTAAGCATGCTGAGAGGTTTTTTTCTGATTACACTTGTTTTGGCGGTCATTTCTGGTGAAGCACAAAAGGCGGGTTGGGACAGTACCTATCGCCCCAATCAATACGAATTCAAGCTTTCGCAGTTCCGGAATTTCGCGAACTCGCCCCATGATGTCATTTTTTTGGGCAATAGTATTACCGATTATAACGAATGGCATGAATTGCTGCAGATGCCGCATGCGCGCAACAGGGGCATCTCTGGCGACATTACATTTGGTGTACTGGAGCGCCTGGATGAAGTGACGGAGGGGCAGCCTTCCAAAGTATTTATCCTGATCGGCATTAACGATATTGCCCGCGATATTCCCGTCGATATTATACTCCGGAATCACCTGACTATTGTACAGCGCATTAAGCAGGAATCGCCGCGAACTTATATTTACCTGCAAACGCTTTTGCCGGTTAATAACAGCTTTCCCAAAAAGAATCATTTTAATAAGGATGATAAGATTAAGGCGGTGAATCAGGGTTTGAAAAAAATTGCCAAAGAGGAGGGAGTATTCCTGATTGATCTCTATCCGCATTTTCTTGATAAGGAAGGCAGGCTCGATAAAAATCTCACCTATGACGGCCTGCACCTGAATGCGAATGGCTATCAGCGTTGGATTCCCCTGGTGCTGGAGCACGCGAGGCCTACGCGTTTTGTGCATCCTCCGTTCAATAAGGAAGGGCATCGCGGTATCCGCGGACTTTCGCCCGAGAATACCATTCCTTCCATGTACAGGGCTATTGACGAAGGCGTGCATACCCTGGAACTGGATGTGGTGATGTCGAAAGACAAGCAGGTGGTTGTGTCGCACGATGTATTCTTTCATCAGGATTTCAGCCTTACCCCGCAGGGTGATTCACTGAGCGCGAAAGAAGCCCAGAAGCATTTGCTGTACAATATGAATTATGACAGTATTCGCAAGTATGATGTGGGACGGAAACATCATCCCGGTTTCCCTTTGCAGGAAAAAATAGCTACCTACAAGCCCTTGCTTTCCGAGTTGATTGATTCCTGCGATGCCTACGCGAAACGCAAGGGGAAAGTGATATATTATAATATCGAGTTGAAGGCAAGTCCCGCTTACGACGGTACCAAACAACCACCCATCCATGAAGTCGTGGAAAAACTGGTGGAAGTGGTTCGTTCCAGGAACCTGGAAGCACGCTGCTACCTGCAATCCTTCGACTTTCGCCCACTTCAGATATTGAACCAGCAGCATCCCGATATCGAAACAGCCGTGCTGATTGGTGGCAACGACAAACGCAGCTTTGATCAGCAACTAAAAGAGCTGGGCTATATACCGGGCAGCTACAGTCCGCATTATTCCCTGGTGACGAAGGAACTGCTGGAAGCCTGCCATAAGCTCGGCATGAAAGTGATTCCCTGGACTGTGAATACAAAGGAAGAAATAAAGCGCTTGAAAGAGTTGGGGGTAGATGGAATAATAACAGATTTTGCAAATTTCTTGGAGTAGAGAGTGGTAAGTAGTAAGTAGGAAGTAGGGAGTAGGGAGTAGAGTAAGAGTTCCTTATCAATAAAACCTTCGATAGACCTCCGCTCCGTAGGAGCGGGTTATTGGTAGCGTGAATCCTGAGGCGTGAATCGTGAGGCGTGAATCGTGAGGCGTGAATCGTGAGGCGTGAATCGTGAGTTTTGAATATATATCTGCGCAAATCTGCGAAAATCTGCGGGAAACGATTCCGCACTTTAGGACTGCTCTAAGTTCACAATAGATTTCCCGCAGATTTTCGCAGATTGATTGCGCTGATGAACGCAGACGAGCGGTTGTGGGTTCAAAGTGATCAACTAGTTAGAATCGGTAATTTATAAACTGCTAAACGATTGTGATGTCAAAATTTGTTTTGTCCCTTGACCAGGGAACCACCAGTTCGCGGGCTATTTTATTTGATAAGCATGGGAAAATAGTCGCGACGGCACAGAAAGAATTCACGCAATATTTTCCACAGCCTGGTTGGGTAGAACATGATGCCAATGAGATTTGGAGTACGCAACTGGGCGTAGCTACAGAAGCTATTTTGAAGGCGGGACTTAGCGCCCGCGATATTGCCGCCATCGGCATCACCAACCAACGCGAAACCACCGTGGTTTGGGATCGGCAAACACATAAGCCCATCTGTCCTGCAATCGTGTGGCAGGACCGTCGTACCGCCGCCTATTGTGATCAACTGAAAAGAGAGGGAATGGCAGAGAAGATCCGCAGCAAGACCGGCCTGGTGACGGACGCTTATTTTTCCGGAACAAAATTGAAGTGGATACTCGATCATGTGGAAGGCGCCAGGGCTCGTGCTGAAAAAGGGGAACTCTGCTTTGGCACGATCGATAGCTGGCTGCTGTGGAAGCTGACCAATGGAAAAGTGCATGCCACCGATGTGTCGAATGCCTCCCGCACACTTCTCTTTAATATCCATGAGCTGAAATGGGATGAGGAATTACTGAAGCTATTTAATATTCCTGTATCGCTGTTGCCAGAGGTGCGGTCGAGCAGCGAAGTATATGGCGAATCCGATACCCTGGTATCCGGCGCGGGTATTCCGGTGGCCGGTATTGCCGGCGATCAGCAATCGGCCCTGTTTGGGCAAATGTGTACGGAGCCCGGTATGGTGAAGAATACCTATGGCACCGGTTGTTTTATGCTGATGAATACGGGTGAAAAGCCTGTTGCTTCCCAAAACAACCTCCTCACAACCATAGCCTGGAAATTGGGCGATAAAGTGCAGTATGCCCTGGAGGGAAGTGTATTTATTGGTGGTGCGGTGGTACAATGGTTGCGCGATGGTTTGCATATTATTCAGCAGTCATCGGATGTGGAAGCACTTTGTGCGAAAGTGAACGACAATGGTGGAGTATATTTGGTACCAGCCTTTACCGGCCTGGGTGCCCCATACTGGAACCAGCATGCAAGGGGTGTGGTAGTGGGAATAACCCGTGGCAGTTCAGATGCCCACCTGGCGCGTGCGGCGGTGGAGAGTATTGCTTTTCAATCGATGGACCTGCTGAAAGCCATGGAAGCCGATGCGGGCTTGCCCATACGTGAATTGCGGGTGGACGGCGGCGCGACCGTGAATAACCAGTTGATGCAGTTTCAGAGCGATATACTCAATACCAAAGTGGTGCGGCCCAGCGTAACGGAAACCACGGCACTGGGTGCGGCCTACCTGGCCGGACTGGCTGTGGGCTATTGGTCTGATATAGCCGAAGTAAAACAATACTGGCAGGAGGATCGCAGCTTTGAACCGTCGATGGAAGGCGAGCAGCGGAAAACATTGCAGCGCGACTGGAAGCGCGCGGTGCGTGCGGCCCAGGCCTGGACAGAAGATATAGATTGAAACGAAAACCATTTCGATACCTAAACAACGATTGCTATGAGTCCATTTTTGGGTGAATTTGTTGGCAGTACCCTCTTGCTCCTTTTGGGATCCGGCGTGGTGGCCAATGTTGTTTTAAACAACACTAAAGGCAATTCCGGCGGCTGGATCGTGATCGCTTTTGGCTGGTCGATGGCCGTGTTTGTGGGGGTATACTCCTCCGTGCACCTGGGAGGCAGCGGCCATATTAATCCGGCAGTAAGCATCGCGCTGGCCAGCACCGGCGATTTCGACAGCAGTTTGCTGGGCACCTATATTGCCGCCCAGTTCCTCGGAACCTTTACCGGCTCCGTGCTGGCCTGGCTGAGCTATAAACCTCATTTCGACAGTACCGGCAATGCCGACCTGAAAATGGCGGTGTTTTGTACGGCACCCGCCGAGCGCAAGCCGGTTTATAATTTTATCACCGAATTCATCGGCACCGTGGTATTGATGCTTGGCGCTCTGGTGATTTCGAAGCCCAGCGGAAGCCTGGGTGCTTTAGATGCATTACCCGTTGCTTTCCTCGTACTGGCTATTGGTCTGTCGTTGGGAGGTCCTACCGGTTATGCCATCAATCCCGCGCGTGATTTGGGTCCGCGCATAGCCCATGCATTGTTACCCATTCGCGGCAAGCGTGATTCCGATTGGGCCTATGCCTGGGTTCCGGTGCTGGCGCCGATTGCGGGCGCAGTGTTGGGAGCGTGGATTTATGGGTGGATATCGTGAGGCGTGAGGCGTGAATCGTGAGGCGTGAGGCGTGAAGCGTGAATCGTGAATCGTGAGGCGTGAAACGGGAGGATTTCTGCTCTGTGGGAGAGGGCTATTGGTAGATCTTGAGTGACAGAAAGTAGAAAGTAGAAAGTGGGAAGTAGGGAGTAGGATGTTGATTGCCAGTGGCGCAGATCAACGCGGATGATGGATGCCCTAATGAGCTGCACCTTTTTTGGGATAGGATATATAGAGAGTTGCGGTTATTGTATGTCGCCCCTGCGGGGCTTGATGATTATGTTTCGTGGGTGGGCTAGCGCCCACCCTTAACGTATGTCGCCCCTG